>NZ_JBSFVT010000005.1:0-555488 GCF_053592455.1 Streptomyces sp. NPDC002676 | reverse complement strand
ATGTATCACGACCGGATCCAGACGGTCACCAGCGAGACAGGTGCGGAGACGACGGTCACCTACGACCGGCCCGACTGCTCCAGCGCTCCGGCCAGCGACCCCAACGACCCGACCGACGCGGCGGCCAAGAACTTCGCCTCCACCAACACGCTCTCGTGTTTCCCGGTGTACTGGACGCCCTACGGGCAGCCGGCGCCGTGGATGGACTGGTTCTACAAGTACAAGGTCAGCTCGGTCGTCACCACCGACCCGCACAACTCCTACCAGGACGGCACGCAGCCGGAGCTGGAGACCGACTACGTCTACAAGGGCAACCCGGGCTGGCACTACGACGACAACGAGGTCGTCAAGGCCAAGAACCGTACCTGGGGCCAGTTCCGCGGCTACCCGGAGGTGGACGTCACCACCGGCGACCCGAACGTCTTCCACTACACCAACGGCGCCCAGATCCACGACCAGAAGACGCTGTCGAAGAGCTACTACTTCCTGGGCATGAACGGTGACACCCTGCCCGGCGGCAAGACCCGCTCGGTGCCGAACCTCACCAGCCAGGACGGCGCGACCTCGGTCGCGGACGACAACGCGCTGGCCGGCCAGGTCTTCGAGGCGGACACCTACACCGCTTCCGGCGGCAGCCTGAACAAGGCCGTCGTCACCGTGCCGACGGTCATCGGCCCCACCGCCACGCGCAACCGCAGCGGCGTGCAGGACCTGACGGCGCAGATGGTCCGCAGCGCCAAGACGCTGACCCGCCAGGCGGTCTCGTACGGCTGGCGCAAGACTGAGACCGACACCTTCTACGAGACGACGCTGGGCAAGCCGACCACCGGTCTGCCGGTGCAGGTCGACGACCGCGGTGAGACCGCCGACACCGACAATGTCGAAAAGTGCACCTACACCCGCTACCTGTCGAACCCCGACCTGTCGCTGACGCTGCCCTCCGAGACCATCACCACGGCCCAGGACTGCTCCACCGCCGGAGCGACCCCCGCAGGGACGCTGATCTCTGACAGCCGCACCTCCTTCGACGGTCATGCCTTCGGCTACGACGGCGACGGCCGGACGAACCCCGCGCTGCCCACCCACGGTGACGCCACCCTGGTGCAGGCCGCGTCGGCGGCGTCCGGAGCGACCGCGACCGCGTTCGTCGACCAGGCCGCCAGCAGCTACGACTCCTACGGCCGCACCACGAAGGCCACCCGCACCCCCAACTCCACCTCGCCGGACGGCAAGAGCCTGAGCCAGTCCGTCTTCACCTCCTACAGCCCGGTGAGCGGCGAGCTGCCGACCAGCACCACAACGGTCACCCAGGTCACCCCGGGTACGGACTGCTCCGCGGTCACGGTGTCGTCCAAGGACTGCCAGCTGACCACCACGGTCCAGGACCCGGCCCGTGTCCTGCCCACCGCCAAGACTGACGCGGCGGGTCTGCTCACCTCGCTGACCTACGACGCCCTCGGCCGCCTGACGGCGGTGTGGCTGCCCAATGAGATCAAGGCCAACAGCGCACCGGCGAACACGACCTACACCTACAGCCTCTCCCAGACGGCGCCCTCGGTCGTGGCCACCAACACGCTGCTGGACAACGGAAGTTACAAGACCAGCGAGACGCTGTACGACGCGATGCTGCGCTCCCTCCAGACGCAGACCACCGCCGAGAACAGCACGACCACGGTCTCGGACACGCAGTACGACTCGCACGGCTGGACGGTCGTCGCCAACAACGCCTACAACGTCGGCGGAAACCCCGGCAACAAGCTGATCTCGGTCTCCCAGGTGTCCATCCCGGACACCACCGTCACCGACCACGACGGACTCGGGCGGGCGGATCTGCTCACCGAGGAGCACGCCGGGTCCAAGACGTGGGCCACGACCACCGCCTACGCCGGTGACAGGACCACCGTCCTGCCGGCCAAGGGCGGGGTGGCCACCACCACGGTGACCAACGCCCGCGGCCAGACCACCGAACTCGACCAGTACACCGCGCTCCCCACCTTGAGCGGGTCCGCGTCGGCCGGCTTCACCGCCACCGGCGGCACCACCTCGGCCACCACCTACGGCTACAACTTTGCAGGTCAGCGGACGCGGGTGACCGGCGCCGACAAGACCGAGTGGTCGTTCGGCTACGACCTGCTCGGCCGCAAGACCTCCCAGACCGACCCCGACGCGGGCGGCAGCAACTACGGCTTCGACGACGCCGGCAACATGGTGTCCACCAAGGACGCCAAGCAGGTCGAGCTCGACTACACCTACGACCTGCTCGGCCGAAAGCTCACGGGCACGGACAAGGCCAAGGCCGGCTTCCAGTTCGCCTCCTGGGCCTACGACACGATCCGGATCGGCCTGCCGACCTCGTCCACCCGTTACGTCCAGGGCGTGACCGGCGGCTACACGACCGCCACCACCGGCTACACCAGCCTCGGCAAGCCCACCGGCACCAAGATCACCCTGCCCGCGTCGGAGGCGCCGCTTCCGTCGACGTACACCACGACCTTCACGTACACGACGAACACCCAGACGCTGGCCACGCAGAGCGATCCGCGTACCCAGGGCCTGCTGAACGAGGTCATCACCTACGGCCACGACGCGCTGGGCAAGCCGACCACCACAGGCAGCAGCATCAACACCTACGTGGCGGCCACGGTCCTCACCAACTACGGCGAGCCCTCGCAGATCACGATGGGGGCGTCGACCAACCCGGCCTGGATCACCTACAGCTACGACGACCAGACGCGCCGGCTGACCGACCGCCTCATCACCCGGACCCAGGCGCCCGGACCGACGGTCGACGACACCAAGTACACCTACGACGCCTCGGGCAACCCGACGTCCACGACCGACCAGCAGTCGGAGACCGGTAACACCGTCACCGACCAGCAGTGCTACAGCTACGACACGCTGGACCGGCTCACCGACGCCTGGACGGCCAACGACAACTGCTCCGCCAACCCGCCGACCAGCGCAACGCTGACCGGCACGGCCGGCTCGTACTGGCAGTCCTTCGGCTACGACGCCATCGGCAACCGCAAGCAGAGCGTCGACCACGCGGTCGGCAGCTCCGGAACCACGGCCACCACCGGCTACACCGACGGCTGCACCACGGGCTGCAACTCCACCGGTGCGCAGCCGCACACCCTGACCGCCACCACCGGTGGCACCAACCCGACGAAGTTCGGCTACGACGAAGACGGCAACCTGCACACCCGGACCCCCACCAGCGGCCCGGGCCAGACCCTGACCTGGGACGACGAGGGTCATCTGGCTCAGGTGGACATCGACGGCACCAGCCCGTCGACCACCAAATACCTGTACGACGCGGACGGCAACCAGCTGATCCGCCGCGACCCCGGCCAGACCGTCCTCTTCGCCGGGGACACCGAGATCGTCGTCAACACCAGCGTCACCCCGAACGTGCTGCTCGGTGCCGTGCGCACCTACGTCCACGGCGGCGGCGCCGGTGTGCCGATGGCCGTCCGCTCCAGCCTGGCCGGCGGGGGACTGAAGTACCTCTTCGGTGACCCGCACGGCACGGCGACCCTGTCCATGGACGCCACCACCCAGCAGGTCGCCCGCAAGCAGTACACGCCCTACGGGCAGCCACGCTCCAGCGCCAACACCACGGCCTGGGCCGACCCGACCCACTCCTACCTCGGCAAACCCCAGGACACGAGCACCGGCTACACCGACGTCGGCGCCCGTAAGTACGACCCGGCGCTGGGCAGCTTCATCAGCGTCGACCCCGTCTTCGAGGCGACCAGCCCGCAGGAGCTGGGCGGCTACACCTACGCAGGCGACAACCCCATCACCAACAGCGACCCCACGGGGCTTGAGATCGGCTCCCGGCCGAACTCCTGCCAGTACGACCTCAAGTACTGCACCCCGGCGGAGCGCGGCGACCCCGTCCCCAACAGCCGAGGCAGCGGCTGCTACTACGTCCTGATCGACCCGTGCGGCAACGGCGGCGGTGGCGGCGGCGGTGGCGGCGGCGGCCACCACGGCGGTGGCGGCGGCTGCGACTCGGCCTGCCTGGCGGCCCTGGAAGCGCTGCAGCACCACGTCTGGAAGGACGACTCGAACGAGCAGCTGGTGCACTCGGCGCTCGCGGCGCAGCTCAAGGCGTACGTCATGACCATCGCCGGCAACAGGCACCCCTGCCAGGCAGGCGCGAGCGTCGCGTCCGGCACCATGGCGGCCTGCAACCAGCTGGGCGGCAACTCCCCGCAGTTGAGCTGGCAGGATCTGCTCAAGCTCTGGGCCGGTGGCAAGGGCGCGAACGTTCCGTTCGACGCGGGTAGCCCGCTCACCCAGCAACTGGCCGTGGACAAGCACAACATGGGCATCATGCGGCGACTGAAGGAGAAGCTGGAGGCCGACGACTACAGTGCGGACATCAACGCCCTCGGCGGACAGGACGACTACGTCGACGGCAAGAACCTGGGGGAGAAGCTGGCAAACTTCCCGAAGGACATGCTCGGTATGGCGACCAATGGCCACCACGGTACGGAGACTCCCGACGCCTTCACCGGCGGCTACGACGTGGTCTATCAGGTGGTCAACGAGAACCGCAGCAGTCGCAGCTTCACGGTGGCGTTCGCGGCCTTCAACGACACGGGGACCGCTTCACTGATCCACTTCGGGATGCCGGACATCAAGCAGGGCTACGGCGGTGCCAGTGTGTACCAGACCTACTACTGGACCATGGAGGTGCACTGAGATGACGCAGCGCATCAGCGGACTGTCGGACGCCCGGACCGACAGGGTCTGGCGTCCGGTCCGCTGGGCGCTGCTCCTGGTGCTCGTGCTGTCGTTCGCCACCACGCTGCTGCGCGTCGTACCGGCCTCCGGGTCGACGCGCGAGCTGGTGGCGGACATCAAGGCCGGCCGGACGCACTCGGTGCAGATGGACGCCGAGGGCACGGACGTCACGGTGCGCTGGAGCACGGGCCCGCTCGACGAGCACAGCTACGTCTACCGGCCGGCCGGCTTCGTCGCGGGCACCGACGAGGCCGCCCGTGACTTCAGGGCGACCGTGACCCGGGCGGCGGGCACATCCGCGGAGCGGATCCGGTTCCGCGACTTCGACGCCACGTACGGCGCCGGGGGCCTGGCCCTGCTGGTGCCCGTCGCCTACGTCCTGCTCACGCCGTGGACATGGCTCAGGTACCTGGCGATCCTCACGGGGGCGGTCGTCCTGGCCCGGATGCTCACGGCTCGCCGCCACCGCTTGGCCGACGGCCCCGCCTGGGCCCTGGCCGGGATCGTCACCGGCGCGGGTTTTCTGGCCTACCTGTGGGCCGAATCCGGGTCCGAGCCCAGGGATCCGGATTCCGTGACCGCGGCCCCGCGCTGGTGGCGTGCGTGGCTGGCCGCGCTGGCCACCGGTGCGGGTATGGGCGTGCTCGGAGCCGCCGTCGTCTTCGCGGCGGGCCGCTTCTGACTCCGTCTCACTTGAGCGCGGCCGGATCCTGGCGAGAGAAGAAGATCACGTCCGCCGGTGCGGTCTTGGCCATGCACGCGACTCGCGGTACGGTCTGTCCGAATCGACGACGGTACGACGGAAGCCGGTGGGAATCCGGCACGGTCGCGCCACTGTGAGCGAGGAGCCCCTGGCGTCTCGTGAGTCAGACCCGTGGCTGTCGTCCTGTGCACCACCGAGATGGGACGCGAACTCCCAGAGGAGGTTCTGCCATGGCGCAGACCGTCGCCCAGCCGACCGCCACCACCCCCGCCGTACCCGCCACGCTGCCGCTGAAGGCCATCGCTCCCTGGGCGGTCTTCTTCGGCATCCTGATGCTCGTCCTGTTGTACTTCGTCGGTGCCGAACAGGGCGCCTCGTCCGTGTTCAACGGCACGGACGTTCACGAGTGGGTGCACGACGCCCGCCACCTGCTCGGTTTCCCCTGCCACTGAGGCCGAGGGTCACCGCACTCACATGAACTCCGCAACAGTAAGAAGTCTCCTCGTGCGGGGCATGCTCGCCGGCCTTGCGGCCGGCGGGCTCGCCCTCGTCATCGCCTACTTCCTCGGCGAGCCGAACATCGACAGCGCGATCAGCTACGAAGACGCCCACTCCCACGGGCACGAGATGGAAGTCGTCTCCCGCTCCCTGCAGTCCACCGCCGGCCTCGCCACCGGTGTCCTGGTCTACGGGGTGTCCTTCGGCGGCATCGCCGCGCTCGCCTTCTGCTTCGCGCTCGGCCGGGTCGGCCGCTTCTCCCCGCGGGCGACCGCGCTGCTGCTGTCCGGCTGCGCGCTGCTCGCGGTGTACGTCGTGCCGTTCCTGAAGTACCCCGCCAGCCCGCCGTCGGTCGGTGACCCGGACACGATCGGCAAGCGGACCACCCTGTACTTCCTGATGATGCTGCTCAGCGTGCTCCTCGCGATCGCCGCCGTGATCGTCGGCAAGCGGCTCGCGCCCTCGCTGGGCAACTGGTACGCCACCGTCGCGGCGGTGGCCGGCTACATCCTCCTGATCGGGCTGGCCTTCGCCTTCCTGCCGGTCGTCAACGAGGTGCCGAAGGACTTCTCGGCCACCCTGCTGTGGCGGTTCCGGCTCTCCGCCCTGGCCATCCAGGTCACCCTGTGGTCCGGCTTCGGTCTGCTCTTCGGTGAACTGGCCGAGCGGCTGCTGTCGCCGAGGCCCGAGGCCTCCCCTGCGGGGCGGGCGCTCTCGCTTCACTGACCCGGTACGGCCCCCAGGGCGTGCCCCAGCCGCAGGTTCCAGCGGCCGGACCGGCCGGTGATCTCCGTCGCCGTGAGCGGCGGGACGTCGATCCGCCAGAACGCCGGTCCGGGCGCGTCCAGGACGTTCACCGTCACCGCCCGGATCACCTCCGGCTCGACCACGGCCACCATGCGCCCCTCGGCCCGGCCGCACGCCTCCAGCCACTGCGCGACCCGCTCGCACAGGTCCCGTACCGACTCCCCGCCGTGCGGCGCGGCGCCCGGGTCGGACAGCCAGTGGGCCACCGCTTCGGGTTCGGCGGTGCCGACCTCTTCCAGGGTCCGGCCCCGCCACCGGCCCACGTCCAGGCCGGTGGGTGCCGGCTCCGTCGAGGCGTCGAGGCCGAGCGCGGCGGCCGTCTCGCGGCAGCGCACGGTGGGGGAGACGAGGACACGCCCGGCGGCGGGCAGCCGCCCTGCCGCCGCTTCGGCCTGTGCCGCTCCGCTGTCGTCGAGCGAGTCGCCGTCGTCGAACCGGGCCCGCCGCAGGGACGGGGTAGTCGCGGGGGAGATGAGGGTGACACGGCTGGTCACGCGGGCGGTCCTCCTGTCTTCCGTGTCCCGTCACGGTACAACTCGGGCTCGTACCGTACGGGGTGGAACACCGGCAGGAGTGCGCCTCTGACCCCGGGGACGGCCGAGAGTATGGGCGGACGGGTCCAGTCGGAGGGCCGGAGGGACAGGTCGACGGTGACCCGGCCCCCGGGCGTGATCCGCAGCGGGCCGGCCATGTCGACCAGCAGCGGCGGCTCGGCGTACGGTTCGCCCGGCCACGCCGCCGCCGAGTGGGCCACGGCATGCAGGTACCACGTACCGGGCGGCACGTCGCACATCCGGAACTCGTCCGCGGCGAACGCGGCGGTGACGGGCCGGCCCTGCATGATCGGGCTGCCGAACAGCCCCAGGTACGCGGCGAACAGCGGCCGTTCCTGCGTGCGGACGGTGCCGGTGAGCGAGGCGGTTCCGACGGCCGCGGCCGTCACCGGCGGCTGGTCCGCGCAGGCGCCGGCCTGCGGATCGTACACGGCCCCCGCGCAGTTGAGCTGGCGGTACTGGGTGGGGGAGACCCCCACCGATTCACTGAAGCGCCGGGAGAACGTTCCGGTGCTGCGGTAGCCGACGCGGACGGATATCTGCGCCACGTTGAGCGAGGTGGTGAGCAGCAGTCGCTGCGCTTCGTACAGCCTCACGGCACTCAGGAAACGTCCAGGGGTCACGCCGGTGACGCGACTGAAAAGGCGCAGGAAGTAGTACTTGCTCATCATGGCCGAGCGCGCGAGATCGTCCAGGCACAGTGGTTCGTGGAAGCGCTCGCGAATGGTCGTCACGGATCGCTGAACCAGATATTCCATATATCCCCCATATGGAAAAGAGCCGAAGGGGGCTCCCCCGCCCCCCGCCCCGCCATGAAAGTCTCGTGGGCAAAACGCTCCTGGCAATGGCCCGGAAGGGCCCCTTGTCAGCGGGTGGGAATGACGCCGCCGTCCACGCGGAGCACCTGCCCGGTGATGTAGCGGGCTTCCGGGGAGGCGAGGAAGTGGACGGTCTGCGCGATGTCCTCGGAGTTTCCGACGCGGCCCACCAGCGTTTCCTCCAGGCGCACTTTCCGGAATCCGTCGGTGCGCGTCTCGCCGAAGAACTCGGTGTCCTCGATGTAGCCGGGGGCGACCACGTTGCAGGTGATGCCGCGCGGGCCCAGCTGCCGGGCGAGGGCGATGTTCCAGCTGCCCATGGCCGCCTTGGCCGCACCGTACGAGCCCGCGCCGCGGTCGGCGGCGAAGGAGCCGATGTTCACGATCGTGCTGCCCCGGACGAGCAGCCCGTCGACGGCCGCCGTGGTGAGCACGGCACCCATCAGGTTGGACTCCAGGTTGGCGCGCCAGCTGTCGGCGAGCGCCTGCAGGCCGCGCGCCGGCGCGGCGCCCAGGTCCCGGTTCCCGCCCGCGTTGTTGACCAGCACGTTCAGCTCGCCCGGCAACTGACCGGCGAGCGCCTGCAGTTGCTCCAGGTCGGTGGCGTCGCAGGCCAGGGCGGTCACCTGGGAGCCCAGCTCCTTGGCCGTCTGCTCCAGGAGCTCCGCGCGCCGGCCGGTGATGAACACCCGGTCGCCGGAGGCCGCGAAGGCCGCCGCCGTCGCCTTGCCAATGCCTGTTCCACCACCGGTCACCAGAACGATCCGGGTCATCTCCGCACTCCTCAGGGGGGTCGGTATGGGCAGGTGCCGCGCTCCACGAGGCGTACGGAGGCCGTCAGACCGTGCCGTCAGACCGTACGCGCTCTTGGCCCGAGCGCGCTCAGTTGATACACTGATTGTCAATGGTGCTGACGAGTTGGAGTATGTCGGCCGCTCGGTGGCGACGTCAAGGGATGGTGTGAAGAATGGCGACGCAGAGTGACGCCACGGCCGGACCGGCCCCGAGCCAGGACCCGCCCTTCCTGGTGACGCTGCCGGAGTCCGTGAAGGAGTCCTATCCCTTCCTGCTGCGCAAGGCGTCCCAGCGGATCACCGAGCGCGCCCACGAGGCGCTCACCCCCTTCGGTCTGACGCTTCGCCACTACGGCGTACTGAACCTCGTGGGCCTGGAGGAGGGGCAGATCCAGCGGGTCGTGGGCGCCCGGCTGGGCATCGACCGCACGACGGTCGTGGGGCTCGCCGACGACCTCGAGGACGCGGGCCTGCTGGAGCGCCGCCGCGGCCCCGACCGGCGTTCGTTCGCGCTCTACCTGACCGAACGCGGGGTGGCCCAGCTGTGGCAGCTGAGGCGCCTGATCGACCTGGTCCAGGAGGAGTTCCTCGCTCCGCTGTCGGGGGACGAACGCGAGGAACTGCGCGAGCTGTTGTTGCGCGTGCTCTAGTTCTGCCAGGTCAGCCCTGCTCTCCGGAGGGCGGTGTGTCGGAGCCGTGCGAGTAGGGCTTGATGTCGAGCACCGGGGTGCCGTCGACCAGGTCGACCCCCTCGAAGTCCAGTGCGTCGGCATGGACTTCGCGGATCCGTACCAGGCTCAGGCCGATGCGGTTGTGGCGGTTCGGGGTGCGCGTGGAGTAGACCCCCGTGGTGCGCCCGGTGTTCGCCCAGCCCCGTGGTGTCAGCCTCAGCGGGGCCGCCTCCTCGTCCGTCTGGCTGTGCAACCAGCTGAGCAGCCAGACGTGTTGGCCGCTGAACAGCCCCTCAAGACCCCCGGCGAACCGGTCGAAGACGACGACGCGGCCCTGGCTGGCGTAGGCCATGGTGGCCTGCGGCGGCGCGTCCTGCGGACGTCGGAAGTCCGTCGTGACATAGCCGATCGGTGACACGGACATCGTCATGTCGGCGTCGGGGTGTACGGGTGCGTTCTTCACCGGGCCTCCCTGCGGTACGTCCGGCCCCTGCCGACCGGCGTAGGTGCCTCGGAATCTAATTGACAGGCGGCTGACAATCAAGAATGCTGACCTATTAGGAGTACGTCCAAGACGTACGTCTGAGCGGTACGTCGCCATCATCACGAGAGGTGTAGTCGCGTGACAGAGCGAACCGAAGCGCTGGTCATCGGCGCCGGAGTGGCCGGGCTGACCACCGCGGTGTGCCTGGCGGAACAGGGCTATGCGGTACGGGTCCTGGCCGAACGGCCGCCTCGCGAGACCACCTCGGCGGTGGCCGGCGCCATCATCGGCGGCCCCCTGATCTCCGACGAGACGGAGGCGGCGGCCAAGTTCGCGCCGGTCGACGTCACCGGGGCCTGGCAGCAGGCGAGCCTGACCGAGTTCACCTCCCTGGCCGACCAGCCCGGCACCGGCGTCCACACCGCCCGCGGGCGGCTGGTCAACCAGAAGGCCGGCGGCCGGCAGCCGGCCGAGAGCCTGCCCGACTTCCAGGCCTGCGACGAGAAGGAGAGCGCCGGCTTCCCCGTGGCGTTCTGGGCCACGATGCCGATCATCGACATGCCGGTCTACCTCGACCACATGGCCGAGCGCGTCCGCGCGACCGGCGGCAGCGTCGAGACCGGCACCGTCCAGTCGCTGGCCGAGGCTGCCGCCCAGGCGCCGCTCGTCGTCAACTGCGCCGGTGTCGGCGCCCGCGCCCTCGCCGACGACCCCATGGTGTTCCCGGTGCGCGGCCAGCACGTCATCGTGGAGAACCCCGGCGTGGAGGAGTTCTTCTACGAGCAGAACGCCGGCCCGAAGGGGACGAGCTTCTTCCCGCACGGCTCCCGCCTGGTGCTCGGCAGCACCGCCGCGCGCGAGGACTGGAGCCTGGAGCCCGACCCGGCCCAGACGGAGGAGATCCTCAGCCGCTGCATCGCCGTCGAGCCGCGGATCGAGGGGGCCCGGGTCACGGGCGTCGAGGTCGGCCTGCGCGCCTCGCGAAAGCAGCCCCGGCTGGAGGCGGAGACGGTCGGCAACTCCCGGATCGTCCACAACTACGGCCACGGTGGCATCGCCGTCGGCCTGTCCTGGGGCTGTGCACGCGTCGTCGTGGAGCTGGCGGCGGGCTGAAATTCCTGAGCCGGACGAAAATCGGAACCGGAATTCTGCTGATCCGGTTCCGATTTGCTTTTTCTTTTTCCGGTTCGCGGCAGTCCTGAGAATCAGCTCATCCGTCAGTGAACTGACGATTCCTCAGGCGACCGCCCGCACCGCGATGCACGACCAGCTGAAGCCGCCGCCCAGGCTCAGCAGGAGGGCGATGTCCCCCTCGTCGAGCCGCTTGTCGGTGTGCAGGTCGGCGAGGTTGGCCGCCGAGTCCCCGGCCCCCAGGTGCCCGGTGCCGCCGCCCAGGCTGAGGATCTCGGTGTGGCCCAGTCCGAGTCGCCGCATCGCCGGTTCGAAGAACTCCTCCAAGGTGGTGCTGCCGAGCCGGGGCAGGGTCAGGAAGCGCAGCCGCGGGTCCTCGGGCGTGAGGCCCGCGTCGGCTATCGCCGCCCGCACGACCTCGTCCACCGCCTCGATCATCGTCGCGGCGAACGGCTCCTTGCCGCCGGAGGCCACGAAGGCGCGCTTGGTGCGCCGTATGTTCAGCGGCAGGGCGCGCGGTGCCGGGCTGAACGCGGCCTCGTCCCGGTGCATGATCTCGTACTCCGAGCGAGCGACCGTCGCCACCGAGAGCAGTTCGTAGGGGCCCTCATGGCGGTCGACCAGCAGGGCGGTGCCGGAGTCGCCGTAGGCCGTCTCGTAGTCGCCCTGCCAGCGGTCGAAGTCGGGGGCGAGGAAGCGGTCGGCGGTGGTGACCGCGCAGCGTTCGACGCGCGGATCGGCGATCATCCGCGCCACCGCGGTCTCCAGCGCCGCCGCGCCGCCGTTGCACATCTGCTGCATGCCGAGGGCGAGCGCCCTGGACGCGCCCATGTGGTGGGCGACGTAACTGGCCGGCGACCAGAAGTCGTGTCCCTGGTGGCAGATCCAGGCGTGGACGACCAGGTCGACGCTCGCGCCGTCCCAGCCGGCCGCCTCGAGCGCGTCCTGGGCGGCGCGGACCGCCATCTCGGGCGCGGCGAGGTCGAGGCTCTCCGTGAGCTCTCGGTACCCGAGGCGGGTGGCCGTCTCCTCGTCGACGCGCCCGGCCGCCAGGGCGGCCTCGGTGGTGTCGCGACGGTCCGGCAGCCAGAGGCTCGCAGCCGCGATCCGCGGGGGTTCCGCTGAGGGTGGTGACAAGCGCACGGGTCCTCCATGGACGGAGCATCATCAGTGATGCAGATAATCAGCTTCAGTCTGTTCCAGGCGCGGAGCGCGCGTCAAGGGAGCGCGGCCGGGCCGCCCGAGCGCCCCGCGTGCCGGTGCAAGCCCCAATGAACGAGAGAGAAACTCTCATGCAAACAAGGGGTGTTGGCGCAGTCCGGTAATTCTCCCGACGACCTGCGGAATCCGTGATCCTTTGCCGCGTGGCACTGGCAGCTGCTTCCGTGAATCGCCTGCATATTTCACTTATCTGTAAAAGGTCAGCTCTTGCGACCAATTCGCAGCCAGGTGCACCATCGGACGCCAGACGATGCGGACAAGCCGGCGGACAAGCTGGCGGTCGAGTCACAGGAACGGATGAGCCAAAGGAAACGGAGCGCTCCATGCATGTTCCCGACGGATTTATCGATCCCCCCGTCTCTGCGGCTGCCGGACTGGTCGCGGCCACCGCCATCGCGGTCTCGCTGCGCGGCGCTCGGCGGGAACTGGACGAGCGGACCGCCCCGTTGGCCGGGCTCGTGGCGGCGTTCATCTTCGCCGTGCAGATGCTGAACTTCCCGGTGGCGGCCGGCACCAGCGGTCACCTGCTGGGCGGGGCACTGGCCGCGATACTCGTCGGCCCCTGTACCGGCGTCCTCTGCGTCTGTGTCGTCCTGCTCATGCAGGGCGTGCTCTTCGCGGACGGCGGCCTGACCGCCCTCGGTGTGAACATCTCGGACATGGCGCTGACGACGACCGTGGTGGCGTACTTCGTCTTCCGCGCCCTGGTGCAGGTGCTGCCGTGCTCACGCCGCTCCATCGTGGTGTCGACCTTCATCGGGGCGCTGCTCTCGGTGCCGGCCGCGGCGGTCGTCTTCACCCTCTTCTACGCGGTGGGCGGCACGACGGACGTGTCGATCGGCAAGGTCGCCCTGGCGATGATCGGCGTCCACGTCCTGATCGGCATCGGCGAGGCCGTGATCACCGCCCTCACGGTGTCCGCCGTCATCGCCGTACGGCCCGACCTGGTGTACGGGGCCCGCGGCCTGAACCAGCCGCTGAAGCTCCGCGTGGGCGGCCGGCTGGTCGACGCGGCCCCGACCGCCGCGGCCGGCGCGACGTCGCGCTCGCGCCGTGCCGTGTGGGGCGCCGGGCTCGCGGCGGCACTCGTCCTCGCGGGCTTCGTCAGCTACTACGCCTCCACCGACCCCGACGGCCTGATCAAGGTCGCCCAGGACAACGGCATCGACAAGAAGACCAAGAAACACGCCACGGCGGACTCGCCGCTCGCGGGCTACGGCGTCAAGGACGTGACCGACGGCCGCGTCTCCAAGGGCCTCGCGGGCATGATCGGCGTCGGCGTGACCCTGGTCGCCGGCAGCACGGTCTTCTGGGTCGTGCGCCGCCGCAGGGCGGGCGCGGACCCGGCGAACATCGAGGCCGCGGTCGAGGTGTCCGCCGTGTCCGCCGCGAAAGAGAGGTTCTGACCATGGGCGCGGGTCACGCACACCGGCTCTACCGGCACGCCCATTCCCCGGTGCACGCCCTGCCGCCGCACGCGAAGCTGACCGCCGTCTTCTGCTTCGTGGTCGTGGTGGTGGCGACGCCCCGGGAGGCGATGTGGGCGTTCGGCCTGTACGCGCTGCTGCTCGCCGTGGTGGCGAACCGCGCCCGGATCCCGGCCGGCTTCCTGCTCGAACGCCTGCTGATCGAGATCCCGTTCGTGGCGTTCGCCGTGCTGATGCCCTTCGTCTCGGAGGGCCACCGCGTGCACGTGCTCGGCCTGTCGCTGAGCGAGAGCGGACTGTGGGGCGCGTGGAACGTGCTGGCCAAGGGGACGCTCGGCGTCGCCGCGTCGGTTCTGCTCGCCTCCACCACCGAACTGCGTGAACTGCTGCTGGGGCTCCAGCGGCTCAGGCTGCCCTCGATGCTCGTCCAGATCGCCTCGTTCATGATCCGCTACTCGGACGTGATCACCGACGAGATGCGGCGGATGAAGGTCGCCCGGGAGTCGCGCGGTTTCGAGGCGAGCGGCGTGCAGCACTGGGGCGTCCTCGCCAGGTCCGCGGGCGCGCTCTTCATCCGCTCCTACGAGAGGGGGGAGCGGGTGCACCTGGCGATGGTCAGCCGCGGATACGCCGGGACGATCCCGGTCATCGACGAGGCCGTCGCCTCCGGGGCGCAGTGGAGCTACGCCCTCGCCCTGCCCCTCGCCGCCCTTGCCATATGTCTGACGGGATGGACGCTGTGACCGATTCGCTCGTACTGCCGACGTCGCCCACGCCGCCCTCGCTGGAGGTCGACGGCCTCGCCTTCGCCTATCCGGACGGTCACCAGGCGCTGTTCGGGGTCGACCTGACCATCAAGCGCGGCGAGCGGGTGGCGCTGCTGGGCCCGAACGGCGCCGGCAAGACCACGCTCGTGCTGCACCTGAACGGCATCCTGACCGGCGGCGCGGGCACGGTGACCGTCGCCGGAATGCCCGTCGACCAGAAGAACATGGCGGAGATCAGGCGCCGGGTCGGCATCGTCTTCCAGGACCCCGACGACCAGCTGTTCATGCCGACCGTCCGCGACGACGTGGCCTTCGGCCCGGCCGCCGCCGGACTGCGGGGGCCGGAACTGGACGCGCGGGTGAACAAGGCGCTGGCGCTGGTCGGCATGGAGGAGTTCGCCGACCGGCCGCCGCACCACCTGTCGTTCGGTCAGCGGCGCCGGGTCGCCGTCGCGACGGTGCTCGCGATGGAGCCGGAGATCCTGGTGCTCGACGAGCCGTCGTCCAACCTCGACCCGGCCTCGCGCCACGAACTCGCCGACATCCTGCGCTCGTTGGACGTGACCCTGTTCATGGTCACGCACGACCTGCCGTACGCGCTGGAGCTGTGCCCCCGGTCGGTGATCCTCACCGAGGGTGCCATCGCCGTGGACGGCAGGACCCGTGAGCTGCTCTGCGACGCGGACCTGATGGCCGCCCACCGCCTGGAGCTGCCCTACGGCTTCGTCCCGGCCCCGGACGTCGTCGCCCAGGAACCCGTCACGACGGGATCCGTCACGGGATCCGTCACCACGGGATCCGTCACCGGGGGACGGTCACAGCAGCCGTAGCAACAGTGACCGCAGCGCGGCCCGCTCCCGCTCGTCGAGCGGGGCGAGGAAGTCCTCCTGCGCCAGCTCGACCAGCCGGCGCAGCTGGCGCAGCTGGGCCGCCCCCGCGGGGGTGAGGTACAGCTCGTAGGCGCGCCGGTCCGCGCCCCGGCGGCGCTCCAGCAGCCCCGCCTTCTCCAGGTCGTCGGCGAGCGCCACGACCGAGGTCCGGTCGATCCCGAGCCGCGCCCCGACGGCCCGCTGGATCTGCCCCTCCTCCAGGCCGACCAGGTTGAGCACCCCGAAGTGGCGCAGGGTGAGGTTGAACGCGCCCAGCGATTCGTGCGCCAGGTCCGAGATGCGCTGCGCCCCCTTGTCCAGCAGGAAGGGGAAGGACGTCCGCATCGCCTCGGGGAGGTCCGCCGCGGGCGGGCCGTCCGCGGCCGGTGTCGAGCCCATCGCGGCCTCGCGCTTCGTAGTCATGTCGTGCATTCCCTGGACCTTGACGCTCTTGAGCGCAATCCTACATACTCCCAATTACGTCAGTAGTGCTGACGATCAGGATGACAGCCTATGTCGCGGGCTGCGTGCGGCACGGGGTGTCCCGAGGAGAAGGACGGGCCGATCCGAGATGGCCGACGACTTCAGCTCCGTGTTCGAGCCGCCCATCGACGAACCGCCCCACCCGGACGAACTGGTGAGGGCGGCGATGGAATGGCACTTTTCACCGCTCACCGGTAGTCCGTATTGGGTGGAGCGTGCGAAAGGCTTCCGCTTCGACCCGCTCAAGGAGGTACAAACCCTTGACGACCTGCGCCTCTTCATCGATGTCGCGGTGGACTGGAGCCAGATACCGGCCCACGCGCTGGTGCCGCGCGGCTGCGCCGGGCGCCCGGACCGCTACGGCGTCTTCGAGTCGGGCGGTGCCACCGGCGCTCCCAAGCGCATCGTCGACGCGACCTCCCGCGCGCGGAACGTCGCCTGGCAGAGCATGATGCTGGACGCGCAGGGCTTCCCCTCCGGCGACGGCCACTGGCTGCACATCGGGCCGACCGGGCCACATGTCATGGCGCGGAACATCAGTGTCCTGTCGCATCTGCGCGGGTTCCTCACGTACTTCGTGGACCTGGACCCGCGCTGGGTGCGGCGTTGCAACACCGAGGGCCGGTTCGAGGACGCCCAGCGCTACATCGACCACATCCTGGACCAGGTCAGGGACGTGCTGCTCACCCAGGACATCCGGGCGATCTCCACGACCCCGCGCATCCTGGAGAAGGTCGTCGGGCGCGAGGACGTGTACGCGCTGATGCGGGAGAAGCTCCGCGGCATCGTGTGGGGCGGCACCAGCATCGACGGCGAGACCCTGCGGCTGCTGGAGGAGGAGGTGTTCCCGGACGCCAAGCTGGCCGGTGCGTACGGCAACACCATGATGGGTGTCGCGCCGCAGCGCACCCGGCGCCCCGGCGACGCCGCGCTCTGCACGTTCCGGCCCTACTTCCCCTACTCGCTGGTCGAGTTGGTCGACCCCGAGCAGCCCGAGCGGCTCGTGGACGTCAACGAGCAGGGCCGCGTGCGGATCACCGTACTGACCCGGGACTACTTCACCCCGCCGACGCTGGAGCGCGACACCGCGGTGCGGCGGGCCTCGGCCGATGGCTACCCCGGCATCGAGGTGTCGGACGTGCGCCCCTACGAATCGCTCGGCACCAAGGTCGTCGAGGGGGTCTACTGATGACCGAGGCGTTGTACGAACTGCCGCTGATCCGGGCCGGTATGCCCGTGCGCTCCGCGCGCTCGCTCACCCTCGACGGCGTCGACGGCACCCCGCTGGCCACGGTGCACCAGGCGCCGCCGCTGCTGGCCCGGCTCACCGTGCGGGAGGCGCGCCGGCGCGCCGCGGACCGCGGCCCGAGCGACGCCCCCGCCCCCGAGCTGCTGCAGGAGGCCGGGCGGCTCTTCGCCACCGCGACCCTCGGCGGACTCGACCCGGACCAGTACTGCCGGATCCAGGCGCGGGCCGCCGGAGTGCCGATCACCGTGGCCCGGCATTCCCTGGAGGACATGGCGCGGACCTTCGCGGGCGTCGGCGCCCGCGTCGCGGCCGAGCGTCCCGCCGGGGCGGGCCACACGCTTGCTCCCGGCGAGATCTCCGGGGTGTGGGTCCGCCGCGGCGATGTGCTCGCGGTCATCGCGCCCAGCAACAACCCGGGCACCCACACCCAGTGGCTCACCGCGCTGGCCTGCGGGTACGCGCTCGTGGTGCGCCCGGGCAGCCGCGACCCGTTCACCCCGGCCCGGATGATCGAGGCCCTGCTGGCCGCCGGGGTGGAACCCTCCCTGCTCTCCCTGCTGCCCGGCGACCACGCCACCGGCGACGCGCTGGTGGAGGCGGCCGACTTCAGTCTGGTCTTCGGCGGCGACGCGGCGACGCGCAAGTACGGCAACGACCGCCGGGTCATCCTGCGCGGGCCGGGCCGCTCCAAGCTGCTGCACAGCGGGCCGATCACCGACGAGGTGCTCGACGTGGTGTGTGAGTCGGTCGGGTACGACGGGGGCATGCGGTGCACCTGCGCCACCGCGGTGTTCACCGACGCCGATCCCCGGGAGTTCGCCGAGGCCGTGGCCGAGCGGCTGGCCCGGCTGACGCCGGCCGCGCCCGAACGGGACGAGGCGGGCCTGCCTGTGCTGCCGCTCGCGGAGGCCCGCGCCGTGCGGGAGCTGCTGGTGAGCCGGCTCGACGGCGCCGTGGACGTGGCGGAGGGCCACTACCCGGACGGCCCGGTGGCCGATCTCGGCGACGGCTCGGCGGCGCTGCGGCCCGCGGTGCTGCTGTGCGACCGGCCCGACCACCCGGGCGCGCGCATCGAACTCTCCTTCCCCTGCGTGTGGATCGTGCCGTGGAAGCGCGAGCTGGGGCTCGCCCCGCTGCGGGACACGCTGTCCCTGACCGTGCTGGGCGACGACCACGAACTGGCCCGCCAGGCGCTGCGCGAGCCCACCATCCGCAAGGTCCTCTTCGGGGCGTTCCCGACCTGGTCGGCGGGTGACGTCAGCCCGCACGACGGTTATCTGAGCCACGAGTTGATGGAGGCCCGCGGCTACGGCGCCCCGGGCGCCGTCACGCCGTGGCGACGGGAGACGGCCGTCACGGCCTGACACCGGGCGCCGGGCGCCGAGTGGTGAGCCGCGACTGCGGGGCGGGAGCCGCAGTCGCGGCTCCCGCCTTTCCGGTGGTCGGGCCGCCGCGTCGACGGCTTCTTGCGCAGCGCTAGCAATTGCCAGTAATCGTCAGTTCTAGTGATGATTATTGAGCCGTGAATAGCAGGCGTGATCGGGGGACGTGTGAGGCCGGGCCCGCGCTGCGCCCGGGGTATCCCATCTTGCTCTCTCTCGCCCCGGCGTTGAGATTCGCCCAGGTCGGCGGTTAGGTGTAAGTCAAGCCAATCGGCCGGGTCTTGACGGTGCATCTCGCCGCACGGGATGCTCGGCCGTAGAAATCAGTAGTGCCGATGGTCAGTTCCACTGTCTAAATGGGTGGGCTAGGCGCCACTGCCGATTCATGCCAACGGGGGCACTCATGGTCCGAGTCATCGAGTACCGCGATCCTGTCGAACACTGTCCCGGCTTCCTCGTCTACGACGACACCTCCTGCAAGCTGGCCGCCGGCGGCTGCCGGATGCAGGCCGGCCTCACCGCCGACACCCTGCGCACCCTCTCGGCCCGCATGACGCTGAAGCAGCGCGTGCTCGGCATCAACGTCGACGGCGCCAAGTGCGGCATCGACTACGACCCCGCCGGCCCCGAACGCGAGGCCGTGCTGGGCCGCTTCCTGGAGTTCCTGCGGGACGAGCTGACCTCCCGCTACAGCATGGGGGCCGACATCGGCACCTGCTTCGAGGAGCTGAACCGGCTCGCCTCCCTGACGGGCATCGGCTCCGTGAAGTTCGCGGTCAGCGTCGCCCAGCAGCTCGCGGAGCCGGAGTTCTACGCGAGGATGGCTCTCCTCGACGCCCGGGTGGGCCTGCTGACGGTCGGTCAGCGACGCGCCGGACACGCCCTCGCGCACGCCGCCCTGGCCGCGACCGAGCACGCCGGCCACAGCATCGCCGGCCTGACCTGCAACCTCCAGGGCTTCGGCAACCTGGGCCGGGCCGCCGCCCTCGCCCTGGCCGAACAGGGGGTGCGGGTCACCGCCGTCGCCGACGAGTACGGCTGCATCGTCGACCCGCGCGGCCTCAACCTCGACAAGATGCTGGGGTCCGACCTGCGCAGCCCCGTACCGGGACTGCTCGACAGCGCGCTGCGCCTGCCGAGCGAGGCGCTGTTCGACGTACCGGCCGACGTGCTGATCCTGGCCGGCGGGTCCGACGTGATCTCCGCCGAACAGACCGGGCTGCTGCCCGTCCCGGTGGTCGCGGTCGGCGCCAACTGCGGCCTGAGCGCCGAGTCCGAGCGGCTGCTCGTCGAACGCGGCGTGGTCGTGGTGCCGGACTTCATCGGCGGGATCGGCGGATCGGCGTCGATGGAGGCGCTGTTCGGCCCCGACCGGAACCCGGAGCCCGAGGAGGTGCTCGACACCGTCGTCGTCATGATGCGCGAACTCGTCGGCGACATCCTGGTGGGCGCGCGCGACCGCGGCCTGATGCCGCGCGAGGTCGCCCTCTCCATCGCGCGGTCGGCGCCCGTGTCCCCAGGGGAACGGCCGTACGGCCACAGCCCGTATCGCACGTCCAGCCCGGCGCGCGGCAACCGTGTCGCGCTGCGTACCGCCGCCCGTACGTACAAGGGGAACCGATGAACGCACAGGCCGATTCCACCGAGCCGATCCGGCCGGCCGCCACGGCCGCCGAGGACTGCTCGCACCAGCGGAGCCACATCAGCGACTCCGCCTTCTACGGCCACCGCTACAGCACCACCGCCACGCACCGCATCTTCTGCGACCACTGCCGCTACCAGCGCTGGCTCGACGTCGAGGCGGCGCTGGCGCTGAGCCAGGCGGACCTCGGGATCATCCCCCGGCCGGCCGCCGAGGCCATCGCGGAGGCCGCCCGCGTCGAGCGGCTCGACCTGAACGCCATCCGCGCCGAGATCCGCCGCACCAGCCACTCCCTGGTCGGCTTCCTGCGGGTCTTCCAGGCCGCCGTGCCGGGCGGTGCCGGCGAGTTCGTGCACTACGGCACCACCACCCAGGACATCCAGGACACCGCGCAGTCCCTGGAGATGCGGGACGTCCTGGACGAGGCCGACCGGCTGCTGCGGCTGCTCCTCGGCAGGCTCGTCGGCCTGGCCGAGGAGCAGTCCGGCACCGTGGCGCTCGGCCGCACCCACGCCCAGCCGGCCCTGCCGATGGGCTTCGGGCTGAAGATCGCCGGCTGGATCGACGAGGTGCAGCGGCACCTGGAGCGGATCGAGGCCATGCGCCCGCGCGTCCTCGCCGTCCAGCTGTTCGGCGGCGTCGGCACCATGGCGGGCTTCGGCGACCAGGCCCTGGACCTGCTGGAGGCGTTCGCGAACCGGCTCGGACTCAGCGCACCGGCAATCTCCTGGCACACCTCCCGGGACCGGATCGCCGAGTTCGTCTCGTGCCTGGCGATGGTCGCCGGGACCATGGGCCGCATCGGCGACGAGGTGCGCATCCTGTCCCGGCCGGAGTTCGGCGAGCTGGTCATCGGCTGGAAGCACGGGCAGGTCGGTTCCAGCACCATGCCCCACAAGCGCAACCCGGAGGCCTGCGAGCAGGCCGTCGTCATGGCCCGGCTGGCCGCGGCCCAGGTGGTCAACGCCATGGCCTGCATGGGCGGCGACCACGAGCGGGACTCCCGGACCCTGCGCATCGAATGGGCCTGCGTCCCGGACGTCTCCCACTACTCCCTGTCGTCCTGCGAGATCATCCTCCACCTGGTCGAGGGCCTGAAGGTCGACCCGGAGCGCGTGCGGGACAACACGCGCGTGGTCGCCGACCAGATCGCCACCGAGAAGCTGATGCTCGCCATCGGCGCCCACCTCGGCAAGCAGAGCGCCCACGAGTACGTCTACGAAATGGCCCAGAGCGCACGGGACTCAGGCCAGTCGCTGCGCGACCTGGTGTCCCGGGACGGCTGCGCGGGCGCCTGCCTGGACGAGGCCGCGCTGGACCGGATCTTCGACCCCTCCCACTACCTGGGCCAGTCCCAGGCCCTGGTCGCGCTGGCCGTGCAGCGGGCCCGCGCCTGGCTCCCGGCCGCCGGGGAGGAATGAGCCGTGGACCTCGCAGAGGCCGAGGAGATCGTCTTTCCCCGGACGCTGTACGCGAGTGTGATCGCCCACGCGGTGCGCAAGTTCACCGACCACTACCTGGACGGTGAGACACAGGAGCACAAGGCGTTCGGCATGCTCGCCGGCCGTTGCAGGGGCCGGAGCATCGCCGTCCGCGCGGTGTACCCGCTGATCATCAACCTGCGCCACGAGGGCGGCACACAGCACGAGATGGACGAGGTCGTCGGCGCCCACGCGATCCCGTCCGAGACCCCGAACGCGCAGCGCGGCTGGGTCGCCGACCCGCGCGAGCTGCTCGACATAGAGCGCGCGTGCGAGGACACCGACTGGGTGGTCTTCGGCAACTACCACACCCACCGCGTGCCGTGGGACCACGACCCGCTGCGCGACACCTGCACCGAACTGGACCGCGTCCTGGCCCGCGAGTCCAGCCAGTGGACCTTCATCCTCTCGGCCGTGGACCTGCACCGGCCCAGGCTGCGTGCCTTCTTCGAGGGCGACAACTCCCGCGAGGCGGCCATCCGTCTGCTGCCCGCGGCCCCCGCGACCACCGCACCGTGACCCCAGCAAGGAGTTCGGACATGAACCGCAAGCAGTCCTACGACGACGTCGTCGCCTTCCACGGGCACGAGTGTCCCGGCGCCGCCTTCGGCGTCCGGGTCGCCGAGGTGGCCATGGCCCGCCTGGGCACGCCCGCCGAGGGCCTGGTGGCCGTGGCCGAGAACGACACCTGCGCGCTCGACGCCATCCAGGTCCTGACCGACTGCACCTTCGGCAAGCGGACCCTGATCCACCAGGACAACGGCCGTAACGTCTACACCTTCTGGGACAAGACCGCCGGGAAGGGCGTGCGCATACGCGCCAAGGCGGACAGCGTCGTCTACCGCAGCGAGGAGATCTGGGAGCTGGCGGAGAAGGTCGAGGACGGCACCGCCGACACGGCCGAGCAGGAGCGGTTCGCCGCGCTGCAGGCCGAGCGGGTCGGCAAACTGCTCGAACTGCCCGAGGAGGAGTTCCTCTCCGTCGACGAGATCGAGGCCGAGGTCCCGGCCACCAAGAAGGTCGCCCGGGTCGACAACTGCGAGGAGTGCGGCGAGCCCACCAGCGTGGAGACCCTCCACGAGCACCGGGGCCGCATGCTCTGCCCGGTCTGCCACCTCGACGCGCACGGCGGCACACTCCCCGCGAACCACGGCGACCACGGCCACCACCCGCACAGCCACGCCCACAAGCACCATCAGCACAAGCACTGAGCCCCGCGCATGCCGCCGCACCCGTCAGCCAGGGGTGCGGCGGCATCCGTGTGACCCAGGGGTGGTCCGCTATCGGTCGCCGAGGCCGCCGAACGCCTCCAGGATGCGTTCCGCCGCCAGCGTCGCCGTCAACGAGCCGTTCCTGACCTGCTGTTCGAGCAGGGGCGCGGCCTCGCGCACCGCCGGGTGGGCGTGCAGGCGGCCCAGGAGTTCGTCGCGGACCATCGCCCAGGTCCAGTCGACCTGCTGGTCGCGCCGTTTGGCGGCCAGCCGCCCGGTGGAGTCGAGCAGCGTACGGTGCTGCTCCAGCCGGTCCCACAGCACGTCGAGGCCGGCCGATTCCCGCGCACTGCAACTCAGCACCGGCGGAGTCCAGAACGCGTCCTTGCCGTGCATCAGCCGCAGCGCGCCCGCCAGTTCACGGGCGGCGGCCTTCGCGTCCCGCTCGTGCGGGCCGTCCGCCTTGTTGACGGCGATCACGTCGGCCAGCTCCAGGACACCCTTCTTGATGCCCTGCAACTGGTCGCCCGTGCGGGCCAGGGTCAGCAGCAGGAAGGAGTCGACCATGTCGGCCACCGCCGTCTCCGACTGGCCGACACCGACGGTCTCGACCAGGATCACGTCGTAGCCCGCCGCCTCCATGACGACCATCGACTCCCGGGTGGCCTTCGCGACCCCGCCCAGCGTGCCCGCGCTGGGGGAGGGACGGACGAAGGCCGCCGGGTCGACCGCCAGCCGCTCCATCCGGGTCTTGTCGCCCAGGATGGAGCCGCCGGTGCGCGTCGAGGACGGGTCCACGGCGAGCACGGCGACCCGGTGCCCCAGCGAGGTCAGCATGGTGCCGAACGCGTCGATGAACGTCGACTTGCCGACGCCCGGCACCCCGCTGATGCCGATCCGCCGCGCCCGGCCGCTGTGCGGGAGCAGCTCCGTGAGCAACTGCTGTGCCAGCGACCGGTGCCCAGGACGGGTGGACTCGACGAGCGTGATGGCGCGGGCCACCAGGGCCCGCTTCCCGTCGAGCACACCCTTCACATAGGTGTCGAGATCGAGCGGTGCCATCGCGCCGCTACAGCTCGTGGCCGAGGTCGGCCGACAGCCGCTGCACCAGGTCGTACGCCGCGTCCGGGATCACCGTCCCGGGCAGGAACACCTCCACCGCGCCCATCTCCAGCAGCGTCGGCACGTCCTGCGGCGGGATCACGCCGCCGACCACGACCATGATGTCCTCCCGGCCCTCCTCGGCGAGCTTCTCGCGCAGCGCCGGGACGAGGGTGAGGTGACCGGCGGCCAGCGAGGACACGCCGACCACGTGGACGTCCGCCTCGACGGCCTGGCGGGCGACCTCCTCCGGGGTCTGGAACAGCGGGCCGACGTCGACGTCGAAGCCGAGGTCGGCGAAGCCGGTGGCGATCACCTTCTGGCCGCGGTCGTGGCCGTCCTGGCCCATCTTGGCGACCAGGATGCGCGGCCGGCGGCCCTCCGCCTCCTCGAACTTGTCCACCAGGGCACGGGTGCGGTCCACGGACGGGGACTGGCCTGCTTCGTTGCGGTACACGCCGGAGATCGTACGGATCTGGCTCGCGTGCCGGCCGTACACCTTCTCCAGGGCGTCGGAGATCTCGCCGACCGTGGCCTTGGCGCGGGCCGCCTCGACGGCCAGCTCCAGCAGGTTCTCCTTGCCGTCGGCGGCCCGGGTGAGCGCGTCCAGGGCGTCCTGGCAGGCCCGCTCGTCCCGCTCCTCCCGCAGCCGGCGCAGCTTCTCGATCTGCTGGGCGCGCACCGAGGAGTTGTCGACCTTGAGGACCTCGATCGCCTCGTCGT
Source organism: Streptomyces sp. NPDC002676 (assembly GCF_053592455.1). Lineage (NCBI taxonomy): Bacteria > Bacillati > Actinomycetota > Actinomycetes > Kitasatosporales > Streptomycetaceae > Streptomyces > Streptomyces sp. NPDC002676. The sequence goes on along the minus strand of NZ_JBSFVT010000005.1, from coordinate 530,717 downwards.
TCTCGACGCGGTACTTGTTGACGCCGATCACCGGCTGCCGCCCGGAGTCGATGCGGGCCTGGGTGCGGGCCGCCGCCTCCTCCACGCGCAGCTTCGGGATGCCCGCGTCGATGGCCTGCGCCATGCCGCCGGCCTGCTCGACCTCCTGGATGTGCGCCCAGGCCTTGCGGGCGAGGTCGTACGTGAGCTTCTCCACGTACGCGCTGCCGCCCCACGGGTCGATGACCCGGGTGGTGCCCGACTCCTGCTGGATGAGCAGCTGGGTGTTGCGGGCGATGCGCGCCGAGAAGTCCGTCGGCAGGGCGAGGGCCTCGTCGAGGGCGTTGGTGTGCAGCGACTGCGTGTGGCCCTGGGTCGCCGCCATCGCCTCCACGCACGTGCGCGTGACGTTGTTGAACACGTCCTGCGCGGTCAGCGACCAGCCGGAGGTCTGCGAATGGGTGCGCAGGGACAGCGACTTGGTGTTCTTCGGCTCGAACTGCGACACCAGCTTGGCCCACAGGAGCCTGGCGGCCCGCAGCTTGGCGACCTCCATGAAGAAGTTCATGCCGATCGCCCAGAAGAACGACAGCCGGGGCGCGAACGCGTCCACGTCCAGGCCCGCCTCCTGGCCCGCCCGCAGGTACTCCACGCCGTCCGCGAGCGTGTACGCCAGCTCCAGGTCGGCCGTGGCACCGGCCTCCTGGATGTGGTAGCCCGAGATCGAGATGGAGTTGTAGCGGGGCATCCGCTGCGACGTGTACGCGAAGATGTCGGAGATGATCCGCATCGACGGCTTCGGCGGATAGATGTAGGTGTTGCGGACCATGAACTCCTTCAGAATGTCGTTCTGAATGGTTCCGGCCAGCTTCTCGGGCGGTACGCCCTGTTCCTCCGCCGCCACGATGTACAGCGCGAGCACCGGCAGCACGGCGCCGTTCATCGTCATCGACACGGTCATCTTGTCCAGCGGGATCCCGTCGAACAGCTGCCGCATGTCGTAGATCGAGTCGATCGCCACGCCCGCCATGCCGACGTCACCGGTCACGCGCGGGTGGTCGCTGTCGTAACCCCGGTGCGTGGGCAGGTCGAAGGCGACCGACAGGCCCTTCTGGCCGGCCGCCAGGTTGCGCCGGTAGAACGCGTTGGACTCCTCGGCGGTGGAGAAGCCCGCGTACTGGCGGATCGTCCAGGGCTGGTTGACGTACATCGTCGGGTACGGGCCGCGCAGGTACGGCGCGATGCCCGGATAGGTGCCCAGGAAGTCCAGGCCCTCCAGGTCCCGGCCGGTGTACAGCGGCTTGACCCCGATGCCCTCCGGGGTCTCCCACAGCGGCTCCTCGGCGCCGGTCGCCCGCTTGACGGCGTCACGCCACTCGGCGTCACTGCCGCCGGCGACCGGGGTCCCCAGCTCGATGCCGGAGAAGTCGGGGATTCCCATCAGGACACTCCCATGCGGTCGAGAGTCGCGGACAGGACGTCTACGGCGTCGCAGCCCGCGAAGACGTACGAGTCGATGCCGGCGTAGTCGCCGCGGCCCGCGAGGAACACGTGCCGGGCACCGGCGGCGCGCAGCGACTCGGCGGCCTGCTCGGCCTGTTCGGCGTAGAGCGCGTCGCTGGAGCAGAGCACGGCCTCGGTGGCGCCGCTGTCCGCGAAGCCGCCCTCGGTGACCGGCTCGATGCCGCCCGCCTGGAACAGGTTGGCGGCGAACGTGGCGCGCGCGGTGTACTCCGCGGCCGAGCCGAGCGCCGCAAGGAAGATCCGGGGGCGGGAGCCGGTCGCCGCGAGGTGCGCGTCGGAACGCGCCCGCAGCTCCTCGTACGCCTCGTCCCGGCGCACCCGCGGCAGCCCGCCGGACGGCGGCTCGGGCGCGGGCTCGCGCTCCACCGGCTTCTCGGCCAGCAGCGGGAACTCGCTGACTCCGGTGACGGGTTCGCTGCGCTTGGCGAGCCGCTTGGAGCGCTGCGCCCACGTCGTCGCCAGGTCCGTGCGCAGCCGGCCGGAGCGCAGCACGGCCGCCTGGCCGCCGTCGCGCTCGATCGTCCGGAAGAACTCCCAGGCAGCCTGGGCGAGTTCGTCGGTGAGCCGCTCCACGTACCAGGAGCCGCCCGCCGGGTCGATGACCCGGCCCAGGTGGGACTCCTCGACCAGGATCGTGGAGGTGTTGCGCGCGATACGTCGCGCGAACGCGTCCGGCAGGCCGAGCGCGTGGTCGAACGGCAGCACCGTGACGGCGTCGGCGCCGCCGACCCCCGCCGCGAGCGTCGCGACCGTCGTGCGGAGCATGTTCACCCACGGGTCACGGCGGCTCATCATCACCGGCGAGGTCACCGCGTGCTGCACCTGCGCGCCCGCGCCCGGCGCCCCGGACACCTCGGCGACCCGCGCCCACAGCCGGCGCGCGGCGCGCAGCTTGGCGATGGTCAGGAACTGGTCGGCGGTGGCCGCGTACCGGAACTCCAGCTGCCCGGCGGCCTCTTCGACGCAGAGCCCCGCCTCGGTCAGCTTGCGCAGGTAGGCCACGCCGGTGGCGAGCGAGGCGCCCAGCTCCTGCGCGGCCGAACCGCCCGCCTCGTGGTACGGCAGCGCGTCCACGGTCAGGGCGCGCAGGCCCGGGTAGGTCTCGGCGCAGCGCGCGGCCAGCGCGGCGAAGGGCGCGAAGTCCAGCGGGGTGCCGGTGCGGGCCTCGTACCCGAGCGGGTCGGCGCCCAGGGTGCCGCGCGCGGCCTTCGGGTCGACGCCGCGCTCCGTGTACAGCGCGAGCAGCGCCTCGGCGGCGGCCTCGGTGTCGCGGCCCGCGTCCAGGGCGACCGGCGCCAGGTCGAGGTAGACGCCATCCAGGGCCCGGCCCAGCGACTCGACCGGGATGCCGCCCTCGCCGAGCACGAGCCACAGCGAGGTGACGCCGTTCTCCAGGTCGGCCAGGACGGCGCCGTCGGCGAGGGCCGAGTGCCGCTGCCGTACGTCCCAGCCGCCCGCGGTGTTCCCCTCGGGGCGGCTGCCGCGGACGAACGGGGCGAAGCCCGGCAGGCCGGGGTCGGGCGCGGCGTCGCGCGCGGTGTACAGGGGCCGGGTGCGCAGCCCGTCCTCAAGTGTCGTGGACAGGGCGTCCTCAGCTGCTTCGCCCGAGACTTCCTTGCCCGACTTGCGCAGCACACCCTCGACCAGGCGTTGCCACTGCTCGTGTGTCGCGTCAGGGAACTCGGCGGCCAGTGGGAGCCCGTCGTCAGGCAGGACCGTCATGGCTCGGATGCTAGGCCAGGGTGCTCAACTGAGTGCACCGAAGAGGCTGTGACGTTTCCCTCCTTGCGCTTGTGGGCTGCGCCGCTCAGGCCACGGGCGGCCCTTCGGGGAGGCCCGGTACGGGGGCGCACGACCGCGCGGTTTCGGTCAGTTCGACCTCCCACGACCCTTTTGTCGCCGCGCACGGACCGGCGGGCGACCGGCCCGGCGTGCTGGACGCGCAAGGCCTGAGCTCAGCCCTCGAGCTCGCGGCGGGGCACGTCCCATGTGGAGAGGGTCTGCGGGGTCGCCGTGAAGGCGCGCAGCCTGAAGCGGGTGCTCCTCTTGGACGGGAGGTCGAAGCGGCCGGAGGGCGCCCGCAGTTCGACGGTCGCCGTGGTGTGCGCCGGGATCGTGGCCGGGCCCCGCGTGAGCGACCAGTACCGGCCCATGCCCTGCCCGGTGGTCAGCATGTAGTGCGGAGTGAGCGCACTGTCGCCCGTGTTGGTCACCCGCAGGGTCAGCGCGCCGAGCGAGTGCGCCGAGACCCGCCGTACCGCGGCGACGTCCATCCGCAGCGGCGGCCGGCCGGTCACCGCCAGCGTCGCGCTCACCAGCGCCGGCAGCACCAGCAGCACGACCGCGCAGGCCAGGGCGGGCCGGCGGCGCCGGCCTCTCAGCCACCGGGGCCGGGGCTGCCAGGCGTGCGAGAACTCCGACAGCGGCGCGGTGACCGCCGCCGCCAGCCACAGCGGGGTCATCATCAGGTAGTAGCCGTCCTGGGAGCGGGTCGCCAGGAAGAAGGCGCACCAGGGCAGTACCGTCGCCGCCGGACCCAGCCGCCGGATGAACAGCACGAACAGCGCCAGCAGGGCGGCGGCGAGCAGCACGCTCGCGTGGCCGTACCAGTCGAGCCGGTCGCTGCCGTGCGTGAAGTACAGGGAGATGCCCACCAGGCCCTGGCCGTGCACCACCGCGCCCTGCGTCAGCGGCAGGGCGATCCCGGCGAGCCAGAGGCCGGGCTCGTGGGCGATGAAGTACGCGTTGATCAGCAGCCAGGCCGTGACCGCGACCCCCAGGATCTTGAGCACCACGACACCGGCCGCCCGCGCGCCCAGCTCGCCGCGGCGCACGGCGTAGATCCCGGCGAGCAGGAACGGCGTGAGGAACCACGGTAGTTGCTGCGCCGCGCACGCCGCCCCGAGGCACGCGACCCGCGCGATCCCGGCCGCACCGAGCCGCCCGTGGGCGCCGAGCCGCGGCCAGCACACCACCACCGGCACCAGCAGGACCAGGGCGATGATCGCCGGGTAGCCCTGGCGGGCGTAGCTGGGCAGGATGCCGAAGCCGAGGCAGACCATCGTCGCCGCCGAGCGCCAGGGCGTCGGCAGCAGCCGCCACAGCAGGACCGCGCCCACGATGAGCGCGAGCGTCGCCGCCGCCGTCGCCGGGGCGCCGCCGTGGCCCAGCCACAGCAGCGGCGCGGTCAGCAGCGGGGTCAGCGGGGGATAGCCGTAGGTGTAGTCGTACCCCCCGTCCGTCGTGGCCGTCAGCGCAACGCCCTTGCCCTGGAAGAGCCATGGCCAGGGCTGCCCGTACATCGGGTGGCCGTGCACGAACTCCCTCGCGGCCTGCGTCGAGAGCACCGCCTCGTCGCCGCCGGCGTGGTTCAGCGCCCAGGTGCACAGGGCGAGCGTCACCGCGGTCACCAGCACGACCAGGTCGAGCCGCGCCAGCGAACGAGCCCGGCGGACCGTGAGCGTGAGCACGCCGGTCACCAGGATCGAGGCGTAACAGACGGAGATGACCGCTGCTATGACCAGATGATGCGTGGCCGCCTGCGTCCATACCGAGCGGGTCCCGATGAAAAGGCTCACGTCGGCGAGGAGGGTCAGCACACGGTGCCACTGCGCGGGGCTGCCCGGGGTGTCCGCGAGGGGGCCCGGGGCGGCGGACACCGCCGACTGTGTCCGCCGGCCGGGTGTCACCTGTTCGGTTTCTGCCAAGTGCACGACATCGGACGCTATGGGGACCCGGTGAACGACGCGGGGCGGCGGGTGAAGAGTCGGGTGTGAGAGCGGTAAGGAACGGTCGTATTCGTACATGTGCCTCACCGTGCGCGGGAGTGGACTCCGCCGGTCCGGTCGCGCTTCGTGTCGCTGTTGGGCCGAACGGGTGACTTGGAGTAAGAATTGACCGGTGCAGGGATTGAATGCGAGTCAGGTCAGGGGGAGCCGGTGAGCCGTTACGACGTCACCGATGAACAGTGGGAAGGGCTCGCCCAGGTCGTGCCGCTGCGGGGCCGGGACGCCTGGCCGTCGGCGGTGAACCACCGCTCGCTGCCGGACGCCGAGACCGAGACGCGTCGCCGTTTCGTGGTCCTCAGGGTCAACGTCTTCGCGGACGCCCGCGAGGTCGCCGAGACCCTGATGGCCGGGGTGCCCGTGCTGCTCGACCTCTCCGGCGCGGAGGGCGAGGTCGCCAAGCGCGTCCTCGACTTCAGCACGGGCGTGGTCTTCGGCCTGGGCAGCGGGATGCACCGCGTCGACCGCAACGTCTTCCTGCTGACGCCACCGGGTACCGAGGTCAGCGGACTGATGGAGGGTGCGGGCATCTCCGGCTGAGCCGCCCCGTGCCCGTCACCCCGGCCCGCCGGCGTGCCGTCACCCTGGCCGGTCCCCCGTTCGTAGGAAGGTGGCGAGGGCAAAACGGTTCGCCTGGTGGGCGGAGCCCTACCGTCCGGGCATGGCCGTGTCTTCCGCGCCCGCGGGGTGCTCCTCGTCGTCGGGTTCCGGGGTCTCCGGGGTTTCCGGGGTTTCCGGGGTCTCGGGGACCTCTGGCATCTCCGGGACCTCTGGGGTTTCCGGGGTTTCCGGGGCTTTCGGGGTCTCCGGGATCTCTGGGGTCTCCAGGGCTTCCGGGGCTTCCGGGGCTTCCGGGGTCTCGGTCTCCGGGGTCTCCGGGGCTTCCAGGGTCTCCGTCTCCGAGGTCTCCGGGACCTCTGGGGCTTTCGGGGTCTCGGTCTCCGGGGTCTCCGGGGCTTCCGGGACCTCCGGGGTCTCCGGGATTTCCGGGTCCCTGGCCTCCGCCGTACCCCCGTCGCCCCGCGACCCCCTCGACGTACGGGCGCGGATCACCGAGTTGCGGCTGTCGGCCTTCGCCGGGCACCGGCGGGCCGGGTTTCCGCTGGGCCCGGTGACCCTGTTCGCGGGGCCCAGCGGCTCGGGAAAGACGACCGCGCTCACGGCGTACGAGGCGCTTGCCCGGCTGGGCGGCGGGGCCTCGCTCGCCGAGGCGTTCCCGGACCCCGTCGCCTGCGTGCCGGAGGGTGCGCGGGCCGACGCCCAGGGGCGGCGCGGGTTCCGGATCGGCTGTACGGCCGACGGCGCCGAGGGGCCGGTCCGGCTCGACATCGCCGTACAGGCCGAGCCCCGGCTGCGGATCGTGGGGGAGCGGCTCACGGCCGGCGGAGTCGTCCTGCTGGAGACCGCCCTGCGCGACCCGGGCCGCCGGACCGTCCAGGCCGCCTGGCACACCGCGGGCTCCGCCCCGGTGACCCGCGCCCCGCTCCCCGACGACCGGCTCGGCACGCCCCTGCTGCCGCTGCGCGTGGCCGGCAAGACGGACGGGCAGCGGCAGGTGCTGGCCGCCGCCGAGCAGATGGTCGTCGCCCTGCGCTCCGTCTTCCCCTGCGACCCGCGCCCCGACTTCATGCGCGCGCCCGTCCCCATGGGCTCCGGACGCCTCCTGCCCGGCTGTGACAACCTCGCCGACGTACTGTGGCGCACCCGGTCCGAGTGCGGCCGGCGCCACGCCCGGCTGGTCGAGGCCCTGCACGCGGGCTGCGCCGGTCCGGTGGCCGACCTGCTCGCCGAGCCGCTGACCGACGGCACCGTCCGGGCACTGCTCGACCGGGGCGACGGCTCCCGTACGGAGCTGGCCCGGCTCGGCGACGGCGAACTGCGCTATCTCGCGCTGACCCTCGTGCTCCTGACCGGGCCCGGCGTACTGGAGGTGGACGCGCCGGGCGAGGTGCCCGACGCCCTGCGGACCCTCACCGTGCTCGCCGACGGCTTCGACCGCGCCCTCGACACCTCCCAGCGCCGCCAACTGCTGCATACGGCCGCCCGGATGGGCGAGCGCGGGCACATCCGCTGTGTGGCCGCGGTGAGCGACGTGTCGTGGGCCGCCGGGGCGGAGGGCGTCACGGTGGTACACCTGACCCCGTGACGGAACACCCTGACCTCGCCGGACTCCAGCGCAGGCTGGCCGAGTTCGCCGCCGCGCGCCACTGGCAGCGCTACCACACCCCCAAGAACCTGGTCGCCGCGCTCAGTGTGGAGGCCTCCGAACTGGTGGAGATCTTCCAGTGGCTGACCCCGGAGGAGTCGGCCCGGGTGATGGACGACCCCACCACCGCGCACCGCGTCACGGACGAGGTCGCGGACGTGCTCGCCTATCTGCTCCAGCTCTGCGAGATCCTCGGCATCGACCCGCTGGCCGCCCTGGACGCCAAGATCGACCGCAACGAACGCCGCTTTCCCCTGCCGGGGGCTCCGGGTACTGCCGAGGAGTGAGCCCAACGGGCGGACCGCGACGCTCCGTTATCACTCTCCGGAGTCAAATTCCACGTCGACTCCGAATTGTTGTCCACAGATTTCCGTCTTCCTCTAGCTTTTCGTCTCATGGACCCTCACGCTGGGTAGTGGACAGGGGAGTTCATCTGGACGCAGCACGGCGGACGGACGGGGGCAGCGCATGGATGCGGTGCGGCTCATCGGGACGAGCAGGCGGGCCCTGGCGGGCGGCGCCGAAGCGCTCGAGCTCATGGCGGAGGTGTGGCAGGCGCAGGCCCTGGCCCAGGCGATCGGCAGCCGCCTCGCGGTGTCCGGCCCGCCGGAGCTGCGCGGCGAGGCCCTGGGCCTGACCGAGCTGGCGGGCCGGGGCTGCGGGGTCCTTGACCCACCGGAACTCGACCCGGGCGACCTGCGCGCCGCCCAGCTCACCGAGCTGGACGACGCCCGCGAGACCCTGCTCTGCCTCGACGGCCTGCTCGGCGAGGTCGGCATGGCCCTGGTCGGCATGGCCAGCGCCGCGGCCGACCAGGCGACGTACTGGCAGTGCATGGAGGCCATCGACGCCGCGGACGAGTCCCGGGACCGGGTCCTGGAGATGCTGCGCAAGCTGGCAGCGCGCGAGGAGGCGTTACCCGAGCGGGAGTTCGGCTGAGGCAGCGCCGTCCTCTCGCAGTCGTCGAGGCCTGCGACGGCCGACTGAAGGGCGGGCGCGCTGGGGGCTCGGACTGAAGCGCGGGAACTTCCGGCACAGGCACCGCGTTTCTCCCGCATGCTGGCTATGTGGGGCGCCGCGCTTCCGGCGCTGGCCTTTCTCCTGTTCGTCTGCGGCGCTGCCGAGTTGATGATGCGGCGGTTCAAGCGGCGCAGCGTCCTCCACCGCGGCCGCGGTCCTGAGCACCGCACCTTGACGGGATCCGCGTTCGACGAATTCGACCTGGTATTCAACGGCAACAAATCGATCGAGATCGAGCAGCAGCAACATGAGGCGAACCGCCGCGACGACCAGGACGACGGCGCCCCGCCACACACGCGTATCGACCTGGCCGGCGGCACGGCCCGCATCGTCCTTCCGTCCGACCGCGAGGCCGCCCGGCAACTGTGAGACCGAGGCGGCAGTGGCATGCTCCTCGCTATGCGTGAAGATCGGCGGGGCAGGGCAAGGGCGGGGGTGTGGGGGCGTATCGCGTGCGCCTGGGCGGTCGCTTTCGCCACGCTTCATTTCTACTGGGCGCTGGGCGGCAACTGGGGTCTGAGTGTCTCGGCGGGGCCCCTGGCCGAGGAACGCCCGGCGTGGTTCGTGGCGGTGGGCCTGTGGGGTGTGGGGGTGCTGTGCCTTGTCGGCGGTGCGCTGGGACGGCTTCTCACCCGGCCGCGGCCCCGTGGCCTGGCCGGACGGGTGGTCAAGGCTCTGGGCTGGTCTGTTTGCGCTGTACTGCTGGTGCGCGGCATCGCGGTCGAGATGCTGTTGTTGATCGACACGGCGGGCCGGGAGGCAAACGTAAGCCCGGCACAGCGGCTGTGGACGCTGGTCCTGTGGAATCCCTGGTTCCTGGTCGGCGGTCTCGTCTTCGGCCTGTCCGCTCGGGAGTTCGCAAGAGCGGACGGTTCGAGTGGTGGAACCGCCTGACGGGCTGGAGATCAAGAAGCGGCTTCGTGAGCTCGCCGCGCACCCCCGGCTTCGCCACCTGGCAGGAGCGGGTTCTCCTGAGGGAAAACCAGTGGTCGCGGCCGGGCCGGGCCGGGAGACTCGGTCATGTGTTCCTGACGATCTCCACGCGCGGCGATGCCGCCCACCCAGCCACCGACCTCGGGTACCTGCTGCACAAGCACCCCGGGAAGGCACAGCGTTTCTCCACCTCCTGCGGTGGCGCGCACGTCTTCTATCCCGAGGCGGACGAACAACGCTGCACGGCCGCGCTGCTGCTGGAGGTCGACACAGTGGCGCTGGTCCGGCGCGGCAAGGGCAAGGGCCGTGGCGGCGCACCCGACGCGGCGCTCGCGCAGTACGTCAACGACCGCCCCTACGCGGCCTCTTCACTGCTCGCGGTCGCGCTGAGCAATGTGTTCTCCAGCGCCATGCGCGGGGTGTGCAACGCCCGCCCGGAGCGGGCCGCGGCACCGCTGCCGCTGCGCGTCGAGGTGCCCGCGCTGCCCGCCCGCGGCGGCCCGAACCTTGTACGACGGCTGTTCGAGCCGCTCGGCTGGGCGGTGACCGTTGAACCGGTCGCCCTCGACAGCGAGTTCCCCGAGTGGGGCGACTCGCGCTACGTCCGGCTCGTCCTGGAGTCCGAGCAGCTCACCCTCGCCGAGGCGCTGCGCCACCTGTACGTCCTGCTGCCCGTCCTGGACGACGCCAAGCACTACTGGGTCGCCTCCGACGAGGTCGACAAGCTGCTGCGGGCGGGCGAGGGGTGGCTGCCCGGACACCCGGAGCAGAAGCTCATCACCAGCCGCTATCTGTCCCGCCGCTGGTCCCTGACCCGGCAGGCCATGGAGCGCCTGGAGCTGGTGCGCCTGGCCGAGGCCGACGACAGCGAGGTCGAGGAGATCGACAACGCCGTCGGGACGGAGAGCGAGGAGGAGGAGAAGCCGACCCCGCTCGCGGTACAGCGCCGGGACGCGATTCTCGCCGCACTGCGCGACTTCGGTGCCGCCCGGGTGCTCGATCTCGGCTGTGGACAGGGCCAGTTGGTGCAGGCGCTGCTCAAGGATGTCCGGTTCACCGAGATCGTCGGCGTCGACGTCTCCGTACGGGCCCTGACCATCGCCTCCCGGCGGCTGAAGCTGGACCGCATGGGAGAGCGGCAGGCCTCGCGCGTGAAGCTGTTCCAGGGCTCGCTCGCGTACACCGACAAGCGGCTCAAGGGTTACGACGCCGCCGTGCTGAGCGAGGTCGTCGAGCACCTCGACCTGCCCCGGCTGCCCGCCCTGGAGTACGCCGTGTTCGGCTCCGCGCGCCCGCGGACCGTCATCGTGACGACCCCGAACGTCGAGTACAACGTCCGCTGGGAGAGCCTCCCGGCCGGGCACGTCCGGCACGGCGACCACCGCTTCGAGTGGACCCGCGAGGAGTTCCGCACGTGGGCGGGGACCGTCGCCGAACGGCACGGCTACGACGTGGAGTTCCGGCCCGTCGGAGCCGAGGACCCCGAGGTGGGGCCGCCCACCCAGATGGCCGTCTTCATGAAGAAGGCCGAAGGGACCGCAAAGACCCCCGACACCGAGAGCACCGAGAGCACGGAGAACGCCGAGAAGGAGGCGAAGGCAGCATGACCGAGACACGCACGGGACGGGTTCTCCCTGTCACCGACCTCTCCCTCGTCGTCCTCGTCGGCGCGTCCGGCTCCGGCAAGTCCACCTTCGCCCGGCGGAACTTCGCGCCGACCGAGGTGATCTCCTCGGACTTCTGCCGCGGTCTCGTCTCCGACGACGAGAACGACCAGAGCGCCACCGGGGACGCCTTCGACGTGCTGCACTACATCGCCGGCAAGCGGCTGGCCGCCGGCCGGCGCACCGTCGTCGACGCCACCAGCGTGCAGCAGGACAGCCGGCGGCAGTTGATCGAGCTGGCCAAGAGGCACGACGTGCTGCCGATCGCCATCGTGCTGGACGTGCCCGAGGACGTGTGCGCCGAGCGCAACGCGGCCCGCACCGACCGGGCCGACATGCCCCGCCGGGTCATCCAGCGGCACACGCGTGAACTCCGCCGCTCGCTGCGGCACTTGGAGCGCGAGGGCTTCCGCAAGGTGCACGTCCTGCGTGGGGTGGAGGAGGTCGAGCACGCCGCCGTCGTCACCGAGAAGCGCTTCAACGACCTGACCCACCTCACCGGCCCCTTCGACATCATCGGTGACATCCACGGCTGCTCCGCCGAACTGGAGTCCCTGCTCGCCAAGTTGGGATACACCGATGGCGTGCACCCCGAGGGCCGTACGGCCGTGTTCGTCGGCGACCTCGTCGACCGCGGCCCGGACACCCCGGGCGTGCTGCGCCGGGTGATGTCTATGGTCGCGGCGGGCAACGCCCTGTGCGTGCCCGGCAACCACGAGAACAAGTACGGCCGTTACCTCAAGGGCCGCAAGGTCCAGCACACCCACGGGCTCGCCGAGACCATCGCCCAGATGGAGGGCGAGAGCGAGGAGTTCAAGGCACAGGTCCGGGAGTTCCTGTACGGGCTGGTCAGCCACTACGTCCTCGACGGCGGACGGCTCGTCGTCTGCCACGCCGGTCTGCCCGAGAAGTACCACGGCCGGACCTCCGGCCGGGTCCGCTCGCACGCCCTGTACGGCGACACCACCGGCGAGACCGACGAGTTCGGGCTGCCCGTGCGCTACCCCTGGGCGGAGGACTACCGGGGCCGCGCGGGCGTGGTCTACGGCCACACTCCGGTCCCGGAGGCCACATGGCTGAACAACACCATCTGTCTGGACACCGGCGCGGTCTTCGGCGGCAAGCTCACCGCTCTGCGCTGGCCGGAGCGGGAGCTGGTCGACGTACCGGCCGAGCGGGTCTGGTACGAGCCGGTGAAGCCGCTGCGTGCCGAGGCGCCCGGCGGTCACGACGGCCGCCCGCTGGACCTCGCCGACGTGCACGGCCGCAGGGGTGTCGAGACCCGGCACGCGGGCCGGGTGGCGGTCCGCGAGGAGAACGCGGCGGCGGCCCTGGAGGTCATGAGCCGCTTCGCGGTCGACCCGCGCCTGCTGCCGTACCTGCCGCCGACCATGGCGCCGACGGCGACCTCGCAGGTCGAGGCCCGCGGCGGAGCCGCTGATGGACACTTCCTGGAGCACCCGGCGGAGGCGTTCGCGCAGTACGCCGAGGACGGGGTCGCGCGGGTCGTGTGCGAGGAGAAGCACATGGGCTCGCGGGCAGTGGCCCTGGTGTGCCGGGACGCGGAGGCGGCGCGGGAGCGGTTCGGGGTGAACGGACCCACCGGCTCGCTGTACACCCGTACCGGCCGGCCGTTCTTCGACGACGCGACGGTGACCGAGGAGATCCTCGGCCGCCTGCGCTCGACGATCACGGACGCGGGCCTGTGGGAGGAACTGAACACTGACTGGCTGCTGTTGGACGCCGAGCTGATGCCCTGGTCGCTGAAGGCGTCCGGGCTGCTGCGGTCGCAGTACGCGGCCGTGGGCGCCGCCTCCGGCGCGGTGTTCCCGGGCGCGCTGGCCGCCCTGGAGTCCGCCGCCGGCCGTGGTGTCGACGTGGCCGGGCTGCTGGAGCGGCAGCGTGAACGCGCCGCCGACGCCGCCGCGTTCACCGACGCCTACCGGCGCTACTGCTGGACGACCGACGGCCTGGACGGCGTACGCCTCGCCCCGTTCCAGATCCTGGCCGCGCGCGGGCAGAGCCTCGCCGCGCTGCCGCACGACGAGCAACTCTCGCTGATCGACCGGCTGGTGGAGCACGACGGCACCGGACTGCTGCAGACCACCCGCCGCCTGTACGTCGACACGGGTGACCCGGAGTCGGTCCGGGCAGGCGTCGACTGGTGGCTGGAGCTGACCGGCCGGGGCGGCGAGGGCATGGTCGTCAAGCCGCTCGGCGCGCTGGTCCGCAACCAGCAGGGCCGGCTGGTGCAGCCCGGCATCAAGTGCCGGGGCCGCGAGTACCTGCGGATCATCTACGGTCCCGAGTACACCCGGCCGGACAACCTCGCCCGGCTGCGGCACCGGTTCCTGAACCACAAGCGGTCGTTGGCGATCCGCGAGTACGCCCTCGGCCTGGAGGCCCTGGACCGGCTCGCCGACGGGGAGCCGCTGTGGAGGGTGCACGAGGCGGTGTTCGGCGTCCTGGCGCTGGAGTCGGAGCCGGTCGACCCCAGACTGTGAGGCCCCGGCCACCCGGCCACCCGGTGTCCAGGCCGTGCGGCAGTGCCCCACGGCCTCGGGCCACCTCACTTCTCGTCCGCGAGACGAAAATTAGAAGAGACAGAAACAGTCGAGAGGAGCGTGAATACGGTCGTTCGCGGCCAGGATGGAGGCATGGCATTTCACGTCGACTCCGAGGCCGGTCGGCTGCGCCGCGTGATCCTGCACCGGCCCGACCTGGAGCTCAAAAGGCTCACCCCCAGCAACAAGGACGCCCTTCTCTTCGACGACGTGCTCTGGGTCCGCCGCGCGCGGGCCGAGCACGACGGCTTCGCCGACGTCCTGCGTGACCGCGGAGTCGCCGTCCACCTCTTCGGCGACCTGCTCACCGAGACCCTGCAACTGCCCGACGCCCGGGCACTCGTCCTGGACCGGGTCTTCGACGAGAAGGAGTACGGCCCTCTCGCCACCGACCATCTGCGCACCGCCTTCGAGACCCTGCCCGCACGCGAGCTGGCCGACGCCCTCGTGGGCGGGATGACCAAGCGCGAGTTCCTGGAGGCGCACGAGGAGCCGGTCTCCGTCCGCTTCCACGCCATGGACCTGGACGACTTCCTCCTCGACCCGCTGCCCAACCACCTCTTCACCCGCGACACCTCGGCCTGGATCTACGACGGCGTCTCCATCAACGCCATGCGCTGGCCGGCCCGGCAGCGCGAGACCGTCCACTTCGAGGCGATCTACCGGCACCACCCGCTCTTCCGTGACGAGGCCTTCCACATCTGGTCCGAGGGGCAGGCCGACTACCCGTCGACCATCGAGGGCGGGGACGTCCTGGTCATCGGCAACGGCGCCGTGCTGATCGGCATGAGCGAGCGCACCACGCCGCAGGCCGTGGAGATGCTCGCGCACAAGCTGTTCGCCGCCGGGTCCGCGCAGACGATCGTGGCGCTGGACATGCCCAAGAAGCGCGCCCTGATGCATCTCGACACCGTGATGACGATGGTCGACGGCGATGTCTTCACCCAGTACGCCGGCCTCGGCATGCTCCGCTCGTACACCATCGAACCGGGCGCCGCCGACAAGGAGCTCAAGGTCACCGACCACCCGCCGGAGCACATGCACCGCGCCATCGCCGCCGCCCTCGGGCTCAGCGAGATCCGGGTCCTGACCGCCACCCAGGACGTGCACGCCGCCGAGCGCGAGCAGTGGGACGACGGCTGCAACGTGCTCGCCGTCGAGCCCGGAGTCGTCGTCGCCTACGAGCGGAACTCGACCACCAACACGCATCTGCGCAAACAGGGCATCGAGGTGATCGAGATCCCGGGCAGCGAGCTGGGGCGCGGGCGCGGCGGGCCGCGCTGCATGAGCTGTCCTGTTGCGAGGGATGCCGTATAGCTGCTGCATAGAGGAGGGGCGAGGGGCGCATAAGGACCCAAGGGTCTGTATATAAATGTGAGGCGTCGTATACACTTCCAGTGCCAGTTGTTCTCGTCACCCCTGGAGCGCCCCCATGGCGACAGTCCCGACCGCCCTCGTCGGCCGCCACTTCCTCAAGGAACTGGACTTCACCGCGGAGGAGTTCCGGGGGCTGGTCACGCTGGCCGCCGAGCTGAAGGCGGCCAAGAAGGCCGGGACCGAGACGCGGTACCTCACCGGCAAGAACATCGCGCTCGTCTTCGAGAAGACCTCGACGCGCACCCGCTGCGCGTTCGAGGTCGCCGCGGCCGACCAGGGCGCCCACACGACGTACCTGGACCCGGCCGGCTCGCAGATCGGGCACAAGGAGTCGGTCAAGGACACGGCCCGCGTGCTCGGCCGCATGTTCGACGCCATCGAATACCGCGGGCACGGCCAGGGTGTCGTCGAGGAGCTGGCCGCGCACGCCGGGGTCCCCGTCTACAACGGCCTCACCGACGAGTGGCACCCCACCCAGATGCTCGCCGACGTGCTCACCATGACCGAGCACAGCGAGCTGCCGCTGACCGAGATCGCCTTCGCCTACCTCGGCGACGCCCGCTACAACATGGGCAACTCCTACCTCGTCACCGGCGCCCTGCTCGGCATGGACGTCCGTATCGTCGCACCCCGCGTGCTGTGGCCGGACGACACGATCGTCGAGCTGGCCCAGCAGCTCGCCGACGCCTCCGGCGCCCGGATCACGCTCACCGACGACGTGAAGGAGGGTGTGCGCGGCGCCCACTTCGTGGCCACCGACGTCTGGGTCTCCATGGGCGAGCCCAAGGAGGTCTGGGACGAGCGCATAGCGCTGCTCGGCCCGTACGCCGTGACCATGGACGTGCTCAGGGCCACCGGCCATGACGACGTGAAGTTCCTGCACTGTCTGCCGGCCTTCCACGACCTCGGCACCGACGTCGGCCGCGAGATCCACGCACGGCACGGGCTCACCGAGCTGGAGGTCACCGACGAGGTCTTCGAGTCCGCGCACTCCGTCGTCTTCGACGAGGCGGAGAACCGGATGCACACGATCAAGGCGATCCTCGTGGCCACCCTGGCGGGTGCATCACACAGCGTTGCCTGACCCACGCCACCAGGCCTTATCCTGACCGGCGGCCCGGTATCACCCCTGCCCACGGCCGCCGCCGCGACCCACCCGGTCGCCCGCACCACCAGAAACGAGCACCACCCGCATGCCCGCTCCACGCATCAAGTCCCCGCACGTGCTGGTCGCCGAATCCGGCGCCGACCGCGAGGGACACGGCCTGAAGCGCACGATGGGCCTCTTCCAGCTCATCTGCTTCGGCGTCGGCGCCATCGTCGGCACCGGCATCTTCGTCGGCCTCTCCGACTCGGTCGCCCAGGCCGGTCCGGCCGTCGTCGTCTCCTTCCTTCTCGCGGCGATCACCTGCGTCTTCACCGCCTTCTCCTTCGCGGAGCTGGGCGGCGCGATCCCGGTCTCCGGCTCCTCGTACTCCTTCGCGTACGCCGGTCTCGGCGAGTCCACCGCCTTCCTGGTCGGCTGGTGCCTGCTGCTGGAGTACGGCATCTCCATCTCGGCCGTCGCGGTCGGCTGGAGCCAGTACGTCAACGAGCTGCTGCACAGCCTCACCGGCTGGCAGCTCCCGGCCGCGCTGTCCGCGGGTCCGGGCGACGGCGGGATCGTGAACCTGCCCGCCGTGATCGTCATCGCCATGGCCTCGGTGCTGCTGGTGCGCGGGGTGCGCGAGAGCGCGCGGGCCACCGCCGCCATGGCCGCCGTCAAGCTCGTCATCCTCCTCGCGTTCTGCGCGATCGGCTACAGCGCGTTCAAGGACGGCAACCTCACCCCGTTCTCCCCGGCCGGCCTCGGCGGCATCGGCGCGGGCACCACCGCCGCGTTCTTCTCCTACATCGGCTTCGACGCGATCACCACGGCCGGTGAGGAAGCGAAGAACCCGCGCCGGGACATCCCCGTAGCGATCATGGTCTGCATGGGCCTGGTCACCCTGCTGTACTGCGCGGTCGCGCTCGCCGCGATCGGCGCCATCGGCGGCGACGGGGTCGCCGGCCGGCCCGCCGCACTGTCGTACGTCGTGAACAAGGTGACCGGCTCGGCCGTCGGCGGCGGCGTGATCGCCTTCGGCGCGGTCGTCGCCATCGCCTCCGTGGTCCTCGCGGTGATGTACGGCCAGACCCGCATCCTGATGTCGATGTCCCGGGACGGCCTGATCCCGCGCGTCTTCGAGAAGGTCTCGCCGCGCACGTCCACCCCGGTCGCCGGCACGCTGATCGTCGCGGTCGTCTTCGCGGTCCCGGCGGCCTTCGCCTCGCTGGACGCGGTGATGAACCTGTGCACCATCGGCACGCTCGCCATCATGGCCGTCGTCAACATCACGGTCATCGCCCTGCGCCGCCGCGAACCCGGTCTGACCCGCAGCTTCCGGGTGCCGCTCTACCCGGTCGGCCCGCTGCTCGGCGTCGGCTTCTGCCTGTACCTGATGTACGAGACCGGGTGGCAGACCTGGATCCAGTTCGTGGTGTTCCTCGCGGTGGGCCTCGCCGTGTACGTCGCCTACGGGCGCCGGCACTCCACGCTGGCCGGGACCGGCACCACGGCCTCCGCGGTTACGCCGGACGCCGCTGAGCAGGAACTACAGGGAGTCTGAACCACACCGCCTTGCCCGACGAGGTGGGGCGGTGACCACAGGACGAGCTGAGGGCGCGGATCAGCAGCAGACCGCGCCCTCCCTCCTGCCAGACGTCGGGCTCCTCGATCACCGGGCGGGTGAGATGGCCGGGCGGCGCCGGGTCCGGATCGTGCACCTCGACCTGACAGCCGGTCGGCAGCAGCTCCACCACCAGCTCTATCGGGCCCCGGCCCGCGGTGTGCTCCACCGCGTTGGCCACCAGCTCCGCCGTGAGCAGCTCCGCGGTGTCGCTGTCGGCCGCGTGCTCCACCTCGGCCAGAGCCGTACGCACCAGGGCACGCGCCACGGGCACCGCCGCGGCGGTGTGCGGCAGCGCGATGCGCCAGGAAGCCGGTTCGGCGGAGCGTTCGTACAAGGTGAGTCCGTTCATGCAGCAGGCTGTCCTGCTTTCGACTGTTAGGAATGGTACGGGCCCGGCCACGGCGGCCGTCGCCGGGCTTCGCGTCCTGTTACGGCGCTGTCGATGATCAGTGACGGGTGTGACGGGACTCGGCCATATCAGTGCCGTACCCGGCCCCCGTGTCGCGCACTCATGACGACAGTCACAAAGAAGTGATAACTTCGTGGTGTAGAGCAGCGTGAGGCACCGCCCCCCTAGGAGGCGCACGTCATGAGTCCCTTCACCGGCTCCGCCGCCCGCACCTCCGACTGGGAGCATCTGCGGGTCAAGCTCTCCGACGGCGTCGCGACCGTCACCCTCGCCCGCCCCGACAAGCTCAACGCGCTCACCTTCGGCGCCTACGCCGACCTGCGCGACCTGCTCGCCGAGCTGTCCCGGGAGCGCGCGGTACGCGCCCTGGTGCTGGCCGGCGAGGGGCGGGGCTTCTGCTCCGGCGGAGACGTCGACGAGATCATCGGCGCCACGCTGTCCATGGACACCGCCCAGCTGCTCGACTTCAACCGGATGACCGGGCAGGTGGTGCGGGCGGTACGGGAGTGCCCGTTCCCGGTGATCGCGGCCCTGCACGGGGTCGCGGCGGGCGCCGGCGCCGTGCTGGCCCTCGCGGCCGACTTCCGGGTGGCCGACCCCACGGCCCGCTTCGCCTTCCTCTTCACCCGCGTCGGCCTGTCCGGCGGCGACATGGGCGCGGCCTATCTGCTGCCCCGGGTCGTCGGCCTCGGCCACGCGACCCGGTTGCTGATGCTGGGCGAGCCCGTCCGCGCACCCGAGGCCGAGCGCATCGGCCTGATCAGCGAGCTGACGGAGGAGGGCCGGGCCGACGAGGCCGCCCAGAACCTGGCCCGCCGCCTGGCCGACGGCCCGGCCCTCGCCCACGCCCAGACGAAGGCCCTGCTCACCGCCGAGCTGGACATGCCGCTCGCGGCAGCGGTGGAACTGGACGCCGCCACGCAGGCCCTCCTCATGAACGGCGAGGACTACGCGGAGTTCCACGCGGCGTTCTCGGAGAAGCGTCCGCCGAAGTGGCGCGGGAGGTGACATGAAGGTCGCTGTGATCGGCGGCGGCCCCGGTGGTCTCTACGCCGCCGCCCTGCTCAAGCGCCTCGACCCGGCCCGGGAGGTCACCGTCTGGGAGCGCAACGCCCCCGACGTGACCTTCGGCTTCGGCGTGGTGCTCTCCGACGAGACCCTGGGCGGTATCGAACACGCCGACCCGGTGGTCTACGAGGCCCTGCAACGCGACTTCGTCCGCTGGGACGACATCGACATCGTGCACCGGGGCACCCGCCACACCTCCACAGGACACGGCTTCGCCGCACTCGGCAGAAAGCGGCTCCTGGAGATCCTGCACGAGCGCTGTCGCGACCTCGGCGTGGACCTCCGCTTCCACACCGAGGCGCCGCACCCCGACCGGCTGGCCGCGTCGTACGACCTCGTCGTCGCCGCCGACGGTGTGCACAGCACCACCCGCGACGCCTACGCCTCTGTGTTCCGTCCCCATGTGGCCGCACACCACTGCCGCTACATATGGCTCGCCGCCGACTTCGCCTTCGACGCCTTCCGCTTCGAGATCGCCGAGACCGAGCACGGCGTGATGCAGCTCCACGGCTACCCGTACGCGGCCGACGCCTCCACTGTGATCGTCGAGATGCGCGAGGAGGTGTGGCGAGCCGCCGGGTTCGGGGAGCTCGACGAGCAGGAGTCCGTCGAACGCTGCGCCAAGATCTTCGCCGACGCGCTCGGCGGACGCCCCCTGCGCTCCAACAAGTCGGCCTGGACCACGTTCCGCACGGTCGTCAACGAACGCTGGTCGCACGGCAACGTCGTCCTCCTCGGCGACGCCGCCCACACCGCGCACTTCTCCATCGGCTCCGGCACCAAACTGGCCGTGGAGGACGCGCTGGCCCTCGCCGCCTGCCTGCGCGAACAGCCCACCTTGGAACGGGCGTTGTTTGCCTACGAGGAGGAGCGCAAGCCCGTCGTCGCCTCCACCCAGCGGGCCGCCCGGGCCAGCCTGGAGTGGTTCGAGAACCTGGACCGCTACCTCGACCAGCCGCCCCGCCAGTTCGCGTTCAACCTGCTCACCCGCAGCCGCCGCGTCACCCACGACAACCTGCGGCTGCGCGACGCCCACTTCACCGCTTCGGTCGAGCGCGAGTTCGGCTGCCCGCCCGGCACACCCCCGATGTTCACGCCGTTCCGGCTGCGCGGACTGACCCTGCGCAACCGGGTCGTCGTGTCGCCCATGGACATGTACTCCGCCACCGACGGCGTTCCGGGCGACTTCCACCTCGTCCACCTGGGCGCCCGCGCCCTCGGCGGGGCCGGGCTGGTGATGACCGAGATGGTGTGCGTGAGCGAGCAGGGCCGCATCACGCCCGGCTGCGCCGGTCTCTACACCGGCCGGCAGGGCGAGGCCTGGCGCCGGATCGCCGACTTCGTGCACCGCCAGGCGCCCGGCACCGCGATCGGCGTGCAGCTCGGGCACTCCGGGCGCAAGGGGTCCACGAAGCTGATGTGGGAGGGGATGGACGAGCCGCTGCCCGAGGGCAACTGGCCGCTGGTGGCCGCCTCCCCGCTGCCGTACAAGCCGGGCAGCCAGACCCCGCACGCGCTCTCCCGGGCCCAACTCACAGACCTCCGCGAGCAGTTCACCACCGCCGCCCTGCGGGCCGCGCGCGCCGGCTTCGATCTGCTCGAACTCCACTGCGCGCACGGCTACCTGCTCTCCGGCTTCCTGTCCCCGCTGACCAACCGGCGCACCGACGCCTACGGCGGCACGCCGGAGAAGCGGCTGAGGTTCCCGCTGGAAGTCTTCGACGCGGTGCGCGCCGTATGGCCCGAGGAGCGGCCGATGACCGTGCGCATCTCCGCCACGGACTGGGCCGAGGGCGGCACGACGGCAGCGGACGCCGTGGACATCGCACGGGCCTTCGCCGCGCACGGAGCCGACGCGATCGACGTGTCCACCGGGCAGGTGGTGGCCGAGGAGCAGCCGGAGTTCGGGCGCTCGTACCAGACGCCGTTCGCCGACCGCATCCGCCACGAGGTCCGCGTCCCGGTCATCGCCGTCGGTGCGATCTCCTCCTGGGACGACGTCAACTCCCTGATCCTGGCGGGGCGTACGGACCTGTGCGCGCTCGCCCGCCCGCACCTGTACGACCCGCACTGGACCCTGCACGCCGCCGCGGAGCAGGGCTACGAGGGGCCGGGTGTCATCTGGCCCGCCCCCTACCGCGCGGGCAGCCGCCGCCCGCAGACGGGCCGCACGGACGCCCCGAAGCCCAGGCTGTCGCTCGGTCACACGCCTTCTGCGTGATTCTTCGCATTCCGAGGGGCGAGGAGGCGGCCCCTCACACCCCCGCGAACTCCGCCCCCGCGTCCCGCAGCCGCTCGTGCAGCCCCCGGAACACCTCCGCCGAGCGCACGCCCGGCCAGCCGGCGGGCAGCAGGGCGGTGGGCAGGCCGGGGTCGGTGTAGGGGAGGTGGCGCCAGGAGTCCAGGGCGAGGAGATAGTCGCGGTAGGCCTCCTCGGGCGGGGTGTCCACCCGGTGCTGCCAGGAGCGCAGCACGGGCCCGTGGGCGTCCAGGAAGCGCTCGTGCTCCTTGGCGATCGCGGTGAGGTCCCACCAGCGGGCGACCGCCTCGGCGGTGGGCGCGAAGCCCAGGTGCTCGCCGCGGAAGAAGTCCACGTACGGGTCGAGGTGCAGCCGGCACAGGGTGTGCCGGGTCTCCTCGTACAGCCGGGCCGGGGCGATCCACACCCCCGGGGCCGCCGTGCCGAAGCCGAGGCCCGCCAGCCGGGAGCGCAGCACGTGCCGCTTCTGCCGCTCCGACTCGGGCACCGAGAAGACCGCCAGCACCCAGCCCGCGTCCTCGGGAGGCGCCGTGGCGTAGATGCGCCGGTCGCCGTCCTCCAGCAACTGGCGTGCCTCCGGGGAGAGTTCGTACCCGGCGGCGCCGTTCCCGGTGCGGGCCGGCAGCAGCAGGCCGCGCCGTTTGAGCCGGGACACGGAGGAACGTACGGACGGCGCGTCCACGCCGACCGCGGCCAGGAGCCGGATCAGCTCGGCGACGGGCACCGGCCCGGGTGTGAAGCGGCCGTACGCGCCGTAGAGCGTGACGATGAGGGACCTGGGGGCGTGCTGCTCGGACACGTTGATCATTTTAGGTCGTCGGCATCACTGCTGGTCGCCATCGGTGCGCAGGCGGAACCGCTGGAGTTTGCCGGTGGCGGTGCGCGGGAGCGCGTCGAGGAAGACGAACTCGCGCGGGCATTTGTAGGGCGCCAGTTCGGACCTGAGGAAGACACGCAGGGCCTCCGGGTCGCGGGGTGCGCCGTCCCGCAGCACCGTGTAGGCCACGGCCACCTGTCCGCGGGCCTCGTCGGGGCGGCCGACCACAGCCGTCTCCACCACGTCCGGGTGACGCAGCAGCGCCTCCTCCACCTCCGGTCCGGCGATGTTGTACCCGGCGGAGATGATCATGTCGTCGGCGCGGGCCACATAGCGGAAGTAGCCGTCGGCCTCGCGGACGTAGGTGTCGCCGGTGACGTTCCAGCCGCCCCGCACGTACTCCCGCTGCCGTGGGTCGGCCAGGTAGCGGCAGCCGACCGGGCCGCGCACGGCCAGCAGCCCGGGCTCCCCGTCGGGCACCGGCGTGCCGTGCAGGTCCTGGACGCGCGCCTCCCAGCCCGGCACCGGAACGCCCGTGGTGCCCGGCCTGATGTGCTCGTCGGCGGCGGAGACGAAGATGTGCAGCAGCTCGGTCGCGCCGATGCCGTTGATGATGCGCAGGCCCGTGCGTTCGTGCCAGGCCCGCCAGGTGGCCGCGGGCAGGTTCTCGCCCGCCGACACGCAGCGCCGCAGGGACGAGACGTCGTACGCGTCCAGCTCGTCCAGCATCGCGCGGTAGGCGGTCGGCGCCGTGAACAGCACGGAGACGCGGTGCTCGGCGATCGCGGGCAGCAGCTGCCGGGGACCGGCCTGTTCGAGGAGCAGGGCGCTGGCGCCGGCCCGCATCGGGAAGATCACCAGCCCGCCGAGGCCGAAGGTGAAGCCGAGCGGGGGACTGCCGGCGAAGACGTCGTCCACATGGGGGCGCAGCACATGTCTGGAGAAGGTGTCCGCTATCGCCAGCACATCCCGGTGGAAGTGCATGCACCCTTTCGGGCGACCCGTGGTGCCGGAGGTGAACGCGATCAGGGCGACGTCGTCGGAGGCGGTGTCGACGACCGGGAAGGGCGTGCCGGGTACCGGGCGGTGCAGCAGGTCGTCCGGGGTCTCACCGCCGTAGGTCGTGATGCGCAGCCCCGGGACCTGTGCCTTCGCCAGGTCGTCCACCACCCGGACGTCGCACAGCGCGTGCCGCACCTGGGCTATCTCGCAGATCGTCGCCAGCTCGTGCGGGCGCTGCTGGGCCAGCACGGTGACCGCGACCGCGCCCACCTTCAGCACGGCCAGCCAGCAGGCGGCCAGCCACGGGCCGGTGGGGCCGCGCAGCAGGACCCGGTTGCCGGGGACGACGCCCAGGGCGCCGGTGAGGACGTGCGCGATCCGGTCGACGCGCGTGCGCAGTTCGCCGTACGTCCACACCGGCCCGGCGGGGGTGCGGAAGACGGGGCGGCCCGGATCGGCGTGGCCGAGGAGTTCCGCGGCACAGTTCAGCCGGTCGGGGTACTGCAGTTCCGGAAGGTCGAAGCGCAGCTCGGGCCACTCGTCCGGCGGCGGGAGATGGTCGCGCGCGAAGGTGTCGACGTGGGCCGAGACGTGCATGGCGGTTCGCCCCCTTGCCGTGACAAGCGTCGAGACGGGCGTCCTGGTGAGCACGGGCGTCCTGGCGGGCTCGGGCATCCTTGTAGGCTCCCGTTCGAGCGTATCGTCTTGGTGACGGCAGTCAACTGTGCGCGATAACGTCGTTGGGTGAGGGGGAGGGGTCACGGTGACCCGCCCCGGAGGGAGGACCGGCCGTGCCCGCATTCTCGCTCGAACCGGAACAGACCGCCTGGTGTGCCGAGCTGCGCACCCTGGCCGCCGAACGGCTGCGCCCGCTCGCCGACAAGGGCGAACCGGGCCGCGTCAACCGTGCCCTCCTCGCCGAACTCGGCCGACTCGGGCTGACGGCACGGCTGTTCACCTCTGGCGCGCTTGACCTGTGCCTGATGCGGGAGTCCCTCGCGCAGGGCTGCACCGAGGCCGAGACGGCCCTCGCCCTGCAGGGCCTCGGCGCCCATCCGGTGCACGCCCACGGCAGCGCCGCCCAGCGGGAGCGCTGGCTGCCCCGGGTCGCCGACGGCAGCGCGGTCGCCGCCTTCGCGCTGAGCGAACCGGACGCCGGCTCGGACGCGGCGGCGCTGGCCCTCGCGGCCGAACCGGACGGGACCGGCTGGCGGCTCACCGGCGCCAAGCGGTGGATCTCCAACGCCCCCGAGGCCGACTTCTACACCGTCTTCGCGCGCACCACGCCCGGCGTCGGCGCCCGCGGCGTGACCGCCTTCCTCGTCCCCGCCGACCGGCCCGGACTCACCGGAACCGCGCTGGAGATGCTCTCCCCGCACCCCATCGGCGCCCTCGACTTCGACGCCGTCCCGGTCACCGCCGACGACATGCTCGGCGAGGCCGACCGCGGCTTCGCCGTCGCCATGGGCACCCTCAACCTCTTCAGGCCCAGCGTCGGTGCCTTCGCGGTCGGCATGGCCCAGGCCGCCCTGGACGCGACGATCGCGCACACCCGCCGACGCCAGGCGTTCGGCGGCCCGTTGATGGACCTCCAGGCCGTCTCCCACCAGGTCGCGGAGATGGCGCTGCGCACGGAGGCGGCCCGGCTGATGGTGTACGCGGCGGCCACCGCCTACGACACGGGCGCCCCCGGTGTCCCCGGGCGCGCCGCGATGGCCAAGCTGCTGGCCACCGAGACCGCGCAGTACGTGGTCGATGCCGCCGTCCAACTGCACGGCGCCCGCGCCCTGCAGCGCGGCCACCTCCTCGAACACCTCTACCGCGAGGTGCGCGCCCCGCGCATCTACGAAGGCGCGAGCGAGGTCCAACGAGGCATCATTGCCAAGGAGTTGTACGCCACGACACCCGACCGGGAGGCCCGGTGACCACCGAGCGCATCAATCCGCCCACCCTCTCACGGCCCACCGGCTTCTCCCACGCTGTCGTCGCGGCCGGCTCCCGCCTGGTGTTCCTGGCCGGCCAGACCGCCCTGGACACCGACGGAAAGATCACCGGCGACACGCTCCCGGAGCAGTTCGAGCGGGCCCTCGGCAACCTCCTGACCGCCCTGCGCGAGGCCGGCGGCACCCCCGCCGACCTCGCCCGCGTCACCGTGTACGCCACGGACGTCGCCGCCTATCGCGACCACGCCCCCGAACTGGGCCGCATCTGGCGGGAGTCGGCGGGCCGGGACTATCCGGCGATGGCGGTCGTGGAGGTCGTACGACTGTGGGACGAACAGGCCCTGGTGGAGCTGGACGGGTTCGCGGTGCTGCCCTGACCGACGCGCCACCGATGGGGTGACGATCACGCTCCCCGGTGTGCCCGACCGGTACCAGTGGAGGCCCCCACCCCACGAAACCGGGAGGCACCCCATGCCCGTACGTCCCGTCCTCGCCGCGGCCCTCGGCACCGCGGCCCTGCTGTGCGCCGCCGCAGGCCCGGTCGCCGCCGATCCGTCGGAGACCGTCACCGTCGACCCCGCCGGCCGCATCGCCCCGGACGGCACCGTCACCCTCTCCGGCACCTACCGCTGCACCGGCGGCACGGGACCGGTGTTCGTCAGTTCCTCGGTCAGCCAGGGCGACAAGAGCCTCAAGCACGGCATCGGCGGAACCACCGCCCGGTGCGACGGTGCCGAGCACCGCTGGGAGAACTCCGGCCAGGTCTCGCCGCAGAGCCTCAAGGCGGGTGCCGCCCATGTTGAGGCCACGCTGATGGAGCTGCGCCCCGCGGGCATCGTGCCGCTGCCCGCCTTCCACGCCGTCCAGGAGCAGGACATCGCGCTCACTCAGGGGTGATGCCCAGGGGTGACACCCGAGAGCGATGCCCAGGAAGTGAAACGGCGGTAGTCCGCCGGGCGGCCCGGACCCTCAGGGTGCCGGGCCGCCCGGCGTGTACGGCACCTGTCAGGCGCCATGCAGCATCGTCGACTCGTCCGAGCACACCAGATGGATCGTCAGGTCGGCCGGGCCCGCGTTGTGGCCCCCGCGCTTGTCGCTGCTCTTGGAAACTCCGATGGAAACTCCAAGGCCGTTGTCGTGGCCGATGCCGTAGAGCTGGTTCCACTGGGCCTGCGACAGCTGTGTCTTGCGCACGGCGACGATCCAGCCGGTGGCGTGGTCGTTCGGGCGGCTCTCGATGAGGTCGGCCGGCTCCAAGGAGAGCCGGTTGCCGTTCGACGCGGTGAGTGCGAACCCGCCGCCGAACACGTGCTGCATCGCGGGGCAGAACACCTCGCGCGGGCTGCCGTCGGCCCCGGCGTGGATGAGCGTGCCGCCGACCTCCATCGGGGGTTCCGGCGGGTCCGCGGCGGCCGGTGCGGCGACGCAGCACAACAGGGCCAGGGCGCCGGCGGCGGCGAGGGGCATGCGTGTTCCCGGCATGGTGAGGCTCCTCGGGATCGGGAAGGGGAGAGACGAGCACCATTGGAGCCCGCCGTCGTCGTCTGCCGCGCCGGACACGCAGCGTTACCGCTCATCGGGGTAAAACGGTCAATCTTTCGAGATGACAGCCACATATCGTTACGGTGTGTGATTGACTGCGCGCATCTCGTCACTCTACGTGGTCGCCTCATGCCGCCTCCGTGTTGTTTGCGGCGCCCCGTGCTCATCCCACGAGGAGTCCCATGTCCCGCAGAGGGATCCCCCGCAGAGGAAGGTGGACGTTCGCGGCAGGCTGCGCCGCCATCGTCCTGTCCGTCACTGCTCCCGCCGCGCTCGGCTCGACCCCGCCCGCCCCGCACCAGTTCGACCCCCGCCCGGGCGGCGGCGTGCGCATCACCCAGGACCAGATCAAGAAGGAGGTCCGCCCCGAGGAGGTCAAGGCCCTCGGTCAACACCGTGCCGAGGACCTGGCCCGGGACCGCATCGGCCTTGCCGCCGTCGACCGCGGCTACCCGCAGCCGATGCGCAACCGCAGCCTGAAGGAGCACACCGACTCGCAGAGGGAACACAACGCGTCCTTCGACCCGGCCCAGTTCGGCAAGTTCACCGACTACTTCGACAGCCCGGACTACGGCGACCACGTGGCCCTGCTGCCCACCGGCAAGGTGCTGCTGTTCTCCTTCGAGGCCGTCGAGACGAGCCCGAACAAGGAGACGGCGCCCACCGAGGTCATCGGCCGCGACAACGCCGGCCGCGCCTACCTCTGGGACCCCGGCAAGGGCTCGGGACCCGACGCCTTCGAGGCCGTACCGCCACCGGTCGTGAACATGGACGACGGCCTGGACGAGCCGCGCCCCGCGCCCATCTTCTGCGCCGGGCACGCCTATCTGCCCAACGGGATGGTCGGGATCTTCGGCGGCAACCTCGGCGGCAACCACGGCACCGGCGCCCACCTCGCCCTCGTCTTCGACCCCTGGGCGAAGAAGTGGTACCGCCAGCAGGACATGGCCGAGGGCCGCTGGTACCCGTCGGTCGTCACCGGCGCCGACGGCCGGCAGTTCATCACCTCCGGCCACGGCGACATCGGCTGGGGCAAGCTCTCCCAGTCCATCGAGCGCTTCCCTGCCAAGAACACGGCGGTGTCGGTCGACCCCGGTACCAAGCCGGAGGGCCAGTCGCTCGACAAGTGGCCGATCAAGGCCGAGTACAGCGCCGACTACCCGCACCTGTTCTCGCTGCGGGACGGCAAGATCTACGGCTTCGGGCGCAACTTCGACGAACAGTTCGTCTTCGACCCGCAGAGCGAGACCAGCCAGCCGCTGCGCAACCGGCCCGGCGGCGGCATGCGCAACTACGGCTCCGCGGTGGCCCTGCCCAACCCCACCCCGGGCAACGGCCCCGACTCCACGCTGATCCTCGGCGGCGACCGCAACGACCCGAAGACGTACAAGTTCTCGGGCGGCAACTGGACCACGGACTCCTCACGCGCCTTCGGCCGCACCCAGGACGACACGCTGATCTTCCCCGACGGGCGGCTGTTCACCGTCAACGGCGGCTACGACATCCGCGACTACGGCTTCGGCCAGTACAACCCCAACGCCGAGGACAGGTGGCGCAAGACCGAGATCCGCGGTGCCGACGGCACCTGGCGGCTGGGCCCGGAGCAGCGGCTGCCGCGCGGCTACCACTCCAACGCGGTGATCCTGCCCGACGGCCGCATCATGGTCACCGGCGACGAACTCCAGGAGATCGCCAACAACCGTGACATCAAGTCCGGGATGAACGGCAGCATCGAGATCTACTCGCCGCCGTATCTGAACCAGGGCGGTACCCGGCCGACGCTGACGGACGTGACGAACCCCATCGTGGCATACGGCGCCGGCCTCCGGGTCAGCACCGACACGCCGACCCAGGTGACGCGGGCCGTGCTGATGGCGCCCATCACCTCCACCCACGCGGTGGACACCAGCCAGCGGCGCATCGAGCTGAAGATCACCAGCCGCGCCGGCAACAAGCTCGTGCTCCAGACCCCGGCGTCCGCCAACGAGGCGCCGCCCGGCTACTACCTGCTGTTCCTGCTCGACAGCCGCGGTGTGCCCAGCATCGCCAAGTGGGTGCAGCTGAAGCCCGGTACCTGACGGCGCCGTACCCCTTCCGCCCCTTCGAAGTCCCCTGCCGCCGGATGCCCGGACGGCGCCTCCCAGGCGCCGTCCGGGCGACCCGGCGTGTGCCCATGTCCTCACCCGAACAAGGGAGTTCCATGACCACGCCGCTACCCCTGCGCGACAACACCGAGATCCAGGGCGACATCCTCGCCGGGTTCAAAAAGGACCACATGACCCTGCTCTTCCTCCAGTTCGGCGACATGACCGCCGCCCGGAACTGGCTGGCGGAGCTGGTCCCGAACATCGCCAGGAACAAGGACGTCGCCGAGTTCAACCAGAAGTTCCACGACGCACGCACCACCTCCGGCGGTGACGACCCGCAGGCCCTCAAGGCCACCTGGGTGGGCCTGAGCCTCACCTACCCCGGCATCCAGCACCTCACGGGCAAGGAGCAGATCTTCGACGAGGTGCCCACCAACAGCACCGTCGAGTGCTTCGTCCAGGGGTCCGCCGTCCGCGCCGACGCCCTCGGTGACAAGGGCCGCAACGACCCGAAGTACTGGATCTTCGGCGCCGACCACAGGCCCGTCATCCACGCGGTGCTCACCATCGCCGCCGATGACAAGGGCCGGCACGACGCCGAGGTCAACCGCCAGACGCAGGCTGCCTCCCGCGCCGGAATCGTGGGCGTCCACATTCAGCCCGGCGCCACGCTGCCCGGCAAGCGCAAGGGCAAGGAGCACTTCGGCTTCAAGGACGGCGTCAGTGAACCGTACGTGAAGGGTTTCGACGACCCGGCGGAGGCCAAGGGCGGCCGGATGATCCCGGCCTCCGAGTTCGTCCTAGGTGCCGACCAGGGCACCCCGCTGCCCGACGGCGCCCCCGCGTGGATGAAGTTCGGCTCCTTCCAGGTCGTACGGCGTCTGGCCCAGGACGTCCCCGGCTGGTGGGCCCAGGTCGACACCGAGCTGCAGAAGCTGCGGGACGCCAAGGTGGTGGACGAGAACACCAGGAGCGAGTGGCTCGCCGCCCGCATGGTGGGCCGCTGGCGCTGCGGTGCCTCGGTCGCCAAGTACCCCACCAAGCCCCCGTCGGGCACCGAGGCCGACAACGACCTCAGCTTCGTGGACGACGAGGACGGCATCGTCACCCCGCTCTGGTCCCACCTGCGCAAGAGCGCCCCCCGCGACGGACTGTACGACAAGGGCGAACACGTGGACGAGAAGTTCATGGACGTCCGCCGCATCATCCGCCGTGGCATTCCGTACGGCGCCCCCTTCGACCCCGCCAACGACGAGGGCGGCGGCCCCGACGACGAGCGCGGTCTGGTGTTCGTCTGCTACCAGGCCGACCTGGCCCGGCAGTTCGAGTTCATCCAGACCGACTGGGTCAACGACCCCAAGTTCCCGCACCTGCCGGAGGAGCAGGAGAAGGAGCACTTGCCAGGCCCCGACGCGATGATCAGCGGGCAGCTCCCGGAGATCACCAACGGCGAGGTCAGCTTCGAGAGCCAGGTCAACGGCGACCGCAGGACCACCAAGCTCCAGTTCAAGACCTTCGTGACCACCGAGGGCTCGGTGTACGCCTTCACGCCCTCCATCGGTACCCTGCGCGGTCTGTCCCAGGGCCGCCTGGAGGGGCCGTCGCAGCAGACCACGGAGCAGACCGGGCAGCCGAAGCCGCAGCCGGACACCTCCGCGCAGCCCGGCCCCGTAGACGAGGTCGTGCCCTGGCCGGACGTGGAGGGCCGGTACTGGTCCTTCTCCGGCCGGACGATCCGGGTCGCCGGAACCGGCGCTGCCGCGGTGGACCAGCTGACCACCGGCTCGGACGCGCAGACCGGAATCGTCTTCGGCGCAGCCGGCGAAGACCTCTCCTCCTGGGAGGCGCTGGCGGGCGTGGAGCGGGTCGACGCGATCTGGCCCGTCCCCGACGAGCAGAACGTCAACGGCGAGAGCAGCTACTGGCTCTTCCACACCGTGAAGGGCACCCAGGTCTACCGCCGCATCAACATCGGCCTGGACGCCCGCCACACCACCCGCCGCGTCGGCAACGACCAGCCGCTCGGCCGCTGGAACTCCTTCGGCGGAGACACTCAGGTCACGCATGTCGACGCGGTGCTGCCGGTGCCCGACATGATGCACGTCGGCGGCAAGTCGCAGTACTGGCTCTTCCACACCACCCCGCAGGGCCAGCGCTACCGGCTCGTCTCCGTCGCCGAGCAGCCGATGCACACCGACACCCTCGACCGCGGTGACCGCGACCTGAGCAAGTGGACGTCACTGGCGGGCGTCACCAAGGTGGACGCCTTCCAGTTCGTGCTCGGCAAGTACCGTACGGGCGGTAAGACCTGGTGCTGGGTCCTGCACGACGGCGGCCAGTACCGCACCATCTCCATCGCCGACGGCGCGGGCCACCCCGACACCCTGGTCCGCGACTCGCGCCCGGACACTCCCTGGTTCCGGCGCGGCTGAGACCGGCTCGTGCGAGGGCCCGGCGGAGCGTTTCTCCGCCGGGCCCTCGGCGCGTTCACCGCTGGGCGGGGCGCGGCACCGGGCGGTGCAGCGCGGCCACGAACTTGTAGCGCGAGCCCCGGTAGACCGAGCGCACCCACTCCACCGGCGTGCCCTCGGGGTCCCGCGAGTGCCGGGACAGCAGCAGCATCGGCAGCCCCACGTCGGTGGCGAGGAGCTGGGCCTCGCGCGGGGTCGACAGCGAGGTCTCGATGGTCTCGTCGGCCTCGGCGAGATGGACGCCGTACACCTCGGCGAGCGCCGTGTACAACGAGGGGTGCGTCGCCAGCGAGCGGCGCAGGTCGGGGAAGCGGCGCGCGGACAGGTGGGTCGTCTCGATCGCCATGGGGTCGCCGCCGGCCAGGCGCAGCCGCTCGATGCGCAGCACGCGCTCGCCGATGCCGATGCCGAGCAGGTCCGACAGCCGCCGGTCGGCCGGGATGTCCCCGATGTCCAGCACCTGCGAGGCGGGCGTGAGGCCCTGGGCCCGCATGTCCTCGGTGTGCGAGGTGAGCTGGAGGGTGCGGTACAGCTTGGGCTGGGCGACGAAGGTGCCCTTGCCCTGGATCCGGTCCAGGCGGCCTTCGCCGACAAGCTCCTGGAGTGCCTGGCGGACGGTGGTCCGGGAGGTACTGAACCGGACGGCCAGCAGCCGTTCCGCCGGCATCACCGAACCGGGCTGCAGCGCCTCGGTCATGGCGAGGAGCTGTTGCTTGATCCGGTAGTACTTCGGCACGCGCGCGCTGCTGACGCCGGTGGTCATGCCTGCCTTCCCCGTTGGGGACGGATCCGCTCCGGTGACTTTCTCGTAACGGCCGGTACCGGCTTTCCGAACCACTCTTGACACTCCAAAAGGTCTAGGCCAAGCTCCACCGTACTGGTCTACACCATTAGTGGCCAGGTCCCGAGCCCTACGTGCAACAGCGTCGTGCGCAGGTCATCGCCGAGGGCGTGGGGGGTTAGTGGCATCCCTGAGGAGGGTGGCGTGAAGCGCAAGCTCGCAGCCGCGATCGTGATCGCAGGCATGATGGTCTCCGTCTCGGCGTGTGGGGACGACAAGGGCAACGACAGCGGCAAGAACGCGGGTCCGGACAGCTTCAAGGGCCAGACGCTGACGGTCTGGACGATGGACGGCTCGGCGCCGCCGCAGTGGACCAAGGACGTCCAGGCCGCCTTCGAGAAGAAGACCGGCGCGAAGCTGAAGTTCGAGATCCAGAAGTGGGACGGGATCCAGCAGAAGATCACCACCGCCCTCTCGGAGTCCAACCCGCCGGACGTCCTCGAGGTCGGCAACACCCAGACCCCGGCCTACGCGGCCACCGGCGGTCTCGCCGAACTCGGCGACCTCAAGCAGGAGATCGGCACCGACTGGAAGCCGTCCGTCTCCCAGTCCTCCGTGTACGACGGCAAGCAGTACGCAGCCCCGTGGTACTTCGTCAACCGCGTCGTCATCTACAACAAGAAGATCTGGGCCAAGGCCGGCATCAAGGACACCCCGAAGACCCGCGACGAGTTCTTCAAGGACCTCGACACCATCGGCAAGAAGACCGACGCCGAGCCGCTCTACCTGCCCGGCCAGAACTGGTACTTCTTCGACGGCCTGACCATCGGCCAGGGTGCCGACCTGGTGAAGAAGGACGGCGACAAGTACGTCTCCAACCTCGGTGACCCCAAGGTCGCCGCCGCCATGGAGGTCTACAAGAAGTACGCCTCCTACTCCAAGGCCCCCAAGGACAAGGACGAGGCCACCCCGCAGCAGGCCCAGGTCTTCGCCAAGGGCAAGACCGGCGCGTTCATCGGCATGGGCTGGGAGGCCGGCACCGCGGTCCAGGCCAACAAGGCCATCGAGAAGGACCTCGGCTACTTCACCATCCCGGGCGCCACGGCCGACAAGCCCGAGGGCGTCTTCCTCGGCGGCTCCAACCTCGCCGTCGCCCAGGGCAGCAAGAATCAGGCCCTCGCCAAGGAGTTCCTGAAGCTCGCCCTGTCCGACCAGTTCGAGGGCGAACTCGCCAAGCTCAACGGTGTCATCCCGAACAAGCAGTCCCTGGAGACGAACCTCAAGGGCAACGCCGTCGCCGAGGCCGCGGCCCCCGGCGCCTCCGTCGGCGGCACCACCCCGCTGATCCCCGAGTGGGCCGCGGTGGAGAACACCCCGAACCCGATCAAGTCCTACATGACCGCGGTGCTGAACGGTAAGTCCCCCGCGGACGCCGCCAAGCAGGTCGAGGGCGAGATCAACAAGCGTCTGGCCCAGCAGAACTGATGACCCGCGCCGGGGGCGTCGGCGGACGCCTCCGGCTCAGACGCGCCGAACGTACGGCCTCTGCGGCCACGGAAGAGATGGCAACTCATGTCAGTGCAGACCGAAGGCACGGACACGGCCGGGGAGCCCGCTGTCCGCAAGGCCCGGGTACCGGTGCCGGGGAGGGGTGAGGGCGCCGTGTCCCCGACCTCGGCCGGCCGCCGTACCGCCGCCGCCCCCTACCTGCTCCTGCTGCCCGCGCTGCTGGCCACCCTGGTCCTGCTCGGCTGGCCGCTGGTGAAGAACGGCATGCTGTCGTTCCAGAACCTCAACCCGCGCCAGCTCATCCAGCACCTCACCGAGTGGAACGGCGTCGACAACTACAAGGAGGTCCTGACCGGTTCGGACTTCTGGAGGGTCGTCGAGCGCTCGGTGTTCTTCACCGCCGCCAACGTCGTCCTGATCATGCTGCTCGGCACCCTGACCGGACTGCTGCTGGCCCGCCTCGGCAACAAGATGCGGCTGCTGCTCATGCTGGGCCTCGTCCTCGCCTGGGCCATGCCCGTCATCGCGGCCACCACCGTCTACCAGTGGCTGTTCGCCCAGCGCTTCGGGGTCGTCAACTGGGTCCTGGACAAGCTCGGCTGGCACTCCATGGCCGACCACAACTGGCTCGCCACCCAGTTCTCCACCTTCTCGGTGATCACCCTGCTGATCGTCTGGCAGTCCATCCCCTTCGTGGCGATCAACCTGTACGCGGCCACCACCACGATCCCCAGGGAACTGTACGAGGCAGCATCCCTGGACGGCGCGGGCGCCTGGAAGAGCTTCACCTCGGTGACCCTGCCCTTCCTGCGGCCCTTCCTGTACGCCACGACCTTCCTCGAAGTCATCTGGGTCTTCAAGGCGTTCCCGCAGATCTTCGCGCTGAACGAGGGCGGCCCCGACCACCTCACCGAGACCCTGCCGATCTACGCCTTCGTCGAGGGCGTCGGCAACCAGCACTTCGGCGTCGGCGCGGCGATCTCCTTCCTCACCATCCTGGTCCTGCTCGTCATCACCTCGTACTACCTGCGCATGGTGCTCAAGCAAGAGGAGGACGAGCTGTGAAGCGCTCGCTCTTCGGCCGTATCTGGCCCAACGCGACCGCCGTCATCCTCTTCATCGGCTTCGCGTTCCCCGTCTACTGGATGTTCGCCACGGCCTTCAAGCCCACCGGCGACATCATCTCCGAGAACCCGGTCTGGTTCCCGGTCGACGTCACGCTCGGCCACTTCAAGAAAGCCGTCGACGCCGACCACTTCTGGACCCTGGTCGCCAACTCGGTCACCGTGACGGCCTGTTCGGTGCTGCTCTCCCTCGTCATCGCCCTGTTCGCCGCCTTCGCCCTGGCCCGGCTGCGGTTCAAGGGCCGGCGCGGCTTCATCGTCACCTTCATGCTCGCCCAGATGGCTCCCTGGGAAGTCATGATCATCGCCATCTACATGCTGGTCCGCGACAACGACATGCTCGACAGCCTGGTCCCGCTCACCGTCTTCTACACGATGATGGTGCTGCCGCTGACCATCCTGACGCTGCGCGGCTACGTCGCCGCCGTGCCGAAGGAGCTGGAGGAGTCCGCGATGGTCGACGGGTGCACCCGCACCCAGGCCTTCATCAAGGTGATCTTCCCGCTGCTGGCGCCCGGTCTGATGGCCACCTCGCTGTTCGGCTTCATCACCGCCTGGAACGAGTTCCCGCTCGTCCTGATCCTCAACAAGGACATCGAGAAGCAGACCCTGCCGCTGTGGCTCTCCCAGTTCCAGACCGCCTTCGGCGACGACTGGGGCGCCACCATGGCCGCCTCGTCCCTGTTCGCGCTGCCCATCCTGATCCTCTTCATCTTCCTGCAACGCAAGGCGGTCAGCGGTCTGACCGACGGCGCCGTGAAGGGATGACGCCTCGATGACAACACTCGCCACTGGCCCCAATACCCTCACCCGCGACGCCCTCGCGGTGCTGCAGCCGGGGTTCGACGGCACCACCGCGCCCGACTGGGTGCGCCGCCGCCTCGGCGAAGGGCTCGCCTCCGTCGCCCTGTTCGGCCGGAACGTCGTCACCGAGGACCAAGTCGCCGCCCTCACCGCCCAGTTGCGTGCCGAACGCGACGACCTGCTGGTGGCCATCGACGAGGAGAGCGGCGACGTCACCCGCCTGGAGGTGCGCACCGGCTCCTCCTTCCCCGGCAACCACGCCCTCGGCGCCGTCGACGACCCGGACCTCACCCGGGGCGTGGCCCGCGAGCTGGGCCGGCGCCTGGCGGCCTGCGGCGTCAACTTCGACTGGGCGCCCTCCGCCGACGTCAACGCCAACCCCGACAACCCCGTCATCGGGGTGCGCTCCTTCGGCGCGGACACCGGCCTGGTGGCCCGGCACACCGCCGCCTGGGTCGAGGGCCTGCAGTCCACCGGCGTGGCCGCCTGCACCAAGCACTTCCCGGGCCACGGCGACACAGGCGTCGACTCCCACCACGCCCTCCCGCGCATCGATGCCGACGCGGACACCCTGCACGCCCGCGAACTGGCCCCGTTCCGCGCCGCCATCGAGGCCGGCACCCGGGCGGTCATGAGCGCGCACATCCTCGTCCCCGCCCTCGACCCGGACCGCCCCGGCACGCTCTCCCGCCGCATCCTCACCGAGCTGCTGCGCGGCGAACTCGGCTACCAGGGCCTGATCGTCACCGACGGCATGGAGATGCGCGCCATCTCCGGCACCTACGGCCTGGAGCACGGCGTGGTCCTCGCGATCGCGGCCGGCGCCGACGCCATCTGCGTGGGCGGCGGGCTGTGCGACGAGGACACGGTCGTACGGCTCCGGGACGCGCTCGTGGCCGCCGTACGCAGCGGCGAACTGCCCGAGGAACGGCTGGCCGACGCGGCGGCCCGGGTCCGCGGCCTCGCCGCCTGGACCGCCGCGGCCCGACCCCGCACCGACCAGCTGACCCCCGAGCCGGAGCTCGGCCTGGCCGCGGCCCGCCGCGCCCTGCGGGTCACCCGCGCCAAAGCCGCGAAGCCGGTCGACGGGCCGGTGTACATCGCCCGGTTCAACCCGGCGCCCAACATCGCCGTCGGCGACGAGACCCCGTGGGGCGTGGCCTCCGAGCTGGAACGGCTGCTGCCCGGCAGCGCGGCCGGCTCCTTCACCGGCGCCGCCGCGGGCGCCACGGCCCTGGCGGCGGCGGACGGCCGCCGGATCGTCGCCGTGGTCCGCGACGAACACCGCCACGACTGGATGGGCGCCGCCCTCGACACGCTGCTCGCCGCCCGTCCCGACACGATCGTGATCGAGATGGGCGTACCGCAGGCCCCGCCGCGCGGCGCCCTGCACATCGCCACCCATGGCGCCGCCCGAGTCTGCGGCGTGGCCGCCGCGGAGGCCGTCCTCAGCGGCTGACCCGCCCCACCCAGGCCGCCCGTCCGCCCCATTCGGGCGGGCGGCCCCCTCTCCTTGCGCGTTCCGCTACGTGCTGCGCCGGCGCCCCGCCGCTCGTCGTGACGCGGACTTGGCCTCCTGGGGCAGGGGGCGCACCTGGGCGGTGTCGAGCACCTGGTCGCCGTACAGGTCCTGCAGCCAGTTGGTCTGGTAGACGGTGTCGAGGTAGCGCTCGCCGAGGTCCGGTGCGATGGCCACCGCGGTGAGGCCGCGTGTGTCGTGCCGGGCCAGCCAGTCCGTCGCGCCGCTGACCACCGTTCCGGTGGAGCCGCCGAACAGGAAGCCGTGTCTGGCCATGCGGTGGCACATCCGGATGGTGTCCGTCTCCTCCACGCGGAGCACCTCGTCGACGTAGGACTCGTCGAGCAGCGGCGGGCGCATGCTCATCCCGAGGCCCGGGATCATCCGGCGGCCCGGCTCGCCGCCGAACGCCACCGAGCCCACGGCGTCCACGGCGACGATCCGCACCGGCCGGTGCCACTGCCGGAAGTAGCGTGCGCAGCCCATCAGGGTGCCGGTGGTGCCCGCCCCGACGAAGAGGACGTCCAGTTCCGGGAACTGTTCGGCGATCTCCGGGGCCGTCGTGCGGTAGTGCGCCCACCAGTTGCCCGCGTTGGTGTACTGGCTGAGCCAGACGTACCGCTCGTCGGACTCGCACAGCGTACGGACGTACTCGATGCGCGTGCCCAGGAAACCGCCGTTGGAGTCCAGGTCGGCTATGACCTGCACCTCGCTGCCGAGCGCCTCCATCAGCAGTCTGGTCGACAGGTTGCACCGGGAGTCCGTCACACACAGGAACCGGTAACCCTTGCTCGCGGCGATCATGCTGAGCGCGACACCCAGATTCCCGGACGAGGACTCCACGAGGATGGAATCCGGCTTCAGAACTCCGTCCCGCTCGGCGCTCTCCACCATCTCGTTCGCGGCCTTCAGCTTGATGGAGCCGGCGAAGTTGAAGCCCTCGCACTTCAGGTAGAGGGGGTATCCGCAGATCGACTCCATGTCCACGAAGAGGTGGCCTTCGTTGAAGGCGTAGGGAGTGGATATGACGGGCACGGCGGGCCTCCTGGTGTCGGGCCGAGTGCGGTGGCCTCAGCCGTACCGGCGCAGGTCATGGAAGAAGTCGTCGATGAGCCGGAGGTTCCCCGCCCGGGACACCTCGTCGTAGACGTAACGGCCGACGGCGAGGTCGAGGACGCCCAGCCCGAACGGCGAGAAGATCACCGGCCGGTCGGTGGGCGGCGTGACCCGGCCGAGCATCACGTCGTTGAGGGTGCCGTTCAGGAAGTCGCGTCGGCCGGTGAGCTGTTCTGCCAGATGAGGCGAGGTGTCGGCCTTCAGGCAGTGCTCGACGTCGTCGACGAAGTTGGCCGACTCGAGCAGGATCTCGGGGGCGAGGTCACGCAGGGACACGTGCAGGACCAGGGGGTTGTGGCTGAACCACGCCGGGTCGGTGACGTGTGGCCGGCCGGCGACGGTGGCGAAGACCACGAGGTCGCTCTCGCGGACGAGGTCCTCGGCGCTGTCGTGCACGGTGATCCGCCCGGTGCTGCCGGTCTGCCGCAGGTAGCCGCGGAAGCCGTCGGCGCTGTCCGCGGACACGTCGTGCACGCCGACCTCGTCGAAGGCCCAGCCCGTGCCGGCCAGGAAGGTGTGGATGTACCGGGCGATCAGACCCGTGCCGAAGAAGCCGACGCGGCGGGGGCGGGTCCGGCCGCGGCTGAGCCGGTCGGCCGCCAGCGCCGCGGAGGCCGCCGTCCTGGTGGCGCTGATGATCGAGCTTTCCAGACAGGCGAACGGGTAGCCCGTGTCCGGGTCGTTGAGGATGAGCACCGCGGAGGCGCGCGGCAGCCCGGCGCCCACGTTCTCCGGGAAGCTGGAGATCCACTTCAGGCCGTCCACGCGGACCGGCCCGCCGAGGGAGGCCGGCAGCGCGATGATCCGCGCAGTGGGCCGGTCGGGGAAGCGCAGGAAGTACGACGGCGGGTTGACCGAGTCCCCGGCGCCGTGCAGCCGGTAGGCGGCCTCGACCAGCTCCACGAGCTGTTTCTCGCGCCCGCTCAGCGCACGCTGCACCTGCTCACCGGAGATCACCGCGAACGTCGGCACACAAGCCCGGCCGGGCTCGGCCGACCGGGCGGTGGTCGATCGGGCGGTGGTCGATCGGGCGGTGGTCGATCGGGCGGTGGTCGGCAGCACCTCGGTCATCGCTCACTCGCCTCCGGGGTCGGGCAGCCGTCGGCCAGCCGCCGGGGCTCGCCCATGCCGACCAGCACCTGCCGCTCTCCGGTGAAGGGCTCCCTGCTGTGGGCGGTACGGATGTTGTCCACGAGCAGCAGATCACCGGCCTGCCAGGGTTCGCGCCGGGTGTGCGCCTCGTAGGTGCTGTTGAGCAGCTGGACGACGTCCTCGCCGATCGGACTGCCGTCTCCGTAGCGGGTGTTGAACGGCAGCCCGTCCGCGCCGTACTCGTCCACCAGGTACTCGCGCACGTCCGGGGCGAGCGTCCACTCGTTGAGGAAGGCGATCTGGTTGAACCAGCAGCGCCTGCCCGTCACCGGGTGGCGGACGACGGCGCTGCGGCGCTGCTCGGTGTGCAGCGACCCGTCGGCCCGCCAGGTGAAGTCGATGGCGTGGGCCCGGCAGTAGCGCTCGATCGCGGCGTGGTCGTCGGTGCCGAACGACTCCGCCAGACTCGCCCCGATCTCGTCGTTGTACGTACGCGCCAGCAACCAGCCCTCACGCTCGAACCGCTCGGTCAGCCCGGCGGGCAGCGCCCGCAGGACCTCTTCGGCATCGGCCACCGCCGTCGCCCCGCCCTGCTCGGGCGCGGTCAGACATGCGAACAGCATCAGGCCGGGCACCTCCACCGGGTAACTGAGCTCGTGGTGCATGCACATCGGCTGGTTGTCCGGCCAGGGCGTCGAGGAGTACAGCCCCGGACCGTGGCTCTGGCGAGGGGCGAACGCCTCCCGCTCCGTCATGAGGCCACCGGCCAGCCGTTCGAGGACGGCCCCGGCCTGGTGCGGGTCCCGCAGCCCAAGACCGCGGACGAGCACCGCCCCGTGCTCGGTGATCTGCGCACGCAGCGCCTCGCGGTGCTCGGTTGCCCAGCTCGGGGCGTCGTCGGGGACGTCGACGTGCAGCACTGCGGGCCGGTCCGGCCGCAGCTCGACTTCGAGCGGTGATGCCAGGGATGAGGACGGCATCTCGGTTTCCTTTCGGTCGACCGCCTGGAGTTTCGACGGGGCTCAGAAGGGGGGAAGGGGTGCGATGGTGCTCAGGACGGCCCGCGCCGCCTCCGTGGGGCGGGTGCGCGGGAAGTAGTGGCCGCCGTCGGCCAGTTCGTACAGATCGACGTGTTCGGCCAGGAGCAGCCAGTCCCGGTGCCGGCGGGCGTAGCCGTCCGTGTACGGGTCGTCCGCGGCGACGGCCGCCGTGAGCGGAGCGGACAGCCTCACCGGCGGCGGGCCTTCCAGGGCGGCGCGGAAATAGGCGTGTGCGGACACACAGTCGTGCCGGTAGGCGGCCCCGACCTGCTGGGCGTGGAGCGCGTTCAGTTCCGTGAGCTCCGGGTAGCCGCCGTCCGCGGTCAGCCGCGCCGCGATCTCGGCGTCGCTCCGGCTCGCCAGTTCACCGATGGCTTTGTGCCGTTCGCCGGCGGTGCCGAGCAGGTGCGCGCCGAGGAACACCCGCGTCACCCGCACGCCCCGCTCCTGGAGCTTCCGGGCCGTCTCGACGGCCGGCGCGGCGCCCGACGAGTGGCCCCACAGCATGACCCGGGGCAGGCCGCGCGCCACGATCTCGGCGGTGACCTGCTCGGCCACCTGCTCGATCGACGCGAACGGCTCCGGAGGCGCGGCCAGGTTGTGACCGGGCAGCTCCACCGCGAGGACACCCAGGCCGCTGCCCGCCAACGCGCTCGCCAGCGGCTGGTAGTTGACCGCGTTGCCGCCCGCGTAGGGGAAGCACACCAGGGTGCACTCCGGCGCACCGCTCCCTGCCGACAGGGGCTGGAGCAGCCCCGGGCGCTGCCGGGCCGTACCGTCGATGAGCGCGGCCAGGTCGGCGAGGACCGGGTGCCGGGTGATGTCCTTCAGGGACACCGCGCGGTCGAGAGCGATGGTGAGCCTGACCGCTGTCAGGGAGGTGCCCCCGCGCTCGAAGAAGTGGTCCGTGCGGCCGATCTGCGGCTCGGGCACCCCCAGCAGCTCGGCCCAGGCCGCCGCCAGCCTTCGCTCGGTCGGGCTGAGCGGACCCGGATCGCCCGCGCCGGCCTCGTCCCGCTCGGCCGTCGGCGCCGTCCGTTCGGTCACCGCTGTCCGTTCGGCCAGCTCGGTCAGGGCCTTGCGGTCGGTCTTGCCGTTGGCGGTCAGCGGAAGGCTGTCCTGCCAGTGGAAGGCCGAGGGGACCATGTAGGCGGGCAGCGCCGCGCCGAGTGCCGCGCGCAGCGCCTCCGGCTGCTGACGTGTGCCGGTGTAGAAGGCGATCAGATGCCTGCTCCGGCCGGCCCGCTCGGTGACGACCACCGCGCCGTCCCGTACGCCGTCCACCCGCAGCAGGGAGTTCTCGATCTCGCCGATCTCGATCCGGAAGCCCCGGATCTTGACCTGGTTGTCACGGCGGCCGAGGAACTCCAGCTTGCCGCCGGGGTGCCAGCGCCCCCAGTCACCGCCCAGGTAGAGCCGTTCACCGGGCCGGTACGGGTCCGCCCGGTACGCCTCACGGGTCCGCTCGGGATCGTTGACGTACCCCCGGCCCACGCACACACCGGAGAACGCGATCAGCCCCGGGGCACCCAGGGGCACCAGGGACAGCTGCTCGTCCACGACGTAGACGCACACGTTGTTGACCGCACGCCCCAGCAGCACCCGCTCGGGTACGCCGTCCAGGATCTCGTGGTTGGTGTCGTCCGAAGTCTCCGTCAGCCCATAGGCGTTGAGCAGCCTGATCCCCGGCTGGACCGCGAACCAGCGCTGTACCAGCTCCCGCTTCAACGCCTCGCCGGTCACCGACACGCACCGCAGGTCCGGCAGGGCGCGGGGGTGCTGCTCCAGGTACGAGACCACGACCTCCAGATAGGAGGGCACGACCTGCGCCACACCGACCCGGCCGCGCTCCAGCGTATCGACGAAGCGCTCCACGTCCGTGATCACGTCCTGCTCGACCAGCAGGGTCCGTCCGCCGACGAGCAGCGCGGACACCAGCTGCCACAGGGAGATGTCGAAGCACTGCGGGGCGGTCTGCGCCACCACGCACCCCTCGCCGATCCCCAAGTCGTCGATCTTGGCGTAGAGATGGTTGAGCAGGCCCGCGTGCTCGCACATCGCCCCCTTCGGTTCCCCGGTGGAGCCGGACGTGAAGTAGATGTAGGCGAGCCGCCCCGCTTCGACTCGCACGCCGAGGTCGTCGTCGGCGTGCGGTTCCGCGTACGCCGCGTCCACCAGCAGCTTCTCGGTTCCGGGCAGGCCGGCCAGCGCCTCGTCGAGGCTGTGGGTGCTGCCGGCTTCGGTCAGTACCAGCCGGCATTCCGCGCGCGACAACGTTGCCTTGACACGACCGGCCGGGAAGTGCGGCTCGATCGGCAGGTATGTGCCGCCCGCCTTGAACACCGCCAGCGTCGCCGCCAGCCAGTCGAGGTTGCGCTCGGTCACGACGGCGACGACGTCCTCCGGGCACAGCCCGCGCGCCAGCAGCGCCCGTGCCAGCCTGTTCGCGCGCCGGTTGAGCTCTTCGTACGTCCACTCCCGCCCGCCGTGTACGGCCGCCACCGCCTGCGGATGCGCCCGTACCCGCTGCTCGAACAGTTCGTGCGCCCGCGCGTCCGGCAGCGGACGGTGGGGGCCGGCCAGGCCTTCCAGCTGCTCGCGTACCTCGTCGGCCGAGAGCAGGCTCTGCCGCGTGTGGTCGGCGTCGCTGTCGTAGTCAGCCGTCATCAGCCGCAGCGCCGTCAGGTGGTAGCCGCCGATCCGTGCCGCCGCGGCGGCGTCCAGTACGTCCGTGCGATACCGCAGGCGCAGCATCAGCCGTCCGTTCCGGTCGGACCAGCGCACGTGCAGCACGCCGTCGTCGAGGTGGGCCGCGTCGTCCCCCATGGGGCCGAACACGACCTCGTGCGAGGGCTCCGTCACCCCCAGCTCCCGCCGCAGCTCCGCCACCGGGAACTCCCGGTGGGCCAGCAGCTCCGCCTCGGCGCGCTCGGCGGTCGCCACCAGCGCGCGCCAGGACCCCGGGGGAACGGTCAGGCGGCAGGGCAGCGGCTCGCCGCGCACTCCGGCGGTGTACCCCGTCACCACCTCCTGCTCGCCGGACAGGGCGGCCAGCACCTTGGCGTGGGCCGCCAGCAGCAGCACGCTGATCGGCATGCCCGACCGCCGCACCAGGGAACGCACGGCGTCCGCCAGGTCGTCCGGGACCGCCGCGTCCTGCTCGGCCGTGCCGGGAATCCGTTCCCGGACCCACCGGGGCACGGCGGTGACACCACCCGCGGTCAGCACACGGCTCCAGAACTCCCCGGCCGGCTGGTCCGATTCCACGCGCGTTCCCATTGCAAGGCCTTCCTCAACTCACGGTCGCCGCAGTGGCGTTGGCTGTTGACGCTGCCCGTCCGGCGCCCTCGGGCCGACTGACGGTCTCC
Source organism: Streptomyces sp. NPDC002676 (assembly GCF_053592455.1). Taxonomy (NCBI): domain Bacteria; kingdom Bacillati; phylum Actinomycetota; class Actinomycetes; order Kitasatosporales; family Streptomycetaceae; genus Streptomyces; species Streptomyces sp. NPDC002676. The sequence continues at coordinate 487,002 of NZ_JBSFVT010000005.1, read as the reverse complement.
GGCAGCTCCATGGCGGGATTGCCGCCCCACCGTGCGTGCGGGGGGACTTCCTCGCCCTTCATGAGGAAGGAGTCGGGTGCCAGTACCGAGCCCTCGCCCATGGTCACGCCGTAGTGCACGTGGGCGCCGACGCCCAGCGTGCAGCCGGCGCCGAGCGTGATGGTGTCGGACTTGAAGGTGCCGTCCTCCTGTGAGTGGCACTGGATCTTGCTGCCGACGTTGAGGGTGCACTCGTCGCCGATGGCGGCGAGCGTCCGCTCGGTCAGGTAGCAGCCGTCGTCGAACACCCGGCTGCCGATGCGCACGCCCAGCAGACGCCAGACCAGGGTCTTGAAGGGTGTTCCGTTGAAGATGTCGAGGTAGTGGTCCGGCACCTTCCACAGCCGCTCGTGCCACCAGAAGTAGGGGTCGTATATGGAGCACAACCGGGGCCGCAGCGCGCGGAACGAGGTGATGCACCGCTCCAGCAGGACGAAGTAGAGCGTGCTGAACGCGAGCGTGATGGCCAGGTATCCGGCGATCACGACGTGTCCGAGCGCTCCGTACATGTCCACGGACACGAGCCCGAACAGCGTGAGCGCGAAGGTGTGCAGCCACCGGACGAACAGCATGAGGGCCATCGAGCGAAGGTTGTAGCGGTTCTTCGCGGCGAGATTGCGGCGGAGCGAGTCACCGGTCCTGAGACCGTCGAACCGTGCGTCACGCTCCACCGACCGGGGTATCTCGAAGCACGGCGAACCGAGAAGCCCTACGTTTTCCCGGACCTCGCCGTCCAGGGGGACCATCACCTTCGTCGCGAGCAGGCAGTTGGCCCCCGTACGACCGCCCGCGGGATAGGCGATGTTGTTGCCCAGGAAGTTGCTCGGCCCGATCGAGGCAGGGGAGAGCCGGAAGGACGTACTGGAATAGTCGGCGTTGAGGACGGAGAGTCCGTCGGCGACCATCGTCCCGCTGCCGACCGAGACCAGGAACGGGGTCTCGTGCTGCACCTCGGTACCGAAGTTCGATCCGGTCTGCTCGATTCGTGACAAGTCGTATCCGAGCGCCTGGAGATAGTGGACGATGTAGGAGCTGTCACCGAACAGCCAGGCGAAGAACTTGATGTTCGTCATGCGAGCCGTCGCCCGGTGGAGCGCGTAGTGGAAGCCGTAGAGCGGATAGACCCGGTCCGGCTTGACGGCCAGCCTCAGCAGGCGCGGAACCGTGCACAGGGCGACGAGGCCCAGGACGACGAAGCCGAAGAACAGCACGAGCGAGAGTTCCAGCGCGTCGGTGATCAACGCCGACCGCTTCAGTGCGGCCATCTGCGGATCGAGCCGCCTGCCGATCGCCGGTACCTCGGTGAACAGCATGTACACCCCGCCGACGGCCAGCGGTATGTAGAGGAAGAACAGCTGCAGCAGGGTGCCGAGGCCGAACCAGGCCCGGCGCGCGGTGCCGCACCTGGCCGGCGCGACCCGTAGGTAGTCGGTCCGCGTGGTCTCCGCCGGCGATCCGTGCCAGTGCTCACCGTCCGGCACCGCCTGGCCGCGGTGGAGGGCGGAGGCATGACCGAGCTGGGCGGCGTCGCCCATCGAGGTGTCGATGTCCAGGACGGTCTTCTCGCCGACGAACACCTCGCGGCCGAGGGTGACCCGGCCGGTCTGGATGCGCCCCGCGTGGGCCCGGTAGCAGAGGAAGAACGAGTCCTTGCGGATCACCGAACCGGCGCCGATCGTCAGCAGGTCGGTGCAGACCGGCACGGAGTGGGACAGGATCGTGACCCCCTTGCCGATCCGCGCGCCGAGGGCCCGCAGATACAGCACGTACAGCGGAGTTCCGACGAGCAGGATCATCGGATTCGCGTGGAGCAGCACCTTGACGAGCCAGAAGCGCAGGTACGCCGGGCCCCAGACGGGGAACTCATCCGGTTTCCAGCGGCCGACGAGCAGCCACTTCGCGATGACCGGGAAGGCGCACAGCCCGATGAACCCGATGCCTCCGAACAGCACCGACCGCAGATAGATGTCGCCTACGCCGGAACCGGAGGCGATCCACTCGTATCCCGCGGCGGTGACGAATCCGGAGACAAGGGAGTATCCGAGGAAGACCAGCAACTGGGCGGTTCCGCAGAGCACATGGCTCAGCCGCTTCCCGTGCGTCCTCGGAGCCGCCGGCGTGACGGCCGCCGGCGTCGACTTGGCGATCGCGGGATCGGCAGGAGTGGGAACGGCCTCCCCGAGAGCCGCCGCCAGGCTCCGGATGGTGGGGTGCCGGTAGATGTCCCTCATCGAAGGGGACGGCAGATCCGCTCTCTTCCGTATCCGCGCGCAGAACTGGGCCATGACCAGGGAGTTGGCACCGAGGTCGGTGAAGAAGTGGCTCTCGACCGGAACACGCTCTGCGCCTACGACGTCGGCCAGCGCCTCCGCGAGCTTCCGTTCGGTCTCCGTCCTGTCCGGGCCGGCGTCACTCAAGGTGACAGCAGGTTCGTCAGGCCCGGATATGTGGACCTCGGAGGACTGCTCCGTCATGCGATCTCCCGGAGAAACGTGGATTTTTCCAGATCACGAACCGGCAGCTTCAGTTTGGGCAGGCAGTCGTCAAGGTGCCACTTCTGATCGATCGCCGAGGCGGGCGGAGAATGCTCGACGGGGCCCGTATTCCTGGGTTTCGTCCAGGAATACGGGCCCCGTCGCGGATCACCCGAACGGCGGTCGGGTGACTGGATGTGACTAGATGTCCCGGAAGATCTCGATCTGCGCCCCGACCGAGTTCAGGCGCTCGGCGAGGTCCTCGTAACCCCGGTTGATGACATACACGTTGCGCAGCACCGAGGTGCCCTCGGCCGCCATCATCGCCAGCAGGACGACCACGGCGGGGCGCAGCGCGGGCGGGCACATCATCTCGGCGGCGCGCCAGCGGGTGGGGCCCTCGACCAGGACGCGGTGCGGATCGAGCAACTGGAGCCGGCCGCCGAGGCGGTTGAGGTCCGTGAGGTAGATCGCGCGGTTGTCGTAGACCCAGTCGTGGATCAGCGTCTTGCCCGAGGCGACCGCCGCGATGGCCGCGAAGAACGGGACGTTGTCGATGTTCAGGCCCGGGAAGGGCATGGGGTGGATCTTGTCGATCGGGGCCTCCAGCTTGGAAGGCCGGACCGTGAGGTCCACCAGGCGGGTACGGCCGTTGTCCGCGAAGTACTCGGGGCTGCGGTCGTGGTCGAGGCCCATCTCCTCCAGGACGGCCAGCTCGATCTCCAGGAACTCGATCGGCACCCGGCGCACCGTCAGCTCCGAGGAGGTCACCACGGCGGCGGCCAGCAGGCTCATCGCCTCGACCGGGTCCTCGGAGGGGGAGTAGTCGACGTCGACGTCGATGTTCGGCACGCCGTGCACGGTGAGCGTGGTGGTGCCGATGCCCTCGACCCGCACGCCGAGTGCCTCCAGGAAGAAGCAGAGGTCCTGGACCATGTAGTTGGAGGAGGCGTTGCGGATGACCGTCATGCCGTCGTGCCGGGCGGCGGCCAGCAGCGCGTTCTCGGTCACCGTGTCGCCGCGCTCGGTCAGCACGATCGGGCGGTCGGGGCGGACCGTGCGGTCGACCTGCGCGTGGTACTGGCCCTCGGTGGCCGCGATGTCCAGACCGAACCGGCGCAGCGCGATCATATGCGGCTCGATGGTCCGGGTGCCGAGGTCGCAGCCGCCGGCGTACGGCAGCTTGAAGGCATCCATGCGGTGCAGCAGCGGGCCCAGGAACATGATGATGGAGCGGGTGCGGACGGCCGCCTCGGCGTCGATGGCCGCCATCTCCAGCTCGGCCGGCGGCACCAGTTCCAGGTCGACGCCGTCGTTGATCCAGCGGGTGCGGACGCCGATGGAGTTGAGCACCTCCAGCAGGCGGTACACCTCCTCGATCCGCGCCACGCGGCGCAGCACCGTGCGCCCCTTGTTCAGCAGCGAGGCGCACAGCAGGGCCACGCACGCGTTCTTGCTGGTCTTCACGTCGATGGCGCCGGACAGCTGACGGCCGCCGACGACCCGCAGATGCATCGGGCCCGCGTACCCGAGCGAGACGATCTCGCTGTCCAGAGCCTCACCGATTCGCGCGATCATCTCAAGGCTGATGTTCTGGTTCCCGCGCTCGATGCGGTTGACCGCGCTCTGACTGGTGCCGAGCGCCTCCGCGAGCTGCGCCTGTGTCCAGCCACGGTGTTGCCGGGCGTCACGGATGAGCTTGCCGATGCGTACGAGGTAGTCGTCTGCCATGTGGTTGAGGCTATCTCAGATATGAGATGGTGCCTGTTGGGGGGTCCATTCGGGTGACGGGACGTCAGTGACCAGCGGAAATACGGATTATGTGCCATGATTTGGGTGATTCATCCATTATTCACGCATATCCTCGCGTAGTCCTGGGCGAAGAACAGGTCCGGCTCGAAGCGGACCGCCGGTACGGGATCCGGTGTGAACGTCGGTACGGCGGGGGCCATGACGTAGCGAACCCGCTCCACGGTGCCGTACTCGTCGCGAACCTCCAGCAGTCCGGGCTCCGGGCAGTGCCACTCGAACTCCGTGACGTCTTCGCTCAGGGCGTTGGCTATCGTGCCGCGGCCCCGCCCGTCCTCCAGGAACTCCAGTTCCGACGCCTCCATCACGCCGTAGTCGAAGGGTGAGCTGTCCCAGCGGCCGATCAGTGCGGTGTCGAGAGTCATGTGGTGATCTTCGCCTGGCACCCTGTGGCCCACGCCACCGAAAAACGGCAGGGCCGGGCCCGGTCGGGCATGACCAGCCGACGCCCATGTACTAGAGTTATCTCGACATCGAGATATCTGCCGAGGCGCACCGCAGCCGCCACTCGGTAAGGGTTACCTAACTTAGCCTTACCTCAGCGGACCGGCCAGACCGGCGTGGCGGCAGGATGCGGTGGAACGCGCACATCAATGAAGGAGACTGTCGTGTCGGCGAACAGCTTCGACGCCCGCAGCACGCTGCAGGTGGGCGACGAGTCGTACGAGATCTTCCGGCTGGACAAGGTGGAGGGCTCCGCTCGCCTGCCGTACAGCCTCAAGGTCCTGCTGGAGAACCTGCTCCGCACGGAGGACGGCGCGAACATCACCGCCGACCACATCCGCGCCCTCGGCAACTGGGACTCCCAGGCCCAGCCGTCGCAGGAGATCCAGTTCACGCCGGCCCGCGTGATCATGCAGGACTTCACCGGCGTCCCCTGCGTCGTGGACCTCGCGACCATGCGTGAGGCCGTGAAGGAGCTGGGCGGTGACCCGGCGAAGATCAACCCGCTGGCGCCGGCCGAGCTGGTCATCGACCACTCCGTCATCGCCGACAAGTTCGGCACCAACGACGCCTTCAAGCAGAACGTCGAGCTGGAGTACGGCCGCAACAAGGAGCGCTACCAGTTCCTGCGCTGGGGCCAGACCGCCTTCGACGAGTTCAAGGTCGTCCCGCCGGGCACCGGCATCGTCCACCAGGTGAACATCGAGCACCTGGCCCGCACCGTCATGGTGCGGGGCGGGCAGGCGTACCCCGACACCCTCGTCGGCACCGACTCGCACACCACCATGGTCAACGGCCTCGGCGTCCTCGGCTGGGGCGTCGGCGGCATCGAGGCCGAGGCCGCCATGCTCGGCCAGCCGGTCTCCATGCTCATCCCGCGCGTCGTCGGCTTCAAGCTCACCGGTGAGCTGCAGCCGGGCACGACCGCCACCGACCTCGTGCTCACCATCACCGAGATGCTGCGCAAGCACGGTGTGGTCGGCAAGTTCGTCGAGTTCTACGGCGAGGGCGTCGCCGCCACCTCCCTGGCCAACCGCGCCACCATCGGCAACATGTCGCCGGAGTTCGGCTCCACCGCCGCGATCTTCCCGATCGACGGCGAGACCCTGAACTACCTGCGCCTGACGGGCCGCAGCGAGCAGCAGGTCGCGCTCGTCGAGGCGTACGCCAAGGAGCAGGGCCTCTGGCTGGACCCGAAGGCCGAGCCGGACTTCTCCGAGAAGCTCGAGCTGGACCTGTCGACGGTCGTCCCCTCGATCGCCGGCCCGAAGCGCCCGCAGGACCGTATCGTCCTCGCCAACGCGGCCGAGCAGTTCAAGCTGGACGTCCGCAACTACGTGGACGACGCCGACGAGGCGGGCAAGGAGTCCTTCCCGGCCTCCGACGCCCCGGCCGTCCACCCCAACGGCTTCCCGTCCAACCCGGTCCCGGTCACCGCCCCCGACGGCACGACCTACGAGCTGGACCACGGTGCGGTGACGGTCGCGGCCATCACCTCCTGCACCAACACGTCGAACCCGTACGTCATGGTCGCCGCCGCGCTCGTCGCGAAGAAGGCCGTGGAGAAGGGCCTGACCCGCAAGCCGTGGGTCAAGACCACCCTCGCCCCGGGCTCGAAGGTCGTCACCGACTACTTCGACAAGGCGGGCCTCACCCCGTACCTCGACAAGGTCGGCTTCAACCTCGTCGGCTACGGCTGCACCACCTGCATCGGCAACTCCGGCCCGCTGCCGGAGGAGGTCTCCAAGGCCGTCAACGACCACGACCTCGCGGTCACCTCGGTCCTCTCCGGCAACCGGAACTTCGAGGGCCGTATCAACCCCGACGTCAAGATGAACTACCTGGCCTCCCCGCCGCTGGTCGTCGCGTACGCCCTCGCGGGCTCCATGAAGGTGGACATCACCAAGGACGCCCTCGGCACCGACCAGGACGGCAACCCGGTCTACCTGACCGACATCTGGCCGACCGAGGCCGAGGTCAACGACGTCGTGGCCAACGCCATCGGCGAGGACATGTTCAACAAGTCCTACCAGGACGTCTTCGCGGGCGACGCCCAGTGGCAGTCCCTCCCGGTCCCGACCGGCAACACCTTCGAGTGGGACGCCGAGTCGACCTACGTCCGCAAGCCCCCGTACTTCGAGGGCATGGGCATGGAGCCGGCCCCGGTCACCGACATCGCCGGTGCCCGCGTGCTCGCCAAGCTGGGCGACTCGGTCACCACCGACCACATCTCCCCGGCCGGTGCGATCAAGGCCGACACCCCGGCGGGCAAGTACCTGACCGAGCACGGTGTCGAGCGTCGTGACTTCAACTCCTACGGCTCCCGCCGTGGCAACCACGAGGTCATGATCCGCGGTACGTTCGCCAACATCCGCCTGCGCAACCAGATCGCGCCGGGCACCGAGGGCGGCTACACCCGCGACTTCACCCAGGCCGACGCGCCGGTGTCGTTCATCTACGACGCCTCCCGCAACTACATCGAGCAGGGCATCCCGCTGGTCGTCCTGGCCGGCAAGGAGTACGGCTCCGGCTCGTCCCGCGACTGGGCGGCCAAGGGCACCGCGCTGCTCGGCGTGAAGGCCGTCATCGCCGAGTCGTACGAGCGCATCCACCGCTCGAACCTCATCGGCATGGGCGTGCTCCCGCTCCAGTTCCCGGAGGGTGCCTCCGCCGAGTCCCTCGGCCTGACGGGTGAGGAGACCTTCTCCATCGCCGGTGTCACCGAGCTGAACGAGGGCACCACGCCGCGCACGGTCAAGGTCACCACCGACAGCGGTGTCGAGTTCGACGCGGTCGTCCGCATCGACACCCCCGGTGAGGCCGACTACTACCGCAACGGCGGCATCATGCAGTACGTGCTCCGCAACCTGATCCGCAAGTAAGCGGTACGGCACGGCGGTACAGGGCCGCATCCCCGGCGACGGGGGTGCGGCCCTTCGCCGTACGGCCCCGATCCCCTCAGTCCGCAGCCAGGTCCGGGAAGTCCGGGAACTTCGGCATGGCCACCTCGGCCCAGATCACCTTGCCCTGGGGTGTGTACCTGGTGCCCCAGCGCTCGGACATCTGCGAGACCAGGAACAGGCCCCGGCCGCCCTCGTCGGTCGTCGCCGCGTACCGCAGATGCGGTGAGGTGCTGCTGCCGTCGGCCACCTCGCAGATCAGCGTGCGGTCACGGATCAGCCGCACATGGATCGGCTCGGAGGCGTAGCGGATGGCGTTGGTGATCAGCTCGCTCAGGACGAGTTCCATTCCGAAGCCCAGCTCGGCCAGGCCCCACTCCTCGAGCTTGCCGGACACGGCGGCGCGCATACCGGACACGGCGGCCGGGTCGCTCGGCACGTCCCAGTCGGCGACGTTCTCGGCCGGCAGCGCCCGGGCGCGCGCGATGAGCAGGGCGACGTCGTCCTTGGCCCGCTCCGGCAGCAGCTCGGTCAGCACCGCCTGGCAGCTCTCCTCCGGCGAGCGGTCGGGGTGGCCGGTGAGCGCCTGCCGCAGCAGCTCCATGCCCACGTCCAGGTCACGTGTGCGGTCCTCGATGAGGCCGTCGGTGTACAGGACGAGCTGGGTCCCCTCGGCCAGCTCCAGCTCGGCCGTCTGGAACGGCATGCCGCCGAGGCCCAGCGGCGGCCCGGCGGGCAGGTCGGCGAAGGTGGCACTGCCGTCGGGGTGGACCAGCGCGGGCGCCAGATGCCCGGCCCGCGCCATGGCGCAGCGCCGCGTCACCGGGTCGTAGATCGCGTACAGGCAGGTGGCGCCCACGATGCCCGACGCCTCGTCCGCGTGGTTCTCGTCCTGGTCGATGCGGCCGACCAGGTCGTCCAGATGGCCGAGCAGCTCGTCGGGCGGCAGATCGAGCGTGGCGAAGTTGTGCACCGCGGTCCGCAGCCGGCCCATCGTCGCGGCGGCGTGCAGGCCGTGCCCGACCACGTCGCCGACGACCAGCGCCACCCGGCTCCCCGGCAGCGGGATCACGTCGAACCAGTCCCCGCTCACGCCCGACTGGGCGGGCAGATAGCGGTAGCCGACCTCCAGGGCGCTCTGCTCGGGCAGCGCCCGCGGCAGCAGGCTGCGCTGGAGCGTGACCGCCAGGGCGTGCTCGCGGGTGTACCGGCGGGCGTTGTCGATGCTGACCGCGGCCCGGGCCACCAGCTCCTCCGCAAGCGACAGCTCCTCCTCGTCGAAGGGGTGCTGCTTGGAACGCCAGAAGTTGACCATGCCCAGCACGACACCGCGGGCCTGGATCGGGACGGCGATGAGCGCGTGGATGCCGTAGTCCATGATCCGGCGCGCGCGATCCGGGTCCTGTGCATGCCAGCCGGAGGCGGTCGACAGGTCGGTCACCAGCTCGGAGCGCCCGGCGCCGTAGCCGCGTGCCTGCGGGGTGGAGGGCAGCCAGTCGAACAGCCGGCCCTTCTCGTAGAGCGGGTGGTCGTTCCGGATGCCCCGCACGGCGATCCGCCGCATGTCCGTCGCCGTGGCGGCCGGCTCCTCGCCGCGCAGCACGGCGTCGGCCACGTCCACGGTGACGAAGTCGGCGAAGCGCGGGACAGCGAGCATCGCCAGCTCGTCGGCCGTGCGGGCCACGTCGAGCGTGGTGCCGATGCCCAGTCCCGCGTCGTACAGCAGATCCAGTCGCTCCCGCGCCGCCTCCGCGCGGCCGGACACGGCCTGAAGCTCGGTGGAGTCGCGCAGCGTCATCACGGTTCCCCGGGGACCGCCCGCACCGTCCGTCGGCCGCTGGTTGACCGCCAGCAGCCGTCCTCCGGCCAGGTGCACCTCGTCGGTGGCCTCCCGCCCGGAGACGAGCAGCTCCACCGTCTCGGGGGCGAGCCCCGACAGCTCCCGCACCGGCTGTCCCTCGGCCTCGGGAGACAGCTCCAGCAGCCGCCTGGCCTCGTCGTTGGCGAGCAGCAGCCGCCCGTCGTCACCGACGATGAGCACGCCTTCCCGCACCGAGTGCAGCACCGTGTCGTGGTGCTCGTACATACGGGTCATCTCGTCCGGGGCCAGGCTGTGGGTCTGCCGCCTCAGCCGCCTGCTCATCAGAGCCGTCCCGCCGGTCGAAAGTACGAGAGCCGCGGCTCCGGCGGTCAGGATGATCGGCAGCTGCCGGTCCACCTGGCTGGTCACGTTCTTGACCTTCAGCCCGGCGGAGACGAGAGCGATCACCTTGCCATGGGCGTCGTCGATGGGAACGGTCGCCTGAACCTCGTGGCCGAGCGGGCCGTGGACGGACTCGGTGTAGACGTGCCCGGCCAGCGACGGTCCGATCCTGCCCACGAAGCGATGGCCGATCTTGCTCGGGATGGGGTGGGTGTACCGGATGCCCTTGGTGTCCATGACCACGATGAAGTCGACGCCCGCGGCCCTGCGTCCCGCCTCGGTGAGCGGCTGGAGCACCTTGGACGGGTCGGGGCTCTGCAGCGCCTGCACGATGCCAGGGGCGTGCGCGAAGGTCTGTGCGACGGCGATGGACCGGCGCTTGGCCTCCGCGGTGGTGTCACGCTCCGACTGCAGGAAGACGGCGAAGACGGCGGAGACCACGAGTGCCACCACCAGGGCCACCTGCAGGATGAAGACCTGCCCGGCGACGCTGCGCGGGCTCCTGCCGACCATGGAGCGCCACATGCTCCTGAATCGGCCGAAAAGGTCCGACATGCGATATTTCTAACACCGACGCCTCCGGGTGACTACGGCTGGCCCGAGCGATGGACATCACACCTTCCGGCCTGTGAACCGAGTGGCCTGTGCTGCTGCCCGGATGCGGCACCGTTGTCCCTTGGTCTGTACATGGCTCCAGCGTGGCTCTGGACAACGATGTCCGGCCACTTGGGCTGGCCCGACCAGGTGACCCCCGGCGTACGCCCGCGCGGGCTTACGCGGTCTTGCGGGCGTACGTGGCCTTCGGTCTTGAAGGGGGCGGGCCCCGACGGGCCCGCCCCCCTGTCCCTGTGCCCGCGTCAGGCCAGCAGCTCCACCTCCGCGAGCGTCGCCTCGCCGTCCAGCACCAGCCGGTACCTGGCGTAGGAACCCGGCGCGGTGATCGTGAACGCCCGGGTCTGCCGGTCCCACGTGAAGGTTTCGCCCGCGCGGTGGTCCAGCGTCTTCCAGCTCCTGCCGTCCGCGGAGCCCTGCAGGGTCCACCCGGTCGGCGCCTCCGTGCGGTCCGCCGACGAGGTCAGCGTGTACTGGACGGCCTTGGTGGCGTCCTTGACCGGCAGGTCCACCGAGGAGACCGTCGCGGCGGTGGCCGAGGTGTTGTCGAACAAGGCGCCGTCACCCGTCAGGACGTCCGCGCGCGGGTTCGGCACCTTGTCGTCCTGGGTGATGGAGACCGGGCCCGCGTTCTGGTCCGTGCCCCAGGCCGAGGGCTCGGGGCCCATGGAGAACTCCAGCTCCCCGCCCCGGGACAGCAGCGAGTGCGGCAGCGAGGTCGACGTCCAGGGCTTGCCGTTGAACGTCACGCCCTGCACGTACACGTTCTTCGCGCTGTTCTCCGGCGCCTTGACCACGAGGTCCCGGCCGTTCTCCAGATGCACGGTGACCTGCTTGAACAGCGGGGAGCCGATGGCGTACTCACCGCTGCCCATCACCAGCGGGTAGAAGCCGAGCGAGGAGAAGAGGTACCAGGCGGACTGCTCGCCGTTGTCCTCGTCGCCGTGGTAGCCCTGCCCGATCTCGCTGCCGTTGTAGAGCCGGGACAGCGCCTCACGCACGTACTGCTGCGCCTTCCAGGGCCGGCCGGCCGCGTCGTACATGTAGATCACATGATGGGCGACCTGGTTGGAGTGGCCGTACATGCCCATCCGGACGTCCCGGGCCTCGGTCATCTCGTGGATGACACCGCCGTAGGAGCCGACGAAGTCCGGCGAGGCCGTCTCCGGCGTCGCGAAGTACTCGTCCAGCTTGTCCGCGAGGCCCTTGCGGCCGCCGTACAGATTGGCCAGACCCCGGCTGTCCTGCGGGGCCGTGAAGGCGTAGCCCCAGCCGTTGGTCTCCGTGTAGTCGTACCCCCACACGCGCGGGTCGTACTTCTCGGAGTCCACCCGCCAGTCGCCCTGGGCGGTGCGGCCGACGAAGAAGCCCGCCCGGGAGTCGAAGAGCTTCACGTAGTCCCGGGCGCGGTTGAGGAGGTACTCGGACTCGTCCTTGTAGTGCTGCTCGCCCGTCTTCCTGTACAGCGCCTCGCCCATCTTCGCGATGCCGTAGTCGTTGACGTAGCCCTCCAGCGCCCAGGACAGGCCCTCGCCGGTGTCGGTGCTGGTGTAGCCGAGGAAGGGCGAGGTGCTCATGCCCTTGCGGCCCACGCCCGACGTCGGCGGCACGACCGTGGCGTTCTTCAGCGCCGCGTCGTACGCCGCCTCGGCGTCGAAGTGCACGCCCTTGACGTAGGCGTCGGCGAACGCGACGTCCGAGGAGGTGCCCGTCATCAGGTCGGCGTACCCGGGGGAGGACCAGCGGGAGGTCCAGCCGCCGTCCTTGTACTGCTGCACGAACCCGTCGACCATCTCGCCCGCCTGAGATGGCGTCAGGAACGAGTACGCCGGCCACGTGGTCCGATAGGTGTCCCAGAAACCGTTGTTGACGTACACCCTGCCGTCCACGATCTTCGCGCCCGTGTGCGTCGGCGTGTCCGGGCCCGGCATGGGGGAGAAGGGCGAGGCGTACTCGTCCTTGCCGCCGGCCTTCTCGAAGCCGGAGTTGGGGTACAGGTACAGCCGGTACATGCTGGAGTAGAGCGTGGTCAGCTGGTCCGGGGTCGCGCCCTCCACCTCGACCCGGCCGAACAGCTTGTCCCAGGTCCGCCGGGCCTGCTCCTTGACCGTGCCGAAGGAGGTGCCGGCCGGGATCTCCTGGCTCAGGTTGTCCTTGGCCTGGTCGACGCTGATGAGGGAGGTCGCCAGGCGCAGCGTGACCGTGTGGTCCGCGCCCGCGTCGAAGCGCAGATAGCCCTTGACCCCGCTCGACGCGCCGTCCGTCACGGGCTTGTCGAACTCGCCGTACACGAACAGCCGCGTCGCGCCCGTCGACAGGCCCGACTTCACGTCCGAGTAGCCGGTGACGGTCCCGTGCTCCTTGTCCAGGGTCAGCCCCGCCTGCTCGGTGACGTTGTCGAAGAGCACGCTCGCGTCCGCGCCCGGATAGGTGAACCGCAAGGCGGCCGCGTGGTCGGTCGGCGCCAGCTCCGCCTTCAGCCCGTTCTCGAACCGCGCCCCGTAGTAGTACGGCCGCGCGGTCTCGTTCTCGTGCCGGAAGGGCAGCGCCCGCGCCGTGCGGCCCGTGTCCGGGGTGCCGGTCGCGGCGGACGGCATCACCTGGAAGGTCTGCCGGTCACCCATCCACGGGCTCGGCTCGTGGCTCGCGCTGAACGCCTGGATCGTGGGTAGATTGTCGTCGTTGTTCGCACGTGCGTATTCGTACAGCCAGCTCAGCGACGATGCGTTGGTCACCGGCGTCCAGAAGTTGAAGCCATGGGGGAGCGCCGTCGCCGGGAAGTTGTTGCCGCGCGAGAAACTGCCGCTGGAGTTGGTGCCGCGGGTGGTCAGCGCGTAGTCGGACAGGTGCGCCTTCGGCTCCTCGGGCGGGACCGGCCGGAGCGCCAGGTCGTCCATCCAGCCGCGGAACTTCGCCGGGCCGCTCGGGGAGTCGTACGCCACGAGGATCCGGTCGACGGTCTTGCCGGCCGCGACCGAGCCGATGCGCGAGACCACGTTGTTCCACTGGTTGACGTACAGCGCCTTCGACTCGCCCTGGCCGCGCGGCGACAGCGGGAACCCGTGCTGGTCCGTGGCGCCCAGGCCGCTCAGATAGGTGCCGTCGGTGAAGGCCAGGTCGACCGAGACGTTGGTGGCGTCGTAGTCGCGGTCGCCGTCGGCCATCGACGGGAAGATGCGGTACGACAGCTGGGTGTCGCCCCCGACCTTCACGTTCACGTCGAAGACCTTGTTGTACGAGTACGCCCGCCCGCTCGCCGTGTGCCGGCCGGCGTAGCGCAGCGCGCGCCTGCCGGTGTACCCGGCCCGCGCCTTGGCCGTCGGGGAGCCGTTCGGGCCCCGGTCGACCAGCGACAGCATGTCCTGCGGCACCGTGCCGCCCGTGCCGCCGGTGGAGAACTGCACGTCGGCGATCTGGAGGATGTCCGTCGCGCCGTTGTTCTTCGTCACGTCCAGCCGGAAGTGCTGGTACTCGGCCGGCTGGGCGAGGTCGTAGGACTTCGTCTGGAACCGCGCGCTGAAGCTTTCCCCCGCACGGGTGTCGAGGGTCTTCCAGTCGTGGCCGTCGGCGGAGCCCTGGAGCGTCCAGTCCTTCGGGTCGCGCCCGTCGTAGTCGTTGGCCGAGGTGAGCGCGTACGTCGCCAGTTCGACCGGCTTGTCCAGGTCGAACTCCACCCAGCCGGTGGGCTGGAAGGTCAGCCACTTGGTGCTGGGCTCACCGTCGACGAGGTTCTCCTTCACCTCCCCGGCGCCCGTGTTCTCGCCGCTCGCCCGGACGTCGGTGACACGGTCGGTCACATTGCCCGGTATGCCGGTGCTGTAGCCGCCGTCGACGCCCGAGGCGCGCTTGGTGCCGTCGGGTGCGGTGTCGACGGTGCTCAGCCAGTCCGGCGCCGGATCGTTCACCTCGAACGAGGATGCGAACTCCCGGTCGGCGGCTGGTGCCTTGCCGGGCAGCGCGACCGCCGCGCCCTGCGATCCGACGGCCATGACAAAGGCGGCCGTGAGGACGACCGCCGGACCGTATCTGTGCCGAGTTCTCCGCTGCATCTTCCGCTGCATCTACGGATTCCCTCCCTGCGCCGAACGGTGGACAACGTTGTCAGCTTCGTGCGCAGGAACCAGTAGGTGGTCAAGTGGCCGTTGATGTCAAGGGTGTTGGGTGTGGCATTCAGGGACCAATGCCGCGGATTTTTCTCACCGGGTCCGCGCCGGAGGCTCATGTTTCCCCCAGGTCTCAACTCGGAAAAGACCCATGGCGAACCTTGCATTCGATCTTGCTCAGCTGGCGGGAAGTGGACTATACCTGTCGGCGTTTCCTGCACGACCCTGCACTACCCGACCGCGGTGCCGGGGAGGATCCGGTTCACCGCCTGAGTCCTGGAGAAGGCGAGGACTTGAGCATGGGATCCACTGAGCACCACGGTGGCGAGGGTGTCGGCCGCCGCGATCTGATCAAGCGTTCGGCCGCGCTCGGCCTTGTCGCGGCCCCCGGAATGGGCCTGCTGTCCGCCTGTGCGAGCAGCGGCGGCGACGGACAGAAGAAGGCGAAGGCGGGCAAGAAGAGCGCCAAGAACCCGCTCGCCGTCAATGACACCGCCCCGATGGAATTCGTCCTCTTCGACGGCGGCTTCGGCAAGGAGTACGCCCAGGACGCGGTGAAGATCTACCAGCAGAACTTCCCCAAGGCCAAGGTGAAGTTCTCCGCCACCCAGAAGATCCAGTCCACCCTCCAGCCCCGCTTCAACCAGGGCAACCCGCCGGACCTCATCGACAACTCCGGCGCCGAGCAGATGGACATGGGCGTGCTCGTCGGCAAGAACCAGCTGGCGGACCTCACCGCGCTGCTGGACGCCCCGTCGTACGACGACCCCGGCAAGAAGGTCCGCGACACGCTGCGCCCCGGCATCGTGGAGATGGGCCAGTTCGACGGCAACCCGGTCTGGATCCTGTACTACGCCTACACGGTGTACGGCGTCTGGTACTCGCAGAAGGCCCTCGACTCGCTGGACGAGAAGTACCCGGAGACCTGGGACGAGATGCTCAAGGTCTGCGAGAAGGCCAAGAAAAAGGGCATGGCGGGCTGGACCTACGCGGGCAAGTACCCGTACTACCTGCCCTTCTCGCTGTACCCGATGATCGGCAAGGTCGGCGGGCGCGAGGTGCTCGACGCCATCGACAACCTGGAGCCGAACGCCTGGAAGCACCCGGCCGTCAAGGCCTGTTTCGAGGCGTACTACGAGCTGTACAAGAAGGGCTACGTCCTCAAGGGCACCCCCGGCCTGGACCACATCCAGTCGCAGACCGCCTGGGCCCAGGGCAAGGCGCTGTTCATCCCGAACGGCTCCTGGGTGGAGAACGAGTCGGCCAACGTCATCCCGGCCGACTTCAACCTGGCCGTGTCGGCGCCCTCCGGCATCGACGCGTCCGACAAAATGCCGTTCGGCACCATCTGGGCCTCCGGCGGTGAGCCGTTCGTCGTTCCGGCCAAGGCCGCGAACCCCGAGGGCGGAATGGAGCAGCTGCGCATCATGCTCTCCGAGGCGTCCTCGAAGAACTTCACGGCCAAGGTGAAGTCGCTGACCGCGTACAACGGTGGTACCGATGGAATCTCCCTCACCCCGGGTCTGAAGTCCGGTGTGGCGGCGCTGGAGAAGGCCGGATCCAACGTGGTGAATCCGCGGCTCCAGGACTGGTACGTGCAGTTGCAGAAGGAGAAGATCGGTGTGGCCGGACTCGGCGAGATGATGGCCGGCCGCCTCACCCCGGCCGAGGCCATCAAGAAGATCCAGGGCTTCGCCGACGAGGCCGCGAAGGACAGCTCCATCAAGCACTACAAGCACCAGTAACCAGCACCCTTTAACGCACCGGAGTGACGATGCAGCACGGCAAGTACCGGTTCATCGTGGGGTTTCTGGCGTTGCCCCTGGGACTGTACGCGCTCTTCGTGGTGTGGCCGTTCATCCAGTCCATCTACTACTCGTTCACGGACTGGACCGGCCTGAGCCCCGAATTCAAGATGGTCGGCTTCGACAACTACAAGAGGATGTTCCACGACGACATCTTCTGGAAGTCGTTGCAGCACAGTCTCCTTCTCGCTCTGGTGCTGCCGCTGGTGACCCTCGGTCTGGCGCTGTTCTTCGCCTTCATGATCAATGTGGGCGGACGGCGGAGAAGGGGCGGCCCCGTGATCTCGGGGGTCCGGGGCTCCTCCTTCTACAAAATCGTGTATTTCTTCCCACAGGTCCTCTCGATCGCGATCGTCGCGCTTCTTTTCCAGTACGCGTACAACCCCGACAGCGGCGCGATCAACTCGTTCCTGCGCGGCATCGGCCTCGGCAGCGTCCAGCCGCTGTGGCTGGGTGACCCGGGCCTCGCGCTGTGGTGCGTGATGGCGGTGCTCGTGTGGTCCACGGTCGGTTTCTTCGTGGTCCTCTTCTCGGCCGGCATGGCCTCCATCCCGGCCGAGCTGTACGAGGCGGCCCTGCTGGACGGGGCGAACCGATTCACCACGTTCTTCCGTCTCACCCTGCCGCTGCTGTGGGACACGGTGCAGTCCGGCTGGGTGTACATGGGCATCATGGCGCTCGGCGCCGAGTCGTTCGCGGTCGTACAGATCATGACGACCGGACCGGGCGGGCCCGACTACTCGACCAGCGTGATGGTCCTGTACGTGTACCAGAAGGCGTTCCGGGACGGCCAGGCCGCCTACGCCACCACCATCGGCGTCGCCCTGCTCGTGGTCACGCTCGCGTTCGCGGCGATCGTGATGCGACTGGGCCGTCGCGAGCGGCTGGAGTTCTGAAGCCATGAAGACGACCGAGACCCCTGCCCCGCTGCCGGCCGAGTCCGGCGCGACCGTCGCCAAGGTGGACGTGCTCCCGGCCCGGCCCCAGAAGCCGAAGAAAGAGGGCACCGTCCTCAACGCCTTCTCCCACGGCATCCTGATCATCTGGGCGGTCATGGTGGTCATGCCGCTGCTGTGGGCGGTGATGACGTCCTTCAAGGACGACCGCTCCATCTTCACCTCGCCCTGGGCCCTGCCGCACCACCTGCACTTCGACAACTGGTCGCGGGCGTGGACCGACGCCAACATGAGCGACTACTTCCTCAACACCGTCCTGGTGGTGGGCGGTTCGCTCATCGGCACGCTGGTGCTCGGCTCGATGGCGGCCTATGTGCTGGCCCGCTTCGACTTCCCGGGCAACCGGTTCATCTACTACCTGTTCATCGGCGGCATGAGCTTCCCGATCATGCTGGCGCTGGTCCCGCTGTTCTACGTCGTGAACAACATGGGCCTGCTGAACACGCTCCATGGACTGATCCTGGTCTACATCGCGTACTCGCTGCCGTTCACGGTCTTCTTCCTGACGGCGTTCTTCCGCACGCTGCCCACGTCCGTGGCGGAGGCGGCGTTCGTCGACGGCGCCTCGCACACCCGTACGTTCTTCCAGATCATGCTCCCGATGGCCAAGCCCGGCCTGATCAGCGTGGGGATCTTCAACTTCCTGGGCCAGTGGAACCAGTACATGCTGCCCACGGTCCTCAACACCGACCCGGACAAGAAGGTCCTCACCCAGGGCCTGGTCCAGCTCGCGGTCAGCCAGGGCTACAAGGGCGACTGGTCCGGCCTCTTCGCCGGACTGGTCATGGCCATGCTCCCGGTGCTGGCGGCGTACGTCGTCTTCCAGCGGCAGGTGGTCGCGGGCCTGACGGCGGGGGCGCTGAAGTAGGGCCTGTCCGCCGGCAGGCCCTGGCCGACTTACGGTCACAACTCGATCACGATCCGACGCCACCCTGCTCCAGGGTGGCGTCGTCGTGTCTGTGGGGTGTCCGGGGCGGACCATCGAAGTGACAGCGATTTCCCTCAAGGACTTGACTGCGGTAACCCGTACAGCCGAGCTTGGAGTTCATAACTTGTAAGTGGCCCGGTTCCGTGGATGTGACCTGGGTCACGGGCGGCGCTGGGGCCGCCCCACCGATGTCGGGAGTGGATGAGTCGATGGAGACTCCGGGGTCGCAGTCGTCGCTGCACCGAGCCAACCTGGAACGTGTCGTGCGGGCCGTACGGCTGGCAGGCTCGCTCACGCAGGCGGAGATCGCGCGGACGACCGGCCTGTCAGCCGCGACGGTCTCCAACATCGTGCGGGAGCTGAAGGGCGGCGGAACCGTCGAGGTCACGCCCACCTCGGCCGGCGGGCGGCGGGCCCGCAGCGTCAGCCTGAGCGGCGACGCCGGGATCGTGATCGGTGTCGACTTCGGGCACACCCACCTGCGTGTCGCGATCGGCAACCTCGCCCACCAGGTGCTGGCCGAGGAGTCCGAGCCGCTGGACGTCGACGCCTCCTCCACGCAGGGCTTCGACCGGGCGGAGGAGCTGGTCAACCGCCTGATCGCGGCGACCGGAGTGGACCGGTCCAAGATCGCCGGGGTCGGGCTCGGCGTGCCCGGTCCGATCGACGTCGAGTCGGGGACCCTCGGCTCCACCTCGATCCTGCCGGGCTGGGGCGGCACCAAGCCCGCGGAGGAGCTGCGCGAGCGCCTGGGTGTGCCCGTGTACGTCGACAACGACGCCAACCTCGGTGCCCTCGGCGAGCTGGTCTGGGGCAGCGGCAAGGGCGTCCGTGACCTTGCTTACATCAAGGTCGCGAGCGGTGTCGGCGCCGGTCTGGTGATCAACGGGAAGATCTACCGCGGCCCTGGTGGCACCGCTGGCGAAATAGGACATATTACCCTGGATGAATCCGGCCCGGTCTGCCGTTGCGGGAACCGCGGCTGCCTGGAGACGTTCACGGCCGCGCGCTATGTGCTCCCGCTGCTCCAGCCCAGCCATGGCACCGATCTGACGATGGAAGGCGTCGTGCGGCTGGCCAGGGACGGCGACCCGGGCTGCCGTCGGGTGATCGCCGACGTCGGCCGCCACATCGGCAGTGGAGTGGCCAATCTCTGCAATCTGCTGAACCCGAGCCGGGTGGTCCTCGGCGGTGATCTCGCCGAGGCCGGTGAGCTGGTGCTCGGGCCGATCAGGGAGTCCGTCGGCCGCTACGCCATCCCCAGCGCGGCGCGCCAACTGTCCGTTCTCCCGGGGGCACTTGGGGGCCGTGCTGAGGTGCTCGGGGCGCTCGCCCTCGCCCTGAGTGAGATGGGCGACTCGACCCTTTTGGACGGGTCTGTCAACGGTGCTCTGCCGACCGCCACTCCTGCCTTCACTTAGAGAACGGATGGCACCGTTGCCATCTCGTTAAGGATTTACTTCTTGACGTCGCACGTGTGGCCGAGTTGACTTCCAGCCACCTCGGCCGCAACGACGCGGCCTCGTCAGGGAGGTTTCATCAAGTGAACGCACGTATGCGTCGTGCCGCCGTTGCCGTTGCCGCGGGTACCATGGCCGTCTCGCTCGCCGCCTGTGGCAGCGCCAAGGAGTCGAAGGGCAGCGACAGCTCTTCCTCGGCGCCCGCCAAGGGCGACAACATCAAGGTCGGCCTCCTCCTTCCGGAGAACAAGACCGCCCGCTACGAGAAGTTCGACAAGCCGCTGATCGAGAAGAAGATCAAGGAGCTGACGAACGGCAAGGCGGACATCCAGTACAACAACGCCCGCCAGGACGCGAACCTGCAGGCTCAGCAGGTCGACACCATGATCACCAACAAGGTGGACGTCCTGATCCTGGACGCGGTGGACGCCAAGGCCATCCAGAACTCCGTCAAGAAGGCCGTGGACCGGGGCATCAAGGTCGTCGCCTACGACCGCCTCGCCGAGGGCCCGATCAGCGCCTACACCTCCTTCGACAACGAGCAGGTCGGCAAGACCCAGGGCGAGGCCCTGCTGAAGGCGCTGGGCAGCAAGGCCACCAAGTCCTCCAAGGTCGTCATGGTGAACGGCTCGGTCACCGACCCGAACGCCGCCCAGTTCAAGAAGGGCGCGCACTCCGTCCTCGACGGCAAGGTCACCATCGCCAAGGAGTACGACACCAAGGAGTGGTCGCCGGACAACGCCAACTCCGAGATGGAGGCGGCGATCTCCGCGGTCGGCAAGGACAAGATCGCGGGCGTCTACTCCGCCAACGACGGCATGGCCGGCGGTATCATCACCGCCCTGAACGCGGCCGGCGTCAAGGTCCCGGTCACCGGTCAGGACGCCGAGCTGGCCGGTGTGCAGCGCATCGTCTCCGGTGAGCAGTACATGAGCGTCTACAAGCCGTACGCCCCCGAGGCCGAGGCCGCCGCCGAGATGGCCGTCGCGCTCGCCCAGGGCAAGTCGCTCGACTCGGTCGCCAAGGACAAGGTCTCCTCCGGCTCCGCCACCGACGTCCCGTCGGTCCTCGTCCCGGTCACCTCCCTGACCAAGGACAACATCAAGGACACCGTCATCAAGGACGGCGTCTACACCGTCGGCGACATCTGCACGGGCAAGTACAAGTCCGCCTGCGACAAGCTCGGCCTCAAGTAAGCGGTCCAAGTCCCTTCCCCCGTACGGTCATTCGTCCTTGAATGCCGGTACGGGACCGGACGGACTGCCCCAGGCTCCTCCGGCGCCCCGCGCTCAATGACAGCCCCGCAAGCTCGACGCGGGGCGCCGGACGGAACTCCCCCCAAACTTCTGCACAACCTCCCGCCGGGTCAGGCGGCGAAGGAGATGGTTCACGTGTCCGCTACGCCCGTGCTGGCGTTGCGCGGGGTCTCCAAGCGGTTCGGTGCCGTTCAGGCGCTCACCGACGTAGAGCTTGAGGTCCACGCCGGTGAGGTGGTCGCCCTGGTGGGCGACAACGGTGCCGGAAAGTCCACGCTGGTCAAGACGATCGCCGGCGTGCACCCCATCGATGAAGGCGTCATCGAGTGGGACGGCAAGCCCGTGTCGATCGGCAGGCCGCACGACGCCCAGGCCCTGGGCATCGCGACGGTCTACCAGGACCTGGCGCTCTGCGACAACATCGACGTCGTCGGCAACCTGTTCCTCGGCCGTGAGCTGAGGAAGTGGGGCATCCTCGACGAGGTCGAGATGGAGCGCCGCTCCCGCGAGCTGCTCACCACGCTCTCGATCCGCATCCCGAGCGTCCGCATCCCGATCGCCTCGCTCTCCGGCGGTCAGCGCCAGACCGTGGCCATCGCCCGCTCGATGCTCGGCGACCCCAAGCTCGTCATCCTGGACGAGCCCACCGCCGCCCTCGGCGTCGAGCAGACCGCCCAGGTCCTCGACCTCGTCGAGCGCCTGCGCGAGCGCGGCCACGCCGTCATCCTCATCAGCCACAACATGGCGGACGTGAAGGCGGTGGCCGACAAGGTCGCCGTCCTGCGCCTCGGCCGCAACAATGGCGTCTTCGAGGTCAAGACGACCTCGCAGGAGGAGATCATCTCCGCCATCACCGGCGCCACCGACAACGCCGTGACCCGCCGTGCGGCGCGCACGTCCGGGGAGGTTTCCAAGTGAGCATCGACAAGACCTCCGCGTCTCCCTCGTCCGCCAAGGACGAGCACGCTGTCGAGAACCCGGAGGCCCCGGCCGCCGCGGTCACCGCGGTCGACCCGCGCCTGCTGGTGCAGGAAGAGGGCCTGCTCGGCTACTGGCACGAGTTCAAGCGCAAGATGAAGGCCGGCGAGCTGGGCTCGCTGCCGGTCATCCTGGGCCTCGCCGCCATCTGCATCATCTTCCAGGTGCTGAACTCCGAGTTCCTCTCCGCGGAGAACATCAGCAACATCACGGTCACGATGGTCGGCACGGGCATGATCTCCGTCGGCATCGTCTTCATCCTGCTGCTCGGCGAGATCGACCTCTCCGTCGGCTCGGTCAGCGGCGCGGCCAGCGCCCTCGCGGCCGTCCTCACGGTCAACCAGGGCTGGCCCGAGTGGGTCGCCGTGCTCGTCGCCATCGCCGCCGGCGCCGCCATCGGCGCGCTGCACGGCTTCTTCTTCGCGGTGCTCGGCGCGCCCGCCTTCGCCGTGACCCTGGCCGGCCTGCTGTTCTGGCTCGGTTTCATGCTGAAGGTGCTCGGCGAGAACGGCACGATCAACCTCGACCCGGACGGTCTGATCGGCAAGCTGACCACGTACACCTTCACGGACGTGGCCGCCGCCTACGGCCTGGCCATCGCCGTGGTCGCCGTGTTCTTCGTCTCCTCCTTCCTCGGCAACCGGCGCCGCGAGGCCGCGGGCATCCCGTCCCGGCCGCTCAGCGACACGGTCCTGCGCACGGTCCTGCTGGCCGTGGTCTCCTTCGCCGGCGCCTACATGTACAACCAGTACCAGGGCCTGCCGCTGGCCACCGTGATCTTCCTCGCGTTCCTGGTCGCCACCGACTTCGTCCTGCGGCGCACCTCCTACGGCCGCAAGATCTTCGCGCTCGGCGGCAGCGTGGAGGCCTCCCGGCGTGCGGGTATCAACGTCACGGCGGTGCGGATCTCCGTGTTCGGCATCTCCGGCGGCTTCGCGGCGATCGGCGGTCTGTTCCTGGCCTCCAAGATCGCCTCGGCCAACCAGAGCGCCGGTACGGGCGACCTGCTCATGAACGCCATCGCGGCGGCCGTCATCGGTGGTACGTCGCTGTTCGGCGGCCGGGGCCGCACCTGGAACGCCCTGCTGGGTGTGCTGGTGATCGTGTCCATCCAGTACGGTCTGCAGCTGGAGTCCATCGCGGAGCCGGTGAAGTACATGATCACCGCCGCGGTCCTGCTGACCACCGTGGTCATCGACTCCATCACGCGCAAGACGCAGAAGACCGCGGGTCGCGCGTAGCACCTCGAGGTGCCAGCGCAGCTAGGCGGGTGACAGTGCCCGGTGCCCGAAAGGTGCCGGGCACTGTCGTGTCCTGCAAAGCCGGAACATTAGACTCGTCAAGCCCGGCAACAGCTCGATCAGCTCAACTTGCAAGGAGGCACGGGTGCCGCTGCTGACCCGCATCACGGGACCGCGCGATCTGGACCGGCTCAGCCTGGAGGAGCTGGACCAGCTGGCAGGGGAGATCCGGACCTTCCTGGTCGAGGCGGTCTCCAAGACCGGCGGCCACCTCGGCCCGAACCTCGGTGTGGTGGAGCTGACCATCGCCCTGCACCGCGTCTTCGACTCGCCGAAGGACAGTGTGCTGTGGGACACGGGCCACCAGTCCTACGTGCACAAGCTGCTCACGGGCCGGCAGGACTTCTCGAAGCTGAAGATGAGGGGCGGCCTGTCCGGCTACCCCGCGCAGGCCGAGTCCGAGCACGACGTGATCGAGAACAGCCACGCCTCCACGGTGCTCGGCTGGGCGGACGGCATCGCCAAGGCCAACGAGCTGAAGAAGCGGGACAGCCACGTCGTCGCCGTCATCGGTGACGGCGCCCTGACCGGCGGCATGGCCTGGGAGGCGCTGAACAACATCGCCGAGGCCAAGGACCGCCCGCTCGTCATCGTGGTCAACGACAACGAGCGCTCCTACGCCCCGACCATCGGCGGCCTCGCCAACCACCTGGCGACCCTGCGCACGACCGACGGCTACGAGCGCTTCCTCGCCCGGACGAAGGACATCCTCGACCGCACCCCGGTCGTCGGCAAGCCGCTCTACGAGACCCTCCACGGCGCCAAGAAGGGGCTGAAGGACTTCATCGCCCCGCAGGGCATGTTCGAGGACCTGGGCCTGAAGTACGTCGGCCCGATCGACGGGCACGACATCGAGGCACTGGAGTCGGCGCTGGCACGGGCCAAGCGCTTCGGCGGGCCCGTCATCGTGCACTGCCTCACCGAGAAGGGCCGCGGCTACCAGCCCGCCCTGCAGGACGAGGCCGACCGCTTCCACGGCATCGGCCCCATCCACCCCGACACCGGCCTGCCGGTCAAGGCCTCGGGCGCCGACTGGACCTCCGTCTTCGGCGACGAGATGGTCGAGCTCGGCAAGGAGCGCGACGACATCGTGGCGATCACCGCCGCCATGCTCCAGCCGGTCGGCCTGAAGAAGTTCGCGGACACCTTCCCGGACCGGATCTACGACGTCGGCATCGCCGAGCAGCACGCCGCCGTCTCCGCCGCGGGCCTCGCGCACGGCGGGCTGCACCCCGTCTTCGCCGTCTACGCCACCTTCCTCAACCGCGCCTTCGACCAGGTCCTCATGGACGTGGCCCTGCACAAGTGCGGGGTGACCTTCGTGCTGGACCGGGCCGGGATCACCGGCACCGACGGCGCCTCCCACAACGGCATGTGGGACATGTCCATCCTCCAGGTCGTGCCGGGGCTGCGGCTCGCCGCGCCGCGTGACGCCGAGCAGGTGCGGGCGCAGCTGCGCGAGGCCGTCGAGGTCACGGACGCGCCGACCGTGGTGCGCTTCTCCAAGGGCGCCGTCGGCCCCGCCGTACCGGCCGTGGGCCGCGTCGGCGGCATGGACGTGCTGCGTGAGCCCGGCACCGGCAGGCCGGACGTGCTGCTGGTGTCCGTGGGCGCCCTCGCCCCGATGTGCCTGGAGATCGCCGGCCTGCTCGACAAGCAGGGCATCTCCACCACGGTCGTCGACCCGCGCTGGGTCAAGCCCGTCGACGAGGCCATGGCCCCGCTGGCGGAGCGGCACCGGGTCGTCGTCACCGTCGAGGACAACAGCCGCGTCGGCGGTGTGGGCTCCGCGATCGCGCAGGCCCTGCGCGACGCGGGCGTGGACCTGCCGCTGCGCGACTTCGGCATCCCGCCGCGCTTCCTCGACCACGCCTCCCGCGCCGAGGTGATGGCCGAGATCGGGCTGACCGCGCCCGACATCGCCCGCCAGGTCACCGGGCTGGTCGCCAGGCTGGACGGCCGGTTCGACCGTACGGCCGACGAGGTGGACGCCGAGGTGGACTCGGTGGAGCCCGCCCGCGACTAGGAACGCGACAGGGAAAGAGCCTGTTTCCGGGCCGGTTGCGCCACTCCTTGCGGTGGCGGAACCGGCCCGTCTGCGTGAACCTGCCTGTGCCGGGGCATCCGCGGCCCCAGCCCTCTCGATCATGTCGAGCCGGTCGAGGACGACAAGCGCGTGGGAGGTAGGCCCGTGAGCAGCACCCTCTTCCGTACGAAGAAGGTCGAGCAGTCCATCCTCGATACCGAGGAGCCGGAACACGCGCTCAAGAAGTCCCTGACCGCGCTGGACCTGACCGTCTTCGGTGTCGGTGTCATCATCGGCACCGGCATCTTCGTGCTCACCGGCAAGGTCGCCAAGGAGAACGCGGGCCCCGCGGTCTCGCTGGCCTTCGTCGCGGCCGGCGTCGTCTGCGCCCTCGCGGCGCTGTGCTACGCGGAGTTCGCCTCCACGGTCCCGGTGGCCGGATCCGCGTACACCTTCTCGTACGCCTCCCTCGGCGAGCTGCCCGCCTGGACCATCGGCTGGGACCTGGTCCTGGAGTTCGCGCTCGGCACGGCGGTGGTCGCCGTCGGCTGGTCCGGGTACATGCGGTCGCTGCTGGACAACGCGGGCCTGCACCTGCCCGACTATCTGGGCGGCCGGGACGGGGCCAGCGGCTTCGGCTTCGACATCCTCGCCGCCGCACTGGTCCTGGTGCTCACCGCCATCCTCGTCCTCGGTATGAAGCTGTCCGCGCGGGTCACGGAAGTCGTCGTCGCCGTCAAGGTGACGGTCGTCCTGATCGTGATCATTGCCGGCGCCTTCTTCATCAACAGCGACAACTACAAGCCGTTCATCCCCAAGGCCCAGACGGTGCCGGCCGGGGGCAGCCTCAAAGCGCCTCTCATCCAGCTGATGTTCGGCTGGGCGCCGTCCAACTTCGGTGTGATGGGCATCTTCACCGCCGCCTCCGTGGTCTTCTTCGCCTTCATCGGCTTCGACGTCGTGGCCACCGCCGCCGAGGAGACGAAGAACCCGCAGCGGGACATGCCGCGCGGCATTCTCGGCTCCCTGTTCATCTGCACGGCGCTGTACGTGGCGGTGTCCATCGTCGTCACCGGCATGCAGCACTACAGCAGGCTCTCCGTCGACGCCCCGCTCGCCGACGCCTTCAAGGCCAACGGCCACCCCTGGTACGCGGGCGCGATCAGCTTCGGCGCCGTCGTCGGCCTGACCACGGTCTGCATGATCCTGCTGCTCGGCCAGACCCGGGTCTTCTTCGCGATGAGCCGCGACGGCCTGCTGCCCCGCTTCTTCTCCATCGTCCACCCCCGCTTCCGGACCCCGCACCGGCCGACCATCCTGCTCGGCGTGCTCATCGCCGTCATCTCGGGCTTCACCAGCCTGAGCGAACTCGCCGAACTCGTGAACATCGGCACGCTGTTCGCCTTCGTCGTCGTCGCGGTCGGCGTGGTCATCCTCCGCCGCACCCGCCCGGACCTGCACCGTGCCTTCCGTACTCCGTGGGTGCCGTTCGTCCCGATCCTGTCCGTCGCCGCCACCGTGTGGCTGATGCTCAACCTGCCCGCCGAGACCTGGCTCCGGTTCGCGGTCTGGATGGTCATCGGCTTCTTCGTCTACTTCCTCTACGGCCGCTCGCACAGCCGCCTCGGCCTGCACGAGGAGACCACGGTCAGCGAGGTCATGCGCCCGCCGAACGGAAACGCCGAGTAACACCGGGCAGTCCGGCTCCTCCTTCCTCCGGCCCCGTATGTCCCGCTTCTGCCGGGAATGGGGGCCGGATAGCGTGCTCCCCATGCTCGCCGCCCCGCTCGCCCCCGAACGGACCGTGTGCCGCGCCCGGACGGCGTACTGGACGCGGCTGCTGCCCCCGCTCGCGGCTCTCGCCTGCGTCACGCGGATCCCCTCCTTCGTCCGGCCGCTGTGGAACCCGGACGAGGGCTATCTCGCCGTACAGGCGCGTCTGCTCGCCCACGGCGGGCACCTCTACGAGACGGTCGTGGACCGCAAGCCGCCGCTGCTGCCCTGGCTGTACGAGGCCGCCTTCGCGGTCTGCGGCTCCGGCTCGCTCACCCCGCTCAGGGTGCTCGCCGTCCTCGCCCAGCTGCTCACCGCCGCGGTG
This sequence comes from Streptomyces sp. NPDC002676, assembly GCF_053592455.1. Taxonomy (NCBI): domain Bacteria; kingdom Bacillati; phylum Actinomycetota; class Actinomycetes; order Kitasatosporales; family Streptomycetaceae; genus Streptomyces; species Streptomyces sp. NPDC002676. The sequence continues at coordinate 459,610 of NZ_JBSFVT010000005.1, read as the reverse complement.
CTGGCCTCCCTCGCCCGGCGCCGCTGGGGCGACGGCGCGGGCCGCACCGCCGGAGCGCTGTACCTGCTGGTCTCGGTCGGGCTCAACCCCGAGGACGCCCAGGCCGCCACCTTCGAGGTGTTCATACTGCCCTGCACGGCCGCGGCCGTGTGGTGCGCGGACCGCGGGCGCTGGGGCGCGGCCGGGGCCGCCGTCGCCTGTGCCTTCCTCACCAAGCAGACCGGCGCGGCGGTCCTGCTGCCGGTGGCCTGGCTGCTGCACCGCGCGGGCGCCCCGCGCGCCGGGGTGCTGCGGCTCGCGGCCGGCTGCGCCGTACCGGTGCTGGGCGCGGCCCTGGTCACGGACCCCGCCGGGTTCCTGTTCTGGACGGTCACCGGCTCCGCCGCCTACGTCTCCTTCACCGGCTCCGAACTCCACGTCCTCGTCCGGGGGCTGACCAACACCGCGATCCTCGCCGTGGCCTGCGCGGGCCTGATCCCGCCGGTCGTACGGACGCTGCGGCTGGCCCGCACCGGGGCGGCCGAGCTGTGGCTGTGGCTGGCCGCCTCGGCCGGCGCCGTCCTCGTCGGCTTCCACTTCTTCGGCCACTACTATCTGCAGCTCACCCCGCCGGTCGCCCTGTTGGCGACGGCCGCGCTGCAGGTCCTGCCCCGCGAACGGCTGGTGGCCGCCGTCCTCACCTCGGCCTGCTGCTGCGCCCTGTTCCTCGCCTGGGGCCTGTGCGCCCCGCGTCCCGAACTCGCCCACGCCGAACGGCTCGCGGCGGCCCTCGCACGCCGCACCACACCCGCCGACGAAGTCCTCGTGTGGGGCATGCACCCGGAGACGTACTGGCTGTCCGACCGCACCCCCGCCACCCGCTATCTCACCGCCGGACTGCTCACCAACTACAGCGGCGGGCGCGACGGCCCGCAGGTCGGCGAGAAGTACGCCGTCGCGGGCACCTGGCCGGTGTTCCGGCAGGAGCTGAGCGCGCACAGCCCCGCCCTGGTCGTGGACGACTCCCGGGGCAAGCCGTACGCCCCCGACCGCGTCCCGAGCCTGCGCAGGCTGCTGGCGGCACGGTACGAGGAGGTGGGGGAGGTCGACGGGGCGGTGCTGTACGCCCGGGTGCCGGGGGAGTAGGACCCGCTGCGATCAGGTCAGTACCGCGCGGGGGCCGGTGACGTGGGCGCCCAGTTCGGTGACCCGGCGGCGCAGCTCGCGGTCGGCCGTCACGACCAGGCAGGGGCGGTCGCCGGCCGCCGCCGCGAGCTCCACGATGCGGTCGTCGCCGCTGCCGGGCGCCTCCTCGACGCGCACCCCGGGCACGGAGGGGACGCCCCGGGCCGCGCCCTCGACCACCAGGACCAGCTCCAACGGCCCGGTCAGCCCGGCCGTTCCGGACCGGGAGAACGGCACCAGGCGGTCCCGCAGGCGTTCGGCGGCACCGCGGCGGTCGCGCCACCAGCCGTCGGGCACGGAGCCGACGACGTTCGCGCCGTCCACGACGAGCAGCGGCAGGGGAGCGGCCCCCGGGGCGCCGTCCGGGTTGTCTGTCTCGTCCGCCATGCCCTCAGGGTGTCACAGGAGCGGTGTCCCAGCGGCGGGCGAGCCCGCCGATGACCCTGGCCGCGCGGTCGGCGGTCGGACCGTCGACGCGCACCTCGTTGGCGAACTCGACGTGCAGGAACGGTACGTCCGCGGCGTCGGCGGCCCGGCCCTGCATGTTCTCCTTGCCCTCCAGGGGGCAGGAACGCACCCAGGCCCGGCACACGCGGAAGCCGTGGTCGCGCAGGTCGTCGGCCAGCCTGCGGCCGTCCGCGCGGCCCGCCGATCCGACGCCGGTGGAGGCGACCATGTCGTACTCGGGGGCGGCGGAGAAGGCGAAGCCGTGCAACTGGATCCCGGGCATTCTGCGGCGGATCAGCTCGGCGCAGATGGCGTGGAACACGGTGTCCTGGCGGTGCGCCACGTCCGCGGCGTTCCCGACGCCGGCTTTGCGGTGCGCTCCCGCAATCACCAGGACGCCGCCGGGGGAGTCGCGCAGGACCCGTACGCCCAGCTGCTCGGTGCCCTCGTCGAAGATCGGATGCGGGACCTGGACCGACCAGCGCGGACGGTGCTCCAGATCCATGTAGACCCGGCCCCAGCCGCGCGGCGACACGGCGTCGTCGGTGCGGTCGGCCACCTCGGTGTAGCGGTGCCCGGAGACGCGGTCGACGATGGTGCGCACGGTGAAGTCGCGTTGGGAAAGCAACTGTTCCGCTTGTTTGCGGCGGCCGTCGACGAGCAGCCCGATCCCCTCGGCGACGGCCGTGCGGTCGGCCTTGCCGGGCGGCCGGTAGCCGTGGTCCGGGCCGAACCGGCTGGTGTAGTCCGCCACCTCGCGGGCCAGGTCGACCTGCGCGGCGCCCTGGCCTCCTCGGTGGTCCGCGTCGTCCGCTCCGGTGTTCCGGGCAGCGCGCAGCAGCGCGGTCAGTCCTGCGGCGAGGCCCGCGATGACCAGCAGAATTGTCGCGATCGTTATGATGCGTGAGCGAGTGGCTCTCATGGCTGTATCAAGATATCCCGGTGACCAGACGTAGCCGCACTGTGCTGACCCTGCTGCCTCCGCTCTCCCTCGTCGCCGCCGTCGCCGGCTGCGGCCTTCTTCCCGGCGACGGAGGTGACCAGGGCGGCGGGCGTACCTTCACCGTCGCGGCGGCCGGAGACATCCTGATGCATCCCGAGCTCGTCGACCAGGCCCGCAAGGACGCCAAGCGCACCGGCCAGGGCGTGGACGGGCTGGACTTCGGGCCGATGATGGCCGGCATCAAGCCCGTCATCAGCAAGGCCGACCTGGCGATCTGTCACCAGGAGCCCGTGATGGGCGCCCCCAACGGCCCGTTCGAGGGCTTCCCGAACTTCGCGGTGCCGCCGCAGACCGCGAAGACCATCAAGGACCTCGGCTACGACACCTGCTCCACCGCCTCCAACCACAGCCTCGACCACGGCTACGAGGGCGTGAAGCGCACCACGGATGCGCTGGACGCCGCCGGGGTGAAGCACACCGGCTCCTTCCGCACCCAGAAGGAGGCGCTCACCCCGCTGATCATGAACGTCAAGGGCGTCAAGGTCGCGCAGATATCCTTCGCGTTCGGCTTCAACGAGCCGCACACGCCGCCGAAGGACAAGCCGTGGCTCGCCAACCAGCAGAGCCTCAGCGCGATCCAGGCCGCCGAGAAGCGGGCCCGCAACGCGGGTGCCGAGGTGGTCATCCTCTCCCTGCACTGGGGCAAGGAGCACCAGCCGAACCCCACCGTCGCGCAGCTCTCCTTCGCCCGGCAGCTCGCCGAGCACACCGGCATCAACCTGGTCATCGGCCACCACGCGCACGTCGTGCAGCCGATGGAGAAGGTCGAAGGCCGCCTCTGGGTCGCCTACGGCATGGGCAACCAGATCGCCCGGCACGAGGTGCCGACGGGGCTGACCGAGGAGGGCGTGATCGGTTGGTTCACGTTCACCGAGCACGGCAAGGGCAACTGGGACGTCCAGCCGCGCTTCGAGCCGACCATGCTGCAGATCCCGCCGGACGCCGTGAACGCCGTGGACGGCAACAAGGCCTCGTACACCGACGACGACGCACGGGACTACCGTCTGCTGGACGTGCCGGCCGCGCTCCGCGACGACCACCACCTCACGGACCGTCAACGTGCACGGCTGCGGCTCGCGTTCGAGCGCACCGAGGGCACGCTGCTCAACCGCGGCGCAGCCAAGGACGGCCTGAAGCCGCTGACCCCGCTGCCCTGATGACGTGCGCATTTTGCCCTACCCTGAACATCTAAACGCGAATGTTGTGCAGATCACACAGGCAGGTAAGCAACTTTATGAGGCGCTTACCTGTCTGAGTGCTGCGAGTGCACCTGCGCCACAGGTGCACGCAGAGCGCGTGTATTTCTGAAACATCTGAAGACCGTCCCCGTGTACCCCTGTGTGGACTTGACCGGCCGCACACCCTGAGAGGACCCTCCCTTGGCGTCACCGCCCCCGGCGCGGCAGCACCGAGCCCGCCGACGAGCCGACATGTCGCTGATCGGAGGCATCCGCCCGCCGATCGCGGTGCTGTCGGTGCTTCTGCTGTCGCTCGCCGGTATCACGGCACTCGTGCTGGGCCGCGTCGACAACGCCGGTGTGCCGAAGGCGGTGCTGACCTCCCAGCAGCACTTCGCCGAGGACGGCGCCATCGCGCTGCGTGCCTCCATAGACGAGTCCGTCACCGACCTCACGCGCTCCGCCGCGCTGTTCAGCGCCGGCCAGCCGGTCACCGGTGACGAGGTCCTCGACAAGCTCGGCAGCAGCTACCAGAAGTGGATGGGCACCGCGGTCGTCGAGATCCGCACCGGCAAGCTGGTCGCGGCCCGCGGCGAGACCGTGCCGCTCACCCAGGTGGACACCGGCTCCGTCGGCGACGAGGGCGGGCTCACGCCGCGCCTGGTCAGGCTTAAGAACGGCGAGACCCGGCTGCTGTCCTTCGCGCTGCTGACCTGGCCGGGCAAGCCGCAGCTGCTGCTGGTCGCCTCCAACACCCTGAAGGCCCCCGGCATCAGCCTCGGCCAGTTCCGCTCCATCGCCGTGGTCCACCCCGACGGCACGATCCTCAGCAGCGACGGCATCATCGAGCCCGAGCAGGCGCGCACCAGCACCGACCGCGCCGACGCCAAGGCCTCCCGCAAGCAGCTGAAGGCCTTCGCCGAGATCGCGGCCCGCAAGGCCAAGCAGGATCCGCGCACCAGCAAGGAACTCGGCAATCTGGGCGGCTACCAGGGCGTCAGCGGCAGCCTGCTCGGCGGGCACGTGCTCAGTGACCGCTCCGTCGCCGGATACGCCACGCTCGCCGCCCCGGACCCCGGCGAGACCACCACCGCCTCCGGGCTCGGCCTGTCCGTCGTGGCCATGGTCAAGGTGGCCGAGGACCCCGATCATCCCAGCTCCCCGGCGTTCGGCCTGTTCGCCGCCGCCGCACTCCTCATCGTCGGCGGCATCGCCGTGGCCGTGCTGCTGGGCACCGTGCAGCGCCCGCTGATCCGGCTGTTCCTGGAGTCCCGCCGACTCACCCGGGGCGACCTCCACCGGCCCGTCACCGTCCCCGGCTACGGCGAGGCGCACCGCATCGGCCACTCCCTGGAACAGCTGCGGCGACAGCTGCTCGGCGAGACCCCCGAGCAGACGGGCCCCGCGGCGCGTCCGGGCGGGCTGCGCCGGGTGGGCACCCGGGCCCTGCTGGTCGCCTGCGCCGTCCTGCTGCTGGCCTGGTCCGCGCCGCTGATGCTGCTGGTCAACCGCGCCGACGGCACGGCCGTCGTCCCGCAGCAGCTCGTCAGCGACCAGCGTGAACGCACCGACACGATCAGCGACCGGGTGCGCCGCGGGCTCAACGAGGGCAGCGTCGACCTGCAGTCGGTGGCGTCCCTGATCGGCGACAAGTCCGATGACGACGCCATGAACGAGGTGCTGAAGCGCACCCTCGACGAGAACCACCGCTACCGCTCGCTCTACGTCGTCGACTCCTCCGGCGAGATCCAGACCCGGGTGGGCAAGGATCCCAATGTGATCAAGTCCCACCGTGTCTCGAGCGATCCGATCCGGCTGCTCGGCCGCGGCGGCAAGGAGCCCGTCGTCATCGGCAACGCCGAGATCCCCGGCCGCAGCGGTGCCCAGCTCGTCGCCGAGTTCCGCGTCGAGTTCTTCAACGCGCTGCTGACCCGGCCCGGCATGGGCGTGGTCCGCCTCGTCGACAAGCAGGGCGGGATCATCGCCGGCAACACCGGCTTCCTCGCCTTCCACTCGCTGCCCGACAGCCACCTGAAGGACCTGGCCTCGGCGAGCTCCCAGAAGCTCGGCAAGCGGGCGCGCTCCAACGGCGTGCTCTACCGCGACGGCGGGGTGCGCATCGCCGCCGCCGCCCCGTTCAACGGCAAGGGCGCCGCCGAGTCCCTCGGCTGGACCGTGGTCAGCTGGCAGCCCGCCAACCGGCTCGCCATCCCCGAGTACGACGCCCAGAACCGCACCGTGCTCGCCGGTCTGCTCGGCGCCGCCGCGGCCGTCGCCTGCCTGGGCTGGCTGTACATCGTGGTGGGCCGGCCGCTGCGCTCGCTGGCCGACCACGCCGAGGCACTGGCCGGCGGCGACCGCAAGACCGTGCTGTTCCCGCAGCACCACGACGAGGTCGGCGCGGTCACGCGCTCCCTGGAACTCATCCGCCAGCAACTGCAGGACCAGCGCCGGCAGCAGCCGCGCCGCACCCCGCCCCAGGCGTCCGCCCCGCAGCAGTACTCGCCCGAGCAGTACACAAGGAACTGATCACCCGTGCTCTTCCTCTACACCGTGCTGCTGGTGTGCTGCGCGATCCTGCTTGGCGCAGGCATCGTGGAGCAGCGGCGGCACTTCGACAACCTCGACCACATACCCACCCGGGTCCTGGTCAACGGCATCCGCGGCAAGTCGTCCATCACCCGGCTGTGCGCGGGCGCCCTGCGCGGCGGTGACCTGGTCACCGTCGCCAAGACCACCGGCACCGCGGCCCGGTTCATCCACCCGGACGCCACCGAGGAACCGGTCTACCGCAAGTTCGGCATCGCCAACGTGGTCGAGCAGATCGGCATCGTGCGGCGCGCCGCCGCCTACAAGCCGGACGCGCTCGTCATCGAGTGCATGGCGGTCATGCCGGCCCTGCAGGAGATCAACCAGTCCAAGCTGATCCGCTCCACGATCGGCGTGCTGTGCAACGTCCGTGAGGACCACCTCGCCGAGATGGGCCCCACCCTGGACGACGTGGCCCGCTCGCTGTGCCGCTCGATGCCGGAGGACGGCATCTGCGTCACCGCCGAGAAGGACCGCTTCCACATCCTCCAGGAGGAGGCGGACGCCCGGAACTGCCGGCTCATCTACGCCGACCCGGAGACGGTCAGCGACGAGGAGCTGCGCGGCTTCAGCTGGTTCACCTTCAAGGAGAACGTGGCCATCGCGCTGGCCGTCGCCGAACTCCTCGGCGTCGACCGGGAGACGGCCCTGCAGGGCATGTACGACGCCCCGCCGGACCCCGGTGTCCTCTCCGTCGAGCGCTACCAGACGCCCGAGGGCAAGAAGCTGCGCTTCGCCAACGTGTTCGCGGCCAACGACCCCGAGTCGACGCTGATGAACATCAACCAGCTGCTCGACCTCGGCGCCATCCACCGCCCGCTCAACGTGGTCATCAACTGCCGCCCCGACCGTGTCGAACGCAACGGGCAGATGGGCGAGATCATCCCCGACCTCGACCCCGAGCGCGTCTTCGTCATCGGCCACCCGGCCAAGTCCGCCATCGACGCCATCCCCGCCGAGTTCCGCTCGCGCGCCGTCGACCTCGGCGGCGACAAGCGCGACCCCGAGGAGTTCATGCACAAGATGCTGGACATGCTCGGCGCGGACTCCTCGATGGTCGCGATCGGCAACATCCACGGCCAGGGCGAGATCCTGCTGGAGCACCTCGCCGAACTCCCGCCGGACGAGAGCGCCGACGAGCCCGTCGCCACGGCCCCGGCCGGCCGTGCGGACACGGCACCCGCCGTCGTCGAGCACGTCGAGACCGTGCAGCTGTACGCGCCGCGCATCGACCCCTACCAGGGCTACTCGGAGGCGTACGAGTCGCGCTACAGCCAGCAGCCGTACGTGCAGCCGTCATACGTCCAGCAGCAGCCGTACGTCCCGCAGATCCCGGTGCAGCGCGACGCCGCCCACCCGTACCCGAACGACGACTGGCCGCAGCAGCAGCCGGACGACGACTGGCCGCAGCAGCAGCACCAGTACCAGCACCAGGACGACTGGCCGCAGCACCACCAGGGCGAACCGCCCGCTCAGCGCGGGCTGTTCGAGCCCCGCGTCCAACCCCAGCCTTCCGCCGACGACAGCCAGCAGTGGCACAGCCCAGGAGAACAGCGTTGATCCCCTCCGTCCTCACCCCCGAGATCGCCGCGATCGGCATCGGCCTGGGCCTGATGTTCTCGTTGATGTGCTACCTGACGACCAACCTGTCGCCGGGCGGCATGATCACGCCGGGCTGGCTCGCGCTCACCCTCATCGAGGACCTCCAGCGGGCCGCCCTGGTGGTCGGCGTGACCGTGCTGACGTACCTCGCCACCCTGCTCATGCAGAAGTTCGTGATCCTGTACGGCAAGCGGCTGTTCGCGGCCGTCGTGCTCAGCGGCGTGCTCATCCAGGCCGCCGTGATCATCGTGCTGCAGATGGAGTTCCCGCTGCTGTACGCCAACCAGACGCTCGGTTTCATCGTCCCCGGCCTGATCGGCTACCAGCTGGTCCGCCAGCCCAAGGGCGCCACTCTGCTGTCCGTCGGATCGGTGACGCTGGCCACCTACGTGGTCCTGACCGCCGGCATCCTGCTGGGCGCCCTGCCCTCCGCCTGAGCCCGTCTCTTCCCGACGCATTCCTGGAGCCCTCACCATGCCGAAGCGCAAAGCCCGTCCCGCGGTCCAAGTGGCGACGGTCGTGGCGCTGCTCGCGGGCAGCGCGTTCTTCACCTACGAACTGCGGGACGATCCGGCGAAGACCCCGGCCGGCCAGTCGGTCACCGATCACCCCCTGCAGAACGCGGGCAAGGCGACCGGCAAGCAGACCTGGGAGCGGCTGAACGATCCGGCGCGTTCGATGCTGCGCGACGGCAAGGGCGCGGTCATCGCCACCTTCACGGACGGCGCCCGCAGCGCCGTCCTGAAGGGCCCGTCCCGTACCTTCAGCGAGCCCGCCAACACCAGCACGAAGGTGATCTCGGACGACTGGGTCCGCCTCATGCCGGAGCCCTGGACCAAGGGTGCCGAGAACCAGCAGTGGTTCAAGGACTGGTTCAAGCAGTACTACGGCAGCCAGGAGGACGACATCTTCGCGATCGCCTTCCAGTACGTGCAGGGCGCCCCGGTCAAGAAGGACTCCACGGGTGTGCCGTACGCGGGCGACGCGGTGTTCGGCCCGTTCAAGCCGGACGGCGTGGACCGCCTGGAGCAGAACGACTTCTACGACTACCTCGGCATCCCGTACACCTTCCGCAACGGTGTCACGATGTACCCGCGCAAGGACCGCTACCGCGCGCTGGACTGCTCCGGGTTCCTGCGGATGGTGTGGGGTTACCGCTCCCGCTACCCGCTGATGGCCACCAACGACTCCGGCGACGGCCTGCCGCGCACCGCCAACGGCATGGCCCGTTCCAAGGTCGGTGTCGACATCATCAAGCTCCAGGGCCCCTCCCCCTGGTACACCCGCCCGAAGAACACCGACATGCTGCAACCCGGCGACCTGCTGTTCTTCAAGATGGACCACCGCACCGGCGACCACCTCGACCACTCCGCCATCTACCTGGGCCCGGACACCGAGGGCCACAAGGTCTTCATCTCCAGCCGCAAGGAGCAGAACGGCCCCACGATCGGCGACAACGGCGGGGTCTCCCGCATCGACGGCGACGGCTTCTACGCCGAACTGTTCCGCAGCGCCAAGCGGCTGTGACCGGCTGGAACCTGGGTGGAGGGGCCGGGGGCCGGGCCATGGCGGGCACCGGGCGCAGCATAGAGTGAACCGGTGAACGGCAACTGGCTCCTGCGCGGCCGAGACGGCCGGCTCAGTGTCTACCAGCTGTCCGGTGACGCCGTCCGGTGCCGGGCGGAGTGTGCCCCCGGCGGCGCCTGGACCGACCCCCGAACGGTGGGCGGCGCCCAGAAGCTGCACCCCGTGCTCGCGGTCGGCCAGGGCGCGGACGGCTACGCCCACCTGGTCTCCTGGCGGCCCACCGGCAAGGGCGAGTCGGGGCTGGTGCACTCCACGCACTTCCGGCCCCGCCTCGCGGCCCTGGACTGGTCCTCGATCGGCCACCCGGACAAGAAGGGCGACCGCACGGGCACGCCCGCCGTGGCCGTCGACGCCCAGGGCCGCGCCCATGTCTTCGTCCGCAACAAGGGCGGCGGGGTGAGCCTGCTCGCCCAGAAGGAGAAGGGCGGCTGGGAGCCCTGGCGGGACCTGTTGGGCCAGGAGGTCCAGGACGGCCTGGCCGCGGTGACGGGGGAGTCCGGCACGGTCGGCCTGTACGCGGCCACCCCGGCCGGCCTCGTGTACTGGCACCAGGAGGAGCCCGGAGGCCGGCCGGTCCTCCAGGAGGCCCTGGAGACCCAGGTCCGCCCCGGCACCCTGCACGCCCTGGCGACCTCCCCCGAGCGCACGACGGTCTTCTACACCGACACCGGGGGCAACCTGTGCACCTGGCGCCCCGGTACCGCCCCGGCCACCCTCCTCGCCTCGGCGGGCTCCGGCCCGGTCGCCGCGGTCCGATGCGAACTGGACGGCCACGACTGCACGCTGCTGGCCCAGCGCGGCCGAGACGGCCGGGTGGCCTTCGCCGCGTACCCCACGGAACAGGAGCAGGCGGGCGCCTGGTGGACCGCATCGGGCCCCCAACTCCCGGTGGACGCAAGGGTGTCCCTGGCCACGGACGAGGACGAGCGCGTGGTGGCGGCGACGCTGTCCCCGTCGACGGGACAGCTGCTGCTGACCCGGCGGAAGGACGAACCGGGGCTGGCACTGGAGGCCTGGCGTCCCGTCTGAGCACGCGGAAGGGCCCCCGCCGAAGCGGGGGCCCTTCGTGCTGTCACCGGGTGTTACGCGGGAACGCTGGCCACGCCCTGGGCCAGGAACTTCTTGCCGTTCACGCGCTCCGAGACGCCCTCGCGGTCCAGGTACGGCGTGATGCCGCCCAGGTGGAAGGGCCAGCCGGCGCCCGTGATCAGGCAGAGGTCGATGTCCTGGGCCTCGGCGACGACGCCCTCGTCGAGCATCAGGCCGATCTCCTGGGCCACCGCGTCCAGGACGCGGGCACGGACCTGCTCCTCGGTGAGGACGGTGTCGCCCTGCTTCAGCAGCGCGGCGACCTCCGGGTCCAGCTCCGGCTTGCCGCTGTCGTAGACGTAGAAGCCGCGCTTGCCCGCCTCCACGACCGCCTTGAGGTTCGGGGAGACCTTGAAGCGGTCCGGGAAGGCCCGGTTGAGGGTCTCCGAGACGTGCAGGCCGATCGCGGGACCGACCAGCTCCAGCAGGACGAGCGGGGACATCGGCAGGCCGAGCGGCTCGATCGACTTCTCGGCGACCTCGACCGGGGTGCCCTCGTCGATGACGTTCTGGATCTCGCCCATGAAGCGGGTCAGGATGCGGTTCACGACGAACGCCGGGGCGTCCTTGGTGAGGACCGCGGTCTTCTTCAGCTTCTTGGCGACGGCGAACGCCGTGGCCAGCGAGGCGTCGTCCGTCTTCTCGCCACGGACGATCTCCAGCAGCGGGAGGATCGCGACCGGGTTGAAGAAGTGGAAGCCGACGACCCGCTCGGGGTGCTTCAGCTTCGACGCCATCTCCGTCACCGACAGGGAGGACGTGTTCGTCGCCAGGATCGCGTGCGCCGGGGCGACCGCCTCGACCTCCGCGAACACCTGCTGCTTGACGCCGATCTCCTCGAAGACGGCCTCGATGATGAAGTCCGCGTCCGCGAAGCCCTCGGCCTTGTCCAGGACACCCGTCACCAGCGCCTTGAGGCGGTTGGCCTTGTCCTGGTTGATCCGGCCCTTGCCGAGCAGCTTGTCGATCTCGGCGTGGACGTAGCCCACACCCTTGTCGACGCGCTCCTGGTCGATGTCCGTGAGGACGACCGGGACCTCCAGGCGGCGCAGGAAGAGCAGCGCCAGCTGCGAGGCCATCAGGCCCGCGCCGACCACGCCGACCTTGGTGACCGGGCGCGCCAGGTTCTTGTCCGGCGCACCGGCCGGGCGCTTGCCGCGCTTCTGCACCAGGTTGAAGGCGTAGATGCCGGAGCGCAGTTCGCCGCCCATGATGAGGTCGGCGAGGGCCTGGTCCTCGGCGTCGTAACCCTGCTGGAGGTCGCCGTTCTTGGCGGCGGCGATGATGTCGAGGGCGCGGTAGGCGGCCGGGGCCGCACCGTGCACCTTGGAGTCGGCGATGAACCGGCCCTTGGCGACGGCCTGGTCCCAGGCCTCACCACGGTCGATCACCGGACGCTCGACCTCGATGTCGCCCTTGAGGACGTTCGCCGTCCAGATCAGCGACTGCTCCAGGAAGTCGGCACCCTCGAACAGCGCGTCGGCGATGCCGAGTTCGAAGACCTGCTTGCCCTTGAGCTGCTTGTTCTGGTTCAGGCTGTTCTCGATGATCACCGAGACGGCCTTGTCCGCGCCGATCAGGTTCGGCAGGATCGTGCAGCCGCCCCAGCCCGGGACCAGGCCCAGGAAGACCTCGGGGAGCGAGAAGGCGGGCAGCGCCTTCGACACCGTGCGGTAGGTGCAGTGCAGGCCGACCTCGACACCGCCGCCCATGGCCGCGCCGTTGTAGTAGGCGAAGGTCGGGACGGCGAGGCCCGCGAGGCGCTTGAAGACCTCGTGGCCGCCCTTGCCGATGGCGAGCGCGTCCTCGTGCTTCTTCAGCAGCTCGACGCCCTTGAGGTCGGCGCCGACCGCGAAGATGAACGGCTTGCCCGTGATGCCGGCGCCGACGATCGCGCCCTCGGCCGCCTCCTTCTCCACCTGGTCGATCGCGGTGTTGAGGTTCGCGAGCGAGGCGGGGCCGAAGGTGGTCGGCTTGGTGTGGTCGAAGCCGTTGTCCAGCGTGATGAGCGCGAAGCGCCCGGCGCCGAACGGCAGGTCGAGGTGGCGTACGTGCGCGGACGTCACGACCTCGTCGGGGAACAGCTCGGCCGCACCCTTCAGAAGCTCAGCGGTGGTGCTCACTTGTCCCCCTCGAAGTGCGGGTTCTCCCAGATGACCGTCGCGCCCATGCCGAAGCCGACGCACATGGTGTTCAGGCCGTAGCGGACGTGCGGCTGCTCCTCGAACTGGCGGGCCAGCTGCGTCATCAGACGGACACCGGAGGAGGCCAGCGGGTGGCCGTAGGCGATGGCGCCGCCGTACTGGTTGACGCGCGCGTCGTCGTCGGCGATGCCGTAGTGCTCCAGGAAGGCCAGGACCTGGACGGCGAAGGCCTCGTTGATCTCGAAGAGACCGATGTCGGAGATGGACAGGCCCGCCTGGGCGAGCGCCTTCTCCGTGGCCGGGATCGGGCCGTAGCCCATGACCTCCGGCTCGACGCCCGCGAAGGCGTACGAGACGAGGCGCATCTTGACCGGCAGGTTGTTCTCGCGGGCGAAGTCCTCGCTCGCGATGATCGAGGCGGTGGCGCCGTCGTTCAGACCGGCCGCGTTACCGGCGGTGACGCGACCGTGGACGCGGAACGGCGTCTTCAGGCCCTGGAGGTTCTCCAGGGTCGTACCCGGGCGCATGGGCTCGTCGGCGGTGACCAGGCCCCAGCCGGTCTCGCCGGCCTCGGGGTTGGTGCGGCGCACCGAGATCGGCACCAGGTCCTGCTGGATCTTGCCGTCGGCGTACGCCTTGGCGGCCTTCTCCTGCGAGCGCACCGCGTACTCGTCCGCGCGCTGCTTGGTGATCGTCGGGTACCTGTCGTGCAGGTTCTCCGCGGTCATGCCCATGAACAGGGCGGACTCGTCGACCAGCTTCTCGCTGACGAAGCGCGGGTTCGGGTCGACGCCCTCGCCCATCGGGTGGCGGCCCATGTGCTCGACGCCACCGGCGATGACGGCGTCGTAGGCGCCGAAGGCGATCGAACCGGCGGTGGTCGTCACGGCGGTCAGGGCGCCGGCGCACATGCGGTCGATCGAGTAGCCCGGAACGGACTGCGGCAGACCGGCGAGGATGCCGGCCGTGCGGCCGAGGGTCAGGCCCTGGTCACCGATCTGCGTGGTCGCGGCGATGGCGACCTCGTCGATCTTCTTGGGGTCCAGGCCGGGGTTGCGGCGCAGCAGCTCCCGGATCGCCTTCACGACAAGGTCGTCGGCACGGGTCTCGTGGTAGATGCCCTTCGGGCCCGCCTTGCCGAACGGGGTGCGGACGCCGTCGACGAAGACGACGTCCCTGACGGTACGAGGCACGATGGCTCTCCTCCAGGGTGCGGGATGGCACAGCTGCGGCGCGCAAGCGCTGAGCGCGCGCTCAGGGCCCATGCTACTTATGAGTAACGTAGCTGCACAGTCCTGCCGGGGCGAGCGGCGAACGTCACACCCGAATGTGTCGCCCGCCCGCACCGGGGCAGCACGAAACGGCGCCCCGGATCTTGGCGTGATCTCGACGTTCCTGTTCCGGTTGCGCGGTTACGCCGGCTTCGCCGCCAAGGCCTCCACGAGGACCGGCGTCACCTGCTCCACCTGCCACGCCCGCGCGCCGTACCCGGCCAGCGCGGCCCCGACGGAGCCGGCGTCGACCGCCTTCGGCGGCTCCCAGCAGACCCGTCGCACGGTGTCCGGGGAGATCAGGTTCTCCTGGGGCATGCCGAGCTGCTCGGCGAGGGCCGACACGCCGGCGCGGGCGGTCGACAGCCGGGCCGCGGCGGCAGGGTCCTTGTCTGCCCAGGCCCGCGGCGGCGGCGGACCGGCGACGGGCTGCCCCGGCTGCGGCAGCGCGCTGTCGGGCAGGGTCTTCGCGCGGTCCACCGCGGACTGCCACTGCTCCAGCTGCCGGCGGCCCACCCGGTGCCCGAACCCGTTCAGCGCGGCCAGCGCGTGCACATTGGCCGGAACGGCGAGCGCGGCCTCCACGATGGCCGCGTCGGACAGCACCTTGCCCGGGGACACGTCCCTGCGCTGGGCGATGCGGTCCCGCGTCTCCCACAGCTCCCGTACGACAGCCAGCTGACGGCGCCGCCGCACCTTGTGCATCCCGGACGTACGGCGCCAGGGGTCCTTCCTCGGCTCGGCCGGCGGCGCAGCGGCGATCGCGTCGAACTCCTGCAGGGCCCACTCCAGCTTGCCCTGCCGGTCCAGCTCCTTCTCCAGGGCGTCCCGCAGGTCGACGAGGAGTTCGACGTCCAGGGTGGCGTAGCGCAGCCAGGGCTCGGGCAGCGGGCGGGTCGACCAGTCGACGGCGGAGTGGCCCTTCTCCAGGACGAAGCCGAGGACGCCCTCGACCATGGCGCCGAGGCCGACCCGGGGGAAGCCGGCGAGCCGGCCGGCCAGCTCGGTGTCGAACAGACGGGTCGGCACCATGCCTATCTCGCGCAGGCAGGGCAGGTCCTGGGTGGCCGCGTGCAGCACCCACTCGACGCCGGACAGCGCCTGGCCGAGACCGGACAGGTCGGGGCAGGCCACGGGGTCGATCAGCGCGCTGCCGGCGCCCTCGCGGCGCAGCTGCACGAGGTAGGCCCGCTGGCCGTAGCGGTAGCCGGAGGCGCGCTCGGCGTCGACGGCGACGGGGCCGGAGCCCGCGGCGAAGGCGGCGGTCACCTCGGCGAGGGCGGCCTCGTCGGCGATCACGGGCGGAATGCCCTCGCGCGGTTCGAGCAAAGGTGTCGGCGCCCCCATCACAGAAGATCCGGCGTCGTCCGGAGGAGTGCCTCCGGTGGTTCGCAGGGCGCTGTCTGCTGCGGTCTCTTGGGCGTCGGTCACCTGTCAAGGGTATCGGTGTGTGCACAGCGCCCGTCGACGTAACGTTCCGTCGACGGGCACCGTAGGGTCGTAAACCAGTCAGCCCGGTGAAACTCCCGGTTCACATGAGTGAACGGGTGCGGCCGGTTCCCGGGGCGTGTGGGGGCGGTTCGGGGGTCGGTTCCAGGGGGCAGTCAGGGTTAGTGGATGATCCCGGTGCGCAGGGCCACGGCCACCATGCCGGCGCGGTCGCCGGTGCCCAGCTTGCGCGCGATCCGGGCGAGGTGGCTCTTCACGGTGAGGGCGGACAGGCCCATGGAGACGCCGATCGCCTTGTTGGACTGGCCCTCCGCGACGAGTCGCAGGACCTCGACCTCGCGTCCGGACAGTTCGCGGTAGCCGCCCGGGTGGCTCGGGGCACCCGGGGGGCGGCGGTGCATGCGGGCGGTGGCACCGAGGGGAGTGGCACCGGGTCGGGTGGGGAGCCCGATGTTGGTGCGGGTGCCGGTGACGACGTAGCCCTTTACCCCGCCGGCCAGGGCGTTGCGGACGGCGCCGATGTCGTCGGCGGCGGAGAGCGCCAGACCGTTGGGCCAGCCGGCGGCGCGGGTCTCGGACAGCAGGGTCAGGCCGGAGCCGTCGGGCAGGTGGACGTCGGCGACGCAGATGTCGCGGGGGTTGCCGATGCGGGGACGAGCCTCCGCGATGGACGAGGCTTCGATGACATCGCGCACACCGAGCGCCCACAGGTGGCGGGTGACGGTGGAGCGCACGCGCGGGTCGGCCACGACCACCATGGCGGTCGGCTTGTTCGGGCGGTAGGCGACCAGGCTTGCGGGTTGCTCTAGGAGAACGGACACCAGGCCTCCTGGGTGGGGGACGGGGCCGGCTTGTGGGGAGGTAGCCGGGACGAACCGTGCTTTCAAGGTCACAGTCGTCTTCGGCAGCAAACTCGTCCGCCTTTAGAGAATGATCACGATCTAGTGAGTAACAATCCGTGCAATTCGGACACGCGATCGATCATCCGAAGATCGAGTCGGTTCGGGCGGGTGCCATTCGAGTGCGGAAAGTGGCCGTATCGACAAAGAGATGGTCAATAAGGCGTTTCCTGGCACCCCGTCACCGGGACTGCGGGCCCCGCCGGCGCTGCGGCAGCGTCACCACCGAGGCGTCGCCCGGACCGGCCGGCGGCAGTCCCGCGACCTGGGCCAGCAGATCGCACCAGGACGCCAGGTGGGCCCCGGTGTCCGGCGCCCCGCCCAGGCCCTCGCGAGGCGTCCAGGAGGCGCGGATCTCGATCTGTGAGGCGGGCGGGCGCTCGGCCAGCCCGCCGAAGTAGTGCGAACCCGCGCGCGTGACCGTCCCGCTCGCCTCGCCGTAGCCGAGCCCCCGCGCCTGCAGCGCCCCGGTCAGCCACGACCAGCACACCTCGGGCAGCAGCGGATCGGCCGCCATCTCCGGCTCCAGCTCCGCCCGCACCAGCGTCACCAGGCGGAACGTGCCCCGCCAGGCCTCGTGCCCGGCCGGGTCGTGCAGCAGCACCAGACGCCCGTCGGCCAGCTCCTGCTCGCCGTCGACCACCACCGCCTCCAGCGCGTACGCGAAAGGGGCCAGCCGCTGCGGGGCGGGTGTCGGCTCCACCTCGACCTGCGGGCGCAGCCGCGCGGACCGCAGCGCCTCCACCGCGCTCTGGAACGCCGGCGGAAGCCCACTGCCCCCTTGCTCCTCCGCGGTGTCCTCCGCGTCGTCCATTCCGTCAGCGCCGTCCGACAGTCGTCCCTGAGCCGCAGCCATGCGGGGAAGAGTAAGGGGAACGCGGCCTTCGTGCAGGCAGGACACCCCCTAAGGGCTGCGGCACTTCTCCGCTGCGGGGCGTGCGAGACTTGCCGTCGTGAGTGCCAACGCAAGCCCCACGGGCCAGCAGCCGACAGCCACGTACGACAGCGCGTTCCTCCGGGCGTGCCGGCGCGAACCCGTGCCGCACACCCCCGTGTGGTTCATGCGCCAGGCCGGCCGTTCCCTGCCCGAGTACCTCAAGGTGCGCGAGGGCATCCCCATGCTCGAGTCCTGCACGCGGCCCGAGCTGGTCACCGAGATCACGCTCCAGCCGGTGCGCCGGCACGACGTCGACGCGGCGATCTACTACAGCGACATCGTCGTTCCGCTCAAGGCCATCGGGATCGACCTCGACATCAAGCCGGGCGTCGGCCCGGTCGTCGAGCAGCCGATCCGCACTCGCGCCGACCTGGCCCGGCTGCGCGACCTCACCCCCGAGGACGTCCCGTACGTCACCGAGGCCATCGGCATGCTCACCCGCGAGCTGGGCGCCACCCCGCTGATCGGTTTCGCGGGCGCGCCGTTCACCCTCGCGAGCTACCTGGTCGAGGGCGGTCCGTCGCGGACGTACGAGAACGCCAAGGCGATGATGTACAGCGACCCCGAGCTGTGGGCCGACCTGCTGGACCGCCTCGCCGACATCACGGCCGCCTTCCTGAAGGTGCAGATCGAGGCGGGCGCGAGCGCGATCCAGCTCTTCGACTCCTGGGCCGGCGCGCTGGCCCCGGCCGACTACCGCCGCTCCGTCATGCCCGCCTCGGCGAAGGTGTTCGACGCCGTCGCCGGGTACGGCGTCCCGCGCATCCACTTCGGCGTCGGCACCGGCGAACTGCTGGGGCTCATGGGCGAGGCCGGCGCGGACGTCGTCGGCGTCGACTGGCGCGTCCCGCTGGACGAGGCCGCCCGCCGTGTCGGCCCCGGCAAGGCGCTCCAGGGCAACCTCGACCCGACCGTCCTGTTCACCGACAAGGACACCGTCGCGGCCAAGGCCCGCGAGGTCCTCGACGCGGCCTCCGGTCTGGAGGGCCACGTCTTCAACCTCGGCCACGGCGTCATGCCCAACACCGACCCGGACGCGCTGACCCGGCTCGTGGAGTACGTCCACACCGCCACCGCGCGCTGACTCACCACGTGTAGCGGGGCCGCGCCCGCCTGCCGAACAGCAGGCCGGGCGGCTCCGGCGGGGGCGGCGTGCCGGGTTTGAGCGGCCAGGCCAGCAGCATCCCCGCGACAAAGCCGACCACGTGGGCCGCGTACGCCACCGTTCCGCCGCCCGAGACGCCGTGGCCGGAGGAGTACACCGCCTGGAGCGCGAACCAGAAGCCCAGCACGAGCCAGGCGGGCAGCCGCAGCGGCAGGAAGACCAGGAACGGGACCAGGACCCAGACCCTGGCCCTCGGATACAGCACCAGATAGGCGCCGAGGACTCCGGCGATCGCGCCGGACGCGCCGATCAGCGGGTCGCCCGAGGAGGTGTTGAGCAGCGCGAAGCCGTACCCGGCCGCGTAGCCGCAGACGACGTAGAAGAGGAAGTAGCGGATGTGGCCCATCCGGTCCTCGACGTTGTTGCCGAAGATCAGCAGGAACAGCATGTTCCCGAGCAGGTGCAGCCAGCTGCCGTGCAGGAACATCGCCGTGAAGACCGACAGCGGCGGGGACTTGTGGTAGCCGGGCGGGGCCACGACACAGCCCGCGCCCTGCGGGCCCACGCCGACGTCGCCGGTCGGCACCAGCCCCGGCATCCGATGGTGGATCAGCTCCCTGGGCACCGCCGCGTAGTGCTCCGTGAAGGCCCGCAGATGGCACAGCTGCGCCAGATCGCCGCCGCCGGCCACGGAACCCGCTATGCCGGGCGTGGAGAGGAACACGAGCACGTTGGCGGCGATGAGCGCGTACGTCACCCAGGGGGTGCCGCGCACCGGGTTCACGTCATGGACGGGGATGACCACACAGAAGGTCTGCCCCCGCTGCGGCGCGCGAACCGGTGAACGCAGCCGGGCGGGCGTCCGTATCCCTGATCAACCGACGTGAGGATCAGGCGATGACGAACGCTCCGCAGCTTCCGGCGATGCACGCACTGCCCGATGGGGAGGCCGAGATCTCCTTGGTGGTGCGGCTCCCCTGGGAAGATGTCGCACGGCTCGGCCAGGAAGCCGGGCGGCTCGCTTCGCAGATGCAGCGGCCCGTGACGCTGGACGAGGCGGTGAGTCACCGGCTGCGGTCGACCCGGCCGACCGCGTCGCATGCGAAGCCGGCAGGTGAACAGCCCGCGGCTGTGACGTCGAGTGCAGCGGTCACTTCATTGCCGCGGATCAGCGGGACGGCCTAGGCGGCCCGTACCTTCGCCGTCGCCTTCCGCGCCGCCACCAGGACCGGGTCCCACACCGGGGAGAAGGGCGGGGCGTAGCCCAGGTCCAGGGCCGTCATCTGTTCCACCGTCATCCCGGCGGTCAGCGCCACCGCAGCGATGTCCACCCGCTTCGCCGCGCCTTCGCGGCCCACGATCTGGACACCCAGCAGGCGTCCCGTGCGGCGCTCGGCGAGCATCTTGACCGTCATGGGGGAGGCGCCCGGGTAGTAACCGGCGCGGCTGGTCGACTCGATGGTGACGCTCTCGTACTGGAGGCCCACCCGGCGGGCGTCCTTCTCGCGCAGGCCGGTCCGGGCGATCTCCAGGTCGCAGACCTTGCTGACCGCCGTGCCGACCACGCCGGGGAAGGTGGCGTAACCGCCGCCCACGTTGGTGCCGATGACCTGGCCGTGCTTGTTGGCGTGGGTGCCGAGCGGGACGTACTGCTCCTGGCCCGAGACCAGGTTCAGCACCTCGACGCAGTCGCCGCCCGCCCAGATGTTCTCGTGGCCGCGCACCCGCATCGCGAGGTCGGTGAGCAGGCCCCCGCGGGCGCCGAGGGGCAGGCCGGCGGCGCGCGCGAGGGTGGTCTCGGGGCGGACGCCGATGCCCAGGACCACCACGTCCGCCGGGAACTCCGCGTCCTGCGTGACGACCGCGCGGACCCGGCCGTCCTGACCGGTGAGCACCTTGGTGACCTCGGCGTCGTTCACCATGGTGATGCCGAGTCCCTCCATGGCCTCGTGCACCAGGCGGCCCATGTCCGGGTCGAGCGTCGACATCGGCTCCTTGCCGCGGTTGACGACCGTCACCTCGAAGCCGCGGTTGATCAGCGCCTCGGCCATCTCCACGCCGATGTAGCCCGCCCCGACGACCACCGCCCTGCGGCAACGCGTTGCTGCCACGGTGTCGAGCAGAGCCTGGCCGTCGTCCAGGGTCTGCACACCGTGCACACCGGGGGCGTCCGCGCCGGGCATGTCCGGGCGGACCGGGCGGGCGCCGGTGGCGATGACGAGCTTGTCGTACGGCTCCCACGACTCGGCGCCGGAATCGACGTCACGCGTGCGTACCCGCTGCCGGGCCACGTCGATCTCCGTCACCTCGGTGCGCAGCCGCAGATCGATCCCGCGTGCGCGGTGCTCGTCCGGGGTGCGCGCGATCAGCTGGTCGCGTTCGGGGACGTCCCCGCCCACCCAGTACGGGATGCCGCACGCGGAGAAAGAGGTGAAGTGGCCGCGTTCGAAGGCCACGATCTCCAGCTCGCCCGGCCCCCTCAGCCGACGCGCCTGGGACGCCGCGGACATGCCCGCGGCGTCACCGCCGATGACGACCAGTCGTTCCGCGCGTTCTGTTCCGCCCCGCCCAGCGTTCATGCTCATATGAACACGCTACGGGGCGCGGCCATTTCAGTCCCGCTCGGACTCGGACTCGGACGTGGACCCCGGCACCGGTCGGGCGTGCGGCAGCTGGCCCGGTGCGGTCATCGCCGGCGCGGCGTCCGGGCGGCGCGGCAGCCGCGGGCGTACGACCCGCAGCCACACCAGCGCGAGCAGGGCCGCGAGCGCCGCGAACGGCAGGACGGCACCCAGGGCGAGGGCGATCCAGAGCAGCATCGTGACGAACACGTGCCAGCCGCCCGACAGGGCGTCCACGAAACCCGGCGAGTCGTCCTTCGCCGCCGCCTTGCGCACCGGTGTCTCGGACAGCGACAGCGTGATGGTGGCCAGGCTCGTGCGGTCCTTCAGGGACGCCTGCTGGGCCAGCAGCGACTCCAGGTCGGCCTCACGGCTGCTCAACTCGCCCTCCAGGCTGACGACGTCGCTCAGCTTGTCCGCCCGGGCCATCAGCGCGCGGATCCGGGCCACGCTGGCCCGCTGCGACTTGACGCGGCTGTCCACGTCCACGACCTGGTCGGTGACGTCCACCGCCTTCGCGGTGCGCTCCACGAGCTTGCCGGTGCCCTGGAGACCGGTGAGGACGGTGTCGTACTTCTCCGTGGGCACCCGCAGCACGACACGGGTGTGCTCGTGGCCCTCGGCGTCCCGGTCCGTCGTCTCGTCGCCGACGTAACCGCCCGCGCTCTCGGCGGTCGTACGTGCCTCGTCCAGGGCCTTGGGCACGTCCTTGACCTGGATGGTCAGGGACGCGGTGCGGATGATGGCGTTCGGCGTGAGCTTCGGCGCCGTACCGGGCCTGCCGCCCGCCGCCTTGCCGCCCGCCGCCTTCGCGCCGTCCGCCGCGCCGTAGTCGCCGGCGCGCTGACCGCCGTTCTGCGCGATGCTGCCCGCGGCGGCCTTGTCGGAGGAGCCGCCGCCCGAGTCGCTCGCGCCGCTGCACCCGGCGAGCGCGAGAGAGACGGCGAGCAGGACCCCGGCCAGGGCCGGGACGGGGAGTGCGGAACGTGGTCGGTGCGGGCGGTGTGCTGTGCGCATGGCTTTACCCCCGAGGGTCGCTGGGCCGAGTGACGTCTCTTCGACGCCGAAGCGGTCCGGAACGTTGGCGGCCTGCGGTTCCGAAGCGGTCACGGTCCGGACTCGGCGCGGACACCGCGCCCAGGCGGGAGTGTCAGTGGGGTCTGAGAGAGTGGGGGCATGAGCGCAACGGGTACGAGCACGGGGCACGTCGTCGTCATCGGAGCCGGAATCGCCGGGCTGGCCGCCGCCCACCGGCTGCTGGCGCGCGGCGCGCGCGTGACCGTGCTGGAGGCGTCCGACCGGGTCGGCGGCAAGCTGCTGCCCGGCGAGATCGCGGGCGTCCGGGTCGACCTGGGCGCCGAGTCGATGCTAGCCCGCCGCCCCGAGGCGGTGTCCCTCGCCCGCGAGGCCGGCCTCGCCGACAGGCTCCAGCCGCCGGCCACCGCGACCGCCTCGATCTGGACCCGCGACGCCCTTCGCCCCATGCCCAAGGGCCACGTCATGGGCGTCCCCGGCACCGCCGCCGCCCTGGCCGGGGTCCTGTCCGAGGAGGGCCTGGCTCGCATCGGGCGCGACGCCGAACTGCCCCGCACCGAGGTCGGCGACGACGTGGCGGTGGGCGAGTACGTGGCGGCCCGGCTCGGCCACGAGGTCGTCGACCGCCTGGTCGAGCCCCTGCTCGGCGGGGTGTACGCGGGCGACGCGTACCGCATCTCGATGCGCTCGGCCGTCCCGCAGCTCTTCCAGGCCGCCCGCACGCACGACTCCCTGACGGCGGCCGTCCGCGACATCCAGGCGAAGGCGGCGGCGAATCAGCAGACCGGGCCCGTGTTCATGGGCATCGAGGGCGGCGTGGGCACGCTGCCGCTCGCGGTCGCCGACTCGGTGCGGGCGCGCGGCGGCGAGATCCGCACCGGGACGCCGGTGACCGAGCTGTGCCGTGAGACCTCCGGCGGCTGGCGGATCGTCACCGGGCAGGAGACCCTGCGGGCCGACGCGGTGATCGTCGCCGTGCCCGCCCCGGCCGCCGCGCGCCTGCTGCGCGCCGAGTCCCCGGAGGCCGCCGCCGAGCTGAGCGGCGTCGAGTACGCCTCCATGGCCCTGATCACCCTCGCCTACCGCCGAGCCGACCTCGCCCTGCCCGAGGGCAGCGGCTTCCTGGTCCCGCCGGTCGACGGGCGCACGATCAAGGCGTCGACGTTCGCCTCCCAGAAGTGGGGCTGGATCGCCGACGAGGACCCGGACGTCGTCGTGCTGCGCACCTCGGTCGGGCGGTACGGCGAGACGGAGGTGCTCCAGCGCGAGGACGCCGACCTGGTGGCCGTCTCCCGGCACGACCTGCGCGAGGCGGTCGGCCTGGACGCCGTACCGCTGGAGACCCGGGTCATCCGCTGGACCGACGGCCTGCCCCAGTACCCCGTCGGCCACCACGTGCGCGTGGCCCGCATCCGCGAGCACGTCGCCAAGCTGCCCGGTCTCGCGGTGTGCGGCGCGCAGTACGACGGCGTCGGCATCCCCGCGTGCATCGCGAGCGCGTACGCCGCGGTGGACCAGCTCGGCGGCGACCTGCGCGGGGTCGAGGAGCTGACGGCCAACCCGGTGCAGAGTCTGCACGGCGGAGCGGGAGAATAGGGACCATGAGTGACGACGCCCCCACCACCGAGTCCGGCAGGATCCCGAACAAGGGCAAGCTGGCCAAGGACCTCAACGAGGTCATCCGCTACACCCTGTGGTCGGTCTTCAAGCTGAAGGACGTGCTGCCGGAGGACCGAGCGGGTTACGCCGACGAGGTCCAGGAGCTGTTCGACCAGCTCGCCGCCAAGGACGTGACGATCCGCGGCACCTACGACCTCTCCGGCCTGCGCGCCGACGCCGACCTCATGATCTGGTGGCACGCCGAGACCAGCGACCAGCTCCAGGAGGCGTACAACCTCTTCCGCCGCACGAAGCTGGGCCGCGCCCTGGAGCCCGTGTGGTCGAACATGGCGCTGCACCGCCCCGCCGAGTTCAACCGCTCGCACATCCCGGCGTTCCTCGCCGACGAGACGCCGCGCAACTACGTGAGCGTCTACCCCTTCGTGCGCTCCTACGACTGGTACCTGCTGCCCGAAGAGGACCGCCGCCGCATGCTCGCCGACCACGGCAAGATGGCCCGCGGCTACCCGGACGTGCGCGCCAACACGGTCGCCTCGTTCTCCCTCGGCGACTACGAGTGGGTGCTGGCCTTCGAGGCCGACGAGCTGTACCGCATCGTCGACCTCATGCGCCACCTGCGCGCCTCCGAGGCCCGCATGCACGTCCGCGAGGAGATCCCGTTCTTCACGGGCCGCAGGAAGGACATTGCGGAGCTGGTTGCAGGGCTCGCCTGACCGGTTGGCAGCACGGGGCCGCAGGAAGGACATTTGCGGAGCTGGTGGCGGGCCTGGCCTGAGCCAGTTGGTCAGCTGCGGTCGGCCTTGCCCTTGAGGGCGTCCCGTGGGGACTGCTCCGTGGCATGGCCGTCCGGGGCGTCCGGCTTCGGCTCCGGGCGGCCCGCGCAGGACGCGTGCCGTCCGGGGACCCGGCCCTCCAGCAGGTAGGCCTCCATGTGCGCGTTGACGCACTTGTTGGGGCCGCCCCCGATGCCGTGCGTGCCCGCGTCCCGCTCGGTCACCAGCACCGAGCCGGCCAGCCGCCGGTTCATCTCCAGCGCGCCCGCGTACGGCGCCGCCGCATCCCGGTCGGCCGCCAGGATCAGCACCGGTGCCAGCTCACCCGGCCCGGTCCGCACGTCGAGCGGCTGCTGCCGGCGCGCCGGCCAGTAGGCGCACGGCAGGTTCATCCAGGCGTTGTCCCAGGTCTCGAACGGCGCCACCCGCGCGAGCCGCGTGTTGTCGCGGTCCCACACCTTCCAGTCCTTCGGCCAGGGCGCGTCGTTGCACTCGACGGCCGTGTAGACCGCGGTGCCGTTCTCCGCCTCGGCGGCCGTCTCCGGGCTCGGCGCGGCCAGCCGGACCAGCGGCTTCGCGTCGCCGTTCAGATAGGCCGACAGCGCGGCGGCCCGGCTCGGCCAGAAGTCGTCGTAGTACCCGGCGGTGAGGAACGCGTTCTGCAGCTGGCCCGGCCCGACCTTGCCGCCCGCCGCCTTCGCGGCCAGCCGGTGCCGCGCGGTGTCGTAGCTGCGCTGCACCTTCGCGGGCGAGGAGCCGAGCCCGTAGACGTCGTCGTGCCGGGCGATCCACTCGCGGAAGTCCGCCCAGCGGTCCTCGAACGCGGCCGACTGGTCGAGGTTCTCGCGGTACCAGATCTTCGCCGGGTCCGGGTTCACCGCCGCGTCCAGCACCATCCGCCGTACGTGCGAGGGGAACATGGCCGCGTACAGCGCCCCGAAGTAGGTGCCGTACGACGCCCCCATGAACGTCAGCCGGTCCTCGCCCAGGGCGGCCCGCAGGACGTCCAGGTCACGGGCGTTGTTCAGGGAGTTGTAGAACGCGAGCCTGCTCCCGGAGCGCCGGGCGCAGCCGCTCGCGTACGCCTTCGCCTGGGCGATGCGCTGTCGCTTGTACGCCTGCGAAGGGTGGTCGGGCGAGTCGGTGGGCCCCTTGAGGAAGCGCTTGGGGTCCACGCACGACAGCGGGGCCGAACGGTCCACCCCGCGCGGGGCGTAGCCGATCAGGTCGTAGGCGGCGGCGATCCGCCTCCACTCCGGCAGCGCGCCGATCAGCGGGAAGTACATGCCGGAGGCGCCGGGGCCGCCCGGGTTGTAGACGAGGGCGCCCTGCCGGGGCACCTTCCGCTTGCTGTTGCGCGGGTCCCGGTGCGTGGCCCGGATGCGGCTGACGGTCAGCTTGATCTTCTTCCCGTCGGGATGCGCGTAGTCCAGCGGGACGCTCACGGTGCCGCACTCCAGGCCGGCCGGCGCCTCCTGCCCGGCTTCGGTGGCGCACTTGCCGAAGCCGATGCCGGCCGCGCGGGCGTGGGCCGCGGCCACGGCGGTGCCGCGCAGCTCGGCCGCGCCCTGCGCACTCGGCGCACCCGGAACGCCGGGGGCGCTGCCCGCCGGGGCGGCGGCCAGGGTGGTGAGCAGCAAGGAACCGGCGGCCGAGTACAGGGCGGCAGCTCTCATCGCGTATCCCTTCGGTGCGCAGCGGCGATGGCACGACTGCCATGGCCCGGCGACAACAAAAGGGATATTTCGTTCGGTCGGAGGGGAAGGCAAGCACCGCCCTGCCGGTGTCGGCGCCAATGCCCCCGATGCGCCCCCGGCAGGCTCCTCACTCCCGCCAGGAATGGGCTCGATCGGGCGAGTCCCGGTGGGCGAAGGCCGCGCGCAGTTCCGGCTCGCCGACCGCACGGATGCCCCGTACGGCGACGCGCGTCAGGAACGAGCGGTCGTCGCCGTCTCCGTCGCCGTACGGCCGGTGGGGCAGGGCGTCCAGCAGCCGCTGCCCGGCCGGGGAGGCCCAGCGCGAGTACGGATGCGCCTCTATGCGGGCCAGCACCAGACAGCTCAGGGAGAGTGTGAGGGGGAGGGCGAACCACAGGGCGATCAGGTAGCGCGGCGTCCCGGTCTGGACGGGCAGCAGCAGCGCGGCACCGCCCAGCGCGAGCACGGCCAGCGCGGCGGCGCGCGTCTGGCGCACCCCGGCCGCGACGGTCGTACCGGCGCCCTCGGGCACCGCGAGCCCGGAGCGCACCAGCCCGTCGGCGAGCCGGCTCACGGCCTCGGCGCCGGCGGCGGCCTTCCGGACCGGCGCGATGCGGGACTGCCCCTCGGGCCCGATCGCGCCTATGACGGACCGCTCCATCTCGTCGCGCCCCCGCGGGTCCACCACCGTGGCCCAGCCGGTGTGCGCGAGCAGCAGGCGCCGCTGCCGTGCCATGGCGACCAGGGTCAGATCGGCGACCCGCGCGGGCCCGCCGGAGAGGAACGCCGCCTCGTACAGCGTCAGATCGCGCTCCCGGGCCGCCGCGGTGACGTCCGCGTCCGCGGCTGCCGAACGAACGGCGGCCAGGCACAGCCGGCTTGCCGCAGTGCCGACGAAAGCCCAGGCCATGAGCAGGAAGAGGACCCAGAACATGAGGTGTTTGTATGTCAGCGGCCAGGCAGAACGCCATGCCTTGTTCAACATCCGGACAGAGTGTGGCCGATATGTGACGTTCCGTTTCCCGTGCAGGTCAGGGGCTGTACGCCGGGTTCGGCACGGGAGTGACCGGGGCCGCGGCGCTCGGATCGACCTCCGGCGGGGTCGGCACCGGCGACGCGGGCGTCGCCAAGTCCCGCGCCAGCGCGCCGAAGTCGACGTAGCCCGTCGCCTCCAGGATCTTGATGTGGTCCAGCACGGTCGCGTTGGCGTCGTCGGCAAGATCGCGGACCAGCGAGTTCTGGGTGGCGGCCCGGACTTGGGCGACCAGCGAGAACACCCGGCCGTGGGCGAGCCGCAGAATGCCCGTGAACTGCCGGTCGAAGTCCTGCCCTTGAGCCGAGCTCAAGATGGCGAGCCACTGCTTCTGCTGCGCGTTGGGCTCGTTGGGCAGCGGCACGCCGAGCTGGGTGGCGACGGCCCGCGCATGCGCGTCGAGCGAGGTGTGCCCGTCGACCAGGTGCTGCCCGGCCGTACGCACCGCCTGTGTGGTCCCCTTCTGCTGCGCCGACTCCCCGGCAGGCAGCTCCCAGAGCCCCGCCAGCCGCACCTTGGTGACGAAGTCCCGGTCCTGCGCGGACAAGGGTCCGTACGGAGTCGCCACGGTCTGCGCGCTCACCCCACTCGCGCCCTGCCGGTCGCCGTACGACCAGACCGGATAGAGCAGCGCGGCGGCGGTCGCCGACAGAGCCATGATGATGAGTCCGGTGCCGCTGAATATGCCTCGGCCGTTGACGGGGGGTCGCGGTCGCATGGTGCCTCCTGGTACGGCTGGGCATATTACTGGGCGGTTGCGCGGCTGCGGACAGTCGTCCCGCAACGGCGGTGCCCACCCCCGCCCAGCGTCACTGCCGGCCGCGCAGCAACGCCCTCCGCGCCACCCGCGTGAGCCGCGAGCGCGGCTTCGGTCCCGACCGGTCCAGCCACCACTCCCGCAGGGCTCGCCGAAGCGCCGCGTCCTCCGGTCGCCCGATCTTCAGCAAGTGCCCCGCGAAGTCCAGCGCATCCCGTCGGTACCCCCCGGTCATCGCCCGTTCACGCGCGTACTCCAGGAAGGCCGCGCGATACCCCTCCCCGAGGATCGCCGGCAACTCGGGCGCGACCTTGGCCACCACGTCCGCCCGCTTCCCGGCCAGCGCCCTCGCCTGCACGCCCATCCGCACCCGGTCGAACCCCTCCGGCACCGGTGTTCCGGCCACCAGCGAGGAGAGAACGGCGGCCTGCGCGACGCCGAGGCGCTGGCGGGCGACCTCGGGCCGGGTGAGTACGGCGACGCCGCCGTTCCCGCTCGCTCCGGCGACCGGGGCCGCAGCGCTCGTCGGCCGGTGCGCACCCCCCGCCCGGCCGGCCTCCACCGCCCCCCGAATCGCCTCCAACTCCCGCTCCAGCTCACCCGGTTCCGGAAAGTTCTCGTCCCGCTCCAGCAGAACGCCCGGCGGTGCCACCCGCCCGGCAAGGTCGCGCAGGATGTCGAGCGCCGCCTGCGGCACAGGATGCGCATGGCTGTCGTGCCACACCCCGTCCCGCTCGAAGCCGCCCGCGACATGGACGTACGCGATCGCCTCCAGCGGCAGCGCGGCCAGCGCCTCGGCGGGGTCCTCGCCCCGGTTGACGTGGTTGGTGTGCAGGTTGGCCACGTCGATCAGCAGCCGTACCCCGGTCCGGTCCACCAGTTCCGCGAGGAACTGCCCCTCGGTCAGCTCCTCCCCGGGCCAGGAGAACAGCGCGGCGATGTTCTCGACGGCCAGCGGCACCGGCAGCGCCTCCTGCGCGATCCGCACGTTCTCGCACAGCACGTCCAGCGCGTCCCGGGTGCGCGGTACCGGCAGCAGGTGGCCCGCCTCCAGCTGCGGGGACGCGGTGAGCGCGCCGCCCGCCCGGACGAACGCGATGTGCTCGGTGACCAGCGGCGCGCCGAGCGCCTCCGCCCGCTCGGCGAGCGCGGCCAGCCGCCCCGCGTCGGGCCGGTCCGCGCCGCCGAGCCCGAGGGAGACTCCGTGCGGGACGACGGTCACCCCGCGCTCGCGCAGCCGCAGCAGCGACTCGGGGAGGTGCCCGGGGCAGACGTTCTCCGCCACGACCTCCACCCAGTCGATGCCCGGCATGCGTTCCACGGCGTCCGCGAGCTCCGGCCGCCAGCCGATTCCCCTGCCCAGTCGCGGCATGGCTCGTCCCCCTCCTTCTCCGAGTGACGGGGGTATGGCCCCGCCGCGCGGCCGTGAACCCCCGCGCGGCGGCGTTCAGAGGAACATTTGAGGTTCAGATCTCCCGCGTGAGGCTGGTGACCACGGGTGACTATGCGTGATGTGTGGGCGACCGCCACTCGACTGCGACTGTTATCCCGGGGGCGATCTCCGTGAACCCCGCGTCCCGTACCAACGGCAGCCCGCTGCTCGTCAGTTCGGCCCAATCGGCGGGCCGGGCGGTGCGCACGGACAGTGGGAAGCCCGCCTCCCGCCAGGCGGTGCGCTCGGCCTCGGACAGTGCCCACCAGGCCAGTTGGGCCCCGTGTCCGGCCTGGGCCATCGACTTGCCGGCCGACATCTTCAGTTCCGGGTTGAGCCACAGCACGGGCTGTCCCGGACCGGCGGCGACGGGCGGCTCCGGGTCGTCCAGCTCGGTGCCCGACACCTGGAGCTTGGCCAGGTCCTTCGGCCAGGCGTCCAGCGGGACCGGCGGGAAGACCCGCACCTCGGCGGACTTGCCGTTCACCGTGATCCCGGGCAGCGCCTCGGCGCGGCGCCACTCGGCGCCCCGGGCCCGCCGTACGACCTTCCGGATCCGGGCGTCCTCCCAGCCGCGCACGGCCTCGGCCCACTCGCCGTCGCCGAGGGCGCGTTCGTCGCTGAGCAGGGTGAGCACGGAACGCGCGGCGGTCTCCAGCGCATCTGTACGGGCGGGCGGCGCGCCCCGCTCGATCCGCACGACGAGGGGCAGCACGAACTGGGGCGCCTCGTCGCGAGAGGTACGCCGGTCCTGGAAGGGGCTGTCACTGGAAGGACTGTCACTGGGGGGATTCGACACTGCGCTCACACCAGCCAACCCTACGGGTCCCGGAGCCGTGCCGATCAGCCGCTCCGGCCGAACGAAAATACCTGCATGCAACGTGATCTACGACTGGCCGGCGTCGGCCGCCGCTACGGCCTGCGCGGCCCCTGGGTCCTGCGCGGCGTCGATTTAATCGTCGCGCCCGGCACCCTCACCCGCATAGAAGGGGCGAACGGCACCGGCAAGTCCACCCTCCTCCGCCTCATAGCCGGCCTGGACGCCCCCACGGAGGGCCGCGTCACGGGCCGCCCCCGCACGGCCTACGTACCCGAGCGGTTCCCCTCCACGCTGCCCTTCACTCCCCTCGGCTATCTCACCCACCTCGGCACGGTGCACGGACTGGCCCGCCGGAACGCGGAGCGCCTCGCGGGCGACTGGCTGGAGCGCTTCGGCGCCGCCGCCTACGCCGGCAGCCCCATGGCCCGCCTGTCCAAGGGCAGCAGCCAGAAGGTCGCGGTGGCCCAGGCGCTGCTCGCCGCGCCGGAGCTGCTGGTGCTCGACGAGGCGTGGACCGGCCTGGACGAGGGCGCGCGGGCCGAGCTGGAGCGGGCGGTGGCCGAGCGGACCGCCGACGGGGGCGCCGTGGTGTTCGTGGACCACGACCCGCGCCGCCTGGCCGGGGTGCCCGACGCCACGTACGCCGTCGCCGACGGGACCCTCGACCGCCGTACGGAATCGGGGAGTTCAGCCGGCCTCGGCCCGCACGTCCGGGTCGTCGCGCAGGGTCCGGCGGGCGGACGGCTGCCCGCCGACGCCGCCCGAGCGGTCACCTCGGCCGAGGAGACCACCTCCGGCACCTGGCACCTCACCGTCCCCGCCTCGCACTCGGACGTCCTGCTGCGCGCCCTGCTCACGGCCCGCCCGCCCTGGCACGTGGTGGCCGTCGCACCCACCGGCCCCACCTCCACCCCCACCTCCACCCCCACCTCCACCCCCACCTCCCTTGACCCCGAAAGCCGTCCATGACCGCACTCATGCGCTACCAGGCCGACCTGCTGCTGCGCTCCCAGCGCTGGCTGCCCCCGGTGATCCTCTACGCCGCCTTCCTGGCGGTCGGTGTCCAGAGCGGCCAGCCGGTCCTGGACTCGCTCGGCTACACCGCCGCCGGGCTGCTGCCGGTGGCCGCCTGGCTGGTGCGGCTCTGCGTCACCGGCGAACCGGCAGCGGCGCGCGCCTGCGTCGCCGCGGCGCGCGGCCCCGCCCGTGCCCACCTGGCCTGCCTGCTGACGGCGCTGATCGCCGCGGCGTTGCTCGGTGTGGCGGCGACGCTCGTCGTGACGCTGATCAGCGACCCGGCGAGCAACGGCCACCGCACGCACGTCCCGCCGCTCCCCGCCTGCGCCGCCGGGCTGCTCGCCACCCTCGCCTGCGCGCTGCTCGGCTCCGCTGTCGGTGCGCTCACCAACCCGCCGCTGCTGCGCTCCACCGGACGCGCGGTGCCCGCGATGCTGCTGGCCGCGCTGCTGTCGGTGGTGGTCGCGGGCTCTCCGGCGCAGGCCGCGGTCAGCGGCCTGGTCACCGGCTCGCAGTCCGGCCGGGTGCCGGTGCCGCTGCTGCCGCTGGCCGGGGCGGCGCTGGTCACCACCGCGGCCTTCGCGGCGGCCGGCGCCCTCACCGCCCGCCGGTCCTCCTGAACAGCCGGTCACCGGTGGCTGCTGGTCTCGCCGATCAGCTCGGAGACCTTCACGAACCGGTAGCCCCGCTTGCGCAGCTCCGGCACGATCGTGCGGACGACCTCCGGGGTGGTCGGGGCGGCGCTGTGGGTGCAGTGCATGACGACGACCGAGCCCGGCTTCACCCCGTCCAGCACCTGCCGGGCCACCGCGTCGGCGTCGGTGGCGAACGCGTCGCCGCTCACCACGTCCCACTGCACCGCGGTGACCCCGAGCCCGCTGAGCGCGCGCAGCGCCTGCCGGTCGTAACAGCCGCCGGGGAAGCGGAAGTACGGCATCGGGTTCGGCACGCCCGCCTTGCGCAGGGAGGCGTACGCCCGCTCGACGTCCGTCCGCATCCGGTCCGCGGAGACCCTCGGCAGGCCGTAGCAGTCGGCGGTGAACGCGTAGTGGCTGTAGGAGTGGT
Source organism: Streptomyces sp. NPDC002676 (assembly GCF_053592455.1). Taxonomy (NCBI): domain Bacteria; kingdom Bacillati; phylum Actinomycetota; class Actinomycetes; order Kitasatosporales; family Streptomycetaceae; genus Streptomyces; species Streptomyces sp. NPDC002676. The sequence continues at coordinate 427,276 of NZ_JBSFVT010000005.1, read as the reverse complement.
TGGCGATCTCGAACTGGGGATCGTGGCCGAGGCTGCGGGCCTCGATCGGGTACTGGTCGGCCCACCGGCCGGTCATGAAGATCGTCGCCGGGACCTTCAGCGCGCGCAGGGCGCCGATGAGGTCCGGGTTGTCGAAGTGCTCGCCGGCCGCGGCACGCCGCCCCTGGTCGGCGGTCATGTCGGCGTCGAAGGTCAGTGCCACGGTCTTGCCCCGGTTGCGCGGGCCGTGCTCGAACACCGGTGTCTGACCGCCCGGACCCGGCGCCAGGACCGGAGGCCGCGCGGCGGGCGGGGACGCGGAGACGGAGGATTTGGCCGGGCCCGGCCGGGTGCTGCCCGGCGTGCCCGCGGCGCCGCAGGCGGCGAGAGCCGCGCCCAGGGCGCAGACGGCGGTGATACGGCGTACTCGTGGGATCATCCTACGAACGTAGGGCCGAGTATCCCTTTGTGTGGCGATATGTCCCGTGGCGCGTCGTACGGTCACCCGCGCGGAGGCAGCGGCCCCAGGAGCCCTGTCGGCCGCCTCGGAGCCTATCGGCCGTACCGCCCGGTCAGTGTTCCGGTCGCGAGGGTGTGGCCGGACAGGGACCGCAGGAGGTCGGCGGGGGTGGCGTCCGCGGCGAGGGGCGGGCGGCGGTCGGTGGCGTACACCGTGAGGACGTAGCGGTGCGGGCGGTCGCCGTGCGGCGGGCAGGGGCCGTCGTAGCCCGTCTTGCTGAAGCTGTTGGAGCCCTCCATCGAGCCCTTGGGGCGCTCTCCGGTGTACAGGTGCGTGCTGTGCGGGTCGACATCCCAGGCCAGCCAGTGCGTGAACGTGCCGTGCGGCGCGTCCGGGTCCTGGAGCAGCAGGGCCAGGGAGACCGTGCCCGCGGGGACGCCGGAGAAGGCGAGCGGGGGAGAGACGTCCGCGCCGTCGCAGGTGTAGCGGCGCGGGATCGTGCCGCCGTCGGGGTAGGCGGGGCTCGTCACGGCGATCCGGTGGGCGGCGGTGGGGGAGGGCGCGGACGCCGAGCCGCCGTCCCCGCCCGTACCGCACCCGGACACGGCGGCCAGCGCGACCGCGATCACCACCACTCCTCTGCCGCTGCGCATGCGCTGCCCGTCAGCCCTGGAGCTGCTCGCGCCCGCAGTCCGGCGCAGGCTCCTGATCTTCCACTACGGCCTGCTGGGGGTCGTCCGGCGCGGGCTGCTCCTGACCTTCCGTCACGGCCTGCTGGTGGCCGTCGGGCGCGGGCTGCCGGTGGCCCCTCTCCAGGAAGTGCAGCAGCTCCACCGGGATGGGCAGGACCAGCGTGGAGTTCTTCTCGGCCGACACCGCCATCACCGTCTGCAACAGCCGCAGCTGGAGGGCGGCCGGTGTGTCGGCCATCTGCTGGGCGGCCTCGGCGAGCTTCTTCGAGGCCTGCAGCTCGGCGTCCGCGTTGATGATCCGGGCCCGGCGCTCCCGGTCGGCCTCGGCCTGCCGGGCCATGGACCGCTTCATCGTGTCCGGCAGCGACACGTCCTTGATCTCCACCCGGTCGACCTGGATGCCCCAGCCCACCGCCGGGCTGTCGATCATCAGCTCCAGGCCCTGGTTGAGCTTCTCGCGGTTGGACAGCAGGTCGTCCAGGTCGCTCTTGCCGATGATCGACCGCAGCGAGGTCTGTGCCATCTGCGAGACCGCGAACTTGTAGTCCTCGACCTTCACCAGTGCGCTCGCCGCGTCGACCACCCGGAAGTAGACCACCGCGTCCACGCGCACCGTGACGTTGTCGCGGGTGATGCCCTCCTGGGCGGGGATCGGCATCGTCACGATCTGCATGTTGACTTTGTGCAGCCGGTCCACGAACGGGATGATCAGCGTCAGCCCGGGCGTGCGTGCGTCGCCCGCGACCCGGCCGAGGCGGAACAGGACGCCCCGCTCGTACTGCTTGACGACCCGCGCCGCCATCGCCAGGTACACCACGCCGGCGGAACCCACCGCCGCGGCGGCGCCCAGCAGCTCCTGGAGCATGACGACCTCCTCACCGAGAGGTCTGCTTTTGTTCGTTGCTCTCAACGATAGGACGGGCCCGGGGTGTAAGCCATGGGCGCGCGCCGGGCCCGGGATCATGGCCGTCCCAGTTCTCCAGTGCCGTGCGGCACGCGCGGTCCAGATGGTGGAGGCCGGACAGGTCGAGGCGGACCGGGCGGTCCTCGGGCAGGGACTCCAGGCTCTCGAGGATCTTCGGCAGGCGCAGGAAGGTCGCGTTGCCGGACAGGTGCGCCTCGATCGGGCCCGCGCCCTTGTCGACCACCTCCAGCCGGACGTGCGAAGCCTCCCAGGCCGTCTTGGCGACCGCCAGTGCCAGGCCGATCAGCACCCCCTCGAACATGCCGACCGCCACGATCGACACGGCCGTGGCCGCGAGGACCAGTGCCTCGCCCCGGTGCTCGCGCCACAGCGCGGCCAGCGCCCGGACCGGGACGAGCTTGGCGCCGGAGTGGATGAGGATGCCCGCGAGGGCCGGGAGCGGGATGCAGGCGAGCGCGTCCGGCAGCAGGGCCGCGAACAGCAGAAGCCAGACGCCGTGCAGCACCCGGGACGCCTTCGTACGGGCGCCCGCCTGGACGTTGGCCGCGCTGCGCACGATCACCGCGGTCATCGGCAGCGCGCCGAGCAGCCCGCACACCGTGTTGCCCATGCCCTGGGCGACCAGCTCCTTGTCGTACTCGGTGCGCGGCCCGGGGTGCAGCCGGTCCACGGCAGCCGCGCTGAACAGCGACTCCGCGGACGCGATCAGCGTGAACGCGACGACCGTGCCGAGCGCCCCGAGCCCGGCCAGCTCGCCGAACGCGCTCAGGGGCGGCGGCTGGACGGAGCCCAGCAGCCCCTTCACCTCGATGGTGGCCACCGGCAGGTCGAGCACCAGCGCGGCCACCGTGGCGAGGCCGACCGCGGCGAGCGGACCGGGCGCCGCACGCACCCGCGTCGGCGCGAGCTTCCACAGCACCAGCACCGCGATCGTGCCTGCGCACAGGGCGAGCGAGGCGAGCGCCCCGCCGTCGCCGGGGGCGTCGAGGAACGCCCCCGGCAGCCCGGCGATCTTGCCCAGTGGCGAGTCGGGAGCCTGGGCCGCCAGGGCCGGGTACAGCTGTCCGGCGATCAGGACCAGGCCGATTCCGGCCAGCATGCCCTCCACGACCGAGACCGAGATGGCCCGGAAGTAACGGCCCACCTTCAGCGTGCCCATGAGGAGCTGGAGCAGGCCGGAGGCGAGCACGATGGCGCCGAGCACCGGCAGCCCGAACTCCTTGACCGCCTCGAAGACGAGTACGGTCAGTCCCGCGGCCGGCCCCGACACCTGGAGGCTGCTGCCGCGCATCAGCCCGGTGACGAGGCCGCCCACGATGCCGGTGACCAGGCCGAGTTCGGCCGGCACCCCGGAGGCGACGGCCACGCCCACACACAGCGGGAGCGCGACCAGGAAGACGACGAGAGAGGCGGCGAAGTCCTGTCTCAGTTGGGGGAAACGGGATATGAGCGTGCTGTTCACCGGCGCGCTCACAGGGCCTCGAAGGTGTCGGTGTGCGGGCTGTGCACCCGTACGGCGCCGGTGTGCACCTCGTAGTACCAGGCGTGCAGGGCGAGCCGGCCCGCCGCCAGCGCGCGCTGCACGCACGGGTACGAGCGCAGCCGCAGCAGCTGCGTCAGGACGTGGCTGCGCACGCCCTCGGCGACCTCCGGGTCCTCGGCCGCGCCGGCCGGGCGCGGGGCGGCGTGCGCCAGCCAGTCGCGCACGGCCGGTACGGCGGTCAGGTCGTCGCCGCGCACCAGCGCGCCGACCGCGCCGCAGTGCGAGTGGCCGCAGACGACGATGTCCTGGACGCGGAGCACCTCCACGGCGTACTCGATGGTGGCGGCCTCGCTGGTGGGATGCTGCGAGGCGTACGGCGGAACGATGTTGCCCGCGGTGCGCAGCTCGAACAGCTGGCCGGGGCGGGCACCCGTGATCAGGGCCGGGACGACCCGGGAATCGGAGCAGGTGATGAACAGGACCTGCGGGGACTGGCCTTCTGCGAGTTTGGCGAACTCCTCAGGGCGCTGTCCGAACGTACGGGCGTTGTCGATGAGGGGCTGCATGTATGTGGATTCCTCCTGGCGCGCTGCAGTGGCGCGTCGGGCCTGCACGACGTTCGTGTGTGTGGGAAGCCGTCTCTCGGCAGCGGAAGACCTGAAGCGCTGCCGGCGAGTGGGCTCGGGACGATCTCGTGGTGCGGTGGTGCGGTGTTGCGGGGCACCGGGAGTGGCCGGTGGCTGCAGGGCGGTGGTCTGTCTAGTGCACCCCAAGCATAGGTCAATGGATGGTCAAGAAGATGTTAACCCCGCAAAGTCCTCTGCAAGGTCAACTGGAGGTTGCGCGCGACAGAGGGCGCAAAAGAAATGCGGGTCACGTGGCCTGAACTGGCCCGTGACCCGCATGTTTTGAGCGGTTGTCAGGAAGTTGCGCGGCTACCCGGCGATTAGCCCGTTCGAGTCACGGGCCAGCGCGGTGAGCCGGGATATCGCGCGGAAGTACTTCTTGCGGTAGCCGCCGTTCAGCATCTCCTCGCTGAACAGCTGGTCGAACGGCAGCCCGGAGGCCACCACCGGGACCTCGCGGTCGTACAGCCGGTCCGCCAGCACCACCAGGCGCAGCGCCGTCGACTGGTCCGGCACCGGGCGCACATCGGTGAGGCACACTGCCTTCAGCCCGTCGGTCAGGGCGCCGTACCGGCTCGGGTGCACCCGGGCCAGGTGCTCCAGCAGGTGAGGGAAGTCGTCCAGCGAGGCGCCCGCGGTGGCGTACGCCGCCTTCGTCACCTGTTCGTCGGAGTACGGCGCCGGCGCCTCGGGCAGGCCGCGGTGCCGGTAGTCCTCGCCGTCGATGCGCAGGGTGCGGAAGTGGGCGGACAGGCCCTGGATCTCGCGCAGGAAGTCTGCGGCGGCGAACCGGCCCTCGCCGAGCTTGCCGGGCAGCGTGTTGGAGGTGGCCGCGAGCGCCACGCCCGCCTCGACCAGCTTGCCCAGCAGCGAGGAGACGAGGACGGTGTCGCCGGGGTCGTCCAGCTCGAATTCGTCGATGCAGAGCAGGCGGTGGCCGCTCAATGTCTGCACGGTCTGCTGGAAGCCGAGCGCGCCGACGAGGTTGGTCAGCTCGACGAAGGTGCCGAACGCCTTGAGCGCGGGCTCGGCCGGGGTGGCGTGCCAGAGGGAGGCGAGCAGGTGCGTCTTGCCGACGCCGTAGCCGCCGTCCAGGTAGACGCCGCGCGGGCCGGCCGGGATCTTGGGGGTCTTCGCCCGGCCGAAACCGAAGAGGCCCTTCCTTGCGGGCCTGCCGGCGCCGGAGGCGTGCGCGCCGCCGAGCCCGCCCGCGAAGCCCTCCAGCACACCGACGGCCTCGGTCTGGCTGGGCTGCTTCGGGTCCGGGATGTAGGTGGAGAAGCGCACGGAGTCGAAGCGCGGCGGCGGCACCATCTCGGCGACCAGACGGTCCGCGGGGACGTGCGGCTCGCGGGCGCACAGGGACAGCGGGCCCGCTTCGGTCAGAGGACAGGAACCGGGGGCGGAGGTGGAGGACGACACGGTCACCCATGCTAAGCGCCGTGTCAGACTGCACGACATGCGACGCCTGTTCCCTGTGACCGACGAAACAGCAGCCCAGACCCCTGCCGGGGGCGCCGAGGGCATCGAGGCCATCGAGGCCATCGAGGGGGAGGGGGCGGCGGGGGCCGCCGGGGCTCCCGGTGCGTTCGTGGACCGTGAGTGGGGCCTCGCCGAGCTGGCCGCCGCATACGCCTACCCGCGGCCCGAGCCGGGCGCCCCGCGGCCGTGGCTGCGGGCCAACATGGTCTCCACGCTGGACGGTGCCGCCCAGCACGAGGGCCGCTCCCAGCCCATCTCCAGCGCCGCCGACATGCGGATCTTCGGCACGCTGCGGGCGCTCGCGGACGTCGTCGTCGTGGGTGCGGAAACGGTACGGCAGGAGGGGTACCGCCCGGCACGCGCGCGTGCCGAGTTCGCCGCCGCCCGCAAGGCGGCCGGACAGGGGCCGGCCCCGGCGATCGCGGTCGTCAGCGCGAGCCTGGAGCTCGACTTCTCCCTCCCGCTGTTCACCTCGCCCCTGGTGCCCACGCTGATCCTCACCGGCGCCGGGGCGGCCCCGGACCGCGTCGCCGCCGCCGAGGGGGCCGGTGCCCAGGTCCTGATCGCCGGTGAGGGCACGGGCGTCGACCCCGCCCACGCGGTACGAGCCCTCGTTGGCCTCGGTCACACCCGGCTGCTCACCGAGGGCGGGCCCCGGCTGCTCGGCCAGTTCGTGGCCGCCGGGGTGCTGGACGAGCTGTGCCTGACCCTGTCGCCCATGCTCACGGCGGGGGACGCGCAGCGCATCGCCGGGGGCCCCTCGGTCGCCGTACCGCGCCGCTTCGAACTCGTGTCCCTTCTGGAGGAAGGCGGATTTCTGTTCGGTCGTTACCGCAGGTCCTGAAAACAGCGGAATGTGTCGTTCCGTTTAGCTTTCGATGGGCACACTTAGTCCGCAGAGCCCGTGCGAGCACGGGGAAGGATGGTTTCCGCAGGGCCTGAGCGGGCCCACGGGGAGAAAGAGGCGCCCGGTGTTCACAAGCGTTCTGATGATCGAGAAGGCCCTGTCGTCCGTCGACGTGGATTTCGTCACGACCCTGCACGCGGACGAGCCGGTCTCCTTCCACGTGCTCCTCCAGCCGCGCGGAGACCAGGACCGCCTGCTGCGCGCCATCGACGACCTCGCGCTCGGCGAACTGGAAGACGCCGTCCGCGAAGGCCTGACGTCGGAGGGGGAGGCGGCGAAGGCGCCTGCCGAGCAGGCGCTGGACGTCTCTGTGCGGGCGCTGCGGGCCGCCGGGACCGAGGCGGAGGGGAGACTCGTCGAGCACCATCCGCTGGACGCGCTGAAGGATCTGGTGGCCGAGGTGGGGGCGGACGAGGTGATCGTGCTGACCGCTCCGCACTACGTGGAGGAGTTCTTCCACAGGGACTGGGCGTCGCGGGCCCGGCACAAGGTGGGGGTGCCGGTGCTGAAGCTGTTTGCGCACGGGGAGGACTAGGGGGTGGCGTGCCAGACCCCGCGACGCCGGCAAGATCCAGAAGACACCCCCTGGGTTCGCCCGAGCGGGCCGCACGCCCCCTGCAAGGTGTCCCGTGTTTCAGCGCATAGGGTAGGGACGCTCAGCCCGCACCGTAATCCTGGGGAGAAGAACGCATGGCACCCGGCCTTCCTACCGCCATGGACCGACCGCACTTCATCGGCATCGGGGGCGCCGGGATGTCGGGTATCGCCAAGATCCTCGCGCAGCGCGGCGCCAAGGTGGCCGGCTCCGACGCCAAGGACTCGGCGACCGCCGAGGCACTGCGGGCGCTGGGCGCCACCGTGCACATCGGGCACGCCGCCGAGCACCTCGCCGACGACGCCAGCTGTGTCATCGTGTCGTCGGCGATCCGCCAGGACAACCCGGAGCTGGCCCGCGCGGCCGAGCTGGGCATCCCGGTGGTGCACCGCTCCGACGCGCTGGCCGCGCTGATGGAGGGCCTGCGCCCGATCGCCGTCGCCGGCACCCACGGCAAGACCACCACCACCTCCATGCTGGCGGTCTCCCTCGGCGAGCTGGGCCTGGGGCCGTCGTACGCCATCGGCGGCGACCTGGACGCGCCCGGCTCCAACGCGCTGCACGGCGAGGGCGAGATCTTCGTCGCCGAGGCGGACGAATCCGACCGCAGCTTCCACAAGTACGCCCCCGAGGTCGCCATCGTCCTCAACGTCGAGCTGGACCACCACGCCAACTACGCCTCGATGGACGAGATCTACGAGTCCTTCGAGACCTTCGCCGGCAAGATCGTGCCCGGCGGCACGCTGGTGATCTCCGCCGACCACGAGGGCGCCCGCGAGCTGACCCGGCGGCTGGCCGGTCAGCAGGCGCGGACGGTGACCTACGGCGAGGCCGAGGACGCGGACGTACGGGTCCTGGCGATCGTCCCGCAGGGGCTGAAGAGCCAGGTCACCGTGGTGCTGGACGGCCAGGAGCTGACCTTCGGGGTCTCCGTCCCCGGCCGTCACTACGCGCTCAACGCCGTCGCCGCGCTCACCGCCGGTGCCGCCCTCGGCATCCCGGCCGCCGAGCTGGCGCCCGCCCTGGCCGCCTACACCGGCGTCAAGCGGCGGCTCCAGCTCAAGGGCGAGGCGGCCGGTGTGCAGGTGATCGACTCCTACGCGCACCACCCGACCGAGATGACGGCCGACCTGGAGGCCATGCGGTCCGCGGCCGGCGACTCCCGGATCCTGGTCGTCTTCCAGCCGCACCTGTTCTCCCGCACCCAGGAGCTGGGCAAGGAGATGGGCCAGTCGCTGGCGCTCGCCGACGCCTCCGTCGTGCTCGACATCTACCCGGCCCGCGAGGACCCGATCCCCGGCGTGACCAGCGACCTCATCATCGAGGCGGCCCGCGCGGCGGGCGCCGACGTCACCGCCGTGCACGACAAGGCGGAGGTCTGCGCCGTGATCGCGGGAATGGCCAGGCCCGGCGATCTCGTTCTCACCATGGGCGCGGGCGACGTGACCGACCTGGGCCCGCGGATCCTGGACCGTCTGTCCCAGTAGCTGTCCCAGTAGAAGGGTTGAGGCTCATGTCGTACGAGGTCGAGAAGCCGGACGAGCAGTGGCGCGCGGAGCTGACCCCGGCCGAGTACGCCGTGCTGCGCCAGGCCGCCACCGAGCCGGCCTTCCGGGGTGAGTACACGGACACCAAGACCATGGGCGTGTACTCCTGCCGGGCCTGCGGCGCCGAACTGTTCACCTCCGAGACCAAGTTCGACTCGCACTGCGGCTGGCCGTCCTTCTACGACCCCAAGGACACCGACGCGGTGGAGCTGGTCGAGGACCGCTCGCACGGGATGGTCCGCACCGAGGTCCGCTGCGCCCGCTGCGGCTCCCACCTGGGCCACGTCTTCGAGGGCGAGGGCTACCCCACTCCGACGGACCAGCGGTACTGCATCAACTCGGTCTCGTTGCGCCTGGAGCCCGACGAGGAGTGAGCAGGTACGACGGTGTCCCCCAGCCGCGGGGAAAAGGGTTGAAGGGATGACCATCGGGCTGGTAGCTTCCAGTCGACCGTGACACCGCCCGAGGAGGTGAGACCCATGAACGCTGTATCGACGTGGGTGCTCCCCCTTCCCGTCACGGCCGGCGATTGACGTAGGTGTCGCCGGGAGCGCCTCGACACCAAGGCACTCCCGAAAGGCAACACCTGTGCACTCCCTGCAGTTCACCGCCGAGTCGTCCTCGAACGGCATGCTCGAACGCGACTTCACCCTGGGCGACGTCCCCGGCGTCCTCTGGTCGCCGGCCTCCAAGGCAGCCGACCGCGCGCCCCTGATCCTGATGGCCCACGGCGGCGGCAACCACAAGAAGCACCCGGCGATGTCCGGCCGCGCCCGCCTCCTCGTGGCCGGCTGCGGCTTCCACGTCGCCGTCATCGACGCGCCCGGTCACGGCGACCGGCCGCGTACGGCGCACGACGAGGCGGAAATCGCCGAGCTGTACCGGGCGAGGGCGGCCGGCGAGCCGGAAGGCCCGATCGTCGTGCGCTACAACGACCACCTTGCGGAGCTCGCCGTGCCCGAGTACCAGGCGACCCTGGATGCCCTCCAGGAACTCCCGGAGATCGGCACCGCCGGGCCGGTCGGCTTCTGGGGCATCAACATGGGCACCGCGATCGGCGTACCGTTCGTGGCGGTCGAACCCAGGATCACGGCCGCGGTCTTCGGTCAGCACTGGCCCGATGTCCTGGCCGAGAAGGCGAAGCAGATCACCATCCCGATCGAGTTCGACATGCAGTGGGACGACGAGCACATCCCGCGCGAGGCCGGTCTCGCGCTGTTCGACGCCTTCGCCTCGAAGGAGAAGACGCTGCACGCCAACTCGGGCAAACACAAGGAGCTGCCCAGGTTCGAGGCTGACAGCGCGGTCCGGTTCTTCGCCCGGCACTTCGGCCGAGCGGTCACGCCGCCGGCCTGACGTGCGCGGTTGCGGCGTCCGGCTCGCCGGCCGGGCGCCGCGTCACGTAGCCGACCCGGTGTTGTGATTTCGGCTACCCTCGTACTCGAATTCCCTGCTGAGGAGGGTGAGTTGACGGGGAGCACAGGGGCTGTCCAGCCGGACGGGGGAAGGGCTCGTGGGCGGGACCTGCGGAGCCGGGGGTTTCCGGTGCTCGCCACGGGTACGGCGGTGGAGCGGCTGGAGTCGGTGCAGGCGCTGCGCGCCTGGGCCGAGCAGGAGGCCGAGGACGCCATCGCGTGGTACCTGGAGGACAAGCGGCTCAAGCGGATCGGATCCCGGGTCATCCGGGGCTTGATGATCGCGCTCGCCACGACCGGCACGGTGATCCCGCTGGCCGGCGCGGCCACGGGTGCGGAGATCCAGAGCTGGGGCTATGTGTTCCTCGCCGCAGCCGCCGGCTGCAAGGGCTTCGACCACTTCTTCGGACTCTCCATGGCCTGGATGCGTGACATCACGGCGGCGCAGGCGCTGCGCGGCGAGTTGAACGCGTTCCGGCTGGCCTGGTCGGCGGAGTTGCTGCGCGATGTCACGGGCCAGCCCGAACAGGCGGTGATCGAGCGCCGGTTGACGCTGATCGGCGGGCTGGTCGGCAAGGTGCGCTCGCGCGTCGAGGCAGAGACCGCGGACTGGACGGCGGAGTTCCGAGCCGGGCTTCAGCAGCAGGACCAGACCGGGCACGCCATGGCGTTGCCGGCGCCCCGGGAGGCCGGCGCGGCAGCGCACCGCTGACGGGTCGACTGCCCGCCTCCGTCCCCCTGGTCCACCTGCTCCACCTGGTCTCCCTGCTCCGCTCCGCTTCGCGGACCCGCCGGCTCCCGAGGATGTGCCATGCCCCCTTGGTCTCGTTCCCCCCGCTCAGCAAGCCGGACGCGACACGCGTACGGCCCGCAGCCGGACGCGAGCCCGGCCGACGGTCTGTTGGTGCGCTCCGACCCGATGGGCGCGCGGCTGCTGGAACGGGTCCTGCACTCGCTGGCCGAGCCCGCCTCCCTGCTGCCGCGGCTCGGCGCCGTCTGGCTGTGGGGCGACGAGATCGTCGCCGAGCTTGCCGACGCCTCGGGCCGTACGCTGCCGGACCCGTGGCGGACGGGCCCGGACGCGCGCCGGTGGTTCCTCAGCCGGGAGAGCGCGAAGGTCTACGCGGACCGCGAAGTGGCGGCCGAGACCCTCCACTTCCCCCACCTGGTGAGCGTGGGCACGGGGGACGACCTGCGGCTGCTGCTCAATCTCGATGCCGGCACCGGGCTGGGCACCGTGACCGGCCCGCGCGGCCATCGGCTTGCGCTCCTGGAGGCGGTCGCCGCCGAACTGGCCACGGCACCGTGGTCGGGCCAGGTCCGCGTCACCGGTGTCGGGGTGGCGCACGACCTCGCCTCCTCGTTACCGGACCGGGTGGAGTTCCTGCCCGACATTCCGGCCCTGATCGAGTCGATGGCGGGCGGCCCGGAGCCGGACGCCGTGCTCACCGGCTGGGCGGCGCGCCCCGCTCATCCGGCGACCGCGAGCCGGGTCGTACTGATCGGCACCGACCTGGGGTACGACGAGGCCCGGCAGCTCGCCGCGCTCGCCGCCCGGGGCGGCAGGACGGGACCGCGGATCCTCACCGGCACGATGTTCCCCAGCCTGCCCGGCGCGGGCTACGAGATCCAGCTCGCCCGCGACGGCAGGATCTCCGCTCCGCTGCTGGGCGTGGACGCGGCACCGGAGTCGGCACCGCCCGCCCGCGCCCGCACCAGGCCGGCGCCGCGGACGGAACGGCCCCCCTCCTGGTCGGCCGGTCCGCTCGTCCCGGGCTCGCGGCCCCGGGCGCTCGCGGGCGCCCACTGGACGTTCACCGCCGTGCTGCCGGACGGGTCGGAGGCGGACGTCGTCCTCGAGGCCGACGAGTCGACGCCCGTGCGGGCCGTCACGGACCAGCTGGCCCAACTCGCCCCGCGCGGCACGGAATCCGACCTGTTCACGAGTGAAGGGGCACGGCTCGCGCGGTACGCGACGCTGGCGCAGACGCCCCTGTACGACGGCTGCCGGGTCCACCTCGGCGCGCCGCCCGAGGGCGGGGCGAACGCCCAGGACGGCGGGCTGAGGCTGACGTCCGAGGGGTTCGCGCGGTTCCGCGACGCGTATGTGTCGCCGGCCGCGGGCGGGATGCTGGCGTTCGACCGGCAAGCGGCCGGTGAGAACGCCATGCGCGGAGTTCCGGCGACGGGCGGCCGGGACGAGCTGCCGACACCGTCCCGGACCCCTTTCCTGATCCAGCTGCTTCACTTGGCCTACCTGGCCTACAAGCCCCGCCGGCGCGGCCGGGCACTCGACCGGCGGCCCCGCGAGACGAGGCCGCGCTTCCCCGACTCCTTCGAGCTGCCCGGCCAGGTCTTCGGGGCGCCCGCCCGCCTGTGGGAGCGCGGACCGGACCACCCGGACCACCTCGTCCTGCGGGTCGGCCGCGGCGCGGGCGCGGCCCCGGTCACCCTCGACCTGCGGCGCGGCGGGGGCGTCGGCATCGCCGCCGACCGCGATGTCGCCCGCAGGCTGGCCGGCTGGCTCGTGGCCCAGACGGTGCTGCTGCACCCGCCCTCCGACGTCGCGGTGCGGGTGCTCACCGACGAGTCGGGGGAGAAGTTCTGGCGCTTCGCCCGCTGGCTGCCGCCCGACGGGCTGATGTCCCGAGGCGGGCGGCCGGTGCGGATCAGCCGCGAGCCCGCCGCCCACACCCGGCACCTCGACGAAGCCGCGCTGATCATCCACGAACGGCTGCGGGGCGAGCGGGGCGCGGGGGCGCTCTGGGGCGACACCACGCTGCTGCTGGTCCTCGACGATCCGGCGGCGCTGCGCACGGCACCCTGGGCCGAGGAGGTGCTGCGCCAGGGGCCGGACGTCGGGGTGTACGTCATCTGCCTCGCCGAGAACGAGCAGCAGCTGCTCGACCCGAACGGCACCCGCCTGGTGGCGGACGGCACCGGAGTGTGGGTCACCGACCTCGCCGAGGAGGACGGCGGCACGGGACAGCGGTGCGTGCCCGACCAGTGGGTGCCGGCCCAGCTCGACGCCGTGGCCCGGCTGCTCGCCCCGCTGCGCGACGCCATCGCCGCACCCGCCGAACCCCCGGCCGAACGCCTCCTGGACCTGCTCGACCTGGACCCCCCGACCGCCGAGCGGATCCGCGACCGGTGGCAGGGCACCCCACGCTCCCCGGCGGCGGTCCTCGGCGGTTCGGCCGGCCGGCCCTTCGTCCTCGACCTGCGCGCCGACGGCCCGCACGCCCTGGTGGCCGGGATGGCGGGCTCCGGGATGGAGGAACTGGTCTGTGCCTGGCTGACCGCGCTCGCCGTGGCGAACCGCCCTGACGAACTGAACCTGCTCTTCGTCCACCACGACGGCGGTGAGGCCTTCGCCCGGGCCGCCCGGCTGCCGCACACCGTCGGCGTGCACACCGCGCTCGACACCTACGCGGCGGCCCGCGGACTGACCGCCCTCGACGCGGAACTCACGCGCCGGCAGCGGCTGGTGAAGGAGGCAGGGGCGCGCGACTTCGAGCAGTACTCGGTGATCCAGGCCACCGACGCCACCGACCTGCCGGCCCTGCCCCGCCTGGTGCTGGTCGTCTCCGATCTCGCCCAACTCCGCGAAGAACTCCCGGCGTTCATCCACGGCCTGGTCGACGCCACCCGGCAGGGCCCGGCGCTCGGTGTCCACGTGGTGTTCGCGACCCGCCGCCCCTCCGACGCGGTCACCCCGGACCTGCTCGAATGCGTGCCCCTCAGGATCGTGCTGCGGCTCGCCGACCCAGCCGACAGCGAGTTGCTGATCGGCACCCCGGGCGCCGCACGGCTGGACCCCGGCCCGCACGGGCTCGTCCATGTGCGCCGCGCCTCCGGCGCGCTGGAGCTGTTGCGCCGCGCACGGCTGGGCGAGCGGCAGGACGAACCCTCCGCCGCGCCGGGCGCCGTCCGGCTCCGGGTGACGGACTGGACGGGCGCCCCGCAGCAGAGCGCGGTGCGCACCCCCGTGGCCGCGGGCACGGCGGGCGGAGAACTCACCGACCTCGTCCGTGCCGTGGGACAGGCCGCGACCGCCCTGGACGACCTGCCCGCGCCGCGCGTCCCGTGGCCGCCCCCGCTGCCGCCGTCGGTGCGGCTGAAGGAGACCGCCGTCGGCCCGGACGCCCTGTGGCCCCTGCGGCCCCGCCCGGCAACGCGCACCCCGGTCGTCTTCGGGCTGCGCGACGACCCCGGCACCCAGGGCTTCCGGCAGGCCGCCTGGGACCTCGACCAGGACGGGCCGCTGCTCGTCTCCGGCGACGCGGGCAGCGGGCGCACCCAGCTGCTGCTCACCCTCGCCGTCGCGGTCGCCGAGCAGTACAGCGTGGAGGACGTCCACCTCTACGCCATCGACTGCGGCTCCGGGGACCTGGGCGTCCTGACCGACCTGATGCACTGCGGGGCCGTGGTGACCACGGACGAGACGGAGCGGCTGCGGCGCCTCGTCGACAAGCTGGTCAACACCGTTCGCAGCCGCCAGGAACTCTTCACCCGCTCGGGCATCAGAAGCCTGCACGGGCACCGGCAGGATCGCCGCGGCCGGGAGAAACCGCCGTACCTGGTGCTGCTGCTCGACGGCTGGGAGGAGTTCCTGGACTGGGTGCAACGCACCTCCAGCCATCAGTGCGGACTGGACCTGCTCGACCTGCTCCAGGACACCCGGACCGGCATCTGCCCCGTCATCACCGGAGGCCGGCAGGTGCTGGGTCTGCGCCACGGCTGGTCGGACTCCACCACCCTCGTCCTCAGGCAGGCCGACCGCAGGGACTACCAGCGGGCCGGGCTCCAGGGGCGCCCGCTGCCGCCCGTGTTCGGACCCGGCCGGGCCTTTTACGCGGGCAGCGGAGCGGAGGCGCAGATCGCGCTGCCCGACCGGATCCAGGAGACCGTGACCGAGACCCGGCAGCGCAACGCCGGCGTGCCCCTGGAGCGCAAGCCGTTCCGCATCGGCAGCAGCGCGCTGGCCGCGGACCGGTTCTCGCTCGGCCCGGCGGGCCGGCCCGTGGGCCGCGAGGACGTCTTCGCCTGGCTGAACCGCAACTACCGGGACGGCACGCCCGCCGCGCTGCTGGGGCCGCGCCGGGCCGGCAAGTCGTGGATCGTCAAGGAACTCCAGGAGCGGATGCGCTCCGAGGCCCTGGGCAACGTGCAGAAGGTGGTCACCCTCTCCAACCTGGACGGCCTCGGCTCGCAGGACGACCTCGCCGTCCGGCTCATGCCCGAACTGGCCGAAACCGCCCGGCCCGCCGAGGAGTTGATGCGCCTGGCCGGAGCGGGCAGCGGCTCGTCCCGGCTGGTCCTGCTGCTCGACGAGGTCGGGCGGCTCACCTGCTACGAGCCCGCCGCCGTCTCCTGGCTGCGCGACCTCGGACAGGAGGGCGCGTGGCTCGTCTACTGCGGCACCTACAAGGACTGGAACGACACCCTGCGGCACGCGCTGAAGGAACCCGGCTCCAGCTTCGGCAACGACGTCAACCACTTCACACTCGGCCCGCTGGCCGAGCCGGACGCCCGCGAGTTCCTGATCGGCACCGCGGAGAACGAGAGCCTGGTGATCCCGTCCGTCACCGCCGACCGCATCCTCAAGGACGTGGGCCCCTGGCCCTTCTACCTCCAGGTGGTGGGCGACGCCCTCGTCCGCGCGGCACGCGCCGGCAGCACGCTGGCCCTCGGCGACGACCGGGAACTCAGGTCGCTCATCGAGCGGGAACTCCTCGTGAACAAGGCCGACGTCTTCCGCTCCCGCTGGAGTGAACTCGGCCCCGCGGCCCGCGAGGCCCTGCTCGGGGCACGCGGCAGCCTGCCCAAGGACCCGAGCGCCGCGCAGGGCCAGCAGCTGCGTGAGGTCGGGCTGCTGCTGCCCCAGAACAAGTGGCTGACCGACCGGCCCTTCTTCGACTGGATCGACTACGCCTACCAGGAACTGCACGACGAGGAGCAGCACCGATGAGCCACTACCGGCCGAGCCGGTCGTACGAGCGGAACCTCGACATCAGGTTCCACGGCACGGACGTTCCGGAGTGGGCGCGCCCGCTCGTCGAGGGCTGGGCGCCCAACGACGCCTGCTGGCTGGTGGTCATGCCGCGCCGCGCCGGCAAGAGCTGGCTCGCCGGCGCCGTGAAGGAGGCCCGCACCCCGGGGCGCACCCGGCTGGTCGACGTGCGCCGCGAGGCCGACGTGCGCAGGGCGGGCCTGACCTGTCTGACGAGCACCAAGGCGGCCCGGCCGCAGCTCGGCGACATGGAGGTCGTCCTCGTCGACGAGCCCGCCATCAGCCCGTCGAGCGGACCGGGCAAGGACCCCGCCACGCTGGCCGACGGGCTCAAACGACTGCGGGAGGAAGGCGTCGTACCCGTCGTCTTCGCCACGCCCGCCGAGCACGAGCTGCTCGCTCCGCACCTGGGCGCCGACGCCCTCAAGGACATCGTGCCCCCGCCGCCGCTCACGGACGAGGAGGCCGCGCGCATGGCGGAGCGCACCCCCGAGTGGGCGCCCGGCCTCGTGGCCCGGCTGCGCGCCGAGCAGCCGGGCTGGCTGCTCACGCCCTTCCTGCTGGAACTCGCCCTCCAGAAGGCCGAGGCCGAACCCGCCCTGCGCACCGACCCGGCGGCGCTGTCCCGCCGGGCCGGTGAGGAGGCCACGTTCCACCCGCACATCTACATCGAGCAGTGGTTCCACAACGGCCTGTCCGCCGGGCACCGGGCCGCCCTCCGGCGCGAACGCTGGCGCCGCGCCGGGCTGTCCTTCGACTCCGACGCCCGCGACGCGCAGACCCTGAAGGTGCTGCCGCCGGTCGCCGAGGACCCCGTGCTCGCCCACCACCTTCCCGAGGTGCTCCGCATCCACCAGGTGTCCGATCTGCACTTCGGCGGCGAGCACCGGTCCAACGTCGACCAGAAGGACCGTACCCAGCTGGGCTCCGCCCTCGCCCGGCTCACCGGCGACGGCAGCCCGCTCAGCGGCTACCTGGAGCACGTCCAGCACCTGGCCGAGCAGGGCCGGGCCCCGCACCTGGTGATCGTCTCCGGCGACCTGGTCGACCGCCCGGTGGACGCCAACGGGCGGGAGGCCCTCGACTGGCTCGACCGGCTCGCGGGGCTGCTGGCCGGCCACCCCGACCTGCGCCCGGACGATCCGCGCATCCTGCTCGTCGGCGGCAATCACGACGTGTCCTGGGACCGCTGCCTCGACGAGCGGCCCGGGGCCCGGCACGAGTGGTTCGCCGAGACCTTCCGGGCCTACCCGCACCCGGAGCTGGACAAGGCGGACCACGACGCCCGCCTCCTCTACGTGCGCTACGCCGACGCCTGCCTCCGGGTCGCGCTGCTGGGCTCCGCCGAGTCCGGGGGCGAACCGGTCCGCAACGAAGACCGCGACCGGGTACGCCAACTCCTCGCGGAACTCGCGGTGTCGGAGGACCACACCGCCGTCGCCGAGCTGATGGGCAAGCTCGAACGCCACGACCCCGCAGTGGTGGCCCACCCCGTGCTCAGGCGGCTCGAGAGGGAGACCGGCAGCGTGAACCTGGCCGTCGTCCACCACCCCCTGTCCCCGGTGCCCGCCGTGGAAGTGGCGCCGTACGCCGGTGTGGTGAACGCCGGTCAGGCCAAGCAGGCCCTCGCCGAGGCGCACACGGCCCTGGTGCTGCACGGGCACACGCACCTCGGCTTCCTGGCCGCGGAACGGCTCATCGACCGGGACCGGGAGCGGCCCTGGACCACCCGCATCGCCGGCGCCCCCGCGCTCGCCAGCGTCCACTCCAACGAGGAGAACGGCTACAACGAGGTGTACATCGCCCGCGAGGGAGCCGAACACTCCCTGGCGGTGCGCACCGTCCGCCGGCGCGGCGGCCAGTGGAAACCGGACCTCGCCATCGCCTTCCGTCCCGGCGCGGCCGACGAGTGCGCCTTCGACGAGCTGGGCGCCGACCGCTCCCCGCGGCACTGACACAGGGAGGGCCTGCCGTGCGACTCACCCTCACCGTCACCGACCCCCGGGCCGGGACCTCGGCGGACGTCGTCCTGGACGCCGAGCCCGAGTCACCGGTCGGCGAGGTCGCCCGCACGCTGGAGCGCCGGCTCGCCGGGGAGCCCGAGCGCCGGTCCGACCGGGACCCCACCGACGACCCGCCGCCCCTGTACGCCGACGGACTCCTCGTGGACCCGGCCACGCCCCTCGTCCGCTCCCCGCTGGCAGAAGGGAGCGTCGTCAGCCTGTACACCCCGGCCGGCTGCCCGCCCCGCGAGGTCACCGGCATCGTCGAACTGCGCGTCGCCGGCGGGCCGGACGCCGGGGCCGTGCACCGGCTGGGGCTCGGCCGGACGGACATCGGCCGGGGACCGGCCGCGCACGTCCGCATCGACGATCCCGAGCTGGCCGAGCGGGCCCTGACCGTCACGGTCGGCACCGACGGCAGGTGCACCGTGCAGGCGTACGACGCGGGGGAGCAGGTCACGCTGGACGGGATGCCGCTGCGCAAGCGCGCCGGCCGTGACCTGGGCCGCGACGGGTCGGTGACCGGCCCATGGCCCGTCGACTCGCAACTCGCCGTCGGAGGTTCCCTGCTGGAGCTGGTCGCCTACACACCCCCCGACGCCGTCCTGCGCCCCTCCGCGGACGGCAGCGCCTTCGCCTTCGAGCGCCCCCGGCGGCTGTTCTCCTCCGCGAGCCGGAGCCGCGACCCGCTGCCCCGCCGGGCGCAGCGATTCGCGGGGCTCCTCGCCCAGGCCGAGGTCCGACTGCTCGGGGTGATGGCGCTGGGCGTCACCGTGGTCGCCCTGGCGGGCCCTCTCCCGTGGTACTACGCGCTATCGGCGCTGCTGATCCCGGTGTTCGTGCTGTTCGACCGCTGGATCGGCAGGGAGATCGAGGCGCGGAAGAGAGCGGAGGCGGAGGTGGCCCGCAGGCCTCTGACCGCCGAACTCCGCCGCCGCCGCCGCGAGGCCCCCTCGCCGGCGGCCGTCCTCTCCGTCGCCACCGGCCCGCGCATCGGTCTGTGGGAGCGCCGCCCCGGCGATCACGACCACCTGCTGCTGCGCGTGGGCACCGGCCCGGCGGCCGAGGGCAGCTCGCGCGAGGAGCGGGAGGAGGGGCAGTCCCCGGCGATCGAGGACGCGCCGGTCACCCTGTCGCTGCGCGAGCTGGGCGTGATCGGCTTCGCCGGGCCGGGCGACTCGGCCTCTGCGCTGGCGCGCTGGGCGGTGGCCCAGACGGCCGCCCTGCACAGCCCCGTCGACGTCGCGGTGTACGTCCTGACGCTCAAGGGCGCGCACGACTCCTGGGACTGGCTGCGCTGGCTTCCGCACGCCCGCCCCGTCGGCGGCGTCGACGCCCACGTCACCATCGGCATGGACGCGGAGACCGTCGGGGCCCGCATCGGCGAACTGGTCCGGTTCCTCGACGCCCGCAAGGCGGACCGGGAGGGCGGCGCCGCGGACGGGTCCGCCCCCGACATCGTCGTCGTCTGCCACGGTTCCCGGCAGCTGCGCTCCCTGCCCGGCATGGCCCGGCTGCTGCGGGAGGGGCCCGCCGCGCAGATCCACGTGCTGTGCCTGGACGAGGAGGAGCGGTTCCTTCCCGGCGAGTGCCGGGCCATCGTCGTCGCCGAGCCCCGCGGCGGCTCGCCGTCCCGCGACCCGTGGCGTGCCTTCGCGCCGGAGGCCGGGCCCGACCCGGACCGCGGCACGCCCGTGGAGCCGCGCCTGCGGATCGAGTGGGCCGACGGACGCCGGTTGCGCGACGTACGGCCCGACCTCGTCGCGCCCGCGTGGTGCGAGCGGCTGGCCCGCTCCCTCGCCCCGCTGCGGGACGCCGGCGGCGAGGCCCAGTCCTCGGCGCTGCCCGCCCAGAGCCGCCTCCTCGACGTCCTCGGACTCGACGAGCCCACCGGTGAGGCCATCGCCGAGCGCTGGGCGTCGAACCGTCCGTCGACCCTCGCCGTCATCGGCGAGAGCTACGACGGACCCTTCGGCATCGACCTGCGCCGCGACGGGCCCCACGCGCTCATCGCGGGCGTCTCGGGCTCCGGCAAGTCGGAGCTGCTGCAGACGATCATCGCCTCGCTCGCCGTCGCCAACTCGCCCGAGCACCTCACCTTCATGCTGGTCGACAACAAGGCCGGTACCGCGTTCCACGGCTGCGCCCGGCTTCCGCACACGGTCGGCATGGTGACCGACCTCGACCCCTACCTCGTACAGCGGGTCCTGGACTCGTTCGCCGCCGAGCTGAGACGCCGCGAGCAGCTGCTGGCACTCGCCGGCGCCAAGGACATCGACGACTACCACGACCTGCTGCGCAGCACGCCCGGCGAGCTGGAGCTGCTGCCCCGGCTGGTCGTCGTCGTCGACGAGATCGCCGCGATGGCGCGCGACCTGCCCGAGTTCATCACCGGAATGATCAACGTGGCGCAGCGCGGCAGATCCCTCGGTGTCCACCTGGTGCTCGCCACCCAGCGGCCCAGCGGCGTCATCTCCACGGAGATCCGCGTCAACACGAATCTGCGGATCGCGCTGCGGGTCACCGACAGCGTCGAGTCGTACGACATCGTGGACTCGCCCGAGGCCGGGGCGATCCCGAGGTCCACGCCGGGCCGCGGATACGCCCGGCTCGGCCACGCGTCCCTCATCCCCTTCCAGACGGGACGCGTGGGCGGGCTGCGTCCCGACGCCCCGGGAGCGCGCCCCCGCGCCCCCTGGGCCGCCCGTCTGACCTGGCCGGATCTGGGCCGCTCGGCCCTGGCGGCGCCCCGGCCGGCGCCGGAGCGGGGTGCGGACGCGCGCACCGATCTCGACGTCCTGGTCGACGCCGTCCGCGCCGCCCACCTGGCGCTCCGCATCCCGCCCCCGCACGTTCCGTGGCTTCCTCCGCTGCCCGAGGTGCTGTCACTGGACGAGCTGGAGGTGCCGGACGAGCCGGCCGAGCCGGACGAGTCGTTCGAGCTGCTTCCGCCGGACGTGACCGGCTCCACCGCGGACGCCGAGCGGGAGGCGCGCCCCGGTGCCCTCCCCCCGGTGGTGTTCGGTGTCGAGGACCTGCCCACGGAGCAGCGCCGCCGCCCGGTCCGCGTCGACTTCGCGGACTTCGGCCACCTGCTGATCGCCGGCGCACCGCGCTCGGGCCGCTCGCAGGTCCTGCGCACCCTGGCCGGGGCGCTGGCCCGCGCCCATTCCTGCGCCGACGTGCACCTCTACGGCATCGACTGCGGCAACAACGGACTCGCCGCGCTGGCCGGACTGCCGCACTGTGGGGCCCTGGTCACCCGCCGCGAGACCGAACGCGCGGACCGGCTGCTGTCCCGCCTGACGGACGAACTGCGGCGCCGCCAGGACCTGCTGGTCCAGGGGGGATTCAGCGACGTCACGGACCAGCGCGGCCGGGTCGGGCCGGCGCTGCGGCTGCCGTACCTGGTCGTGCTGCTGGACAACTGGGAGGGCTGGCTGCCGACCTTCGGCGAGTACGACCACGGCCGGCTCACGGACGCGCTGCTCGTGCTGATGCGGGAGGGCGTGGCCGCCGGCATCCACCTCGTCGTCACCGGCGACCGGCAGCTGCTCACCGGCCGGATCGCCTCCCTGACCGAGGACAAGTACGCGCTGCGGCTGGCGGACCGCTCCGACTACACCCTGCTCGGTGTCCGTCCGGGCGAGGTCCCGGACGCGCCGGCCCCCGGCCGGGCCGTCCGGGCGGGGCCGGGCACGGAGACCCAGTTCGCACTGCTGACCGGGGACGCGACGGACCAGGCGCAGGCCGAGGCGCTCGCCGAGATCCAGGCGGCGGCGGTCGCCCGGGACGAGGGCGTTCCCGAGGAGCGGCGGCCGTTCCGGGTGGACGCCCTGCCCGGCCGCATCGGGTTCGACAAGGCATGGCAGCTGCGCGACCGGCGGGGCGCGCGGTCCCGGCTGTGGACACTCGTCGGCGTCGGCGGGAACGAGCTGACCGGCTACGGCCCCGATCTCGCCGAGGGCGTCCCGGCGTTCGTCGTCGCCGGGCCGCCGAAATCGGGCCGCTCCACCGCGCTGCTGAACGTGGCCCGGTCCTGCCTCAACCAGGGCGTGCGCCTGGTCCTGGCGGTGCCGCGTCCGTCACCGCTGCGGGAGCTGAGGGGGCGGGAGGGGGTGCTCGGGATCTTCATGGGCACCGACATCGACAAGGACGTGTTCGAGGAGACCCTGCGGCCGGCCTCTCCCGAGCGGCCGATCGTGGTGATCGTGGACGACGGGGAGATCCTGCGCAACTGCGACGCGGAACCCGTCTTCGAACGCCTGCTCCGGGACGGCGCCGGGCGGGGGCTCGCGCTTGTCATCGGCGGGGACGAGGAGGACGTCTGCGCGGGGTTCTCGGGCTGGCAGGTCGACGCGAAGAAGGCCCGGCGCGGACTGCTCCTGTCGCCGCAGGACTCCACGTCGGGCGACCTGATCGGCGTCCGGGTCCCGCGCAGTTCGGTCGGCTATCCGCTGCAGCCCCGCAAGGGCCTGCTGCATCTCGGCGACGGCCGGCTGCTGTCCGTGCTGATTCCGTCGCCATGACACCCGGATGCCGAATCTTTGTTCGGGATGTGGCGGGTGGGGCTGGTGCCCGGCTCGTCGCGGTTTGAGATCCTGTGAGGATGATGGGTGTGGCGCGCTGGATCCGGTCCCGACGCGGACCCCTGCGCGGGCACCTGCGCGTACCCGTGCGCGTACCTCTGCGCGGGGGCGGCCACCGGCACGAGGACGGCGCGACCGCCGACGCCGAGGAGGCCTCCGGGCAGCCGTACGCGCTGCGGGAGGCCCTGGCCGGGATCGGCACCACCCTCGACGAGTCCGTCACCTGCGCCCAGCTGACCCGGACGGCGGTGCGGCTGTTCGGCGGGGTGGCGGCCGTGATGCGCCGGACCGGGGACATGATCACCGGGTACGAGGCGATCGACGGCCACGGCGACACCGACGTGCTGCCCGACGCCCGGTGGGCCACCGCGGTGCTCCGGGAGGCCGGCGCTCCGGCACTCGACGGGTGGGCCGACCCCTGGCTGGAGCACCGGGGGGCCGGCCACGCAAGAACCGCCCTGTGCGTACCGCTGACCAGCGGGGACGACCACTACGGCGTCCTCGTATGGGTCCGGGAGCACCGGCTGTTCGCCCGTTCGGAGGCCGAGGTGCTGACCCTCCTCGCCGAGCGCGCCGCCTCCCACATCCGGCACGCCCGCACCCACGCCGAGGTCAGCCGCACCGCCGGTGACCTCCAGCGCGCCCTGCTCTCCGAACCCGGCCGGCCGCACCCCAACCTGGACGTCGCCATCCGCTACCTCCCGGCCGGCGGCAGCGTCCTCGTCGGCGGCGACTGGTGCGAGACCGTACGGCTGCACTTCGGGCGCACCCTGCTGGTCGTCGGCGACGTCATGGGCCACGGCCTGGAGGCCGCCGTCGACATGAACGCCTACCGCTCCTCCCTGCGCTACATGGCCTCCTCCGACCTGCCCCCGCACCGGGTGCTGCGCCAGATGGACGAGATCGCCTCCAGCGAGGACGACCGCAGGCCCGCGACCTGCCTGCTGGCGCGCGTCGACCCCGGACGGTCCCAGGTCGCGCTCTCCAGCGCCGGACATCTGCCGCCCCTGCTCATCACCGCCGAGGGCGAGGTCTCACTGCTGCCCGTCCCCGTCGGCCCGCCGCTCGGCACCGGATTCGGCGGGTACGAACTGGCCACCCACACCCTGCTCCCCGACCAGACCCTGGTGCTGTTCACCGACGGACTCGTGGAACACCGCGGCGAGGACATCGACGCCTCCCTCGCCCGCTTCAACGCCGTGCGCTTCACCGCGGGCAACGGTGTCGACGAGATCCTGGAGACCATCCTGGACCAGCTGGACGCCCTCCACGCCGAGGACGACGTGGCGGTCCTCGCGGCGCGCCCGCGCCTCCGCAAGGAGGACCCGTCCAGGTCGGCCTGAAATCCCCCTCTCTTTCCGGGAGTCGCTGCCTTCCGGCGCGGATGATCTCTACCGTGGTGGCGACGGAGGCGGTCGGCAGGAGGGAGTGACGTGGCAGGGGAGATCGCGGCCCTGGCCGGGGTGGGCGCGGCCAGCGTGGTGCAACTGGCCGTCAACGAGGGATTCGCGTGGACGAGAGAGCGGATCCGGGGCCTGTTCCGGACCGGCGGGGACCCGGAAGCGGGCCTGGGCGAGAGCCTGGGTGAACTGGACGGACTCCTCGACGACTTGGCGGACGCCCAGCTGAGCGCTGACGCCGAAGCGATCGGTGTCGCCGAGGAGGCGCTGACCGCCTGGTTCCAGGAACTGCTGGCCCGCCACCCGCAGGCGGAGCCCCAACTGCGCGCCCTCGTAAGCCCGTTCACCGAACACCGTCCGGCGGCCACCATCTCGTCCGCCTTCCTCCACTACGTCAACAACGAGCCCGCCTTCGCGCAGATGGACGCCCACTGGGCCCGCTGCCGCGAGGCCACCGCCGTCACCGTGTTCTTCCTGAGCGGACTGCCGGGCGTCGGCAAGCGCACCACCGCCCGCCGTTGGCTGCACACGCACGCCGACGTCTTCACCGAGGAACCGCTGTACGCCGACCTCGCCCTCACCGAGCCCGCCCACCGCGCCGACCCGGCCGCCGTCCTGGAGCGCTGGCTCGACCAGCTCGGCGTCCCGCGCGAGGACCGGCCCGCCGAAGCGGCGGACCAGGCCGGCCTCCTACGGCGGACCCTGCGCGAGCGCGGGCGCCCCGTCGCCGTACTTCTGGAGAACGTCACCTCCGCGGCCCAGCTACGGCCGCTGCTGCCCGACTCCCCGCACGCCGTCGTGCTGCTCACCGGGCAGAGCGAACCGCCCGGCCTGCACCAGGTGCTGGACGCCGAGCCGGTGCGGCTCGGACCGCTCGCCGAGAGCCACGCCCTGGACCTGCTGTGCCGGGTCAGCCGCAGCACCGAGGACCCGGAGAAGTTCCGGCCCCTGCTGTCGTACGTGGGCGGACTGCCGCTCGCGCTCCGGCTGCTCGCCGGGCACCTGCGCGCGCCCGGTCCCGGTGTCGTGGAGGACGTCCTGGACCAGCTCGCCGACCGGGCAGGCCGCCAGGAGCTGCTGACCTCGGCGGACGACTCCCTCGCCCGGGCCTTCGACCTCGGCTACGCGGGCCTCGGCGCGGGACCGGCCCGCCTGTACCGGTGCCTCGGCCTGCACCCCAGGGTGGAGGTCCAGCTCGACACGGTGTACGCGCTGCTGCCCGACCGCGACCCCGCCGCCGTCCGCCGCGACCTGCGCGCCCTGCTCGCCGCCGGTCTGGTCGAACGCTGGGGCGCGGACGCCTACTTGCTGCACCCCTACGTCCACGACCACGCCGCCGAGTGCGCCGAACGGGAGGACCTGGAGGCGGTACGCGCCGCGACCGAGCGCCGGATCGTCGTCCACTACCGGGACCTCGCCGAGCGCGCGGAGGCCGCGCTGTCCGGCCGCTGGCGCCACGACCCCATGGGCAGCTACATCACCCGACCGCAGCCCGCCCCGGGTGCCGACCCGGAACGGGACCTGGTCCGCCGCCGCGCCGCACTGCTCGCCGCCGTGCACCTGGCCGCCCGCACCGGAATGCACCAGGACGCCTGGCGGCTGTGCCAGGGGCTGTGGACGGTCCAGCTGCGCACCGCCAGCCACACCGAGTGGATCGCGTCGCGCCGGATCGGCTGGGAGTGCGCACGAGCCTCGGGCGACCGGATGGCCGAGGCGCGGATGCGGTTCGAGTGGGGCTTCGGGCATCTGGACCGGTGGAGCGTGGCCGAGGGCGACCCGGCCCGGGCCCGCGAGCACTTCACGGAGGCGCTGCGGCTGGTGGGGTACGAGGCGTGGGGCGCGGGCGGTTCGGGGGAGCCGGGCGAGGGTGAGCGGCGCACCGCCTCCAGCGCGCTGGAGGGCCTTGGCCTGCTCGAACTGAAGCTGCAGCAACCCCAGTTCGCACTCAACCGCTTCGACCAGGCCCTCGCCGCGCTGGGCGACCTCCCGCACCCGCGGGGCCGTGCGCTGCTCGCCCTGCACCGCGGCCGGGCGCTGAGCGCGCTGAACCGCCACAACGACGCCGAGCAGACCCTCGCGGAGGCCCGTGCCGAGTTCGACCGGCTGGGGGACTCCTTCAACGCCGGCAAGACCTGGCTGCGTCACGCGGAGGACCGCCACGCCTGCGGCCAACCGGAGCCGGCGCTGAATGCGTTGGACCGGGCCGCCGAGTGCCTGAGTACGGCCGGCAACGGCTACTTCCAGGCGGTGGCCCTGCTCCTGCGGGGCGACATCCTGCGCGAGCTGGGCCGCCCCGCCACCGCGGACTGGACCGCCGCCCGTGACCTCTTCGAGGAGGCCGGCAGCAGCCGCGCGGAGGAGGCACGGGCCCGCCTGGCCGCCGAGTAGGTCCTGCTACGGCTCAGGGTTCGGCGAACGGCTCTTCTGCTGGAGCCAGTTCGAGCAGGCCCGGCTCCATGCCGCTGCCCGCCCGCACCCGGAGCCGTGTACGGCCGCTCGCGCGGGCTGCCGTCGCCAGCCAGGCGTGCGCGGCGGAGGCGGCCGTGGCGAACGACCCCCACTCGGGCCTCCGCAGCCAGCGGCAGTGCAGGGTTGTTCCACCGGTGGGCAGCAACAGGCAGTCGGCGTCCGGCTCTTCCACGGCCACCAGCGCGGCGCCCGGGAAGCGGGCCGCGAGAGCGGCCCGGCTCAGCGCGTCCGGCCCGGCGAGCCGGTCCAGCGGGAGCAGCAGGACGTCGGCGGAGCGGGGCCAGCGGACGTCGGGGTCGTCCGGGTCGGCGGTGAGGTGGGCCGCGGCCAGATGCCGGTCCTGGGCGCGCTGATGGACGGCCGGGTAGCGGCACAGGGTGACCTCGGCCGGGCTGTCCGCCCGCTCCGTGACGCTCGCGGTCACGAACTTCGCCTCCTCGTACGGAAGTTGCCGTAGCGGCCGGGGAGGCGCGGGGACCGGGATCGGGCGGGTGACGGCCGGGTGGCCGGGCTCGGGCAGGGCGAGCCGGCCGTAGAACAGCCGACGCAACAGAACGGCGGCGCGGCCGGGTTCGGAGGTCACCTCGCCGGCGACCTCGGCGAGCGCGGGGTCGTACGGCTGGCTGTCGGCGGCCGAGCGGAGCTGGGGGAGGAGCGGGCGGGTGCGGTCGAGGCGGGGCAGGAGGCGGCCGAGGCGGTCCATGGGGGAGCCGGCGGCGACCGTCGCATCCTCGAACGCGCCCAGTACACAAGGAATTCCGAGGGATATACCGTAGAACGTCACCGACCCGTGGTCGCCGATGAGATGGTCGGCTGCGCACAGGGCCGCTTTCCAGGTCTCCGTCTCCGGGACCGGCAGCAGCAGACCGGAATCGACATAAGGGGCAAGCCAGTTCCGCCATTGCCAGACGCCGTGCCGGTGCCAGGCGTTGGGATGGATCGCGGCCAGGACGCGGAACTCGTCCGACGGCAGCTCCGCGAGCGCCCGCCGGATCAGATCGGTGGGCGGGGTGCCGAGCGCCGAGCCCTCGCCCCAGGTGGAGGAGACGACGAGGAGGCGCTGGCCCGGTCGCAGGCCGAGGGCGCGGCGGTAGGTCTCACGGAAGGGCAGCCCGGCGGCGAGCTGGTCGGCGCACGGGTCACCGGCGACGACGGCACGGGGCAGCGCCTGCGGGCAGCCCGCGGCCAGCCGCGCCAACTGCTCGGTGTGGGACAGCACGATGGCCGACGGCACGACCTCCCCGCCGTGCACCAGCCACTCCTCGGTCAGCCCGAAAGCCCCGGCTCCCGGCTCCCGGCTCCCGGCTCCCGGCTCCCGGCTCCCGGCTTGATTTTCTTATTATAGCCAGCGCCGTGCGGCGTTCCGATCAGAGGGAATCGGAGCTTGTGCAGACTCCCGCCCCGATTCGTCGCGATGGCAAGGTCGAAATCCTGGGTGACCGCCTCGGACCAAGGCACGTGTTTCATGCCCCGGGATTCCAGGAATTCCCACACACCCGCATCCAGCGCCGAGGATTGCGTGCAGGAGAACACGACATCGACCCTGCTGTCCCCCTCGAACAGCGCCAGCAGGTCCAACAGCCGCGTGGCGGAGGTGATGTTGTGCACGACCCCGAGCACGCGCCGCTCGGCGACCACGGTGTCCCACACCCGCCCCTGTGCCAAGACCGCCCTCCGAAGATCGCCCACCGACCCGGTGCCACACGATATCCGCGCCGTCGTGCGGATCACGCCGCTCGCCCGCCGAGGTGCCGTAACACGTGCCGTCTAGACTCTCCCGGCAACGGCTCAGGCGCTGCCAACACCGAAGGGCATTCGGCGTTTTGATACGGATAGATGCAGTCACGAAGCGGTACCCGGACGGCACGGTGGCGGTCGACGGGCTGTCGCTGGATATACCGGACCGCGCCATCACCGTCCTCGTCGGGCCCTCCGGCTGCGGCAAGACCACGACCCTGCGGATGATCAACCGGATGATCGAGCCCACCGAGGGCGGCATCCTCCTGGACGGCGTCGACATCCGGCAGCAGCCGGTCAACTCCCTGCGCCGGTCGATGGGTTACGTCATCCAGAACGCCGGTCTCTTTCAGCACCGCACCATCCTCGACAACATCGCCACCGTGCCCCGCCTGCTCGGCTGGGGCAAGCAGAAGGCACGGGCCCGTGCCGCGGAGCTGATGGAGCGGGTCGGGCTCGATCCCGCGCTCGCCAAGCGGTACCCGTACCAGCTCTCCGGCGGCCAGCAGCAGCGCGTCGGCGTGGCCCGCGCGCTCGCCGCCGACCCTCCGGTCCTGCTGATGGACGAACCGTTCTCCGCTGTCGACCCCGTCGTACGCAAGGGACTTCAGGACGAACTCCTCCGCATCCAGGAGGAGTTGGGCAAGACCATCGTCTTCGTCACCCACGACATCGACGAGGCGGTCAAGCTGGGCACGATGGTCGCGGTGCTGCGCACCGGCGGCACGCTCGCCCAGTTCGCGCCCCCCGCCGAACTGCTCAGCGCTCCCGCCGACGCCTTCGTCGAGGACTTCCTCGGTGCCGACCGCGGCATCCGCCGGCTGTCCTTCTTCCCGTCCGCCGGCCTGCAGTTGGACACCGCGCCGATGGTTTCCGTCGACGCGAGCGCCGACCGGCTCACCGCCCACACCGCCGCCCCCTACCTGCTCGTCACGGACCCCGACGGCAGGCCGCTCGGCTGGGGCGAGCCGGACCGGCTCGTCGCCGGGGAGATCGACCGGGAGCAACTACTTCCCTGTGGCCGTCCGTTCGTGCCCGGCACCGACTCGCTGCGCACCGCGCTCGACGGGGCGGTGCTCTCGCCGACCGGCTGGGCCGTGGCCGTCGACGAGGCGGGGCACGCCGTCGGCGTCGTCTCCCAGCAGACCATCGGCGAGGCGATCCGCGCCGCCCACGCGGCCGGCCGCCCGGACGCGAAGGCCGTGCGATGAACGGCTTCTTCGACCTGCCGAGCGACCTCCAGTACACGTACGTGGGCCTGATCGGCCTGCACCTGCGCGAGGCCCTGCTGCCGGTGCTGGCCGGACTGCTGCTGTCGCTGCCGGTGGCCCAGCTGTGCGTGCGGTTCCGCTGGCTCTACCCGCCCGTCCTCGGCGTCACCACCGTGCTCTACGCCATCCCCTCGCTGGCCTTCTTCGTCGTCCTCATCGACTACACCGGCCAGTCCGAGACCACGGTGATGATCCCGCTCGCCGTGTACAGCCTCGTCGTCCTGGTCCCGGCGATCGTGGACGGCGTCCGCTCGGTGCCGCCGGAGACCCTCGCCGCCGCCCAGGCCATGGGCTTCGGGGCCGTACGGCGCTATCTCCAGGTGCAGTTGCCCATCGCCGTACCCGCGATCATCGCGGGACTCAGAGTGGCGACCGTGTCGAGCATCTCTCTCGTCAGCGTCGGGATGCTCATCGGCAACCAGGGCGCCCTCGGCAACATGCTCTACGACGCGAACATCTACCACCGGCCCGAGCTCGCCGTGAACTCCGTGCTGACCACCGCGGTCCTGGCGATCCTCGCCGACGCCGCCCTGGTCCTGGTCCGCAGGCTGCTGACCCCGTGGATGCCGAGGAAGGGTGCCACCCGGTGAACGTACTGCACTACGCCCACGCCTTCTTCAGCGACGGCGCCCACTGGCACGGCTCCGACGGCATCCCCGCCCGGCTCGTCGAGCACGTCCTGTACTCCCTGGAGGCCCTCGCGATCGCCGCCGCGATCGGACTGCCCGTCGGCCTGGTCACCGGACACTACGGGCGCGGCGGCAACGCCCTTTCGCTGCTCGCCACCGCCGGGCGCGCGCTGCCCAGCTTCGGGCTGCTGGTGCTGATGTTCATCTGGATCGGGTTCGGCCTGCTGCCCGTGATGATCCCGCTGGTCGTGCTCGCCGTACCGCCCGTCCTGGTCACCACCTACGAGGCGCTCCGCTCCCTCGACCCGTCCCCGGTGGACGCGGCCCGGGGCATGGGCATGAGCGAGCCGCGGATCCTGTTCCAGGTGGAGGTGCCGGTCGCGCTCCCGCTGATCCTCGGCGGCCTGCGCACGGCGGCCGTCCAGATCGTCTCCACCGCCACCATCGCCGCCTACGTCAGCCTCGGCGGCCTCGGCCGGTTCATCATCGACGGCCTCTACCAGCGGGACTACGAGCAGGTGATCGGCGGTGCCACCCTGGTCGCGGGGCTGGCGCTGGCGACCCTCGCGGTCTTCTGGGCGGTGTCCCGGGCCGCGGTCTCACCGGGGGTGCGCAGGAGCGGATGACGGACGGG
Organism: Streptomyces sp. NPDC002676; assembly: GCF_053592455.1. Classification (NCBI taxonomy): domain Bacteria; kingdom Bacillati; phylum Actinomycetota; class Actinomycetes; order Kitasatosporales; family Streptomycetaceae; genus Streptomyces; species Streptomyces sp. NPDC002676. The sequence goes on along the minus strand of NZ_JBSFVT010000005.1, from coordinate 396,420 downwards.
CGCGGATCCGGAACCGTTCCATCCCAAGCTCAACTGACCTTGAATCGAGGCCAATTGGTGACCTGGAACCCTTGACTGACCGAGATCTGCCCGGTTTGGATCAGTGGGTGACTTCAACGACCCACAGCAGAAGGTCCATTCGGAGGAGCCGGGGCGCGGCGGCTGTCGCCCTCGTGGCGGTGACGGCCCTGCTGACGGGCTGTTCCCAGAAGAGCGACGGCGGCGTCGTCGTCGGATCCAACAACTTCACCGAGAGCATCCTGCTCGCGGACATCTACGGCGAGGCCCTCAAGGCCCAGGGAATCAAGGTCACTTACAAGCCCAACATCGGCAGTCGCGAGACCACCTACAAACTGCTCCAGAACGGCTCCGTCTCGGTCCTGCCCGAGTACAACGGCGCCCTGCTGGCCTACCTCGACCGCAAGGCCGCCCCCAAGACCGTCGAGGAGACCACCTCCGCCATCAAGGGCAAGCTGGACGCCAAGCTGACCGTGCTGGAGCCCGCGCCCGCGCAGAACAAGGACTCGGTCACGGTCAACGCGGACACCGCGCTGAAGTACCACCTGACCAAGGCCTCCTCGATCGCCGACCTCAAGGGCGTCGCCAAGGACCTGGTCATCGGTGCCTCGCCGGAGTTCCAGGCCCGGCAGCAGGGTCTGAAGGGCCTCACGTCGGTGTACGGCCTCGACTTCAAGTCCTTCAAGGCGCTCGACGCGGGCGGCCCGCTCACCCAGGAGGCGCTGAAGAAGAACGCCGTCCAGGTCGCGGACATCTTCACCACGGACCCGACCATCGCCAAGGAGCAGTTCGTCGTCCTCCAGGACCCGCAGAACCTCTTCGGCTTCGAGAACGTCCTGCCGCTCGTCCACAAGGGCGACCTGCCCAAGAAGGGGATCGACGCGCTCAACGCCGTCTCGGCCAAGCTCGACACGACGACCCTGTTGGACCTCGACACCCAGGTGCAGACCCAGCACAAGGACCCGCTGGACGTCGCCAAGGCCTGGCTGCGGACCGCCGGGCTCGGCTGACACCGAGGCAGGACGGCTGACAGCACACCTCAGGATCCGCCGGCCACCGGGGCCTGAGCGGCCTCTGCCGCCAACTGCGTGGCCGCCGCGCGCGCCGGCCTGCGGCGTTTGCGGCGGCTCACCCGGGGTTCCTGGTCGGGGAGCCAGCCGAAGGCGAGGCAGCTGCCGATGACGCCGAAGAGGAGGCCGAGGAGGAAGCCGCCCAGGTTCGAGGTGATCCAGGTGCCCAGGGACAGCAGGACGCCGGTGATGGAGTAGAAGAGCCGCTGGGCGGGGTTGAAGAGGATCAGCAGGCCCAGCAGCAGCATGAGGCCCGGCAGCAGATACCCGGCCAGGCCCTGCATGCCGATGTGCATCACGACCTTCATCGAGGCCTTCTCGGTGAACAGGATCTCGCCGCCGCCCAGGGCCAGCAGCAGCCCGCCCCAGAACGGCCGGCGGGCCCGCCACCCGCGGAAGGCGGGCCTCAGTCCCTGACGTGGACGGTCCGGCATCGGCTCAGCAACCCGAGCCGCTGAAACGGAGCTTGAGCCCGGGCAGCTTGAACACACCAGCGGTAGTCGCGTAGTTGGTCTGCCGCAGGTTGGCGATGTGCACGGTGTCGGCCTGCTGGCTGAAGACACCGATCGGGCCCTTCGCGTTCGCCTTGTCGAGCGTGCTGGCGTCGTTGCCGATCTCGATGTTGTTGAACGCCGCGTCGCCCGACAGCTCGGTCGAGTCGGTGGTGAGGTCGCTCGCGGTCACCTTCCTGTCGCCGCTGCCCGCGGTGATCAGCAGGTTGGTGCCGCCGAGGTCGACGCTCTGGCACAGCTTGGTGAGAGTGGCGTTCTTGATCGCGGAGGTGACGATCAGCACCTGTCCGCCGGTGTCCCCGGCGTTGGGGCTGCCGTCCGCCATGTTGTCGAGCCCGCCGAACTGCTCGAAACCGGTGCCTTGGAGGTCGGTCGCGGTGACGGTGAACGGCATGCCGGAGATCGCGAACTGCACGCCGAGCGCGCCCTGCGCGGTCAGGACCGCGAGGCCCGCGGCGACCAGCGTGGCGGGCACCGCCATCACCGCGGCCCGGCGCGCCCGGACCCGTCCGCGTCTTACGCCGCCGGCGGTGGCGGCCCCGGACTCGGAGGCTCTCAGGGCTTCGGACGCTGCATCGCTGTCCGGGGTGTCGGGGGTGTTGCCGGTGGACGGGACGTCCGAGGACGAGGCCATGTCTGCTCCCATGGGCATAGGTCAATGCGGGTTGGGCTTCAGTGGCGCGAATGTCCTGGCGCGGACTGCGGCTGTCGCGCACGCCCCCTCACAACTCCCGGTGGATGCAAAGGGATTCAGGTTACGCGACAGTAGCCTTCAGGAAGTTACCGCCGGTTACTTTGAGGGGTCAAGGGAGTTGTGGAAAAAGGGTGCGGGATATGCGCGAGCGGCATCTTCTTGCATCAACTCGCCTTACAGTCCTTGACGCTGATGGTTGATCAGGTCTACAACTCTCCCTGTTTCACCGGATCCGTGGCGCCGGATCCGCCGAGCGGCACCGGCCGCTTTCCCGGCCCTCTTGCAGCAACCGCTCCGCGTTTCCAGCTACCGCTCCGCATCGGCTCGGCTTCGGCACGGTCGCCACGGTCGCGTTTCCCCGGCGGCCCCCGTCCGGCCGCCCCTTTCGTCCGGCCCTGCCGCCGGCCCTCCTCCGGAGACCTGCGGCAGGTGTCCGGTCTGCCGTCGCCGCCCATCCCGTCGCGCACGGAGAAGGCGTCACGGGCCGGCGACGACGGCATCGCACGCAAGCCCGCCACCCCCCACTCACTTCACCCCACCTCAGAAGAGAGAGGCACCCGCATGCGTACGCGTTCCTTACTCGTCCTCGCCGCAACCGCCGGCGCGCTCGCGCTCACCGTGGCCACCCCCGCCTCGGCGGCGAGCGCGGTCCTCACCACCGGCAGCGTCGGCGGCACCGCCGTCGCGGTCGGCGCCAGTGTCACCGCACCGCTGGCCACCGGCACCTCGGCGACGTTCTACTCCAGCCCGACCGGCACCAGCGGCATCAAGTGCACCAAGTCCCAGTTCACCGCGACCGTCACGAGCAACCCGACGGCGCCCGGCACCGCCACCGAGTCGGTCACCGCGCACACCTTCGACCCCGCCTCGTGCACGAGTAACGTGACCGGCGTGACCGGCGTCAACGGCATCACGATCGACCACCTGCCCTACGGCGCGACGGTCGCCTCCGACGGCACCCTCAAGGTCACGCCGCCCGCCGGCTCCAGCATCCAGGCCACGGTCTCGCTGCGCACTCTGCTGGGCACCGTCACCTGCGTCTACCAGGGGTCGGGCCTGAACGGCACCGCCGGCAACGCCGACGGCAGCATCACCTTCTCCAACCAGCAGTTCAACAAGACCTCGGGTTCGTCGCTGTGCTTCGCCAGCGCCTACTTCAGCGCCAAGTACGCCCCCGTCACCACCGGCGGCGCTCAGGTCTACGTCAACTGAGTGCCGTAACAGCAGCGTCCAGCTCCTGAGCTGACAGAACACCGCGCCGGACACGACCAGTTCGTGTCCGGCGTCCTGCTGTTCTGGAGCGTTATTGTGCGTTTTGCAGTGTTCTGTGGCCAGGATCGCGAGAAACCGACTGGTAAGTTGGTTTCGTGATCGCCTGCGGCCCGTCGGGAAGTGGATCCTCGGCCCCGCGCAGAGGCCCTCACGGATGCGGAGCGCTGCCGCCCGAGGGCTTCCGGAACCGGTCAAGTCCTGAGGCGGCAGCGGGTTCTGACGCCGTCCACTTGTGGATCTTTGCTCGTGAGCGGGTGTCGCGTACGCCACGGTGCATCGTTGTCATGGATTCCGGCACCGGGAACCCCTCCTGCCGTTCGGTGAGTTATCGTATGCGAGGGGTTAAAACAAACCGCATGTCCCGTCGGTTGATGTCGCGAGGAGGGGTCCGATCATGGCGAGGCAGTTGCGCGCTGAGCAGACCCGGGCAACGATCATCACGGCCGCCGCCGATCTGTTCGACCGGCACGGCTACGAATCCACCAGCCTGAGCGACATCGTCGGCCACGCGAAGATCACCAAGGGCGCCCTGTACTTCCACTTCGCGGCCAAGGAGGACCTGGCGCGCGCCATCCTGCAGCTGCACGCCGAAGCCGCGCAGCGGGTGGTGGCCGAGGCCGAGTGCCGTGGCTGCTCCGCGCTGGAGTCCCTGATGCGCACCACCTTCGGGATCGCCCGGCTCGCCGTGGACGACCCGGTGCCGCGCGCCGGACTCCGCCTGGCCGCCGCGGACATCGCCGTGAAGCCGGACGTGACGCATCCCTTCCTCGAGTGGCTGGAATTCGCCACACGGAAACTGAGGGCCGCCGTGAAGGAGGCCGACGTGCACTCCGACATCGACACGGGCGCCGTCGCCCATTCCCTCGTCTGCTTCTTCATAGGCACCCGCGTGGCCGGCCGCACCGTCGAGCCGGTCGGCCGGCTGCCCCGCAGGGTTGCCGAGATGTGGCATCTGATGATCCGCGGTGTGGTTCCGGTGCCCCGCCGCCCCCGCTATCTGACGCTCGCCACGCAGCTGGAGCGGGAGACCAGAGCCGCCTGACTCGCGCGATACGGTGACGGCATGCCCGACGCCCTCCTCGCGCCCGAGATCTTCGGCAACGAGCCCGGCTCCTTCCCGTACAGCGTGCTGGCCGAGCGGCACCCCGCGATCATCCGGCAGGTGAGGGACGCCTTCCCGTACGGCCCCACACAGTACGGCGCGCTCGACGCGCTGCTCGAAAGCTGCACCGACGGCGTGATCGAGCCCCTTGCCGACGACGAGCCCGACCGGGACCACTGGCGCGACTGGGGCCTGGACGGCTACGTCGGACGGTCCTGGTTCGACGTGCCCTGGCTGTGGTCCGAGAGCTACTTCTACCGCCGGCTGCTGGACGCCGTGGGGTACTTCGGGCCGGGCGCCTGGCAGGGCATCGACCCGTTCCGCCCGTTCAAACGGGCCGAACTCGACGCCCCGGAGACCGACGAGGAACTCGCCGCGCTCGACGAACTGCGGGACCGGCCGGAGCGCGAGCGCGCCCGCGCCCTGCTGCACGGCTCGCTGTGGGGCAACCGCGCGGACCTCGGCTTCCGGCTCTCCGCCGTCGGCGCCGAGGCGGGGGAGCCGGTCCCCGGACTGGTCGCCGACGACAGCGAGACCCTGTGGTCCCTGCTGCCGCCCGCCGGCACCGGCACGCTCTGCCTCGTCGCGGACAACGCGGGCCGGGAACTCATCCCCGACCTGCTCCTGATCGCCCACCTCCTCGCCGAGGGGCGGATCGCGCGCGCGGTGCTGCACATCAAGCCGTACCCGTACTACGTCTCCGACGCCACGACCGCCGACGTGATCGACGCCCTGCACCGGATCCGGGCCGCGCCCGGCGCCGCCGCCGAGTACGGGCGCCTTCTCTGGGCGGCGACGGCCGACGGCCGCCTCACCCTGCGCGCCCACCCCTTCTCCTGCGCCCCGCTGCCGTACGCCGAGTTGCCCGACGATCTGCGCGCCGAGTTCGGCTCGGCCGCCTTGACCGTCGTCAAGGGCGACCTCAACTACCGCCGCCTGGTGGGCGACCGGATGTGGCCGCCCACCACCTCCTTCCAGTGGGCGACCGCCTGCTTCCCCGGCCCGGTCGCCGCCCTGCGCACCCTGAAGTCCGACGTCGTCACCGGCCTGTCCGCGGACACCGAGGCCGCCCTGGCCGCGGCGGAAGGGCAGGGCTGGCGTACGTCGGGCACGCACGCGCTGATCCAGGTGAGCCCGTCAAGCGAGGTGCAGGGGCAGTGACTTGAGGCCGTTGATGAAGTTCGACACGAGCCGTCCGGGCGGCCCGGCGAGCCGTGGTGCGGGCAGCACGCGCAGCGCCTCCTCGTAGAGCAGCCGCAGTTGCAGCCGGGCGAAGTGCGCGCCCAGGCAGACATGCGGGCCGTCCCCGAAGGAGACGTGCGGGTTGGGTGTGCGGGCGAGGTCGAGCCGGCCGGGGCCGGTGAAGACGCGCTCGTCCCGGTTGGCGGAGGCGTGGAACACCACCACTTTGTCGCCCGCCCGGATCCGCTGCCCCGTCAGCTCGGTGTCACGCTCGGCCGTCCGGCGGAAGGTCAGCACCGGCGGATGCCAGCGCAGCAGCTCGTCGACCGCGGACGGTATGCCGACCTTGCCGGCGTGCAGCAGCTCGTACGCCTCCGGGTGCTCCGCCAGTGTCAGCAGCCCGCCGGGTGCCGCGCTGCGCACGGTGTCGTTGCCGGCGATCGTGAGCAGGAAGAAGAACATCTCCAGCTCGCCCTCGGCGAGTTCGGGGTCCTGGGCGAGGGTCGTCATGATGTCGTCGGCGGGATATTGTCGTTTGTATACACTCAACTGTCGGGCGTAGGCGAACATATCGGCCAACATCGCCGGCGAACGCGGGTTGACCGGCTCACCCGCCTCGTCCAGCACCGGGGTACCGGCCTCGTCCGGGTCCTGGTAGCCGATGACCCGGTGCGTCCAGTCCAGCAGCAGCCGCCGGTCGCTGTCCGGAACGCCCAGCAAGTCGGTCAGGTTGAGCAGGGCGTACTCATCGGTCACGGCGGCCACCAGATCGGCCGTGCCGTCGCCCGCGCGTGCCTGAGCGAGTGCCCCTGCCAGCAGCGTGCGCGCCCGCTCGCGCGCGACGTCCGCGAACCGGTCGATGCGGCCGGGCGTGAACGCCCGGCTCACCAGCCGCCGCAACCGCCCGTGGTGCGGCTGATCCTGATTGAGCATCATGCGGCCGATGAACGGCAGATCGTCCGGATCGGGGTCCCGGATCTGGGTCGCGCCCAGGTGCGAGGAGTACGTCGCCGAGTCCTTGAGCACGCGTACGACGTCGGCGTGCCGGGTCACCGCCCAGAACCCGGGCCCGGCCGGCCAGCCGAGCACCTCTGGCTCCTCCTGCCAGGCCACCGGATGGTGGTCGCGCAGCACGCGGTAGTCGGCGTACGGCACCCCGGCCGCGTACCGGCGCGGGTCGAAGACGTCCGGCACCGGCGGGACCTCGCGCACGCTCACGCCTGTTCGCCCTCGGCCGCTTCGGCCGCCTGGGCCGCCTCGCCCGGCTCGTCCGTGCGCAGGAAGTCCTCCACGGTGCAAATCAGCTCCAGCGGGGTCTCGTCCATGGCGTAGTGCCCGGCGCCGGGCAGCGCGCTGAGCTGCGCGCGCGGGTACCAGGACAGCCAGGTCTGCCGCATGACCGCCGGCGACAGCGCCGGATCCAGTTCACCGGCCACGGCCAGCGCCGGGACCTCGCTGCCCTCGACGTCGGAGCGGAAGTCGTCACCCGCCCAGGAGTCGAGCCAGGCCCGGAACGCCTTCGCGTCGCTGCGCTCCAGCGAGCGCGCGACCATCCGGTCGAGCCAGGCGGCGGGCCGGCGGTTCCCGGTGGTGAAGTCGATGATCGCGCGCCGGTTCTCCGGCCGGTGCGCCGCGTCCGTGAACAGCGCGGCCTGCTCGCCGGCCAGCGGCATCCCCGAGGCGGGCACGGGGGAGACGCCCACGATCCGGCGCAGCCGGTGCGGGGCGAGGCGGAGCAGCCGCTGCGCCACCGCGCCACCCATGGAGTGCCCGATCACCGAGAACCGCTCCCAGCCCAGCCGGTCGGCCAGCTCCACCAGGTCCACGGCCGCCTCTGCCGTCGTGAAGGAGCCCGCCGTGTCCCGGGCCTCGCCGTAGCCGCGCAGGTCGACCAGCGCGTAGGTGAAGGCGGTGCGGTCGAGGTCCGGCAGTACAGCGGCGTAGGCGGTCCGGTCGGCGAACCAGCCGTGCACGGCGAACACCTTGTGGGCGCCGTCGCCGTGCACCTCATGGGGCAGCACGAAGGAGGTCATGCGCATACGTTGGCCCGCGCGCGGGGGCTCGGCAAGAGCCCGGAGGAGGGTACGAGCGCGGAGGAGGGTACGAGCGCTGCTGTGTGCGTCAACGCCACACATTCAGAAGGGAGTTCCCGGTTTCGCTCCCGGTTCACGCGATGGTGTGATCATGTCCCGCGTCGGGGATGGGGGTCCGAGGGCACGGGTAGGGCCCCGCCCATGACGCAGCCGTTCGAACTCCCGCACTTCTACATGCCGTATCCCGCGCGGCTCAACCCGCATCTGGACGAGGCCCGCGCCCACTCGACGGCGTGGGCGCGCGAGATGGGCATGCTGGAGGGCTCCGGGATCTGGGACCAGGCCGACCTCGAAGCGCACGACTACGGGCTCCTGTGCTCCTACACCCACCCCGACTGCGACGGACCCGCCCTCTCGCTGATCACCGACTGGTACGTGTGGGTGTTCTTCTTCGACGACCACTTCCTCGACATGTTCAAGCGCACCCAGGACCGCGCCGCCGGCAAGGCCCACCTCGACCGCCTCCCGCTGTTCATGCCCCTGGATCTCGCAACTCCCGTACCGGAACCGGAGAACCCCGTCGAGGCGGGACTGAAGGACCTGTGGCAGCGCACGGTGCCGGCGATGTCAGTGGACTGGCGCCGCCGGTTCGCCGTCGCCACCGAGCACCTGCTCAACGAGTCCCTGTGGGAGCTGTCCAACATCAACGAGGGCCGGATCGCCAACCCGGTCGAGTACATCGAGATGCGCCGCAAGGTGGGCGGCGCCCCCTGGTCGGCGGGGCTCGTGGAGTACGCCACCGCCGAGGTGCCCGCAGCCGTCGCCGGCACCCGGCCGCTCCGGGTGCTCATGGAGACGTTCTCCGATGCGGTCCACCTGCGCAACGACCTGTTCTCCTACCAGCGCGAGGTCGAGGACGAGGGCGAGAACAGCAACGGCGTGCTCGTGCTGGAGAAGTTCTTCGGCTGCACCACCCAGGAGGCCGCCGACACCGTCAACGACGTCCTCACCTCCCGGCTGCACCAGTTCGAGCACACCGCGCTCACCGAAGTGCCCGCCGTCGCCCTGGAGCGGGGCCTCGGCCCGGCCGAGGCCGCGGCGGTCGCCGCCTACACCAAGGGACTTCAGGACTGGCAGTCCGGCGGCCACGAATGGCACCTGCGCTCCAGCCGCTACATGAACCAGGGCGCCCGTGCGAGCTCGCCCTGGCAGATCCCGAGCGGCCCCGGACTGTCCGCCGCCGACATCGGCGCGCTGCTCGCCACAGCCGCGCAGCAACGACTGCGCGCCCACTCCCACGTGCCGTACCAGAAGGTCGGCCCCTCCCGGCTGCCCGACTTCCACATGCCCTTCAGGCTGGAGCTGAGCCCCCACCTCGACGACGCCCGCGCGAACCTCCTGGCGTGGTCGCACCGGATCGGCATCCTCCAGGAGGGCGTCTGGGACGAGGACAAGCTCGCCGCCGCCGACCTCGCGCTCTGCTCCGCCGGTCTGGACCCGGACGCCACCTGCGAGGCCCTCGGCCTCAGCGCGCAGTGGCTCGCCTGGGGGACCTACGGTGATGACTACTACCCGCTGGTGTACGGACACCGGCGCGACCTCGCCGCCGCCCGGCTGACCACCGAGCGGCTGTCGCGGTGCATGCCCGTCGAGGGCGAGCCGCCCCTCGTGCCCGTCAACGCCATGGAACGCGGGCTGATCGACCTGTGGGCGCGCACGACCGCCGGGATGAGCGCCGACCAGCGGCGCACCCTGAAGGCGGCCGTGGACACCATGACCGAGAGCTGGGTGTGGGAACTCTCCAACCAGCTGCAGAACCGTGTCCCCGACCCCGTGGACTACCTGGAGATGCGGCGCTCGACCTTCGGTTCCGACCTCACCCTGAGCCTCGCCCGGACGGGCCAGGGCCCGGCGATCCCGCCCGAGGTGTACCGCAGCGGGCCGGTGCGCTCCCTGGAGAACGCCGCGATGGACTACGCCTGCCTGCTCAACGACGTCTTCTCGTACCAGAAGGAGATCGAGTACGAGGGCGAGATCCACAACGCCATCCTCGTCGTGCAGAACTTCTTCGGCGTGGACTACCCGGCCGCGCTCGCCGTCGTCCACGATCTGATGACCCAGCGCATGGAGCAGTTCGAGCACGTCATCGCCAACGAACTGCCGGTCCTCTACGACGACTTCGCGCTGCCGGCCAAGGCGCGCGCCGCTCTGGCCGGCTATGTCGCCGACCTGCAGAACTGGCTGGCGGGCATCCTGAACTGGCACCGCAACGTCGACCGCTACAGGGCCGAGTGGCTCGGCCGCCGCTCGCACGGCTTCCTGCCCGACCGCGCCCCCGCCGTTCCGGTGCCGGCACTCGGCTGACCGGAGTCGCCAGTTGCCCGGTCCGCCCGTACTCCGTCCCGGTGAGGAGTAGCTGGTGACCCACCTGCACGGCGCCAGGACGGGCGGCGGCAACGACGGCTGGACCGGGAACACCATCATCAGCGGCGACGCCCAGGGCACTCCGGCCACAGCATGCAGGTCACACGGCCTGAACCGCCCGCGCCGCCGCATGCCCGGCCGCCGCTCGCGCCAGTGCCCGTACGACAGGGTGCGGGCGCGAGCCGTCGCCGGCCAGCTCCGGCTGGAACAGCGTGGCCAGGAAGAAGGGATGGCCCGGCAGTTCGGCGACCCGGACCTGCCCGTCCTCGTCGTGCCCGGAGAACCGCAGCCCGTGTGCACTCAGTGTGTCGAGGTGGCGTGAGGGGCCGTACGCGCAGAAGTACCGTTCGACCGTGCGCGCCGAGCCGATGACGGACTCCGCGAGCGAACCCGGTTCCAGGACCACCGCGGCCTCGTGGCCCACCAGGGAACAGGCGAGCGCCTCGATGAGCGGCTCCTCGGCGCCCGGGTCGTTCTCGGCGTGCGCCGCCCGGGTCAGCCCACACACGTTCCGGGCGTACTCCAGCAGCGCGTGCTGGAAGCCGCCGCACGTGCCCAGGAACGGGATGCCCTCCTCCCGCGCGGTCCGGACGGCCGTGAGCACTCCTGCCTCGCTGTGGTACGGACTGCCCGGCAGCACCCACACGGCGTCGAAGCCGCGTACCGCGCCCTCCGCCTCCGCGTCCTCGGTCGGGATCCAGTAGGCGTCCAGCACGAGGCGGTCGCGTTCGGCGAGGGCGTCCAGCAGCAGCGGGATCCGGGTGTGCGACACGACGTTCGGGGAGCGGTCCCCGACCAGGGCGATGGTGGCGGTGTTCGTCATGGCCCTCATCCTCCGCGGGCCCCCGCGTTCACGTCCAACGATGATTCCTGGACTGTTGATAAGCGTTGCTGATGCACATGGGATCCTCGTCCGCATGGACCCGCACCTGCTGCGCACGTACGTCACCGTCGCCCGCCTCGCCTCCTTCTCGGAGGCCGCGCGCGAGCTGGGCTACACCCAGTCCGCGGTGTCCCAGCACATCGCCGCGCTCGAACAGGACCTGGGCGCACCGCTGCTGACCCGGCGGCCGGTCGCGCCCACGGCAGCCGGAGAGCGGCTCCTGGAGCACGCGGGGCCGCTGCTGCTGCGCCTGGACGCGGCCCGCGCCGACGTCGTCCGCATGGCCGCCGCACCGCCCCACGGTCTCACCCTCGCCACCACGCCGACCGCGCTCGCCGCGCACGTCCTCGCCGCCCTCCCGCGGGCCGGGGTGACCCTGCGCGTCCTCGCCCGCGACGAGATCCCGGCCGCCGTCGCCACCGGCACCGCCGACCTCGGACTCGTCGACGGGCTGGCCGCGCCCAGCGATCCGCTGCGGCTGCCCGACGTGGCACCGCTGACCACGCACGGCGTCGCCGAGGCACCCGTCAGCGTGCTGCTGCCCGCCGGACACCCCCTCGCCGCCCGGCCGGGCCTGCGCCTCGGCGACCTCGCCGACGCCCGCTGGCTGGACGCCCCCGACGTGGCCCTCCCGCTCGCCCACCTGCGCGTGGCGGGTGGCGGCGGCGCCTTCCGCCCCGGACTGCGCTACGAGGGCACCGACGTGCGCACCCTCACCGCCCTCGCCGCGGCCGGGCACGGCCTCACCCTGCTGCCGCACACCACGGCCACCGGCGTCCCGGGCACGGCCGCCGTCCCGCTCACCGCACCGCGCCTGGTGCACCGCACGGAACTCGTGTACGGCGGCACGCCCGCCGGAGCCGCGGCGGAAGTGGTGCGCCGGCTGACCGGCGGCTGAGCCCCCGTCCTCATGGCTACCCTCCGCCGCCCTCCGGCCAGTCTCACTCGTTCGTGTCTCGTCACGGCCGGGCGCCCCGGGTAGAGCACCAGTCGGAGGCGAGCGAACCATGGAACACACTGTGTTGCGTCCCAAGCCCATGCCCGGCCAGGACCGCAGGGAGGGCGGCGTCCCCGTCCCCGTCCGGCGCCCGCACGGGGCGCGCAGGCGCGGCCGGCGGCTCAGGACGCTGCTGTTCGGCCTGTTCATCGGCACCGTTCTGGTGCTCTCCGGCGTCGGCGTCGGTACCGTCGGCGCCACGGTCATCGGGCTCGGCAAGCTCGCCGACCTGCAACGCCACAACCCGCCGCCCGCGCTGCCCACCAGGGCCACTCCCGGCCCCGCGCGGGCGGTGTCCGCGGCCACGCTGGGCCTGGAGGCCGTCGACGCGCAGAAGGCCGGCGCCCTGGTGGTGGGCGTCCACGTGCCCGGCCCCGGCTACACGGCCGGCCTGGTCCGCGGGGACGTCCTGCTACAGCTCGGCAGCACGCGCATCGACTCGGCCGCCGACCTCGCCCGCGCCGTCGCCCGCGCCCGCCCCGGCACGCGCGTGACCCTCACCGTCCGCCACCACAGTGGGGGCTACCAGCAGTTGACGGCGGTTCTGGCCGTGGTGACCTGAACCCCGGCGATATCCCGTTGGTCACCCTCCGCCGCACGCGCCATGATGGCCCCATGTCGTTCCCGACCCGCGCTCGGAGGCCCGGATGACCGGTCACGCGCCCTTCACCGCCGACGACTACCGCGCCCGCATGGAGCGTGCCGCGCGCTCCGCTGCCGACGCGGGCCTCGCGGGCCTGCTCGTGGCGCCGGGACCGGACATGGTGTGGCTGACCGGATACACGCCCACCGCGGTCACCGAACGGCTCACCGTGCTGGTCCTCACCCCCGGGCACGACCCCGTCCTCGTCGTGCCCACCCTGGAGGCCCCGGACGCCGGGCACGCGGCCGGCGCCTCCGCGCTCACCCTGCGCGACTGGACCGACGGCAAGGACCCCTACGCCGTCACCGCCGCCCTCCTCGACCGCGACGGCCGGTTCGGCATCAGCGACAACACCTGGGCCATGCACCTGCTCGGCCTCCAGCGGGCCCTGCCCGGCACCTCCTATGCCGCCCTCACCGACGCCCTGCCCATGCTGCGCGCCGTCAAGGACGCCGCCGAACTGGAACTCCTGGCAGCCGCCGGAGCCGCTGCCGACCAGGCGTTCGAGGAGATCCGGAAAGTCCCCTTCGCCGGACGCCGCGAGTCCGACATCGGCCACGACCTCGCGGACCTGCTGCGCCGCTTCGGGCACTCCCAGGTCGACTTCACCATCGTCGGCTCGGGCCCCAACGGCGCCAACCCGCACCACGAGGTCGGCGACCGCGTCATCCAGCACGGCGACATGGTCGTCCTCGACTTCGGCGGCCTCAAGGACGGCTACGGCTCCGACACCACCCGCACGGTGCACGTCGGCGAGCCGGCCGAGGAGGAGCGCACCGTCCACGACATCGTGCGCGCCGCCCAGGAGGCGGGCTTCAACGCCGTACGGCCGGGCGTCGCCTGCCAGGAGGTCGACCGCGCCGCCCGCGCGGTGATCACCGACGCCGGGTACGGCGAGTACTTCATCCACCGCACCGGGCACGGCATCGGCGTCACCACGCACGAGCCGCCGTACATGATCGAGGGCGAGGAGCAGCCCCTCGTGCCCGGCATGTGCTTCTCCGTGGAGCCCGGCATCTATCTGCCCGGCCGCTTCGGGGTGCGCATCGAGGACATCGTCACCGTGACCGAGGACGGCGGACGCCGGTTCAACAACACCACCCGTGAGATGGTCATAGTGGACTGAGAAGCCACAAAGAGGCCGGAGGGCCCGCAAAGGCTCAAGAACCACCTCGACGACATTCCGGAACGGCGAACGCGCGACCCATGACCCAGGCACCGACTCCCACCGCGGACACCGTCCGCAGACTGGTTCGCCCGCTGCTCAAGGAGAGCGGCACACAGGAGCCAGACGTGCGGCCCGTCACGGCGGGCCGTGAGCACACCTGGTGGGTCGGCTCCCGCCATGTGCTGCGCCTCGCCCCCGACCGCGAGGCCGCCGCGCTGCGCCGCCGCGAACTGCGCCTGCGCGACCTGGTGCGCCCGCACGTGCCCGTCGCCGTCCCGACCAGCGTCGCGCACGGCGACTGGGCACCCGGGCTCGCCTACACCCTCGACACCCTGGTGCCCGGCGGCACGGCCGACGAGCACGACGTCTCCGCCGTCGGCGAGGCCGACCTCGCAGGCCTGCTCACAGGCTTGCGCGCGGTGCCCGTACGTCAGGCCGAGACGCTCGGCGTGCCGCGCACGGCCCCGCGCTCCCTGGAGGCGCTGCGCAGGATGGCCGTGCACGCCGCCGAACGGCTCGATGCCGGCGACGAGTTCGACGCGGCCCGGCTGCACCAGCTCACCCCGCCCGGCGCGGCCCAGCTGGCCGCCCAGCCCGGCACCGCCGTCCTCACCCACCACGGCCTGACCGGCGAGCACGTGGTGGTCAGCGCCGACGGGCGGGTGCGCGGCGTCCTGGACTGGACCGCGGCGGTCCTCGGCGACCCCGCCGAGGACATCGCCGGGCTCGCCGTCGCCGTGGGCTCCCCGGCGGCCGTCCGCGCCGCCACCCTGGCCGGCTACGGAGCCCGCCCCTGTCTGCGCGGCCTGTGGCTCGCCCGCTGCGACACCGTCATCCGCCTCACCGACCACCTCGACGGCCGCGCGGGCGGCTCCCTGGCGCTGCTGCGGACCCAGCTGCGGCGGGCCTGGGAGCCGATCCTGCTGGAGCGGGTGACCGAGTTCTAGGACGCCGAGCAGGCACCGCAGGGCCGGCTCAGGGCCTTGAGGGCCTTACGGCTGGACCAGCACCACGCACGACTCCCCGGGCACCTGGAGCAGCCCGTCCGGGCCCGGCGCCGCCACCGGGTCCCAGGCGGCGAGCACCTCCACCCGGTCGGTGCCCAGCGGGATCGCCGCGGGCTCCTTGCCCAGGTTCACCGCCACCCGGACGTCCCCGCGCCGCAGGGCCAGCCAGCGCCCCTCCTCGTCGTACGCCACCTTCGTGTCGGCCAGGTCGGGATCGGTGAGGTCCGGCTGCGTCCGGCGCAGCGCGAGCAGTTGCCGGTACCAGGCCAGCACGCGCGCGTGGGGTTCGGTCTCCGGTTCCGACCAGTCCAGGCAGGAGCGGTCCCGGGTCGCCGGGTCCTGCGGGTCGGGTACGTCCTCCTCGGCCCAGCCGTGTGCCGCGAACTCCCGCCGCCTGCCCCGCCGTACGGCGTCGGCCAGCTGTGGGTCCGTGTGGTCGGTGAAGTACTGCCACGGCGTGCCCGCCGCCCACTCCTCGCCCATGAACAGCATCGGCGTGAACGGCGCGGTCAGCGTGAGCGTGGCCGCGCAGGCCAGCAGACCGGGGGAGAGGAGCGCCGAAAGCCGGTCTCCCTGGGCCCGGTTGCCGACCTGGTCGTGGGTCTGCGCGTAGCCGAGCAGCCGGTGCGCGGAGACCCGCGCGCGGTCCAGCGGGCGGCCGTGGCGGCGGCCCCGGAAGCTGGAGTACGTCCCGTCGTGGAAGTAGCCGCCGGTGAGGGTCTTGGCGAGCGCGGCGAGCGGGGCGCGCGCGAAGTCGGCGTAGTAGCCCTGGGACTCGCCGGTGAGCGCGGTGTGCAGGGAGTGGTGGAAGTCGTCGTTCCACTGTGCGTGCACGCCGAGCCCGTGCTCCGCGCGCGGGGTGATGTACCGCGGGTCGTTCAGATCGGACTCGGCGATCAGGAACAGCGGCCGTCCCAGCTCCCCGGCGAGGCCGTCCACGGCCGCCGACAGCTCCTCCAGGAAGTGGCACGCGCGCGTGTCGTGCAGCGCGTGCACCGCGTCCAGCCGCAGCCCGTCCAGCCGGTAGTCCCGCAGCCACGCCAGCGCGCTGCCCACGTAGTACGCGCGCACCTCGTCCGAGCCGGGCGCGTCCAGGTTCACCGCCGCGCCCCAGGGTGTGTGGTGCGTGTCCGTGAAGTACGGCCCGAACGCGGGCAGATGGTTGCCCGACGGGCCCAGATGGTTGTGCACGACGTCCAGGACGACGCCCAGGCCGAGTTCATGGGCCCGGTCGACGAACCGCTTCAGTGCCTCGGGGCCGCCGTACGGCTCGTGCACCGCCCACGGCGACACCCCGTCGTACCCCCAGCCGTACCGTCCCGGGAACGGGCTCAGAGGCATCAACTCCACGTGTGTGACGCCCAGTTCCGCGAGGTGTTCGAGGCGGGCGGCAGCCGCGTCCAGGGTGCCCTCGCGGGTGTACGTGCCCACGTGCAGCTCGTAGAGCACCGCGCCCGGCAGCGCGCTCCCCGGCCACGCCGTACGCCACGTGTAGCGGCCGTGGTCCACCACGGCGCTCAGGCCGTCGGGGCCGTCCGGCTGGCGGCGCGAGCGCGGGTCGGGCAGCACCGGGCCGTCGTCCAGCGCAAACCCGTACCGGGCGCCGTCCCGCGCCTCCGCCTCCCCCGTCCACCAGCCACTGCGCTCCGGATCGCGCTCCAACGCGCGCGTGGCGCCGTCGCACTGGAGCGTCACTCGGTCTGCCTTCGGTGCCCACACCTCGAACTGCACGGACGGTTCCCCTTCGTCTGCCCACACGTGATGTCAAGCCCGTCCATCGTGCCGCGAACACGGTCGGCGCGCTTCGGAATTCCGCCCTTTCCCGGCAGGTGTCGTGGACGTACGCGCGCGTGGGCGCACTTTTCCGCTTTCTGGACACCCGGGGTTCACTGACCGACAATCACCTGCGTGACGTCGTCTTTCGAGTTCTCCACGTACCCCGCGAGGCTGTCCGACGCGGAGCGCGACAAGGCGCTGCAGGTGCTGCGTGACGGCGTCGCCATGGGCCGGCTGTCGCACGACACGTTCGTACGCCGCATGGAGCTGGCGCTCGCCGCCCGCCGCGCGGACGAACTCGCCGCCCTCATCTCCGACCTGCCCCCCGAGAAGAACCGTCTCTCGCGCGCCGTCTTCGGCACCGTCGAGGCCGTCTCCGGCTTCACCGTGCGGCTGCGCCGGGCCTGGCAGGCCGAACGGCTGCCCAAGCTGCTGCTGCCCCACCCGGCGGGCGCCCAGCGGCTGCGCATAGGCCGCGACCCGGCGAACGGGCTGCGTCTGAACCACGAGACGGTCTCCCGCGTGCACGCCGAACTCAGCCTCCAGGGCGGCGTCTGGGTGCTCAGGGACCTCGGCTCGACCAACGGCACCACCGTCAACGGCCGCCGGGTGATCGGCGCCGTCGTCGTCCGCGAGGGCGACCAGGTGGGCTTCGGACGGATGGCGTTCCGGCTCTCGGCGAGCTGAGCCGGCCCGCGGGGCGGGTCCCGTTCGGGTGAGCCGGACTGGGGAACGCGTGCCGCCGTGCCGATGCAACGGGCATGACGTACATCACCCGAGCGACAGCGGCGGCCGGCGCCCTGCTGGCCGCCGCCTCTTTCCTCGCCGCGGGACCGGCCCGGGCGGCGGCCCGCGACCACGTCCCCGGCAACTGGCTCTACTTCACCGTCACCCGCGGCGACGCACAGTCCGGTGACACGCGCGGCGTCCTGCTGCTGTGCGACCCGCCGCAGGGTCGTCACGTGCAGGCGGCCAAGGCCTGCGCCGCACTCGCGGCGGCGGGCGGCGACATCGCCCGCATCCCCGCCAAGGGCGTCTTCTGCCCGATGATCTACGCCCCTGTGACCGCCGAGGCGCGCGGGCAGTGGAACGGACGGCGGGTCGCCTACCGGGAGACGTTCTCCAGCAGGTGCGTCATGAACGCGCGGACGGGATCGGTCTTCGCCCTGGACGACTGACCCGGACCACTGGCGGCCGGGCGCGTGTGGGCCCGGGTGGCTCACGCCGCCCGGTCCCGCGCGTGCTGCGCCGCGACCAGGGCCGTCCGTGACTGGTGCTCCACCTGGTGCTGCAAGGGCACCCAGCGGGCCCGGAAGCGCCCCGCGAAGGCATCGCACCAGGTGGCGACGAGCTGTTCGAGCCCGGGCGCCGCACGGTCGTCCGCCGCCCGCAGCACCCGCAGCAGCATCGCCGCCGCGCGCAGCGGCAACCGCCGTCCGAACGCGTCCACGCTGCCGACGTAGGCCATCGTCGTGCCGGCCGGCGGCGTCTGGATCCAGTCCTGCGCCAGGCCCGGGATCAGGTCCAGGGCCCACCGCGTGGCCCGCAGCAGCGGCCCGTCCGCGCCGTCCAGCCGGGGCAGCGCCTCGGCGAGCACCCGCTCCACCTCCAGCGAGTCCCGCAGCAGGCGCTGCGCCAGGCGCCGTATCGCCGCCGCCGGGGCCGGATGCGGCGCCGGGTCGTCCACCAGGTCGCTGGCCCACATCGGCACTTCCACGACGGCCGTCAGACCGCCGTACCGGTGCGCGTGGTACCAGGTGCTGTGCCGGGCGTCGTCCGGCATGCTCGGGTAGGCGACGCCCGACTCGGGGCCGGGCATCACATGCACCCCGGGGCCGGAGGCGGGCCAGCCCGCGGCGTCCGACGCGCCCGTCTCCACCGGAATGTGCAGCTCCGCCGCGGACTTGGCGAACGGCTCGGCGAGGCCGG
This sequence comes from Streptomyces sp. NPDC002676, assembly GCF_053592455.1. Lineage (NCBI taxonomy): Bacteria > Bacillati > Actinomycetota > Actinomycetes > Kitasatosporales > Streptomycetaceae > Streptomyces > Streptomyces sp. NPDC002676. The sequence continues at coordinate 377,710 of NZ_JBSFVT010000005.1, read as the reverse complement.
GCACGTCCCTCGTCAACTGCACCCAGCTGCCGCCGAGATCGGTGCCGTGCAGGGTCACCTGGAGGTACGGGCGCAGTTCGTCGATGACCCCCGTCAGTGCCCGTGTCTCGGGCGGCAGCCGGTCCGGCGGCAGGACCGAGGGCGACCACTCCGGCTGCTCCGCGCCCGTCGGCCGGTAGAAGCCGAGGTGGTAGTCGAGCAGGCTGCGGGGCGCCGGGGTCACATGCAGGCTCGCGCCGTCCGGGTCGGCGCAGAGCAGGAAGTGCCAGGAGGTGTCCGCCCGCAACTCCCGTTCGGCCAGCACCCGTTCGGCCAGTGCCCGGAGTGTGGAGCCGCCGGCCGGCTCATTGGCGTGGGCGCCCGCCACCACCAGCACGGCCCGCCTCGCGTGCCCCACGGACAGCAGGTGCAGGGGGCGGCCGGCCCGGGAGGCGCCCACCTGTCTGAGCGCGCACAGCGCGGGCTCCTGAGCAGCCAACGCCCGTGCGGAGGCGACCAGTTCGGGAACGCTGGGGTAGCGCAGCTCCGGCAGGAGACTCACCCCCGACTAGTCCGCCCGGCTTCGCCCTCCAAGTGCCGCACGGCCTGGGAGAACTGTCAAGCACGCTGCGGGGGAGGCTCCGAGGGGCGCCCGGGCGTCATGACAGGGCGGCCGGGCGCCCCGGTACGTGCCAGGCGTTCACTGCTGGTGCAGCCCGCGTCCCGCGAGCGTCAGGAACACCTCGCCCACCGCCTCCGACAGCGTCGGGTGCGCGTGTACATGCCGGGCCACGTCGGACGGCTGGGCGTCCCAGCCGACGATCAGCTGGCTCTCCGCGATCATCTCCGACACGTTCGGGCCGACCAGGTGCACGCCGAGCACCTGCCCGCCGCCGGCCTCGGTGACGACCTTCACCATGCCGCCCTGCCCGTGCACCATCCCCTTGGCGACGGCGGTCAGCGGCATCGTGTTGACGTCGACCTCGTGCCCCCGCGCGCGTGCCTCCGTCTCGCTCAGACCCACCGCCGCGGTCTGCGGCGAGGAGTACGTCACCCGGGGCACGGCCGCGTAGTCGACCGGCGCCGAGGTCACCCCGGCGAGCGTCTCCGCCACCAGCAGGCCCTCGGCGAACGAGGCGTGGGCGAGGCCCAGGGACGGCGGCGGCAGCAGATCGCCGACGACATGGATGCCGGGCACGGCCGTCTCCAGCCGGTTCCAGTCCGCCGGTGCGACGAAGCCCCGCTCGTCCGTCGTCAGGTCGGCCGCGGTCAGGTCCAGGCCCTCGGTCACCGGCGCGCGGCCGACAGCCACCAGCAGCCGCTCCGCCTCCACCGTCCGGGTCTCGCCCCGCGCGGTGCGCACGCGCGCGCGTACGCCGTTCTCCAGCACCTCCGTGTCCAGCAGCCGCGCGCCCGCCTGCACGTCGACCCCGCGCTTCTTCAGGCCGCGCGTCAGGTGCCGGCTCACATCGGCGTCCTCCAGCGGCACGATCCGGTCGGCGGCCTCCACCAGGGTGACCTCGGCGCCCATGGAGCGGTGGAAGGAGGCATACTCGACGCCGATCGCGCCCCCGCCGAGCACCAGCACGGACGCGGGGAGCCCGGGCGCGAACAGCGCGTCGTCGCTGGTCACCACGCGACGCCCGTCCGACGCGAGCCCCGGGAGCGTGCGCGGGCGCGAGCCGGTCGCGAGGACGATGCCACGGCGCGCGGCGAGGTCGTGCACGCCGGGCGCGGACCCGCCGCGGGCGCCCGGGGTGGGGTGGTCGGGGCCCACGCCCTCCACCCGCACCGTGCGCGGCCCCGTCAGCCGTGCGCTGCCCCGCAGCACCCGCACGCCCGCATGCGCGAGATGCGCCTCCACCCCCTTGTGGTTGCGCCCCACGATGTGGTCCCGGGTGGCCACCAGGGCCGTCCAGTCGACCGAGTCCACCGTGGCCTTCACGCCCCAGCGCTCGCGCGCCTCCACGATGCCGTCCACCAGTTCGGCGGCGTGCAGCATCGCCTTGCTCGGGATGCAGCCCCGGTGCAGACAGGTCCCGCCGACCTTGTCGCGTTCCACGAGTACGACGGCGAGCCCGAGGGACGCGGCGCGCAGGGCGGTGCTGTACCCGCCCGTGCCGCCGCCGATCACGATGACGTCCGGTGTGTTCATGGTCATGTCCCCACCCTGCGCCCGCCCCTTGCCATGAGTCCAAGGCAATGTTCTTGTGGAATCCATGCAGGATCTTTATGGGAGGCGGCGGAGGGCGGAGAAGTGAGCCTGCGGCAGATGGAGTACTTCGTGACGGTCGTCCACGAGGCGTCCTTCACGCGCGCGGCGGACTCCCTGCACGTCACACAGCCCGCGCTCTCGCACCAGATCAAGGCCCTGGAGAAGTCGGTCGGCGGCGCCCTGCTGGAGCGCCTCCCGCGCGGCGTGCGCCTCACTCCCATGGGCCGTGCCTTCCTGCCGCACGCCGAACTCGCCGTCCGCAGCGCCGCCCAGGCCCGCCGCGCGGCCCGCGCCTCCGCCGGCGCCGAGGGCGGCGAACTGCACGTCGCGGCCCTGCACTCCATCGCCGTCGGCGCCATGCCCGACGTCTTCGCCCGGTGGCAGGCGACCCACCCCCAGGTCCTGCTGCGCCTGCACGAGTACGCCACCACCGAGGCCCTGGAGGACGCCGTGGAGCGCGGCACCGCCGACCTCGCGGTCGGACCCGAGCCCGCCGACCCGCCCGGCACCGTCGTCCCGATCGGCGAGGAGGAGGTCGTCCTCGTGGTGCCGTTCGACGACCGGCTCGCGGGCCGTACGACCGTGACGCTCCCGGAACTCGCCGACCGCGCCTGGATCCGCTGCGCCATGGAACCCGTCGTCCACGGTGAACGCTTCCTCGACTGGGCCTGCGGGGAGGCCGGGTTCAGGCCGCGCACGGCCGTGTGGACCGAGCACACCTCCACCGCCGTGCGGATGGCAGCCGCCGGGGTCGGGGTGTGCGCCGCGCCCGCCCACATCGTGCGCGGCGCGGTCGGCGAGGACTGCGTGGTGCTCACCCCCGACCCGCCCTGGAAGCGCCCCCTGAGCGTCTACGCGCGCGCGGCGCCCACCGGAGCCGCCGAGGCCTTCGTGGACCTCCTGCGCGTCACCTGGCCGTCCCTCGGCGCGTCATGTGAGCGCTTGAGCTGACGGTTCTGAGTGCCAACGCCGACGAGCAGGGCAGCGCCCGGCGCTGCCAACCCCCAGCCCGTCGCGAGCCATGTGCACTCCGACCTCTCAGTGAGTCAGACGCTTTTTGATCCCCCGGGCTATGCGGCCGGGAGTGTATCGGCTGAGTGTCTTGGACAGCGTGGCCACCTTGGCCGGTTCTGCAGGCCGGCCCTGCTGCGGCTCGGGTTTCGGCTGCGTCTTGGGCTTCGGCTTCGGCACCAAGGTGGTGAGTGCCGTGAGCTCGTCGGTGGCGTGAGCGGCCAGCAGCCTGCAGCGCAGGCGCGACAGCGGCGGCAGCGCGGCGATGAGCTCGTCGGACATGTGCTTGTGAATCAGCTCGCCGGCGAGTTTCACGTACAACTCGCGGGTGTCCTCGGGCAGTGTGGCGAAACGGCCCGCAAAGCGTCCGAGAATCTCCAGGGTGAGCCAGCGCTTCAGCAACTGGTTGCGGCTCTCGCCGGGTGGAACATGGGCCGCGACCAGGTCCAGCACGTTGCCGACGTTCCCGAAGAACGAGGCCGGTTCCGGGAGCTGTTGGGCGAGGTGCGGGAAGTCGTCCCGGCGGACCAGGTAGTAGCAGTCGTAGTCGGCGACCACAGACACGGACCGGGCGGCGAAGTAGGCGCCCATGACGAACATCTGCTCCTCGGCAAGGCGGACGCCTTCGGCGAAGCGCAGATCATGTTCCATGACCACAGAGCGGCGGAACAACTTGTGGGCGGTGAGGGTCCACACACCGTTCGCGGTGAAGAGGTCGCCGCCCTCGATGTTCTTCTTGAACGCAACGATGGGGGCTGTGCGGCCCACCCCTGCGATTCTGCCGAGTACGACGTCGGAGTCGTTGCGGTCAGCGGCGGCGACCATACGCTCCAGGGCTTCGGTGCCCAGGTAATCGTCGGGATCGGCGAAGAACAGGAACTCCCCGGCGGCCAGGTCGATGGCGCGGTTGCGAGGCCCTCCGGGGGCGCCGGAGTTCTCCTGGTGCACGACGCGTATGGCCTGCGGGTAGCGAGCCGCCCACTCATCGAGGAGCGCTCCGCTTCCGTCGGTGGAGCCGTCATCGACCACCACCACCTCGACCGAGTCCAGGCCGATGCTCTGCCCGGTGATCGACTCCAGGCACTCGGCCAGGTGGTCAACCGCGTTGTACACCGGGATGATGACGGAAACCCGGGGACGCCGATGTGGCGCGAGGGCCATGGAAGTACTCCTGAGGATGAAGAATCGAACAGAAGATCAACTATGCCCGACATGCAGGTGAACGCACTCAACTGACATTGTTTCGTCGATGAGTTCCGGTCCCTGAAGGTCCGGTGATTCACCCGTAAGGTCCTTGACCGGTGCAAGGCGGGCCATCGCGTGATGCCGCGTCTGCCAGGGCTGATGCGCTCTCAGGATGCGAGACGGAAGCACGTCGAGCTGTGCTCGAACCGTGACCGATAGCGGTCGGTGGCAGCGGCGACCTGTGCCGGCACACGCTCCTCAGGCATCCGCGACCCGCTCCAGCAGCGCCACCGGCAGCCGCTCGAACAACTCCGCCACGCGCGCGTGCCCCGTGAACTCCCGTCCCGGGGTCAGGGTGTCCGCCCACCGCCCCGGTGGCAGCGGCAGCCGGGTCTCCCGCCAGCCGCCCGCCTCGGCGAGCCGCAGCGACAGCCGGGTCACCGCCGTGACCGCCTCACCGGAGCGCACGAAGGCCGTGCAGTGCCGTGCCGCCGGGCCTTCGGCGGGCAGCGGCGCGTACGTCGCCTTAGCGCCGAAGGCGCCGGGCCGGCGGGCGCGCAGTCGCAGCGCCGCGGCCGTCAGTGCGTCCTTCTCGCCGGGCGCGGCGGGCGGGAACGCCACGGGCCGCCGGTTGTCCGGGTCGACCAGCGCCCGGTACTCGCCCTCGGTGCCCTGGTACAGGTCCGGCACCCCCGGCATCGTGAGCTGGACCAGCGCGGTGCCCAGCACGTTGGCCCGGATGTGCGGCTCCAGCGCCTCCCGGAAGGCCGCCACACGCTCGCCGGGCGGCCCGCACGGTCCCGCCGCCACGAAGGCCGCCACCGCCTCCTCGTAGGGCGGCTCCTGCTCCGTCCAGCTCGTGTACAGGCCCGCCTCGCGCACATGCTTCAGCAGCGCCCCCCGCACCCGTTCCTCCGCCGCGGGGCCCAGCCCGAACACCGTCTGCCAGGCCGCCCACGCCACCTGCCCGTCCGGCACGCCCTCCTCGGGCAGCGTCACCTCCGCGAGGAGCTCCGCCCAGCGGCCGGGGCACTCGGTGAGCACGGCCAGCGCCGCCCGCACGTCGGCGCTGCGCTTGGTGTCGTGCGTGGAGACGACCGTCCCGGTCAGCGGCCAGTCGCGCTGCACGCGCGCGCAGTACGCGTGGAAGTCCTCCGGGGACACGCCCGGGCGGCCCGGATCGCCGCCCACCTCGGTCGCCGACAGCAGCGGCACATAGCGGTAGAACGCGGTGTCCTCCACCGACTTGGCGCGCAGCGCCGATGCCGTCTGCGCGAACCGCGCGCGGAACTCCTCCCGGGCCGCCCGGTCCTCGTCCGGCCCCGCGCCGGGCGCCTCGGTCAGCAGCCGGCGTACGACGTCCACGGCCCCGCCCTCCTCGGGCACCACGAAGGCGAACCGGGCCTCCTCGGCCGCCTCCTCGGTGACGACGGCCGAGGCGTCGCCGGAGGCGTACGGCCGGTACACCCGCAGCCGCACCAGCAGCTCTTCCAGCGCCGTGCGCAGCGCCCAGGGCGCGCGGTCGCGCAGCGCGAGGTCCGGCGAGGCCGCGCACAGCCGGGCCGCCACCCGGGTGAGCCGGTCCGTCTCGGCGGCCAGCTCGTGCGTGAGCACCTTGTAGGCCGCGCGCCGCACCGTGGCCTCCCAGTCGCCGCCCCGGTCCGTCTGCGGGGCCGCGAACCTCCGGTACTCGGCGAGGAGTTCACCGGCGCCGTCCGGGTCCGTGAACAGCCCGTCGACGTGGCGCAGGGCGTCGTAGCCGGTGGTGCCCGCGACGGGCCAGGAGGCCGGCAGGCGCTCGCCGTCGGCGAGGATCTTCTCCACGACCGTCCAGCGCCCGCCGGTCGCCGCGTGCAGCCGCGCCAGATAGCCGTCGGGGTCGGCGAGCCCGTCGGGATGGTCGACGCGCAGCCCGTCCACCACGCCCTCCGCCAGCAGCTGGAGGATCTTGGCGTGGGTGGCGGTGAACACCTCCGGGTCCTCGGCCCGCACCCCGATCAGCTCCGAGATGCTGAAGAAACGCCGGTAGTTCAGCTCGGTCCGGGCCAGCCGCCACCACACCGGGCGGTACCACTGCGCGTCCAGCAGCCGGGGCAGCGGCAGGCCCTCGGTGCCCGCGCGGAGCGGAAACGCGTGGTCGTGGTAGCGCAGGACGTCTCCGTCGACCACGAGGTGGTCCAGTTCCGAGCCGAGGGGAGCGCCGAGGACGGGCAGCAGCACCCGCCCGCCCTGCGCCTCCCAGTCGATGTCGAACCAGCGCGCGTACGGCGACCCGGGGCCCTCCCGCAGCACCTCCCACAGGGCGTGGTTGTGCCGGGGGGCCATCGCCATGTGGTTCGGCACGATGTCCACCACCAGGCCCAGGCCGTGCTCCCGCGCGGTGCGCGCCAGCGCGCGCAGCCCCTCCTCGCCGCCCAGCTCCTCGCGCACGCGCGCGTGGTCGACGACGTCGTAGCCGTGGGCGGAGCCGGGGACGGCCTCCAGCACGGGGGACAGGTGCAGGTGCGAGACGCCGAGCGACGCCAGATACGGTACGGCCGCCGCCGCGGCGGCGAACGGGAACGCGGGCTGGAGCTGCAGCCGGTAGGTGGCCGTGGGCACCCCCGGTCCGGGTCGCGCAGAAGTCATGCAGACCTACGTACCCAGTACGCCCCCTCGTACCCAGTACGCCCCCTTTCGTGTCATCGCTCCCTGCCCGGACCCACGCCCCGGCGCGGGTGGCTCCCGCTAGGTGGGCCGCTGCAACACCGTCAGGCTGCGGTCCGGCAGCGTGATCCGGTCACCGGCCGCGACCTTCGCTCCCGCGCCCGGCGGTACCCCCTCCGGGCGGGCCGTGTCGACGACCACCTGCCACTGGCGGCCGTGGTCGACCGGCACCAGGAAGTCCAGCGGGCCCGGGGAGGCGTTGAACATCAGCAGGAAGGAGTCGTCGGTGATGCGCTCCCCGCGCGGGCCCGGTTCGGAGATCGCGTTGCCGTTCAGGAACACCGTCAGCGCGGACGCCCGCGCCGAGTCCCAGTCCCGCTGGGTCATCTCGCCGCCCTCGGGCGTGAACCAGGCGATGTCGGACAGCTCGTCGTGGGTGCCCTCCACAGGCCGGCCGTGGAAGAAGCGGCGCCGGCGGAAGACCGGGTGGTCCCGGCGCAGCCAGACCATCGCGCGCATGAACTCCAGCAGTTCGCCGGGTTCCTCCGGCCGTTCACGGGGATCCTCGGGCCAGTCCAGCCACGAGACCTCGTTGTCCTGGCAGTAGGCGTTGTTGTTGCCGCCCTGGGTGCGCGCGTACTCGTCGCCGTGACTGATCATCGGCACGCCCTGCGACAGCATCAGCGTGGCGACGAAGTTCCGCATCTGCCGGGCGCGCAGCCCGAGCACCTCCGGGTCGTCGGTCTCGCCCTCCGCGCCGCAGTTCCAGGACCGGTTGTGGCTCTCGCCGTCCCGGTTGTCCTCACCGTTGGCCCGGTTGTGCTTGTCGTTGTACGACACGAGGTCGCGCAGCGTGAAGCCGTCGTGGCAGGTCACGAAGTTGATGGAGGCCAGCGGGCGGCGCCCGTCGTCCTGGTAGAGGTCGGACGAGCCCGTCAGGCGGGACGCGAACTCCGCGAGGGTGCGCGGCTCGCCCCGCCACAGGTCCCGCACCGTGTCGCGGTACTTGCCGTTCCACTCGGTCCACAGCGGCGGGAAGTTGCCCACCTGGTAGCCGCCCTCGCCGACGTCCCACGGCTCGGCGATCAGCTTCACCTGGGAGACCACCGGGTCCTGCTGCACCAGGTCGAAGAACGACGACAGCCGGTCCACCTCGTGGAACTGCCGGGCCAGCGTGGCAGCGAGGTCGAAGCGGAACCCGTCGACGTGCATCTCGGTCACCCAGTACCGCAGCGAGTCCATGATCAGCTGGAGGACGTGCGGGGACCGCATGAGCAGCGAGTTACCGGTGCCCGTGGTGTCCATGTAGTAGCGGGGGTCGCCCGCGAGCCGGTAGTAGCACGGGTTGTCGAGGCCCTTGAAGGACAGCGTCGGGCCCAGATGGTTGCCCTCGGCGGTGTGGTTGTAGACGACGTCCAGGATGACTTCGATGCCGGCCCCGTGCAGCGCCCGGACCGCCGACTTGAACTCCAGGACCTGCTGGCCGCGGTCGCCCCAGGAGGCGTACGCGTTGTGCGGGGCGAAGAAACCGATGGTGTTGTAGCCCCAGTAGTTGTTCAGGCCCATGTCGACCAGCCGGTGGTCGTTCACGAACTGGTGGACGGGCATCAGCTCCAGCGCGGTCACGCCCAGCTTGGTCAGGTGTTCGATGATCGCCGGGTGCGCGAGCGCCGCGTACGTGCCGCGCAGCTCCTCCGGCAGCCCCGGGTGACGCATGGTCAGGCCCTTGACGTGGGCTTCGTAGATCACCGTGTGGTGGTACTCGGTGCGTGGCGGCCGGTCGTCACCCCAGTCGAAGTACGGGTTGATCACCACCGAGGTCATGGTGTGCGGCGCCGAGTCGAGGTCGTTGCGCCGCTCCGGGGCGTCGAAGTGGTAGCCGTACACCTCCTCGCCCCACCGCACGGAGCCGCTGATCGCCTTCGCGTACGGGTCGAGCAGCAGCTTCGCGGAGTTGCAGCGCTGACCGCGTCCGGGGTCGTACGGGCCGTGCGCCCGGAATCCGTACCGCTGACCGGGCATCACGCCCGGCAGGTACGCGTGCCGCACGAAGGCGTCGCTCTCGCGCAGCTCCACCGCCGTCTCGGAGCCGTCGTCGTGCAGCAGACACAGCTCTACTCGGTCCGCGGCCTCCGTGAAGGCCGCGAAGTTGGTTCCGGCGCCGTCGTAGGTGGCGCCGAGCGGATACGCCTCGCCAGGCCAGACCTGCATGGACACGACTCTTCCAGGTGTGCCGCCCCGCCGGGGCCGCGTTGGCTCCGAGTCTCCCCGAAAGTTCTGCGCGTCCCCGGAGGTTCCGCGTGTCCCCGAAAGGTCCGCATCTTCCCGAAAGCGAGGCAACCTCCCGCGGCTTACGTCCCTCTTAGCGGCCGACCAGTGCACACGGACGACTTTCGTACCTGCCGTGTGCCGAACCAGTGGGGCAACACGTACTCCCGGGGATGTTGGGGGAGTAGGGGGAAGATGTGCGCGAGATAGTGCGCCGCCATCTGGGCAAAGTGGTGGCCGGTACGGCCCTGGCGGTGGCGGGGACCGCCGCCATGGTCGCGATCACCCTGCCGGGCACGGCAGGAGCGGACGACACAGGAGGGGGCGGGAAGGGCACACAGGCCGCGCGACAGGCGGGCCAGGGGCCGGGCGCGGTCCGGCCGGGCGTCGTGGAGCAGGCGCCCGCCGAGGGCAAGAAGGGCAAGGGCCTGGACCCGCTGACCGACGACGAGTTGCAGCGGGTCGAGAAGATCGCCCTGGGCGGGCAGCTGCCGCACACGGGCCAGAACGTCACCGGGGGCCGTGGTCCGCAGCGGCTCACCGCCGACCTCGCCGACCCCGAGGCCGACGAACTGGACGACCCGAACGCGCCGCGCCGCGCGGACGTGACCTTCTACGACTACCGCGACGACTCGCTCGTCACCAAGACGGTCGACCTGGACTCCGGAAAGGTCGAGTCGACCCAGGTCAGCCATGGCGTCCAGCCGCCGCTGAGCCCCGCCGAGAACACCGAGGCGGCCCGGCTGCTGATCGCCGACCCGCTGGCCGCGGGTCTCAAGGCTGACTACAAGGACGCCACCGGCCACGAGCTGACCTCCCCGAACCAGCTGGTGCTGGGCGGCGCGGTCTACCGGGCCACACCGGGCGGGCAGCCCGCCGTGCTCGACAAGTGCGGCGAGCACCGCTGCGCGCGGCTGTTCGTGAAGGTCAAGAACGGCCCGTGGATCGACACCCGCTGGCTCGTCGTGGACCTGAGCGCCCGCAAGGTCGGGCAGCTCGAGCGGCCCTGAGCGGCAGCCTTCCGCACCTTACCAACTTGCTTTCTCCGTAAGGGAGTCACTTCGCCATGCGCGCAACCAGACTGAGCCGCGCCCGCAGCCGCGCGGCCGTCGGCCTCGGCGTGGCCGCTCTGGCCGCCGGGGTCACCACCGGCGCGGGCCCGGCCACCGCCCAGCCCAGGACCGCCACCGCCGCCACCACCGCGCCCGCACCCGCCTGCAGTGCCGCCTACCGGATCGAGCAGAAGCTCTCCACCGGCACCACCTGGCGGATGTGCTGGCGCTACGACAGCAAGGCCGGCCTCGTCCTGGACAACCTCTCCTACCAGCCCAAGGGCGAGCCCAAGCCGATCAAGGTCCTCAACAGCGCCCGCCTCGCCCAGATCGACGTCCCCTACGACGACGGCAGCGTCGAGTACGACGACCTCACCGGCCAGGGCTTCGCGGACGGCCTGATGAACCTCCTTCCGGCCGAATGCCCCGGCGGCACCATCAAGACCGTCCGGGTGCCCAATGGCCAACAGGGGCCGAACGTCAAGGGCCTGTGCACGACCACGCGTTCGCGCGGCCACGCCTACCGCAAGCTCGACGAGGACACGAACAAGGTCTACCAGGCACAGGGCAAGGACCTGCTCGTCTACACGGTCAACAAGGTCGGCTGGTACGAGTACATCACCGAGTGGCGCTTCCAGGACGACGGCGCCGTCAACATGAACGTCGGCGCCACCGGCAGCCTCTCCCCGTACGACTACGACGCGGGCGACGGACGCGGCTGGCCCATCGGCAAGGGCGCCCACGCCTACGCGACCGCCCACAGCCACAACGTCTTCTGGCGGCTGGACTTCGGCCTCGACGGCTCCTCCAGGAACGGGATCGAGCAGTACGACTCCGCGGTCACCCCGCCGACGGGACGTCAGCAGGCCCCGTCCACCAAGACCACCCACACCCGGGTCACCAAGGAACTCGCGGGCGACTACAAGACCTACCGCTGGTGGCGGGTGGTCAGCGCGACCGGCAAGAACAAGGACGGCCACGCCCGTTCGTACGAGATCGTCCCCGGCCCCACCACCAAGTACCCGGGCCGCGGCTTCACCCGGCACGACCTGTACTTCACCGAGTACGACAAGTGCGAGAAGTTCGCCAGCAACAACCCGAACTGCGCCCAGGGTCACCCGCTCACCGTCGACAAGTGGGTCAACGGCCAGACCCTGACACACCCGGTGGTCTGGATGAACGTGGGCTTCCACCACATCCCCCGGGACGAGGACCAGCAGCCCATGCCCGTCCACTGGCAGGGCTTCGCCATCGTCCCGAGGGACGTCACGGCTATGAATCCGCTCACTCCGGACGCGCTCGCGTGGCAGAACGGCCACTGGCTGCCGCGTAGTTGAGAAAACGGGCCGGGAAACCGACCTGCCCATCCGGCTGCATCGCCGACCGCTCCCGGAGTACCCTTCCTTGATCGTTGGGACGGGGAAGGCCCAGGGGGGCGGAAGGCGGTGCGCGGGTGGGCTCGGGAGGGCTGGAGCTGCCCCCTGGTGACGAGGGTCATGAGGGGAACTCCACAGAAGTCCCGCCCGGCGCGGTGTCCCTGGCCCGGCCGATGGACGCCGGATCCATCGGGCCGGAACTGGACTGGGGCGCCGACGCCTGGCTCGAGGTGCGCACCCGCGCCCAGCGGGCGGGCCGGGCCTACATCTGGCTGAACCTCGTCGAACAGCGGCTGCGCGCGGTCGTGGCCGCTGTGCTGCGCCCCGTCTACGAACCCGTCCACGGGGACGAGTGGGTGATCGCAGCGGCCGGCCCGGCCGGCCAGGAGTGGGTGCAGCGCGCGGTCGCCGTCCGCGAAGTCAGCCGCCGCAAGGGCTACTTGCTCGACCCGGCCGACGACAACGTGCTCAGCTTCCTCACCCTGCCCCAGCTGCGCGAGCTGGTGGTGCAGCACTGGCCGTGCTTCGAGCCGTACTTCGACGAACGCCGGGACCTCGAACTCGCCCTGGACGAGCTGGAGGTGACCCGCAACGTCGTCTCCCGCAACCGGGCCCTGTCCGAGGCCGTCCTGAACCAGGCCGAGCGTGCCTCGGCCCGGCTGCTGGAGATGCTCGGCGCGGGCGGCGACGTCCCCTCCGCGCGGCGGCTGCCCGTCGACGCCGTCGAGGACCTCGTCGGCGACCGGTACGCCGATGTCGTCGCCGTGCACTCCGACCGGGTACGGCTGCTGCGCCGCTTCCCGGCCGAGGACATCTTCGGCGGCGCCCGCCGTCTGGACGCCATCGGCATCGGCCTCAACCTGCTGGTGCAGAACTTCTCCGGCCGGCGCCTGGTCCGCCTCGCCGAGGCCGGCTGCCGGGTGCGGCTGCTCTTCCTGAACCCCGCCTCCAGTGCGGTGAAGCGCCGCGAACGCGAACTCGGGATGAAACGGGGCGAACTGGGCCGCTCGGTGGAGATGAACATCCTGCACATGCGCCGGGTGCGGTCCCGGCTGCGCGATCCGGGCGCCTTCGAGATCCAGGTCTACGACGAGACGCCCCGCTTCACCGCCTATCTGGTGGACGGCGACGGTGCCGACGGCGTCGGGGTGGTGCAGTCCTATCTGCGCGGGGCGCGCGGGATGGAGTCGCCGGTGCTGGTGCTGCGCAACGGCAGCCGACTGGTCAAGTCGGACGACGTGGGCGAAGCCGGGCTCTTCCCGACATACCGCGAGGAATTCGAGCTGGCTTGGGCGGATTCGCGCCCGGTGTCCTGAACCGTCCCACCCATTAAGCGGAACGCGGTGCTCTGATTGTCAGTGCCGCGTGCGAGGGTGGAGCCCACTGGGGGAAAGCACCACCAAGAAGGGGGGCCGCCCATGGGCTGGCACCGGGAGCTGCTGATCGGCTTCGACCTGGAGACGACGGGCACCGATCCGCGCGAGGCGCGCATCGTCACCGGCGCGGTGATCGAGGTCAGGGCCGGGGAGCCCGTCGGACGCCGGGAATGGCTGGCGGATCCGGGCGTGGAGATCCCGGCCGACGCGGTGGCCGTGCACGGCATCAGCAACGAACGCGCGACGGCCGAGGGAAGACCGGCCGACGAGGTCGCCGCCACCATCGCGGACGTCCTCACCGGGTACTGGAAGACGGGCGTTCCGGTCGTCGCCTACAACGCGGCCTTCGACCTCACCCTGCTCTCCGCCGAACTGCGCCGCCACGCCCTGCCGTCCCTCTCCGACCGGCTCGGCGGCCAGGCCCCGGCCCCGGTCATCGACCCGTACACGATCGACCGCCGGGTCGACCGCTACCGCCGCGGCAAGCGGAACCTGGAGGCGGTCTGCGCCGAGTACGGCATCACCCTCGACTCCGCCCACAACGCCTCGGCCGACGCTCTCGCCGCGGCCCGCCTGGCCCACGCGATAGCCGATCGCCACCCGAAGATCGCAGCCCTCGGCCCGGCGGAACTGCACCACCGCCAGATCGAGTGGTACGCGCAATGGGCGGCAGACTTCCAGGACTTCCTGCGCCGCAAGGGCGATCCGGAGGCTGTGGTGGACGGGGTATGGCCACTGCGGGAGTTGGCGGACAGCCGGCCTGCCTAGGCTCACTGGCCTGCCTGCGCAGCAGCCTCAGAACGGATACCACCGCACCGTCTGGTCCCCGTCCCGCAGCGACGCCACTCGACGTCGGAACTCGGCCAGCGCCTTCGGACTGCTCGCCGCATGCTGCGCAACCCACGCACAGCTGGCCGTCTCGCGGGCCCCGCGCAGCACCGAACAGCCCTCCCACTCCCGCACGTCCCAGCCGTAGGCCTCGGTGAAGGAGTCGTACGCCTCGGCGGCCAGTCCATACCGGTCGCGGGAGAGCGCCATGACCACCAGATCGTGCTCGCGCAGGTCGGCGGAGAAGGTCTCCAGGTCGACCAGGACCGGCCCGTCCGGCCCCACGTGCACATTGCGCGGCAGCGCGTCGCCGTGGATCGGCCCCGGCGTCAGGCGGGGCGTCAGCGCGGCGGCGGCAGCCGCGAAGCCGTCCCGGCGTGCCCGCAGATACGCCGCGTCCTCGGGGTCGATCGCCTCGCCCGCGAGGCGCAGCCAGCGCTCCACACCGCCCAGCAGCTCGCGGGGCGGCAGCTCGAAGGGAGGGGAAGGCAGGGCATGCACGATACGCAGCAGCTCGGCCAGATCCCGCGGCTCGGCCGGCCGCACCGGATCGGGCAGCCGGTGCCACACGGTCACCGGATGCCCCTGCACGAGCCACGGCTTCGGCTCGGCCGCCCGCACCGCCGGTACGCCCGCCTCGGCCAGCCAGCCGGCGATGTCCAGCTCGCGCCGGGCCCGCTCCAGCAGCTCCGCGTCGCGGCCCACCTTCACCGCCAGTCCGCCGGCGGCGAACACCGCGTTCTCACCGAGGGCAAGGAGCTTGGCGTCCCCGGCCCGGCCCGGCAGCACCCCCGCCGCGGCCAGTACGTCCCGCGCCCGCGCCTCGTCCATCGTCCGCCTCCGTGCCCTCGTCCCGTGCCGTGCCTGTGCCGACCGTGTCCGATCCACGGTCTCCGGTCAGTCTCGCATTCGCCCAGGTCGGACCAGGCAGAAGGAAGGGCCTGCTGACACCACGCGGTGTCAGCAGGCCCTGGGACGGCGACGACGGAATCAGACCGTCAGCCGCTCACCCTCCCCGTGCGCCGGGGCAGCGATCGCCTCGGGCGACTCGTCGTGGGTGAGGTCCGGCAGGCGGTGCATCCACTTCGGCAGGTACCAGTTGCGCTCGCCGAGCAGCGCCATCACGGCCGGCAGCAGCACACCGCGGATGATGGTCGCGTCGATCAGGACCGCGGCGGCCAGGCCCACGCCCATCTGCTTCATGGACTGCATGGACAGCGTGCCGAAGATCGCGAACACGGCGACCATGATGACGGCGGCGCTGGTGACGACCCCCGCCGTGGTGACCACGCCGTGCTGGATCGCGTCCCGGGTGCTGCGTCCGCGTACCCGGGCCTCGCGGATCCGGGAGACCACGAACACGTGGTAGTCCATGGACAGACCGAACAGGATCACGAAGAGGAACAGCGGCAGCCAGGTCACGACCGCGCCGACGCCCTGCGCGCCCACCAGCGAGGCGCCCCAGCCGTGCTGGAAGACGGCGACGAGGATGCCGTAGGCGGCGGCCACCGACAGCAGGTTGAGCAGGATCGACGTGATCGCGACGGTCAGCGAGCGGAACGACAGCAGCATCAGCAGGAAGGCGAAGACGACCACGAACGCGAAGACCGGCACGACGGAGCCGAGCAGCTGGTCGTTGAAGTCGTGGTTGCCGGCGACCTGTCCGGTGACCGGCGCCTCGACGCCGTCGACCTTGCCGAGGGTCGCGGGCCGGACCTCGTCACGCAGCTTCTCGAGGCTCTTGACCGCCCGGTCCATGTCGGAGCCGCCGACCAGCGGCACGTCCACCACGGCCACGTTCTGCGCGTCGTGCAGCCTGATGGTGACCGGGCCGCGCGAGGCGCCCGACGCGATCGCCTGCCGCTTGAAGTCGGCGAGCGCCGTCCGTACCTCGGGCGCGTTGATGTCCTTGGCCCGCACGACGACCTGGGCCGGTTCGCTGCCGCCCGGGAAGGCGTCGTTGACCCGGTTGTACGTCTTCACGATCGACAGCGAGTTGCCGAACTCCTGGTCCAGCGTGAGCTGCTGGGTCTTCATGCCCAGCGCGGGCGCGGCGATCGCCAGCAGCGCACCGCCCGCCACGAGCACGGAGACCAGCGGCTTGGCCAGCACCCCGCGCAGCACGGCCGTCCAGAACCGGCTCTCGCTGTTCGTGCCGGACCGGCGCCGGCGGTTCAGGAACGGCAGACGCCCCTTCTCGACGCGCTCGCCGAGCAGCGAGAGCAGCGCGGGCAGCACCGTCACCGACCCGACCATGGCCACGGCGACCACCATCAGCGAGGCCAGGCCCATCGCCTCGAACGTGGCGAGCCCGGTGAACAGCATGCCCGCCATCGCCACACACACCGTGACACCGGAGACGACGACCGCCCGGCCGCTGGTGGCGGCGGCGATCCGCAGCGCGGTCCCCGCGTCCCGACCGGCGGCCCGCTCCTCGCGCTCGCGGCGCAGATAGAACAGGCAGTAGTCGACGCCGACGGCCATACCGACCAGCAGCATCACGGAGTTGGCGGTGTCGCTCATCGGCTGCAGATGGCTGACGATGCCCATCAGACCCATCGTCGCCATGATCGCGGTGATCGCGAGGGCCACCGGCAGCAGCGCGGCCACCAGCGCGCCGAACGCGATCAGCAGGATGCCGAGAGCCACCGGCACCGCCGAGTACTCGGCCTTCTGGAAGTCGTTGCCGAAGGCGTCCTTGTACTGCTTGGCCATGCTGGCGCCGCCGATCTCCTCGATCCGCAGCGAGTTGTGCTTCTTCTGCACACCGGAGACCGCGTCCAGCACCGGCCCGACCCGGTCGGCGGCCGTCTTGACGTCACCGCGGATGTCGAACTGCACCAGCGCGCTGCGCCCGTCCCGGGAGATGGTGTGCGCGTCGTACGGCGACGTCACCGCGGTGACCTTGCCGGTGGCGTCGACGGCCTTGACGATCTCGCCGACGGCGGTCCGGAACTCGCCGCTCGTGGCCGACGTGGACCCGTCCTTGGACTGGACGAGCACGGTCTCCGCGGCCGGCTCCTTGAACCCCGCGTCGTCGAGAATCTTCGCGGCGGTGTGCGTCTCGCCCTTGAGCTGGTCGGCCTCGTCGACGTCGACCCGGCCGGCCGCCTGGCCGAACCCCATGGCCAGGACGACGAACAAGACCCAGATGCCGACGGCGGCCCAGCGGTGCCGGGCGCTCCAGCCGCCGGCGCGGGCCGCCAGACCACGCGCCCGCACCTCTCCGTTCCCCATGTCGGGTGTGCCCCCTCGTGTGCGGTGACGGCCCCCTGCCGCCACCTCTAACTCACTCCGGTACGACTGTATGGGCCGGATAAGTACTTCACGTCGTGCTGCCCGGTGAAGTACAGGCCCGAACTCTCATCGCTGGGTATGACAGTGGCCCCTTACATCTATCTGCGGTTGTCGGGGGCGGGCTCGGGGAAGACGCTCAGGGTCGGTGCCCTCGGGTGTCCGTTCCGCCGACAGAGATCCACTTTGTGATTACGAAAACTTGTTGAACAAGTCACAGGTGCGTGAAGAGGTTGATCCGGGGCGGATGATCGGCCAGAGTTTCGCGCAGCCCGGAGCACCGCACGGGCCCGCGGCCGTCGTGCCCGCCCCCACGGGGCACGACGGCCGCTCTATGGTGGGCGGATGACGACCTATGCGGCGCTGCTGCGCGGAATCAACGTCGGCGGCAGCAAGAAGCTTCCGATGGCCGACCTGCGCACGCTCATGGCGGGCCTCGGTCTCGACGCCGTACGCAGCCATCTGCAGAGCGGCCAGGCCGTCTTCACCGTCGACCGGGGCGACGAGCAGTCCCTGGCGGCCGAGTTGGCCCAGGCGATCGAGGCCCGGTTCGGCTTCACGGTCGGCGTGCTCGTGCGCGACCACGCCTACTTGAAGGCCGTGGCGGAGAACTGCCCGTTCCCGGCCGCCGAACTGGAGGCCAAGCAGCTGCACGTCACCTACTTCTCCGCACCGGTCACCCCGGACCGCTTCGCGGAGCTCGACCAAGCCGCCCACCTTCCCGAGGAGTTCCGCCTCGGCGACCGCTGCCTGTACCTCTACGCCCCCGACGGCCTCGGCCGCTCCAAGCTCGGCGAGGCGCTGGCCCGGCCGCGGATCACCAAGGGGCTGGTCGCCACCAGCCGGAACTGGAACACCGTGCTCAAGCTGGTGGAACTGACCGCCCCGACGCAGTGACGGGCTCCGGTGCAGGATCAATCCGCGGATCGGTTCGGTGAGTTGGCGCGGGTCGCGGGGCAGCTCCGTGAGGTCCAGGCCGCCCGGGTCGCGCATCCGTGTGCGAGGCTCTGTCCTATGCGCTACATCATCATCGGGGCGGGGGCGGTCGGCGCCACCGTGGGCGGGCGGCTGGCCCAGGCCGGGCACGAGGTCGTCCTCGTCGCGCGCGGCCGGCACCAGGCCGCGCTCGGCCAGCACGGGCTGCGGCTGCGGGTGCCGGAGGGCGAGCTGACGTACCGGCTGCCCGTGGTGGACGGACCGGGCGGACTCGGCACGCTGCGCGCCGACGACGTCCTCATGCTGGCCGTGAAGACCCAGGACACCGTGGCCGCCCTGGAGGCCTGGGCCGATGTGCCCGTGGCGGACGGCGGCGGCACGGAGACGGACACGGAGACGCCCGGGGCGCGAGCCTGGGAGCGGCTGCCGCTGGTCTGCCTGCAGAACGGCGTGGAGAGCGGACGGCTGGCGCTGCGCCGCTTCCGGCACGTGTACGGCGTCTGCGTCTGGCTGCCCTCGACATTCGTGGAGCCCGGCGTCGTCTCCGCCGCCGGCACCCCGCTCACCGGGGTCCTGCACCTCGGCCGGCTCCCGCACGGTACCGACGACACCGCCCGCCGGATCGCCGCCGACCTGGAGGCCTCCCACTTCGAGGCGCCGGTCGTGCCGGACATCGCCCGCTGGCAGTACGCCAAGCTGCTCTGGAACCTCGGCACGGCCTTCGAGGCGGTGTGCGGTCCCGCCGCCGACGAGGCGGCGCACGCCCTGCTCGCCCGCGTGCGCGCCGAGGGGGAGGCCGTGCTCGACGCCGCCGGGATCGCCCGCGCGAGCGCGGCGGAACAGCAGGCGGCGCGCGGCGGCAAGGTGACCCTGGTGCCGCTCGGTGATGCCCCGCGCGGCGGCGGCTCCTCCTGGCAGTCCCTCGCCCGGGGCACCGGCACCATCGAGGCGGACTACCTCAACGGCGAGATCGTCCTGCTCGGGCGGCGGCACGGCGTACCGGCCCCACTGAACGAACTGCTGCAGCAGCTCGCCAACCAGTTCGCGCGCGAGCGCCGGGCGGCGGGCTCCCTGCCGGTTCCGGAGCTGGTCCGGATGGCCGATGAGGCGGTCCGCCGGAACTGTTGATCTTCAACGGGCATCGACGGGCATCAATGGGCCTCGATGGGCATCAACGGGTATCAAACGGGCCTCGACGGGCATCAACGGGCACCACAAGTGGGCCAGTGAGACAGATGCCGATTGGGTCGGGATCTTGCGCCATCCCCGGACTACCGTCGTCCCCATGACGACGCAGTCCCCGACGCATTCCGAGACCGGCCACCCGACCCGGGTCGACTTCTTCTTCGACCCCGCCTGCCCCTTCGCCTGGATCACCTCCCGCTGGATCCTGGAGGTCGAGCGCGAGCGCCCGCTCGACCTCCGCTTCCGGCCCATGAGCCTGTTCCTGCACAACATCGGCAACGAACTCCCCGACTGGTACCGGGACTTGGTGGACCGCTCGATCGGCCCGGTGCGGGTCGCCGTGGCCGCCGCCGAACGGCACGGCGACAAGGTGCTGCGCGAGCTGTACACCGCGTTCGGGACCCGGATCCACGACCGGGGCATCAAGGACTTCGACGTGGTGATCGCCGAGGCCCTGGCCGAACTCGGGCTCGACGCCGATGTGGCGGACGCCGCCCACGACCCGTCGTACGACGACGCTGTCCGCCGCAGCCACGAGGCCGGGTTCGAGCCGGACTCGGACGGGTACGTCGGCACGCCCACGATCCACGTCGACGGCACCGTGTGGTTCGGACCCGTCCTGCGCGCCATCCCGCGCGGTGCCGAGGCCGCCGAACTCTTCGACAGCTTCCGGGTGCTGGCCCGCCACCCCGACTTCTTCGAACTCAAGCGCACCCGTACGGGAGCCCTGCGCTTCGACTGAACCGCTTCGGCTGAAACCCCTTCGACCGAACCGCCCGCGGATACCGGGAGGTTGGCCGGTTCACGACCCTCCGGCGCGCCGGCCTGCCCTTGCGTGTGACACGGGCGCCGGAAACGGCGCAGAACCATGAGCCGACCGCGGCCCCGGCGTCACAGGGGAGCGCCGGGACCGCGGTCGGCCGGAACAACCCCGCTGTCCCCCGGATCGGTGGGCCTCTCTCGAACCCCAGGACAAACCAGGGGTGTTGTCTCTAGGGTGAAGCCCACCGGACGGCTGGAGGGGGCGAGCAGTGCGCGGTCAACGGGCATGGTTCACCCAGATGGGTGGCTGTTTTCGGCCTCTTCTGCACGGCCACGACACACGGTTCACCCGCACCACCGCCTACGACAACACCGCACTGGTCATCCGCGTCCGTACCCACGACATCGGTATCGTCTGCGGCCCCGGCCAACCCTCGGACCAAGAGTGAGAAACAGGACATGAGCGCATACAGCTACGGGCCCGCCCATGGCCCTGGCGGCTATGGCAACCGCGGCTACGGCGGCCTCGATCCGGAAGGCCTCGTAGAGCTCGGGGACCGGCTCTTGCAGACCCTGCGCGCCGAGTACCCGGGCCTCGCCGGCTACGGCGAGACGATCAAGGGCGAGCTGGAACTGGCCGCCGAGGACGGCGGGCCGCCCAACCGCGGCCGTATCCGCCTGGCGCTGGAGGCCATCAGCATCAGCGCCTCGGCCGGCACCGGCAGCCTCGCCTACGTCCAGCAGTTCACGCACATACTGGACCTGTGACCCGGCGGGGCGCACGCGGTCCGGCAGGCGCCGGGCGCTGCCGTCAGGCGCCGAGCGCGCTCAGCGTGCCGAGCGCCGGCCGGACCGGCACCGCCGCCTCGTCGTAGCGCTCCAGCAGCACCTGGGCCACCTCCAAAGCCGGGCCGAGCACATCCGCGAGGACGTCCGCCTCGGCCGCGCCCCGCGCGATGCGGTCCGGCAGGAAGCCCGGGGCCAGCACATACGGCGCGACGGCGACCCGCTCGCAGCCGAGGGCGCGCAGCTCGCGCACCGCGTCCTCGGTGCGCGGAAGGGAAGCGGAGGCGAACGCAGGCCGCACGGCGCACCAACCGGTGTGCCACCACTCCCGCGCGATATCGGCGATCACCGCGATCGCCTCCGGGTCGGAGGACCCCGCCGAGGCCAGCACGACCCCGGTCGAGGACTTGTCGGCGGGCGTCAACCCCGCCTCGTACAGGCGCCGTTCCAGCGCCGCCAGCAGCAGCGGGGACGGGCCGAGCACGTCCGCCTGCCGGATCCGCAGCCGCGCCGGCGCCTCCCGCAGTACGGCGGGGATGTCGGCCTTGGCATGGAACGCCCGCGTCAGCAGCAGCGGCAGGGCGACGACGTCCCGTACGCCCTCCGCCGCCAGCGACTCCAACACGCCTTGCACGGACGGCACGTTGAAGTCCAGGAAGCCGGTCTCCACGCGCAGCCCCGGCCGCAGCGACCGTACGCGCTCCACGAGGGCGTGGACGGTCGCCGCATGCCGCGGATCGCGGCTGCCGTGGGCGATGACCATCAGGACGGGGTGAACCGGCTTGCCGTGCACGGGACTCAGCTCTTCACCAGCAGGCCGCGGCTGCGCAGGACCCAGCGCTCCAGTGGGCTGAAGATCAGCAGGTCGATGGCGATGCCGACGAACAGGATCAGGAAGATCGCCTCGAACACCATCGACATGGAGCTGGCGTTGCGGCCGTTCTCCAGCAGTGCGCCGAGGCCCACGCCCAGGTCCGGCGAGGACGCGATGATCTCCGCCGCCATCAGCGAACGCCAGGAGAAGGCCCAGCCCTGCTTCAGGCCCGCCAGATAGCCGGGCAGCGCGGCCGGCAGCACGATGTACCAGGCGCCCTTCAGACCCGAGGCCCCCATCGTGCGGCCCGCCCGCAGGAACAGCGGCGGCACCTGGTCGATGCCGGAGACCAGCCCGTTGGCGATGGAGGGCACGGCACCGAGCAGGATCACCGCGTACATCATCGAGTTGTTCAGGCCCAGCCAGATCACCGCCGGCGGCACCCACGCCACCGACGGCAGCGACTGCAGACCCGACAGCACGGGACCGATGGCCGCACGAACGAACTTCACCCGGGCCACCAGCAGACCCAGCGGGGTGCCGATGGCCAGCGCGAACAGGAAGCCCAGCAGGCCGCGCGAGACGCTGGTCCAGATGTAGTCGAACAGTTTGCCTTCCAGCCAGGCGTTCTTGAACTCGCCTGCCACGTCGGCGGGGGAGGGCAGCTTCGTCGGATCGTCGACGATCTTGAACGTGATCAGCGCCTGCCAGCCGGCCAGTACCACCAAGGTGGCGACGACGGGCGGCAGAACCTTGTCGACGAGCGTCCGCCGCAGCGGGGTCCGGGCGACGGCACCGGACTCCAGAGCGTCCAGGCCCGCCTCGACGCTCGCGGCGTCCTGAAGGACGGCCTTCGTCGTGTCAGTGCTGGCCATGGCGGCGGATCTCCCCACGCAGTACTTCGGTGATCTCAAGGGACAGCTCGGCCACCGGCGCGTCCTCGATGCGCCGCGGCTGCGGAATGTCCACCTCCCACTCGCGGGCCACCCGGCCCGGCCGGGAGGACAGCAGCACGACCCGCTGCGCGAGCCGCACCGCCTCGCGCACGTTGTGCGTGACGAACAGCACCGACAGGCCCGTCTCGGCCCAGATCCGGGTCAGTTCGTCGTGCAGCAGGTCACGGGTGATCGCGTCCAGCGCGGCGAACGGCTCGTCCATCAGGAGCAGCTGGCTGTCCTGGGCGAGCGCGCGGGCCATGGCGACGCGCTGGCGCATACCGCCGGACAGCTCGTGCACCCGCTTCCTGTACGAGCCCTTGAGCCGTACGAGGTCGAGCAGCTCCTCGGCCTTGTCGCGCCGCTCGTTCTTCGGAACTCCCCGCAGCTTCAGGGCGAGTTCGATGTTCTTGCCCGCGGTGAGCCACGGGAACAGGGCGTGCTCCTGGAACATAAGAGCCGGACGCCCGTTGGTCGTGATGCTGCCGGCGGAGGGCTTGTCCAGCCCCGCCACCAGGTTCAGCAGGGTCGACTTGCCGCAGCCCGAGGCCCCCAGGAGGGTGACGAACTCACCCGGAGCGACATCGAGGCTGATGTCGTCCAGGACGAGCTGCTGCCCGCCCGGTCCCGCGAAGGACTTCGAGACGCGCTCGATGCGTGCCGCCTGTCCGATGGCCTGATCGGCCGTGGCGAAGGTCGTGGCCATGGTCGTCACCTCCTGGGAACTCTTCGGCTACGGGGGTTACTTGACGCCGAGACCGGCGTCGCTGACGGCGGGCACGCCCTCGGCCTTGAGGACCTTGTTCAGGAGGCTGAGGTCATAGATGCCGTCCAGCTTGGGGTGCTCCAGCAGACCGGCCTTCACCGCGTGCTGCGCCTCGGTGTCGAGAGTCGCGGCCAGCGGGTCGTCGGTGATCTGGATCGACTTCCATGCCGGGTCCAGGACGTTCGCGGGCAGCTCCTTGCCGGAGTCGAGGCCCAGCTGCTTGTTCGCCGCGGCCTTCGCCTCGTCCGGGTTGGCGTTGATCCACTTGTTGGTCTCGACGGAGGCCTTCAGGACCGCCTCGACGGCCTTCGGGTGTTCCTTGAGGAAGCCCTGCCGCACGATGATGTTCGTGATCACGAACTTCTTGTCCGGCCACAGCGAGGCCTCGTCCAGCAGGACCTTGCCGCCCGCGGCGACCAGCTTGGACGCGGTCGGCTCCGGCACCCAGGCGCCGTCGATGGAACCGGACTTGTAGGCGTCCGGGGTCACCTTGTTGTCGGTCCGCACGACCGACACGTCACCCTTGCCGCTCTGCGCGTCGATGTGCCAGCCCTGTTCCGCCGCCCAGTTGAGGAACGCGACGTCCTGCGTGTTGCCGAGCTGCGGGGTCGCGATCCGCTTGCCCTTGACGTCCTTCAGGGACGTGATCTTCTTCGGGTTGACGACCAGCTTCACGCCGCCGGAGGCCGAACCGCCGATGATGCGCAGGCTCTTGCCGTCCGACTTGGTGTAGCCGTTGATCGACGGGGACGGGCCGATCCAGCCGATGTCGATGGAGCCCGAGTTCAGCGCCTCGATCTCGGACGGGCCGGCGTTGAAGACCTGGTACTTGGCCCGCGTGGCGCCCAGCTCCTTCTGGAAGAAGCCCTTCTGGTTGCCGACCAGCGCGGTCGCGTGCGTCAGGTTCCCGAAGTACCCGATCTTGACGGAGTCGAGTCCGTCGATCTTCTTGGCCCCGGCGGCGACCTTGGCGGTGTTGTCGTGGTGGGCCTTGGAGCCGTAGCTGCACGCGGCCAGGGCGAGCAGGGGGAGAGCGGTGATCGCGGCTATGCTGCGGCGGAAGAGCTTCAAGGGGGTCCCCCCGTTCGAGCGAATTCGAGAATGGGGGAGGTTGGCAGGCACGGGAGGCTTTCCTCTCGTTGGCCCGGCGGTCACGGACTCTCAGGTCGTGGCCGGGAGGTCGGCAGGTCTTCGTTTACAGCGGTGGGGGGTGAGGGCGCGCATGCGGTGCGCGTACGTCAGCGCACACATCGCGCGACTCCGCCCTGTCCGCTGCCGAGGGCGCCGCTGCCGACACGGCCGCCCTCCTTCGCGAACATGGAGTAGAAATCGGGCAAGTTCATGATCAGAAGTCCCAACCGTCGTCGTCGGCCGGGTCCTTGACCGGTTCGGGCGACGCGAACGACTCGCCGACCATGCCCGCGGTGAGCGTGGTGCCGTCGGCGGGGTCGATCAGGATGAAGGAGCCCGTGCGGCGCGAGTCGGCGTAGGAGTCGACCGGCAGCGGCTCGGCGGTGCGGATCTTGACCCGGCCGATGTCGTTGGCGACGAGCCGGCCCGGGTGCGGGTGCAGGGACAGGTCGTCGAGCGTGAGGCGGGAGGGGATGTCCTTCACGATCGCCTTCACCGTGCGGGTGCCGTGCTTGAGCAGCACCCGGTGCCCGACGGTGAGCGGCTGGTCGGCGACGTGGCAGACGGTCGCCTCCACGTCCTGCGTGGTGGCCGGCGCGTCCTTGGTCGGCACGATCAGGTCGCCGCGCGAGACGTCGATGTCGTCCTGAAGCAGGACGGTCACCGACTGCGTCGTCCAGGCCACGTCGACGGGCTTGCCCAGCAGGTCGATGGCGGAGATCTTCGTGGTCCGCCCGGAGGGCAGGATCGTGACCTCCTGGCCGACCCGGAAGGTACCGGCCGCGATCTGGCCCGCGTAACCGCGGTAGTCGGGGTGCTCGGCGGTCTGCGGCCGGATCACGTACTGCACGGGCAGCCGGTTGTGGCACTGCGCCAGGTCGTGCGTGACCGGCACGGTCTCCAGGTGCTCCAGGACCGTCGGGCCGCCGTACCAGTCCATGTTCGCGGACGGCTCCACCACGTTGTCACCGGCCAGCGCCGAGATCGGGATCGCGGTGACCTCCGGGACGCCCAGCTCGGTGGCGTACGCCGTGAACTCCTCGGCGATCGCCGCGAACACCGGCTCGCGGTAGTCGACCAGGTCCATCTTGTTCACGGCGAGCACCACGTGCGGCACGCGCAGCAGGGCGGCGATCGCCGCGTGCCGGCGGGTCTGCTCGACGACACCGTTGCGGGCGTCGACCAGGATCACCGTCAGCTCGGCGGTGGAGGCGCCGGTGACCATGTTCCGCGTGTACTGCACATGGCCCGGGGTGTCGGCCAGGATGAACCGGCGCCGCGGGGTGGCGAAGTAGCGGTAGGCCACGTCGATCGTGATGCCCTGCTCGCGCTCGGCCCGCAGACCGTCGGTGAGCAGCGCGAGGTCCGGGCCCTCCTGGCCGCGGCCGGCCGACGCGCGCTCCACGGCCTCCAGCTGGTCGGCGAGGACCGACTTGGAGTCGTGCAGCAGCCGTCCGACGAGCGTGGACTTGCCGTCGTCGACGGAGCCGGCGGTGGCGAACCGCAGCAGGGTGGTGGCCGAGAGAGCCTCGGCGGTGGTCGTGCTCATGCTTAGAAGTACCCCTCGCGCTTGCGGTCTTCCATCGCGGCCTCGGAGAGCTTGTCGTCGGCGCGGGTGGCGCCGCGCTCGGTGAGCCGGGAGGCGGCGATCTCGGCGATCACGGCGTCCAGCGTGGTCGCGTCGGAGTCGACAGCACCCGTGCAGGACATGTCACCGACGGTCCGGTAGCGGACGAGCCGCTTCTCCACCCTCTCGCCGTCCTTCGGGCCGCCCCACTCGCCCGCGGTCAGCCACATGCCGCTGCGCTGGAACACCTCGCGCTCGTGCGCGAAGTAGATCTCCGGCAGCTCGATGCCCTCGCGGTCGATGTACTGCCAGACGTCCAGCTCGGTCCAGTTGGACAGCGGGAACACGCGGACGTGCTCACCGGGCGCGTGCCGGCCGTTGTACAGGTTCCACAGCTCGGGGCGCTGGCGGCGCGGGTCCCACTGGGAGAACTCGTCGCGCAGGGAGAACACGCGCTCCTTGGCGCGGGCCTTCTCCTCGTCGCGGCGCCCGCCGCCGAAGACCGCGTCGAACTTTGCGCTCTGGATCTTCTCCGTCAGCGGAAGCGTCTGCAGCGGGTTACGGGTGCCGTCGGGGCGCTCCTTGAGCACACCGCGGTCGATGTAGTCCTGTACGGAGGCCACATGGAGGCGCAGCCCATGTGCGGCGACCACACGGTCCCGGTACTCCAGCACCTCGGGGAAGTTGTGTCCCGTGTCCACATGGAGCAGCGAGAACGGGATCGCGGCCGGGGCGAAGGCCTTCAGCGCGAGGTGCAGCATGAGGATGGAGTCCTTGCCCCCGGAGAAAAGGATCACCGGGTTCTCGAACTCGCCCGCCACCTCGCGGAAGATGTGCACCGCCTCGGACTCCAGCGCGTCCAGGTGGGAGAGGGCGTACGGGCTGTCCGTGCCGTCCTCGATCTCGGCGACCGTGGTCATGCCAGTCCCCTCTCGCTCAGCAGTGCATGCACGGACGCCGCGGACTCCTGAACCGTCTGGTTCTGGGACTCGATCCGCAGATCGGGCGTCTTCGGCTCCTCGTACGGGTCGTCGACCCCGGTGAGCCCGGTCAGCTCGCCCGCGGCCTGCTTGGCATACAGCCCCTTCACGTCGCGCACCGAGCACACCTCGACCGGCGTCGCCACATGGATCTCCAGGTACGGCGTCCCATTGCCCTCGTGCCGCCCCCGGACCGCGTCGCGGCTGTCCGCGTAGGGCGCGATCACCGGGACGAGCGCCTTCACGCCGTTACGGGCCAGCAGTTCGGCGACGAAGCCGATGCGCTGCACGTTGGTGTGCCGGTCCTCGCGGCTGAAGCCGAGGCCCGCCGAGATGAACTCGCGGATCTCGTCGCCGTCGAGCACCTCGACGAGGTGGCCCTCCTCGCGCAGCCGGCCGGCCAGCTCGTACGCGATGGTGGTCTTGCCGGCGCTCGGCAGACCCGTGAGCCAGACGGTGGCTCCGGTCGTCACGTGGTTCTCCTGCTTGTCGGTTGAAGTCGTCATCCGTGCAGCCCGCACTCGGTCTTGGCGCGCCCGGCCCAGCGGCCGGCCCGCGCGTCCTCGCCCTCAAGGACCCGGCGGGTGCAGGGGGCGCAGCCGACGGAGGCGTAGCCGTCCATCAGCAACGAGTTGGTCAGGACGCCGTGTTCGACGACATAGGCGTCCACGTCGTCCTGGGTCCAGCGGGCGATCGGGGAGATCTTGACCTTCTGCCGCTTCTCGTCCCAGCCGACCACCGGGGTGTTCGCCCGGGTCGGGGACTCGTCGCGACGCAGACCGGTCGCCCACGCCTGGTAGCCCTTGAGGCCTTCCTCCAGGGGCTGGACCTTGCGCAGCTTGCAGCACAGGTCGGGGTCGCGGTCGTGCAGCTTGGGGCCGTACTCGGCGTCCTGCTCGGCGACCGTCTGCCGCGGGGTGAGCGTGATGACGTTGACGTCCATCACGGCCTCCACGGCGTCCCGGGTGCCGATGGTCTCCGGGAAGTGGTAGCCGGTGTCGAGGAAGACGACGTCCACACCCTTGCGCACGCGGGAGGCGAGATGGGCGACCACTGCGTCCTCCATCGAGGAGGTGACGCAGAACTTCGCGCCGAAGGTGTCGGCCGCCCACTGGAGGATCTCCAGCGCGGAGGCGTCCTCCAGGTCACGCCCCGCCTGCTCGGCGAGCGCCTTCAACTCGTCGTTCGTGCGCTCTTGCTGAGCTGTCGTCATATCCGGTCGTCCC
Source organism: Streptomyces sp. NPDC002676 (assembly GCF_053592455.1). Classification (NCBI taxonomy): domain Bacteria; kingdom Bacillati; phylum Actinomycetota; class Actinomycetes; order Kitasatosporales; family Streptomycetaceae; genus Streptomyces; species Streptomyces sp. NPDC002676. Next base: position 349,392 of record NZ_JBSFVT010000005.1, on the reverse strand, counting down.
CTCCCTTGTCGGCTCGCTGCAGCCCCCGGGACAGCAGCCCCAGGAACTTCAGCTGGAATGCGCGGTTGCACGACCCGCATTCCCAGGCACCGTGGCCCTGCTCGCTGGGACGCAGGTCCTCGTCGCCGCAGTAGGGGCAGTAGAACGGCGCGGCCCGCTCGCTCACGACAGAGCCTCCTCAGAAGCCCGGGCAGCCCAGGTCGCGAACCGCTCGCCGTCCTCGCGCTCGGCCTGGTAGCGCTTGAGGACCCGCTCGATGTAGTCGGGCAGTTCCTCCGATGTCACCTTCAGACCGCGGACCTTGCGGCCGAAGCCCGCCTCCAGGCCGAGCGCACCGCCCAGGTGCACCTGGAAGCCCTCGACCTGCCGGCCCTGGTCGTCGAGGACCAGCTGGCCCTTGAGGCCGATGTCCGCGACCTGGATACGGGCGCAGGCGTTCGGGCAGCCGTTGATGTTGATGGTGATCGGCTCGTCGAAGTCCGGGATCCGGCGCTCCAGTTCGTCGATCAGGGACATGCCGCGCGCCTTCGTCTCGACGATGGCGAGCTTGCAGAACTCGATGCCGGTGCAGGCCATGGTGCCGCGCCGGAACGGGGAGGGGCTGACCGTGAGGTCGAGGGCCTCCAGACCGGCCGACAGGGACTCGACCTGCGCCTCCTCGACGTCGAGCACCAGCATCTTCTGCTCGACGGTGGTGCGCACCCGGCCGGAGCCGTGCGCCTCCGCCAGTTCGGCGATCTTGGTGAGGAGCGTGCCGTCGACCCGGCCGACGCGCGGGGCGAACCCGACGTAGAAGCGGCCGTCCTGCTGCCGGTGCACACCGACGTGGTCGCGCCAGCGCTCCACCGGCTGCGCCGGCGCCGGACCGTCGACGAGCCCCCGCTTCAGGTACTCGTCCTCCAGCACCTGCCGGAACTTCTCCGCGCCCCAGTCGGCGACCAGGAACTTCAGCCGGGCGCGGGTGCGCAGGCGGCGGTAGCCGTAGTCACGGAAGATCGAGATGACGCCCTCGAAGACGTCCGGGACCTCGTCCAGCGGCACCCAGGCGCCGAGCCGCACACCGATCTTGGGGTTGGTGGACAGGCCGCCGCCGACCCACAGGTCGAAGCCGGGCCCGTGCTCGGGGTGTTCGACACCGACGAACGCGACGTCGTTGATCTCGTGCGCCACGTCCAGCAGCGGCGAGCCGGAGATCGCGGACTTGAACTTGCGCGGCAGGTTGGAGAAGTCCTTGTTGCCGATGATCCGGCGCTGGATCTCCTCGATCGCGGGCGTGCCGTCGATGATCTCGTCCTCGGCGATGCCGGCGACCGGCGAGCCGATGATCACACGCGGAGTGTCGCCGCACGCCTCGGTCGTGGACAGCCCGACGGCTTCGAGGCGGTTCCAGATCTCCGGCACGTCCTCGATCCGGATCCAGTGCAGCTGGATGTTCTGCCGGTCGGTGATGTCGGCGGTGCCGCGCGCGAACTCCTGCGAGATCTCGCCGATGACCCGCAGCTGGCGGGTGGTCAGCCGCCCGCCGTCGATCCGCACCCGGAGCATGAAGTAGCTGTCGTCCAGCTCCTCCGGCTCCAGGATCGCGGTCTTGCCGCCGTCGATCCCGGGGCGGCGCTGGGTGTACAGACCCCACCAGCGCATCCGGCCGCGCAGGTCGTTGGGGTCGATCGAGTCGAAACCGCGCTTGGAGTAGATCGTCTCAATGCGTGTCCGCACATTGAGACCGTCGTCGTCCTTCTTGAACTGCTCGTTGCCGTTGAGCGGGGTCAGATGCCCCACGGCCCACTGACCCTCGCCACGGTGACGGCTCACCTTGCGGCGGGGCGCGGAGCCGGCGGGGTTCTGTGGGGTGGCGGCCATGGTTTTTACGTCCTTCGGGACCGGAGGAATCGGCTCTGACCTGCGCAGATAAGCGCATACGGGCATGCGTGCGCATCCTTGCGCAGCAGGGATCAGGTTCGGGGAGGTGCGGCGGCGCTGGGGCGATCAGCTCGCCGGACAGATGGCGCTGGACATGCGGCCGAGGTCGACGTGCCGCCGACTCACCAAGGCAATTCCAGTTCCAGGCATGGCGGAAGCGTGGCATGGCGATCTGGACACAGTCCAGCTTTGTCCATCATGCGGACACCCTTGTCCCGAAGAGTGGGACAAGGGTGTCGTCGGTCACATACTCTGCGAGATGGCTTGTCGCGGCAGTTCAGGCCCGGTACGCGCCGGGCCACGGTCCCGGAGTGGCGATCTCCGGCTCCTCCTCGACCTTGGTGTCGAACAGCGTGAAGCCGCGCCGCAGGTAGTTGTCCATCGCGAACTCGCCATCCTTGCTGCACGTGTGCAGCCACACCCGCTTGGTCGGCGTCCGGTCCGGCCACCGCTCGGCCAGGTCCCAGGCGCGCCGGGTGCCGTACGACAGCAGGTGCCCGCCGATGCGGCGCCCGCGGAAGGCGGGGATCAGCCCGAAGTAGACGATCTCGACGACGCCCTCGTCCTGCGGGTCCAGCTCGACGTACCCGGCCGGGGTGCCCCGGTCGTAGGCCACCCAGGTCTCCACACCGGGCCGCTCCAGGTGCTCCTGCCACTCGGCGTACGTCCAGCCCAGCCGGTCGGTCCAGCGGATGTCGCCGCCGACCGAGGCGTAGAGGAAGCGGCTGAACTCGGGGGAGGGGACCTCGGCGCGGACGATCCGGAAGTCGCCCTCGGGCGCGGCGGCGGGCAGGAGGTCGGCGGGGGACGTCTGCTCCAGGGACCACGTGGTGACGGGGACGCTGCTCATGCCGGCCAGGGAATCATCCCGCCGGCCGGTCTGTCGATCGCCGGCGTCACGTCCTGGGGCCCACCCCCGGACCGCTCACCGCAATGAGCGGTCCAGCTCCGCCAGCGGCACCGCGAACAGCATCCGGTCGGAGAGCGACCACACCTCGCCCGTCTCCGGCCAATAGGACAGCGAGCCGGGGGACTCGGCCCAGCAGCGGTGCGGGGTGTCCGAGCCACAGCGCGCAGCCTCGGCGCCCTTCGTGTCCTGCCGCCACAGCCCGCTGTGTCCGTCCCGGGACCCGGGCAGGTGTCCCACATACCAGGACGGGCGGTCCGCCCCGGTCGGCCGGTACGACAGCACGCCCCGGATCCCGGCCGTCCTGGTCCAGTACGCCTCCACCGCCTGGGCCCGGCCGGCGGCATCGGTGGCGAGCAGCCCGCCGCGCGCCGGGTCCGTACTGAAGGCGTACCGCCACAGCCGGGCGTGCCTCTCGCCGCCGGGGGCGCTCCACTCACCGGCGACCAGGGAGTCGGGGACCGTGCCGCGGTCCAGCGCGAGCGCGCCGGGGCAGGGCGGGCCGGAGCGCTCGCAGCGGCCGGCGGTGAAACGGTAGGAGCCGACCGCGGGCAGCACGTACCGGTAGCCGGCGGCGGACCAGCCGCCGGGTACCCGGCCGATCGCGGGCGCGGCCACGGTGGTGCGCTCGATGCGGTCGAGGTCGTAGACGTAGAGGGCGTCGGCGCTGCCGGTCATGGTGGTGACCAGCAGCTTGTCCTGGTACCAGACCATGCCGGAGATGCCGGAGACCAGGCCCCGGTAGTTCCGGCCGCCGTCGACGGGCACCACCAGCAGCGCCGAGCGGTAGGTGAGGCGGGCGGGGTCGTCGGCGTCGACGAAGGCGACCCTCGCGAGGCCGCGCTGGGCGGCCGGGCCGGTGTCGGTGCGGTGGGTCCAGCCGGTGAGGATCACCCGGTGGGCGCCCCAGATGCCGTCGTCGTCGGCGTCCCCGGAGGTGGTCACCGCGGCGGGGCGCCAGGCACCGGCCGCATCGGCCCGGTCCCAGCAGTAGGCGCGGGTGGCGGCCGGGGCGACGGGCAGGGTCGCGCGGTCGCCGGAGGAGCAGTCGTGGGCCTCGCGCAGCCGGTGGCCGGCGCCGCTCAGCACGGCGCTGACGCCGACCGGCCGGCCCATCTCGGCGGAGAGCCGGTTCAGCGTGCGGGCGGGGGTCAGCCGCTCCTGGAGCCGCATCGGGGCGGTCTGCGCCCGGGAGGTGAGCGGCGCCAGCGCGCCCGGGTTCTCGGTGACCGTGGCCTGTGAGGCGGTGATCAGGGTGGCCGCCGCGGTGAGCGCCAGCCCTGTTCCGGCCAGGACCGCGCGCAGGGCCGCACCGCGCCTGCGCCGGCGGTGTCTGCCGCGATGTCTCATGTCGTCCCCTCTATCGGGCTCCCTCGCCTCCGGGGCGCTCCAGTCGCCCCTTCGGCTCACTCGCCGGCCGAGTGGGCCAACTGCGCCTGGTGATCCGTACGTTGACCAAGGAGCAGATGGGGAGGCCCACAAGGGATGCTACGGCAGTGGGAGGCGCGCCGGGCCAATTCGGGGGACATATCAAGAAGGGGCATACGACGTGGCATATGCGGGCAGCACCTCACGGGCGCGCGCTCCGCATGCGGGCCACCGCCGGCGCCGTCGACTGGGGGAGCAGGTCACGGGGGTCGTCGGGCAGCAGGAGCGTGACCTCCGCGTCCTCGCAGAAACGATACGGCCGATGCCGTAGAAGAGCCCCCAGATACCGTCGGATCCGCGACATCTCCGCCCGCACGGTGACCGTGCGCGAGGGATCGCCGAACACGTCCTCGGCGAGGCCCGCCGCGCTCCGGCCGGAGCGGTGCTCGCTCAGCAGATACAGCAACTCGGCATGCCGGGGACTCAGTTCACAGGACCAGGAACCGGCCGAGCCGGTCACCGTCAGCGAACAGCGGCCCGCCCGCCCGAGGTCGAGCACGATCCCGGTGGCCGCGGACGGCGCCGGCTCCTCGAGGGCCCGCAGCAGCCAGCCGTCGGCCAGCGGTTCCACGGCGCAGAAGCCGATCGCGGGCAGCCACCGGCGGCCCGGCACAAGGGACTTGGGCAGCGTGACGCGCCGCACGTACGGCATCCCCGTCACCGCCGCCGCCCAGCCGTCCCGGTCCACGGCCAGCGCCCGCCCGGACAGCCGGGCCAGCACCGGCGCCGCCACCGCGCGCAACCGCTCCAGCGAGTCCAGGTGGAGCTCGCGCAGCCGCGCCTCGGCGAGCTTGGCCACCGAGTCCACCCAGGCGAGGGTCGCCGGATGCATGGTCTCCAGCGGACCGCTGATGTCGACCACGCCGAGCAGGCTGCCGTTCCTCGGGTCGGTGATCGGGGCGCCCGTACACGTCCAGGAGGCGTGCGAACGCACGAAGTGCTCGGCGGCGAACACCTGCACGGGCCGTCGTACGACCGCGGGGGTGCCGACGCCGTTGGTGCCGACGACGTCTTCCCGCCAGTCCGCGCCCAGTTCGAAGCCGAGGAGGTCGGCCTTGCGGAGCACCGAGGGGGACCCCTCCCGCCACAGCACACGCCCGTCCGCGTCCGCGATGACCATGATGTGCTCGGCAACGTCCGCGACCGAAAGCAGACCCTCGCGCAGCACCGGCAGGACGTGCCGCAGCCGCGACTCCTCGCGCCTTCGCCGCACCTCGTCGAAGGAGAGCAGCCCCGACCGGAAGTCGTGGTCGGGGTCGACGCCGCTGCGCAGCATCCGCCCCCAGGACTGCCCGATCACGGGCCGGGGCGCGATGCGCGCACGCTGTCCGGCGAGCGTGGCCTCGCGTAGCTGGCTCAGCAGCCGCGCCGCCTGCGCCGCGTCCACGGCGGCCAGGCGCGCCACGTTCATCGGCGGGTTCACCACGGGGGTCCTCCCGGAAGGTGCGTCGAACATTCTTTGTCAAGCAGTCCGGGCGGGGGTTTCCGGTCCGACTGTGCCTCACATACTGCCGTCATGGATAGGCCGGAGGCACATACTCCGCGCACCCTCACCAACAAGTTGCAACCCTCTGCAACCCTGGTGAACCGCCGGAGAGTGGCCGAGAATTGCCCCCGGCGCCGCCCTGCGGGCGGTGTTCGCGGCCTTCAACGGGGCCGAAGAGGCGGGGGTGGTGCCGTGTCGGCGCAGCATCACCCCTGCCGGGCCCGCCGGGGGTTCGGCCGACGCACTTCCGGGGTTGCCACTTGCGGTGCGTCGGCGGCTGAGGGGGCGTCGTGGCTTGTCGCGCCCCGCGGCGGAGCCGCAGATTCAGCAGGGCCCCGCACCCCTGAGGAAGTCGTCGTCCCCTGCGTTTCAGAGCACAGGGCGTGCTCGGTTCACCACCGACTTCAGGTCCAGGCCCGTCGGGAGGGTGCCGAAGGATGCGCCTCGGTCGGTGCCCAGCCGGGAGGCGCAGAAGGCGTCGGCCACCTCGGGTGGGGCGTGGCGGACCAGAAGGGAGCCCTGGAGGGCCAGGGCCAGGCGTTCCACCAGGCGGCGGGCCCGGCCCTCGATGTTGTCCAGGTCGGCCAGTTCGGTGAACAGGTCCTTCACGGCCCGGTCGAGGCGGTGGTCGGCGCCGTGGGCGCGGCCGAGCTCCGTGAGACAGGCGTCCAGCGCGGCGGGCTCACGCTGCAGTGCCCGCAGCACGTCGAGGGCCTGGACGTTCCCGGCGCCCTCCCAGATGGAGTTCAGCGGGGACTCGCGCACCAGCCGGGGCAGCCCCGACTCCTCGACGTACCCGTTGCCGCCCAGGCACTCGGAGGCCTCGACCGCCACCGGCGCGCACCGCTTGGTGATCCAGTACTTGGCGGCCGGCACCGCCAGCCGCAGGAAGGCCCGCTCCTGCTCGCTGTCGTCGTCGTAGGCCGCCGCGAGCCGGAGCGTGAGCGCGGTCGCCGCCTCGGACTCCAGCGCGAGGTCGGCGAGGACGTTGCGCATCAGCGGCTTGTCGATCAGCTTCCCGCCGAAGGCCTCCCGGTGGGCGCAGTGGTGGATCGCCTGGGTCACCGCCTGCCGCATCAGTCCCGCCGAGCCGAGCGCGCAGTCCAGGCGGGTCGCGGCGACCATCCCGATGATGGTGCGCACCCCGCGCCCCTCCTCGCCGACCCGGCGCGCCCAGGTGCCGTCGAACTCGACCTCGGCGGAGGCGTTGGACCGGTTGCCCAGTTTGTCCTTCAGACGCTGGATGAGGAAGACGTTGCGGCTGCCGTCGGCGAGGACGCGCGGCACCAGGAAACAGGTCAGGCCGTCCGGGGCCTGCGCCAGGACCAGGAAGGCGTCGGACATGGGCGCCGAGCAGAACCACTTGTGCCCGGTCAGCGCGTAGGTGCCGTCCTCGGCGAGCGGGCGGGCCTCGGTGGTGTTCGCCCGTACGTCGCTGCCGCCCTGCTTCTCGGTCATGCCCATGCCAAAAAGGGCGCCGGGCTTCTGTGCGGCGGGCCGCAGCGCCCGGTCGTAGACGGTGGACGTCAGCCGGGGCTCCCACTCGGCGGCGAGCGCCGGGTCGGTGCGCAGCGCGGGTACGGCCGCGTGGGTCATCGACAGCGGACAGCAGTTGCCCGCCTCCACCTGCGTCCAGACCAGGAACCCGGCCGCCCGGCGCACATGCCCGGCCGGCCGGTTCCACGCTCCGGTCAGCCCGGCCGACACGCCCTTGCCGAGCAGCCGGTGCCAGGCCGGGTGGAACTCGACCTCGTCGATCCGGTGGCCGTACCGGTCGTGCGTGCGCAGCCGGGGCGGAAAGTCGTTCGCCTGCGTCCCCCACTCCTGCAGCTGCGCCGAACCCGAGGCGAGGCCCAGCGTGGACAGCTCCGCGCGCACCTCGTCCAGCACGGCGGGGTCGGTGTGGCGCTCGACCGCCTCCACCAGGGCCCGGTCGGCGCCGAACACGTCGTATCCGGTCAGCGGGGGCGGCTGGTTCGTCACGATGTGGGTGGGGTTGCCTGCCATGACTGCGAACCTACCCGGGTCGGAGCCGATGCGCGGCCTCCAGAGTGGCACAGCGCTCCGCGCGGGCGCGCCGGACGCCCATCACCTGCCCCGGAAGGTGAGGACGGTCCTCCGCGGCGGATACGGTTGGTTCGTGCAGCCAGCAAGTGAAACCCCCGACACGCCGGCCGGTCGGCTCCATCGAGCCAGAGCCCTCTACCGGAACGTCTCCAAGCGCAGGACCGCCTGGCTGTTGCTCAAGGACACCGCCCATTCCTGCATGGAGTACCGCATCCTTGGCCTCGCGGCCGAGGCGGCGTTCTTCACGCTGCTGTCCGTGCCCCCACTGCTGCTCAGCCTCATCGGCCTGCTCGCCTACGTCGACGCCTGGACCGGCGCCGACACCATCAAGAGCCTGGAGAGCAACCTCCTCGACGCCTCCCGCACCGTGCTTTCCGAAAAGGGCGTCCGGGAGATCGCCCAGCCGATCCTGCACGACGTGATGAAGGGCGGCCGGCCCGACGTCATCTCCATAGGCTTCCTGTTCGCGCTGTGGTCCGGCTCCCGCGCGGTCAACGTCTTCATCGACACCATCACCGTCATGTACGGGCTCGACGGCGTCCGGGGCATCGTCAAGACGCGGATGATGTCGTTCCTGCTGTTCATCGTGGCCCTGCTGATCGGCTCGGTGGCGCTGCCGCTGATGGTGGCGGGGCCGGACGCCGTGGTGCGGATCGTGCCGTGGTCGGCGACGCTGGTCCAGGTCCTGTACTGGCCGGTGGTCATCGTCCTGTCGGTCGCCTTCCTGACGACCCTCTACCACGTGTCGGTCCCCGTCCGCTCCCCCTGGATCGAGGACGTGCCGGGCGCCCTGATCGCCCTGGCCATGTGGGTACTGGGCAGCTTCCTGCTCCGCATCTACCTCACCAACACCATCGAGGGCGCGACGATCTACGGCTCCCTGGCCGCCGCCGTCGCCGTCCTCCTCTGGATCGGCGTGTCGGCCTTCGCCGTGCTCGTCGGCGCGGCGGTGAACGCCGCCATCGACCGGGTCTGGCCCGCCGCCGCCACGGCCGCCGCCCGCGAGGCGAACGAGCGGCTGCGCGAGGCCCAGGTCGTCGAGTACGTCGCCCGCGCCGCCGCGGCCCGCGAGGCCGACCCCGACGACCCCGACATGCCCTCCGAGTTCCCCGAGCGCTGGTCCCGCTTCCTGCCCCCCGAGGACGTCACGGCCCGCCTCCGCGCCCATGTGCGCAGCACCCACCACGCCCACAAGAACCATGGGGAGCCGACCCACCAGGACAAGTGACGCCGTAGCCTGACCTCTGTGTACGAGGAGCGGGCGGCGCGGCTGGACGGAGCGGTGGTGTGGCGCCGGACTCCGGAGGACCTGGCCGCCCGGCCCGTGCTGCCCGACGGCTGCATGGACCTGCTGTGGAGCGAGGGGCGGCTGCTGGTCGCCGGCCCCGACACCCGGGCGTACGTCCCCGAGGGCCCGCCCCGCTTCTGGGCGGGCGTCCGATTCTTTCCCGGCACCGCGCCCGCCCTGCTCGGCGTACCCGCGCACGAGCTGCGCGACAGCCGGGTGGAGCTGGCCGACCTGTGGCCCGCCGCCCGGGTCCGGCGGCTGCGCGACCGTATCGAGGCGGCGTCCGACCCGGCGACGGCGCTGGAGGAGATCGCCCTGGACCGGGCGGCGCTCTCCCCGCCCCCCGACCAACTGCTGCGACGCCTGGTCGAGTGCCTGGACGAGGGCCGCCCCGTGTCCGCGACCGCCGCCGAACTCGGCATAGGCGCCCGCCAGTTGCACCGCCGCTGCCTGACGGCATTCGGCTACGGCCCCAAGACACTGGCCCGCATCCTGCGCCTGCGACGGGCGCTGGACCTGGCCCGCTCGGGCGTGCCGTACGCCGAGACCGCGATCCGCGCCGGATACGCCGACCAGTCCCACCTCTCCCGTGACGTACGGGAGCTGGCGGGGCGGACGCTCGGGGAGCTACTGGGCGGGTAGGGGCGCGAACAGGTCGACGCCGTTGCCGTCGGGGTCGTGCACGGTGGCGTACCGCTGCCCCCAGAAGGCGTCCCACGGCTTCAGCTCCCCGTGGTACCCGGCGCCCACCAGGTCCTCGTACAGGGCGTCGACCTCGGCGGGCGAGCCGCACCGGAACGCGAGCCCCACCCGGCCCCCGCCGGCGGGCGGACGCCAGCCGGGGTGGAACGACCGGACGGTCTGCTCGGTGTCCAGCGCGAGCACCAGCCCACCGGGCAGCTCGGACTCGACATGCGGCTGCTCCTCGGCCCCGGCGGGGAAGGCCAGCCCGAGGCGACGGTAGAAGGCGAGCGAGGCGGCCAGATCGGAGGCCACCACGCCGATCACGGCGAATTGTGCGGTCATGGCGTCACCGTAGGCGGGGGAGGGATGCCGGGTCTTGAAGGAATCGGACACCGCGCTGGTACGTCCTGTCAGGGGCTCTCCGCGTGCCAGGGAGCGTCGGCGCGGGTTCGGCGTGCTCCGTCGGCCAGGCGGAGCGCGAAGGTGGGCCGGCCGTGGCCCGGCACGGGGCCGAGGTAGTCGTGTCCGGTCATGTGGCACCAGGCCGGCAGGTCGAGCGGGGCGGCGGGGTCGGTCGCGATGATGTGCACGAGCGTGCCCGGCGGTGCGTTGTCGATCTCCTTGCGCAGGCGCAGCAGCAGGGTGACGCAGAGCAGACCGGTGCCGTCGACGGTGAGGCCGGGCCGGTTCACCGGCTGCTCGCGGTGGCGGCGATGGCGGGCAGGACACCGAGGGCGAGGACGCCGCCGGTGAGGGCGAGGACGGGGTAGCCGGCGGCGGAGACGACGACACCCGAGGCCAGGCCGCCCGTGGCGCCCGCGATGGCGATCGAGACGTCCACCATGCCCTGGGTCCTGGCGCGGGTCGCGAGCGGTACGGCGTCGGTGATCATGGCGGTGCCGGAGACGAGACCGAGGTTCCAGCCGAGGCCGAGCAGGGCGAGCGCGAGGGCGAGCAGGCCGACGGAGTCCGCGGGCGCCACGGCGGCGGTGATCCCGGCTGCGAGAAGGGTGACGCCGGAGGCGGAGGCGACGGCGATGCGGCCGTATCTGTCGACGAGCCACCCGGTCAGCGGCGAGGGCAGGTACATCGCGCCGACGTGGATGGCGATGACCAGGCCGGAGGCTGCGGTGCCGTGACCGTGGTCGTGCAGGTGTACGGGGGTCATCGTCATGATCGAGACCATGACGAGCTGGGTGAGGATCATCGTCAGCGCGCCCGGCATCAGCCCCGGACCGCGCGCCGGTGCCGGGGCCGCCACCCCGGTGTCGCCCATGTCCTTCGCCGCGGCGGCTGCCGCCTGCCGCCGTTCGTCGAGCTCGCGGGCGAGCAGCAGGGGATCGGGGCGCAGCCAGACGGCCAGGACGAGGGCGGCCAGGGCGTAGGCGGTGCCGGAGAGGAGGAACGGTCCGGCCAGGGTCGGGATGCCGAGGCTGTCGGCGAGGTCGCCGGTGGGGGCGGCGAGGTTGGGGCCGACGACGCCGCCGAGGGTGGTGGCGACCAGCACCGTGGACAGGGCGCGGGCCCGGTGGGCGGGAGCGGCGAGGTCGGCTCCGGCGTATCGGGCCTGGAGGTTGGTCGCCGTACCGGCGCCGTAGACGAACAGGGCGATGAACAGCAGGACCGGGCTGTCGGCGACGGCCGCGGCGATCACACCGGCGCTGCCGACGGCGCCGGTCAGGTATCCGGCGGTCAGACCCGGGCGGCGGCCCCGGGCCTGGGACAGCCGGCCCACGGCGACGGCGGACAGAGCGGAACCGGCGGTGAACAGGGCGCTGGGCAGGCCCGCGAGATCGGTGGAGCCGAGCATGTCCTGCGCGAGCAGGGCGCCGACGGTGACACCCGCCGCGAGCCCGGCCCCGCTCAGGATCTGGGAGGCGACCAGAACGGCCAGGACGCGGCGCTGGGCCTCGGGCTGCGTGGATATGCCGGAGGCGGTGGCAGGGGAGGTACTCGTCACGAGCGGGCTCTTTCCGTCGAGGTGGCCGGAGTTGAGGTGGCGAAGGTGTCCGGTGCCGGGCCGGGGCGGGAGGGCGAGTCGGGCCGGGTGGGCAGGTCGGGCGGCGTCAAGGGCGGCGGCGACGCCCTGCCGTTCTGGCGCGGACGCGCACCGGCGGGGAGCAGAGGGACTGGGCGAGCCGGAATGCGATCTCGGGGACGCCGACCGTCAACGCCCCTGCGGAGCAAGGTTGTTGATCGGCTTTGTGGGCAGGCCGTACGGCTCGGTCACCCCAGGCCCCCCCGCGTCGACCGGCAGCTCGGCCAAGCGCCATTCGAGCATCCCGTCGTCGAGCCGGATCGCGCGCCGGCCCAGGTCGGTCAGCAGGCGGACCGCGTCATAGGCGAGGACGCAGTACTCGCCGCGGCAGTACACGACGATCTCCGCGTCCTCGGGCAACTCGTTGATGCGGTCGGCGAGTTCCTCGACCGGGATGGAGACGGCGCCGGGGATGTGTCCGGCCAGGTACTCCTCCACCGGCCGCACGTCCAGCACCACCACGTCCCCGGCCGCAACCCGGGCGCGCAGTTCCTTGCGGGTGACCTCCGGCGCGCCGTCCTCGCCGAGGTAGGCGTCCCGGGCGGCGGGCACGGCGGACTGGTGGCGCTCGGCGACCTTGCGCAGCAGCGCGAACAGCTGGGCCACGTCGTCACCGGCGAGCCGGTAGTGGATGCGCACCCCCTCACGGCGGGTCGTGACGAACCCGGCCTGCTTGAGCGTCTGCAGGTGGGCCGACGCGGTCGTCAGGTTGAGCCCGGCCGCCTTCGCGAGGGAGTCCACGGACCGCTCGCCCTGGGCGAGCAGATCGAGCAGTTCCAGGCGCTTTCCGCTGGCCAGCGCCTTGCCGCTGGCCGCGAAGGCGTCGTAGAGCTGAGCCTTCGAGCGGGTGGTCGTGGTCTCCGGCATGACATCCTCCATAAATCCATGGAATATCGTAGAGGAAGGTGGACGTCGTGACCACACACCCGTTCGCCACGCCTCTTCGGATCCTGGAGGAACCGCCGTGGGCTTCGCCGACGATCATCTGATTCCGCTGGTCGACCAGGGACTGGGCAACAGCGCCTACCTCGTCGACCTGGGCGACGGCCGCGCCCTGGCGGTGGATGCCGGCCGTGACCTGCGCACCCTGCACGCTGCCGCGGACCGGCGCGGCCTGACCGTCGCTTATGCGGCCGACACCCACCTGCACGCCGACTTCCTCTCCGGCGCCGTCCAGCTCGGCAACGACCACGGGTCCACCGTGCTCGCCTCCGCCGCCGGCCGCCGCGCCTTCGACCACCAGGGCCTCGCCGACGGCGACGAAGTGGACCTGGGCGGGCTCACGCTGCGCGCCCTCGCCACCCCGGGGCACACCGACGAGCACCTGTCCTTCCTGCTCCTGGACGGAGAACGGCAGCTCGGGGTGTTCACCGGCGGCTCGCTGATCGTGAACTCCGCCGCCCGCACCGACCTCCTCGGCCCTGCGCGCACCGAGGAACTGGCCCGCGCCCAGTACCGGTCCCTGCGGCGGCTCGCCCTGCTCCCGGACGAGACCGCCGTGTGGCCCACCCACGGAGCGGGCTCGTTCTGCTCGGCCCCGCCGGGCAGCGCGCGCACCACCACGATCGGGACCGAGAAGCGCACCAACCCGCTGCTCGCCGCACCCGACGAGGACACCTTCGTCCGGCAGCTGACCGCGAGCCTCGGCACCTACCCCGCGTACTTCGACCGGCTCGCCGAGCTCAACCGCCGCGGCCCCGCCGTCCTGACCGGCACACCGGACCTGCCCGCGCTCACCATCGCCGAGGTCGGCGCACTGCTGGGCGACGGCGGTCACGTCGTCGACGTCCGCCCCGCCGCCGACTACGCCCGAGGCCACGTCCCGGGCTCCCTCTCCATACCGCTGCGCGACCAGTTCGCCACCTGGCTGGGCTGGCTCCTGCCCGACGACGCCCCGCTCGCCTTCGTCACCGGCGCGGACCAGGACCTCGCCGAGCTGGTCTGGCAGGCGTACAAGATCGGCTACGAGCGGCTCGCCGGACGCCTCGCGGGCGGCATGACCGCCTGGCGGCAGGCCGGCCTGCCCGAGACGGCCACCGCGTTCGTCACCCCCGACCAGGCGCCGGACGCCCCCTACGTCGACGTCCGGCAGAAGGTGGAGTACGTCGCCGGGCACGTCCCCGGCGCCCTCCACCTCGAACTCGGCGCCCTCGCCGCCCATGTGGCCGACGTCCCCCGCGCAGCGGTCGTCGCCTGCGGCCACGGCGAGCGCGCCATGACCGCCGCCAGCGTCCTGGAACGCGCGGGCCACACCGGCCTGACCGTCCTGAACGGCAGCCCCGGCCAGTACGCCGCCGCCCACGGCCGGCACCTCACCGAGGGCGCGGCCCGATGAGCACCATGACGAGCAGCCCAGCCAGTCCCGTCCGGCTCGGACTGCGGGAGAACTGGCTCCAGTTCACCCTGCTCGTCGTCGTCAACATCTGCGTCGGCGGACTCGTCGGTCTGGAACGCACCACCGTCCCGCTGATCGGCAGCCACACCTTCGGCCTCACCAGCGACCTGGCCGTCTTCTCCTTCATCATCGCCTTCGGCCTGACCAAGGCGCTCACCAACCTCGCCGCCGGTGCGCTCACGGCCCGCTTCCGCCGCAAGCAACTCCTCGTGGCCGGCTGGCTGATCGGCGTACCGGTGCCGTTCGCGCTCGCCTGGGCGCCCTCCTGGGGCTGGATCGTCGTGGCGAACGTACTGCTCGGCCTCAACCAGGGCCTCACCTGGTCGATGACCGTCAACATGAAGATCGACCTCGTAGGCCCCGCCCGCCGGGGACTGGCCACCGGCCTGAACGAAGCCGCCGGTTACACCGCGGTCGGCGCCACCGCCCTGCTCACCGGCTACCTCGCCGCCACCCACGGTCTGCGCCCTGTGCCCGAACTCATCGGCGTCGTCTTCGTCGCCGCCGGACTCGCCCTCGCCCTGGTCGTGCGCGACACCGCCGCCCATGTCGCCCTCGAACTCGCCCAGCACCCCGATCGGTTGCCCGCCGGTGAGAGCACCGGGCCGGCCGCCGTGTTCGCCCGGACCTCCTGGCGGGACCGCTCCCTGCGCGGCGCGAGCCAGGCCGGACTCGTCAACAACCTGAACGACGGCCTCACTTGGGGCGTCTTCCCGCTGCTCTTCACCGACCACGGCCTGGGACTCGCCGCTGTCGGCCTGATCAAGGGCCTCTACCCGATCCTGTGGGGCATCGGCCAGATCCCCACCGGGCACCTCGCCGACCGGATCGGCCGCAAGCCACTCATCGTCACCGGCATGCTCGTCCAGGCCGGCGGATTCGTCCTTGCCCTCGCCCTGCTGGAGACCCCGCTGGCGGCGGGCCTGCTGTCCGCCGTCGCGCTCGGTCTGGGCACCGCGATGGTCTACCCCGCCCTCATCGCCTCCGTCTCCGACCACGCCCACCCCGCCTGGCGCGCCAACGCCCTTGGCACGTACCGGTTCTGGCGTGACATCGGCTATGCCGTCGGCGCCCTGGTGGCCGGCGTTCTCGCCGACGCCTTCGGCCTCGACGCCACCGTCCTGGCCGCCGCAGCCCTCACCGCGGCCTCCGGCCTCCTCGCCGCCCGCTGGATCACCGACCGGCCGCGGGTCTGAGGGCTGACCTGCCCAGGTCCCGCAGGGGTTCAGCGGAAGGTCACCGGTCCGTTCGGCGTGTCCACGGTGAAGGAGAGCGCGGACGGACCCGGTGTGAGGGCGAGTTCGGTGCCGAGGGCCGAGAGCGGCCCGCGGATCTCGTCCGGGTCGGGAGCCGTCGCCGTCACCTCCAGCAGAGGGGTGACCGGCAGCCCCGAGGCGGCCGGGTGCCGGGACTCGCCCCAGTCGATGAGGAACGGGACCAGACCGGAGGGGTGCGCGGTGCCGCCGTCGGTGAGCCGCCAGCGCAGCAGGGTGCCGTCGGGGGTGCGCCGGCTCATCGGGTGCACCGGGCCGGGGTCGTAGCCCCGCACGAGAGCGGCCTCGATTGCCGCGTCCAGGTCGGGCGGGCTGATCGCCCAGGTCACCGTGCGCGGCTCGGCCAGCCGGTCGACGCCGAAGGGCCGCAGCTCCACGGGCTCCGGCTGCTCCGGGTCCGGGCCGATGATCTCCAGATAGCTCCGGCCGCCCAGCCCCACCAGATGGTTCCGCGTGCCCAGCCCGACGTGCACCCCTCCGGGTGCGGGCGTGACCCCGGTCCGCCGGGCGAACTCCGCCACCGTCGCCGACAGGTCGGGCGTGGCGAGGACGAGATGGTCCAGAAGTGCGGGAATGGCCTTCATTCCGGGGGAGGCTACGGTCATCGGCCGCGCGGTTCAAGGGAGTCCGGCCCTCCGCCGATCATCCGCCCGCCTGGGCAGGACGGCTCTGTGAGTGACGTTTCTGCGGTGAACCCCGTCCCCCATCGGAGTGAGTAAAGCTGGCGTATCGAGAAGGTCATGTGCGTACCTAGAGATGCTCTTGTCTTGGCAAAGGGCGTCGAGATGTGGCGGCCCCTTCGCCCCGCGTCACCCACCCACAGAGGAGCCGGACCTTGACTTACGGCAAGAAGCTGCGCGACCAGATCGCAAGCCCCGGAACCACACCACTGATCGGCGTGTACGACATGTACTCGGCGTCGATCGCCGCCAAGCACTACGACGGGATGTTCGTCTCGGGCTTCGGCTTCGCGGCCTCGTACTACGGACTGCCGGACATCGGATTCATCGCCTGGCCCGACATGGTGGCCTTCGTCCAGCGGCTCCGGGGTGCGTTCCCGAACCACCACCTGCTCGTCGACATCGACGACGGGTACGTCGACCCCGAGGTCGCCTGTCACGTCGTCGAAGGACTCGAACGCATCGGCGCCTCCGGGGTGATCCTGGAGGACCAGAAGCGGCCCCGCCGCTGCGGCCACGCCGACGGCAAGCAGGTGCTGCCGCTGGAGGAGTACCTGGAGAAGCTGGAGAAGGTGCTGGCCACCCGCAAGGACCTGGTCGTCGTCGCCCGTACGGACGCAACCGACGAGCACGACATCCTGCACCGGGCCGAGCGCCTGGCCGCGACCGACGCCGACGTGGTCCTGGTCGACGGCGTGCGCAGCGTCGAGTGGATCGAGCGCATTCGCAAGGTCGTCGGTGACAAGCCGCTGCTCTTCAACCAGATCGCCGGCGGCAAGTCGCCCCGACTGTCCCTCGGCGAACTGTCCGACCTCGGCGTGGACGTCGCCATCTACAGCACCCCGTGCCTGTTCGCCGCCCACGAGGCGATGGACTCGGCGCTCGCCGAACTGAAGGCGGCCGACGGCCGCCTGCCGCACGTGGACCCCGCGAACGGGATCGGCGTGAAGGCCTCCACGACCCTGCTGGAACGGAACATCGACCCCGAGCGGCGCACCCCCGAGGGCGTGGGCGTATGACGGGTGCCGTACCCCGGCTCGGGGCCGCCGCCGCGCTCGCGGCGGCGCTCCTCGGCGCCGGTGCCGTACCGGCGGTCGCGGGCGGGAGCCTGATCACCGTCATCGACCACTCGCATTCCGACTCGATGCTGGAGGTCGACCGCACGGCCAACCTCCAGACCGGCCGCGGCACGGCCGGAAGCGACCACGACGGCAGTGCGGTCGAGGTGGTGAAGGCCCTGGTGGGCGCCGCCGAGGACGACGAGGAGGACTGAGCACACCACCACCGGGACGGCATGCCGCACGACGGCAGGCGTCAGGACGACAGGCGGCCGGGCACCCCGTGCGGGGGCTGCCCGGTGGCGGACACGGTGGCGCGGTGCTGTGCGGGGGCGA
The DNA here is from genome assembly GCF_053592455.1 of Streptomyces sp. NPDC002676. NCBI lineage: Bacteria > Bacillati > Actinomycetota > Actinomycetes > Kitasatosporales > Streptomycetaceae > Streptomyces > Streptomyces sp. NPDC002676. Next base: position 331,831 of record NZ_JBSFVT010000005.1, on the reverse strand, counting down.
CGGTACGGGTCGCGGCCTGGGCCGGACCGAGCGCGCTGACCAGCGCGACCGTGGCCACACCAAGGGCCGCAGCGGTGCGTGTGGTGGGGTTCATGCGGGCATGCATGCCCGGCAAACGATCTTGAGCGGGCGGTGGTCACAACCATGCGCCCGAAAGGACGGACACCGTCACACACCCGAACGGTCCAACGAGGGTTCCGTGCACCGGAATACAGCCGCGGACTGTGATGCTCTGAAGTGAACGGTGCACGAGCACGGCGAAGGGCTGGTGGGCGATGACGGCAGACCAGACGGGCCCCGTGGTCAGAACCCCCCACGGGGCCGTACGCGGCAGGTACGAGCGCGGCATCGCGGTGTTCCGGGGCATCCCGTACGCCGCCCCGCCCTTCGGCCCCCGGCGGTTCCGGCCGCCCGAGCCCCCCGAGCCCTGGGACGGAGTGCGCCCCGCCGCCGTTTTCGGGCCCACCGCGCCGAAACCGCCGTACTCCGAGGCGTTCGCCCAGTACCTCTCCGACCCGGTCATCCCCGGCGACGACTGCCTCAACCTCAACGTCTGGACCCCCGAACCGGCCCCCGGCGCCCGGCTCCCCGTCCTGGTCTGGCTGCACGGCGGCGCCCTGACCAGGGGCTCCTCCGCCGTGCCCATCTACGACGGCCGCACCTTCGCCCGCGACGGCGTCGTCTGTGTCTCGGTCAACTACCGGCTGGGCGTCGAAGGCTACGGACTGTTCCCGGACGCACCCCCCAACCCCGGGCTCCGCGACCAGCTCGCCGCCCTGCGCTGGGTGCACGAGAACATCGGCGCCTTCGGCGGCGACCCGGACCGGATCACCCTGGCCGGGCAGTCGGCCGGCGCGATCAGCACCGGCGGCCTGCTCGCCGCACCCCAGAGCCAGGGCCTGATCCGCCGCGCGGTGCTGCAGAGCGGCCCACCGGAGGCGATCGAACGCGACAAGGTACGGCGCATGGTGCGCCGCATGGCGGCCCGGCTCAGGATCCCCGCCACCGCCGCGGCCTTCGCCGCCGTCGACCCCGAGCTGCTGCTGCGCACCCAGGCCGAGGCCGGCCGGCTCAGCAGCCCCGTGCTCGGCGGTCCCGCCTTCGGCATCGTCGTGGACGGCGACCTCGTCCCCCGAGACCCGCTCAAAGCCCTCGTCGACGGCGAGGCCGCCCGGGACGTCGACCTGCTCATGGGCTGGACCCGGGACGAGTACCGGCTCTGGCTGGTCCCCGGCGGACTGCTGGAACACATCGACCGGCTCGGCCCCGTCGCCCTTGCCGGAGCCATGGCCCGCTGCCACGCCGGCCACGAGATACCCCGCGGCTACCGCGCCCTGCACCCCGACGCCGGCGCCGCCGAGATCGTCGGCCAGATGGTCACCGACCACCTGCTCCGGGTCCCGCTGCACCGGCTCGCCGACGCCCGCCCCGGCACCTCGTACGTCTACGAGTTCGCCTGGCCGTCCCGCCTGCCCGACCTCGGCGCCTGCCACGCCCTGGAACTGGGCTTCGTCTTCGACACCCGCGGGGAACCGGACGCGGCGAAACTCGCCGGTGAGGGCGCACCCCAGGAGCTGTGCGACGCGATGCACCAGGCCTGGGTGCGGTTCGTCACGACCGGTTACCCCGGCTGGCAGGCCTGGGATCCCTCCCATCCGGTCCAGGTCTTCGGCGACGGCGTACCGCATATCGCATACGGTCCACGGGATGCCGAACTCGGTCTGTGGTCGACCGCCAACACCATCCCGGAACCGGCATCACCCGCATCCGAGCCGCGCGCCCCCGGCGCCGAACTCGCCGCGGCGATGCGCCGGCTGCGACGCTCGGTGGGGGCACGGTCCCTGCGGCGCTGACCGGCGTACCGGAGACGCTCACATCAGCGCGGTGACCGTCGGCGCGCCGGTGTGACGGTTCATGTCGGTGGCGGCGCAGGCTCAGTCCGCCGTCAGCGTCTGCGCGAGAGCGGTGATCGCCTCCGGCCCCACCCTGCAGCACCCGCCGATCAGCCGCGCGCCCGCGTCCCGCCAGGCCTTGACCTGCTCGGCGTCGAACGTCGTGCGCCCGGTCCAGGTGCGCGCCCGCGCATCCCAGGCCTCGCCGCTGTTGGGGTAGACGACGACCGGCTTGCCCGTCACGCGGGCCGCCGTCTCCACCGCGTACTCCACATCCCGTGGGGCGCAGCAGTTCACGCCGACCGCGATCACCTCGTCCACGCCGGCGGCGAGTTCGAACGCTTCCTCCAGGGGCTGCCCGGCACGAGTGTGCCGACCGTCGACGGTATACGAAAGCCAGGCAGGCACCCCCAGCCTGCGTACCGCCCGCAGCAGCGCGGAGGCCTCGTCCGCGTCCGGAACCGTCTCCAGGGCCAGGGCGTCCGGCGCGGCAGCGGCCAGCACCTCCAGCCGCGGCCGGTGGAACCGCTCCAGCTCGGCCACGCTCAGCCCGTAACGCCCCCGGTACTCCGAACCGTCGGCGAGCATCGCCCCGTACGGGCCGACGGAGGCCGCCACCCACAGCGGCCGTACGACACCCGCGGCCCGGGCTCGCCGGCCCGCCTCGCGGGCGAGTTCCACGCTCAGCGCGAGCAGCCGCGCCGCCTCCGCGTGACCGATGCCGCGCCGGGCGAAGCCCTCGAAAGTGGCCTGGTAGCTGGCCGTGATGGCCACGTCCGCGCCCGCCATGAAATAGGCGAGGTGCGCTTCGGTGACCGCCTCGGGCCGTTCGGCGAGCAGCCGCGCCGACCACAGCGCGTCGCTCAGATCGTGCCCGGCCGACTCCAACTGGTTCGACATGCCGCCGTCGAGTACGACCGTCCCGGCGGCGAGGGCGTCGGCCAGGCTGGGAGAGGTGTCGCTGGTCATGTCACGACGCTAGTCGAAGCGGGACGCGAACGAGCGGGCCTGCTTTCGCCGGGCCGGCTCGGGCCCGGCGAGGCGATCCTGCCACGTCGTGCAGCATGGACCCATGACCCCAGAGCCTGCCGTGACCTCCTTCACCGGCCTCCACCACCGTCCGGGCGAGCCGCTGCTGCTTCCCAACGCCTGGGACCACGCCTCCGCCGCTGCCCTCGCCGCCCGGGGCTTCCCCGCAATCGCCACCACGAGCCTCGCCGTGGCGGCGGCCGTCGGCCTGCCCGACGGGGAGGCGGCGACCCGCGAGCACACCCTGCGCCTCGCGCTCACCCTCGGCTCGGAGCCGTACTTTCTGTCGGTCGACGCCGAGGACGGCTTCACCTCCGATCCCGACGAAGTCGCCGAGTTTGCGAGGGAGTTGTGGGCCACAGGCGTGGTCGGCATCAACCTGGAGGACGGACTCGGACCGGTCGACCGGCACGCGGCGAAGATCGCCGCCGTCAAGGCCGCCGTGCCCGGCCTGTTCGTCAACGCCCGCACCGACACGCACTGGTTGGGCGACGGCGACGAGAAGGACACGCTGCGCCGACTCGACGCCTATCAACAGGCGGGCGCCGACGGCGTGTTCGTCCCCGGCGCGACCGATCCCGCCCGGATCGCCGCCCTCGTCCGGCACACCGGAGTCCCGCTCAACATCCTCTACACGCCCGCCGGACCCGGCGTCCCCCAGCTGGCCGACCTCGGGGTGCGCCGCATCAGCCTCGGCTCGCTGCTCTACCGGCGGGCCCTCGGCGCAGCCCTGGACGCGATGGCCGACATCGCCGCCGGGCGCGTGCCGGGCGGGACGACGCCGTCCTACGCCGATGTCCGCGCACTGGAGCGCAGCGTCTCGGAGAGCAGATCGGCGAACTCCAGCGGGTGATCGAGGGCGCCGAGATGCCCGCCCGGGAACTCCGCGAAGCCGCCGTGCAGCCGACCGGCGAGGAACTCGGTGACGCGGTACAGGAGTTGGCCGTGCGAGTCGGCACCGGCGGCGAGCGTGAGCCTGTCCGCGGATGTCGTGCGGGCGGGCGCATACATCGTGAACGGGTGCAGCACGTGGTGCAGGAAGACCCCCATCGGGGTCGCCGACTCACCTGAGGCGGGCGGCCGTTCGGCTCCGTCGAGCCCCGCGATCAGCTCGGCCCGCAGCCTGGCACCGTCCGGCAGCACGGTCACACACGGCGGCTCGTGCGCGACCACGTGCGCCAGCCGCTCCGGGTGCCGGGCGAGGAGGTCGAGGACCGCGATGCCACCGGCACTGGTCCCGAACACGAACGCCGACTCGCCCGGCGGCAGGACCGTCTCCAGTACCCGGTGGGCCCCGTCGCTCCAGTCCGCGACCCGCTGGTCGGCGACGGGCTCGCCGAGCCGCCCGTGGGCGAGGCCCAGCGGGTCGTACGTCACCACGGTGAACCGTGCCGCCAGCCGCTCGGTCAAGGGCCCGAGCCCCATGGGGTGCCCGGCCCCGCCCGGTACGACCAGCAGCACGGGACCGCTGCCCGTGACGTCGTACGACACGTCGTGCGCTGCCGGTTCAGTCATCGTTCGTTCCCCTCTCGCCCTTCTCTTCCTCTTCCTTGGGCCAGTGCTCAAGGGCGAGATGCAGGGCGTCGATCGCCTTGTCCCAGGAGGCCTGGACGTCCCGGGCCGCGCCGAACCCGCCCGTCGACTCCAGGGCGCAGTAGCCGTGGAAGGTGCTGCGCAACAGCCGTACGGCGTCCGTCAGATCGGGTTCGGCGAGGCCGTACGCGCGCAGCATGCCGTACGTGATCTCGGCGGTGCGGCGCAGCGCGGGGGCCTCGGCGACCAGGGCCTGGTCGATCCGGATCTGGGTGGCTGCGTACCGGCCCGGGTGCTCCAGGGCGTAGGCCCGGTAGGCGCCTGCGTACGCGGCCAGCGCGTCCTTGCCGGCCCGGCCGGCCACGGCCGCCGCGATCCGGTCGATCAGCTCGGCGCCCGCGTAGAAAGCGAGCCGGGTGCGCAGGTCCTGGAGACTGCGGACGTGCGAGTACAGGCTCGCGTCCTTCACGCCGAAGCGGCGGGCGAGCGCCGACAGGGTGACCTTCTCGAAGCCCGCCTCGTCCGCGAGTTCGGCGGCGGCAGCGACAACTCGGTCGGCGGTGAGGCCTGCTCGGGCCATGCGCCTTTCCTCCCTGTTTCCTAGTGGTCCTAGGATATTAGCTTGAATGCACAGGAAAGAGGGAGAGGGCTCGTCAGAGGATCTTCAGAGGTCTTCAAAGGTCTTCAGATGTCTTCAGGGGATCGCTTCCTCCTCCGGGACGACGACCTTGTCGACCAGCGCCTGGATCTGCTGCGACGGCAGTGCGACCGCCATGGCCCAGTAGTAGATGGCGAGGCTGAAGGCCGCGGTGACGACGATGTCCCACCACAGCGGGAACCACGGATGCTTCAGCGGGCCGAAGTCGCTCAGGTAGACGATCAGGCCCATGCCGACCAGGTAGACGGGCAGCCACTGGGCGGCCCGCAGGTCCAGCTGCGGCTGGATGGGGTTCAGCTTGAACACCCGGTTGGCGACCAGGATGACGTACCCGATGAGGATCGCGACACCGAGCTTCCAGTCGGTGGTCCAACCGGACCAGAGGATCAGCAGGTTGGCGACGACGAAGGCCAGCGGAGACATCCAGCTGCCGCCGGGCAGCCGGTAGGGGCGGTCGGCCTCCGGCAGCCGGCGGCGGAACACGCCGAAGGACAGCGGAGCGCCGGCGTACATGAGCACGCTCGCGCTGGTGATCAGCCCGACCAGCGAACGCCAGCTCGGGAACGGCAGGAAGCAGATGCAGCCGATCACGAAGGCCGTGATCAGCCCGATCCAGGGGACACCGCGCCGGTTGGTGGTCTCGAAGACCGTCGGCACATAGCCGTTGCGGCTCAGGCCGTACGACACCCGGGAGGAGCCGGTGATGTAGATCAGGCCCGTGCCCGCGGGCGAGACGACGGCGTCGAGGTAGAGGACCGTGGCCAGCCAGCCCAGGCTGATCAGCGTCGCCAGCTGCGCGAACGGCCCGCTCAGGGCGGTGAACGCGGAGTTCGCCCAGTGGGCGCCGATCTGCGAGGCGGGCAGCGCGGCGAGGAAGGTGACCTGGAGCAGGATGTAGATGGCGATGCCGAGCACGATCGACCCGATCACCGCCCGCGGAATGTCCCGCTTGGGGTGCGCGCTCTCGCCCGCGAGCTGGTCGGCCTGCTCGAAACCCAGCAGCGCGAAGATGATGCCGCTCGTGGAGACCGCGGACAGGATGCCCTTGGCGCCGTAGGGGTTGAAGCCGTCGGCCGCCGTGAAGTTGGCCGTGTGGAACTGCGCGAGGGCGAACACGAAGATGGTCAGCAGCGGGATGCCGACCTTCCACCAGGTCGCCGCGCTGTTGGTGCGGGCCAGCAGCCGGATGCTGAGGAAGTTGACCGCGGTGATGACCGCCATCAGGCCGACCGCGACGGCGATCCCCGTTGGCGTCAGCACGTGTTCGCCGCCCTTGATCTTCTCCCAGCCCTTCGCCCAGGAGTAGTGCTGGGCGTACGTGATCATCGCCAGCACCTCGATGGGCGCGACCGTGGCCGCCTGCAGCCAGGAGAACCAGCCGAACGACGCACCCGCGGCCCCGCCGAACGCGTAGTGCGGGAAGCGGGCGGTACCGCCGGATACCGGATACATCCCGCCCAGCTCGGCGTGCACCAATGCCAGGATCAGGATCGCGAGGCCGCCGATGGCCCACGAGATGATCGCCGCGGGCCCGGCCGCCGCCAGAGCCCCCTGCGCGCCGAACAGCCACCCGGATCCGATGATCGACCCCTCCGAGGCCCAGATGAGCCCGACGAAGCCGATCTCACGCCGCAACCCTGGCCGATGTTCTTTCTTGGCAGGGGTCTCTTCGGACACGGCCATGGCCTACACCCCCAGAAATAGGGCGGTATGTAGGCATATCTTCCCATGGTGTCGCGAACTCGCCAGCCCTGGAAAACCGATGGGGTGCAGCCCCGAGCCGCCGTAGAGTGACCGGCGCGAGAGGGGCGGGAGGGGAGAGAGTGGCGGACGGGACGGACTCGACGGACTCGGTCAACTCGAAGGAGTCGACCGGCTCGAAGGACTCGAAGGACTCGAAGGGCGGGACGCGGCGCGGCGAAGAGACTCGGCCGACCGGTGGATCCTCCGGATCCTCACGGTCCCTGTGGCGACAGCGCGACTTCGGTGTCTTCTGGGTCGCGCAGACCCTCTCCGTCCTCGGCGACTCCTTCTCCCTGATCGCCCTGCCCCTGCTCGTCCTCGAGGCCACGGGATCCGTGGCACGCATGGGCCAGCTCACCGCCGTCGGCGCGGCGGCCTCCGTCCTCGCCGCCGTCTTCGCTGGAGCCGTCGTCGACCGGGTGGACCGGCGCAGGCTCCTCATCACCTGCGATGTCATCCGTATGGTCCTGTACGGCCTGATCCCGCTCGTGTGGGCCTTCGGCCCCCGCCTCTGGCTGCTGTACGCGGTCCTGCCCGTGTGCGAGGCCGTCGGCATGTTCTTCGCCGTCGGCTACGTCACCGTCGTCCGGGGTCTCGTCGACGCCGGTCGGCTCACCGAGGCCAACGGCCGGCTGAACGCCACCGCCGCCGCGGCCGGCGTCCTCGGCCCGGTGTGCGCGGGCCTGGTCGCCGCCTGGACCGGACCGGCCGCCGCCGTGGCCGTCGACGCCGCGAGCTTCGCCGTCTCGGCCGTCTGCATGACGTTCGTACGACTGCGCCCCCGCGCCGCCGACGACCGGCAACCGCCCAAGGACACCACCCTGTGGCAGGACTTCCGCACCGGTGTGGCCTTCCTGTACGCGCACCCCGTCCTGCGCTCGATCACCGTGCTGCTCTTCCTCTTCAGCTTCCTCACCCTCGGTCTGAACGACCTCGTCATCTACCACCTCAAGTACGACCTGGGTCACGACGACGGCACCGTCGGTACGGTCATGGCCGCCGGCGCCGTCGGCACCATCGTGGGTTCCCTGCTCGTCGCCCGCGTCCGCCGCCGGTTCGGCTTCGGACCGACCTGGATCGGCGCGACGGCGGTCTGCGGCCTCGCCTTCGCCGGTCTCGGCCGGATACGCGAGCTGCCCGCGCTCGGCCTGCTCAGCGCCGCCTTCCTGGGCTGCGTCGCCATCGCCGGCACCTGTTCCATGTCACTGCGTCAGGAGATCACCCCCGAACCCCTCCTCGGCCGGGTCACCTCCGCGTTCTGGACCCTCCAGTACTCCGCTGCCCCCGTCGGTGCCGCCCTGCTCACCCGGACGGCCGAAGCCCACGGCACCACACCGGCGGCCCTCGCCGCGGGCGGCACCTGCGTCCTGATCGCTGCCATCGCGCTCCTGACCCCGATCCGCCGGGCGGGTCGTACCTGATCCGGGAGTGCACGGCGTTGAACCCGGTCCCCCGTCAACGGAGTTCCGGGGCGGTGGTCGGGGGCGTCGGGGTGGTCGCCGAGAAGACGAAGGAGAACTGCGCCGGCTCTGCCCACAGGTAGTAGCGGGGCAGCGGGCCGGGCCCGCACGACTGGGAGCCGATGCCGTGCTGGCCGTGGTCGAGATTGACCCACACCCCCGCGGCGGAGCCGCTGTCGGATGCGGGGCCGGGGGAGAGGTCGGTGCGGTGCGTTGCCGCGTCCAGTTGCTCGGTGGTCCCGCGGCGGGCGGTGAGGAAGAACAACGGGTCGCCCTCGATGCGCAGACCGCCGAACTCCGCCCAGCGGACGTCGATGCGGGCGCCGTTCTCCTGCGGACGGATGTACGGCGTCTGCATACCGTCTACAGTCGACTGCCAACGGCCGACCGCAGCCGCCATCCTGGTGTCGGGATACCCCTCACCGGGACCGCCGCCGAACCACCGCACATGGTCGGCCGCAGCCAGTGCGAAGCGGATGCCGAGCCGGGGCAGCGGCACCGTCCAGCCGCCCTCCGGCGTCACGGATACGGTCAGCTGTAGACGATCTCCGTCCGACGTCCAGCGGTATACCGTCGACAGACCCACCTCCCGGGCCGCCGGCGCCACCCGCGTGCGTACCGTCAGCGCGTTTGCGCCCGGCTCGACCGCGTCCAGGCGGTGCCGCATGCGGTGCAGCCCGAGCTCGCGCCACAGCAGGCCGTGGCGGACGTCGGTCTGCCAGGCGGCGCCGTCGTCGTTGTCGGTGGTGGCCCGCCACACGTCCAGGCGCAGACCGGTGACCTCCACGCCGCCGATCGCGCGCAGCGCGCCGGTGCGGGCGTCGAAGGTGGCCGGGCCGAGGGTGGTCACCCCGTCCGCACTCGTCGGCGCGGCGGTCGCCGGCACGCTCGGCGCCCGGCGGGCGGACGCCGCGAACTGGCCCCAGGCGACGACGTGGTCCTTCGGCGCCCACGGGGTGTCGGCGGCGAGCAAGGCCTGCACCGTCCAGTGGGCCTCCCCGGGCGGGGCGGCGGGCGGCGGTTCGGGCAGCTTGACCTCGGCCGACTCGCCGGGGGCGAGTGCGGGCACCGCCAGCGCGCCGGAGTCCACCGTCTCGCCGTCGACCTGGTACGACCAGGTGAACGCGAGCGCCGACAGATCGGCGAAGTCGTACTTGTTGATGATCCGGACCGTGCCGCCGCTGCCGTCGCCGTCGATGGCGACCGGCTCGATCACCTTCTTGTACTCGACGAGGCCGGGGGAGGGGCTGCGGTCGGGGAAGAGCAGGCCGTCGCAGACGAAGTTGCCGTCGTGCAGCTCCTCGCCGAAGTCGCCGCCGTACGCGTAGCCGTACCGCTCGTCCTCGATGCCGTGGTCGATCCACTCCCAGACGAAGGCGCCCTGCAGCCGGTCGTACGACTCGAACAGCCGCTGGTAGTCGGCGAGTCCGCCAGGGCCGTTACCCATGGCGTGGGCGTACTCGCACAGGATGAAGGGGAGTTGACGGCGCTTGAGGGTGCCGCCGTCCAGGTGGCGGCCGATCCGTTCGACCTCGGCGTGGTCAGCGTACATCCGTGAATACACGTCCGTGTCACGGCAGTTGTGGTCACCCTCGTAGTGCAGGAGCCGCGAGGAGTCCCGGCCGCGGATCCATTCCGCCATCGCGGTCAGGCCCCGGCCGGTGCCCGCCTCGTTGCCGAGGGACCAGATCACCACCGACGGGTGGTTCTTGTCCCGCTCGACCATGCGGGCGGCGCGGTCGATCAGCGCCGGGGTCCAGCGGTCGTCGTCCACCGGGTTGTCCCGCCAGGCCTGTTCGGTGAAACCGTGGGTCTCCAGGTCGCACTCGTCGATCACCCACAGCCCCAGCTCGTCGCACAGGTCGAGGAAGGCCGGGTGGGGCGGGTAGTGGGAGGTGCGGACGGCGTTGATGTTGTGCCGCTTCATCAGCAGCACGTCCTCGCGCATGGTCGCGAGATCCAGCGCGCGGCCCTTGACCGGGTGCCACTCGTGCCGGTTGACGCCCTTGAACAGGACCTGCCTGCCGTTGACCTTGATCAGGCCGTCGGCGAGTTCGACCGTCCTGAAGCCGATACGCAGCGGCACCCGCTCGCCCGCGGTGGCCAGCACACCGTCGTACAGCCACGGCGACTCCGCCGACCACGGCTGAACCGGCACCGTCACCCGCTCGCCCGTGGCGATGTCGACGCCGAGGTTCGGCACGGTCACCCGGCCGGCCACGTCCGAGTCGACGCACAGGGTGCCGACGCCGGTGGTGTGGTCGTACGAGGCGTGCACGAAGTGGTCGAGGACGCTGCCCTCCGGCCGGTGCAGCAGGGTCACGTCACGGAAGATGCCGGGCAGCCACCACTGGTCCTGGTCCTCCAGGTACGAGCCCGCCGACCACTGGTGGACCCGGACCGCCAGTACATTGCCCACAGTCTTCAGTAGACGGTCGACCGCGAACTCGTGCGGCAGCCGCGACCCCTTGAACTCGCCCAGCTCCGTGCCGTTCAGCCACACCCGGGCACAGGACTCCACCCCGTCGAAGCGCAGCACCGCCCCGCCGTCCGCGGGCCAGTCCGCGGGCAGGTCGAAGACACGCAGATGGTCGCCGGTCGGGTTCTCGGTGGGCACACGTGGCGGGTCGACGGGGAACGGGTAGCGGTGGTTGGTGTAGATCGGGGATCCGAAACGGCCACCGTCCTGGAGGACCCAGTGGCCGGGGACCGAGAGCTCGGCCCAGTCGCAGGCGTCGTACCCCTCCGCCGCGAAGGAGTCGTCCTCGGCGTCGGCCGTCTGCGACAGCCGGAAACGCCAGGTGCCGTTCAGAGACAGGGACTTGGCGTCCGAGGACGCGTACCGGGCGCGGGGCGGCAGGGCCCCTGATCCCGGTGAGACGTCCTCGATGTAGGCGGTGACGGTGTGGGTGGGGAAGGACATAGGTCTCCTGGCTCAGCCCTTGAAGGGAGGTGTATCCCTTCCGTCGTCATGAATGCGCTGCGGTACGGCTCCTTGCGGGGACGGTGCGCTTGCCGGCGCCCTGCCTCTGCCCGACGGACCGCAGCGCGCCCTCCAGCGCGAACGTGGCCGCACCGAGGGACACCGGGTCGGTGGGGATGGGGGAGAGGACGATCTCGGTGGCGGCCAGCGGCCGGCGCAGCGCGTGCCGGGCGACGGCCTTTTGGACCTCGTCGAGCAGCGGCCCGCCCAGCCGGGACGCGACCCAGCTGCTGAGGACGACCACCTCGGGGTTGAGCAGGTTGATCAGATCGGAAATACCGGCACCCAGGTAACGGGCGGTGTCGCGCAGCACCTTGAGCGCCACCGGATCGCCGGTGGCGACCGCGCGGGCGAGCGCGTCGATGGTCGCGGTCTGGTCGCCCGGGTGCAACAGTGCTGACTGTGGGCTGAGTTCGCGCAGGTTCTGCATGATGCCGGGCGCGCCGACATACGTCTCCACGCAGCCGTGGTTGCCGCAATGGCACAGCCGGCCGTCCAGCACGAGCGTGGTGTGCCCCCACTCGCCGGCGCTGTTGCTCACGCCCCGGTGCAGCCCGCCGCCCAGCGCCAGGCCGGCGCCGACGCCCGTGCCGAGGTTGACCACCACCGCGTCCCCGCGGCCCCGGGCGGCCCCGAACCACAGCTCGGCGACCGCGCACGCACGCAGCGGATTGTCCAAGTGCAGTGGATACGCGATGTGTTCGGCGAGCAGAGCGAGCAACGGCACGTCGTGCCAGTTCCAGTTGGGGGCGAACTCGACGACACCGGAGTCCCGGTCCACCTGGCCCGGCACGCTCACCCCGACACCCAGGACGCGCGCCGCCTCCGCCCCGGCCTGCGCGACCACCGAGCCCACGGCGGCGGCCACATGAGCGACCACCTGCTCCGGGCGGCTCTCCCCGGGCCGCAACTCCTCGTCCGCGCGGGCCAGTACGTTCAGCGCCAGGTCGAACAGCTCGACGTGGACGTACGTCTCCGCGATGTCGACACCGATCAACGAGCCCCCCGACGCATTGACGGCGACCAGTCCCCGGGGGCGGCCTCCCGCCGAGTCCTCGAAGCCGACCTCGGTGATCAGGCTCAGGGCCAGCAGCTCGCCGACGAGCGTGGCGACCGTGGCCAGGCTGAGCCCGGTGGCGGCGGCCAACTCCTGCCGGGAGGTGGGAGACTCGGCGATGATCTGGCGCAGCACCTCGTAGCGGTTCGCGGTGCGGATGTCACGTGACGTGCGCTTCACGCAGCTACCCATCCCATCCCGTCCAGACCAGCCCGACCAGGCCGGGGCGGCACTCGGCACCGGCACTGCGTCAGGCTATGGGCTGCGGGGTTCTTCGACAAGGAGTTACGAAAGGGGCTGTAGAAAGCCATCCGTGTCCCCGGATGCGGATTTCGTCGAGCCAACCCCTTCAGATCTCTGTTTCGGTAAATGGATGGCCCTTGGGTTGCGCTTTCAGTAGCTTCACGCCCATGACGTCACAGCCGCTCCCCGCCAAGCTTCCCCAGACAGACCGCACCCGGCACCGCCGCCTGCGCGAGCAGGGCAGTCTGGAGCGGGCCGAGCTGGAGGCGATTCTCGATGCCGGGTTCGTCTGTCATCTGGGGGTGGTGATCGAGGGGCGACCGGTGGTCGTGCCCACCGTGTACGGGCGGGACGAGCGGTGGCTCTATCTGCACGGGTCCGTGGCGAGCCGCAGTCTGACCGGGGACGTACCGGTCTGTGTGACTGTCACACACGTCGACGGGCTCGTGCTCGCGCGGTCCGTGTTCGAGCACGGCGTGAACTACCGCAGCGCCATGATCCACGGCGACGCCCGCAAGGTCACCGACCCCGACGAGAAGCTGGAGGGGCTGCGCCGGCTCACCGAGCACTCGGCGCCGGGACAGTGGTCGTACGCCCGACGGCCCAGCCGTAAGGAACTCGCCGCCACCACCCTCCTCGCCCTCTCCCTGGAGGAGGCCTCCGTCAAGATCCGCACCGGTGCACCCGACGACGGCGACGGGCCCGACGCCGCCCTCGGCCTGTGGGCGGGGGTGCTGCCGCTCACCGCCGTCTGGGGAGCGCCCGTGCCCGACCCGGCGCTGCCGCCCGAGACGGCCGTACCGGCGCACATCGCGCGCCGTGCGGGGACCCGGCACGGCTGACCCGGAAGCGGGGGCATACGGTGAGAGCCGTATGCCTGAGCCTGAAGGAGATGTACGGATGGGCAGTCGCACCGCGCTGGTCGAAGATCTGATGGAGCGCTTTCCGCACGTACCGCGAGAGGCCGTCTTCAAGGAAGACCTGCTCCGGGGTGGCGTCGCCTTCGACCGATCCGCCCTGAGTGACAACGAGGACGGGGACGTCAAGCCGAAGTCCTACTTCATCTTCTCCTTCGACCACGGCACCCTGCCCGAGCTGGGCGAGGCCGCGCTGCGCCGGCCGCCGGAGGAGATCATCCTCACCGGCGGGCCGTACGACCTGCGCCGTACCGTCGTCTCCGTGCGGGTGAACCCCGCCTCGCCGTACCGGGTCGCCGCCGATGAGGAGGGGCTGCTCGGGCTGTATCTGGACGGGAAGCGGATCGCCGACGTGGGGGTGCCGCCGATGCCGGAGTACTACCGGCACACCCTCTCCAACGGGAAGTCCGTGATGGAGGTCGCCCCCACCATCCAGTGGGGCTACCTGATCTATCTGACCGTCTTCCGGGTCTGCCAGTACTTCGGCGCCAAGGAGGAGTGCCAGTACTGCGACATCAACCACAACTGGCGCCAGCACAAGGCCGCCGGTCGACCGTATACAGGAGTCAAGGACGTCGACGAGGTCCTCGAGGCCCTGGAGATCATCGACCGGTACGACACCCAGAAGGCCTCCACTGCCTACACCCTCACCGGCGGTGCCATCACCAAGACGGTCGGCGGGCGTGACGAGGCCGACTTCTACGGCCGCTACGCCAAGGCCATCGAGGAGCGCTTCCCGGGCCGCTGGATCGGCAAGGTGGTCGCGCAGGCCCTGCCCAAGTCGGACGTGCAGCGCTTCAAGGACTACGGCGTGCAGATCTACCACCCCAACTTCGAGGTGTGGGACCGCCGGCTGTTCGAGCTGTACTGCCCCGGCAAGGAGCGTTACGTCGGCCGGGACGAGTGGCACCGCCGCATCCTGGACTCGGCCGAGGTGTTCGGCGCGCGCAACGTGATCCCCAACTTCGTGGCGGGCGTGGAGATGGCCGAGCCGTTCGGGTTCACGACGGTGGACGAGGCGATCGCGTCGACCACCGAGGGGCTGCGCTTCTTCATGTCGCACGGCATCACGCCCCGCTTCACCACCTGGTGCCCGGAGCCCACCACCCCGCTCGGCAAGGCCAACCCGCAGGGCGCGCCGCTGGAGTACCACATCCGGCTGCTGGAGGCCTACCGCCAGACGATGGACGACTTCGGGCTCTCCTCCCCGCCCGGCTACGGCCCGCCCGGACCCGGCCGCGCGGTCTTCTCCGTCAGCTCCTTCATGGACAGCCTCCCGGCGAACGAACCCGCACCCGCGCAGGAGACGGCAGAGGCGTGACCCGGCGGTGTGACCCGGTCCCGGCGGTCGGTCGACGACCGCCGGGAAGGCCGGCCGCGCGGCCGTGAGTTGACCAGCCGTGAGGCCGGCACCGGCGACTGGGTCGCCGTCGAACCCGGCGGCAACCCCCGCTATGTGCGCGCGTGTCTGCCGCGCCGCACCGCCTTCGTGCGCTCCACCTCCTCCAAGCGGTCCGAGGCGCAGATCCTCGCCGCCAACGTCGACCACGCCGTCGTCGCCGTGTCCCTCGCGGTCGAACTCGACCTCGGCCGCGTCGAACGCTTCCTCGCCCTCGCCCGGGAGTCCGGCGCGACCTGGAAATCGGGCAGGCGCACGTTTGGGAGGCGTGTCGAGGGCAACCCGTCGCGAGTTCGAATCTCTATCCTCCGCAGCCGCCCACCTGGGCAAATGAAGGTCTTGACCGCTCAGCGGTTGGGACCTTCATCGTCTGGTCGGCGATCCCACCAAGTCGCATGGTTCAGCTGCTCGTCCCGCCCGCCGCCGCGGTGAACGCCAGGGGCCCGAAATCCGTAGGCCACTGCGGCGGTACGGGTGCGAAATCCGATCGCCAGTTCCTCGATTCGCTGCCCAGCAAAGGGGTCCCATGAAACACCGCCGACCGCGCCACCGTCGCAGAGTGATCGCCAGAGCGGTCGGTACGGCCGGTACGCTGGCCATCGCCCTGGGGGCGGGGATGACGCCGGCGATGGCCTCCGGGAAGATGGCCAACAAGCCCACCGCCACCGGGTTCTCACCCGACCAGCCCGACCAGGACGACGCGCCCTGGGCGCCTCGACACGACGAGGTGCCGAAGCAGCACACCGCCGTCCGTCCGGAGGTCGTCACGCCCCGCGCGGGCACGTCCACTCTCCAGCTCAGCCTGCCCGCACCGACCGGGCGCCATGGCGTGGGCAAGTTCAGCCTGCACCTCATCGACAAGTCCCGCACGGACCCGTACGTACCCGGTAACAAGCCGCGCGAGCTGATGGTGTCGTTCTGGTACCCGGCCGCCTCCACTCGCGGTCACTACGAGGCACCGTGGATGCCGTCAGCCTCCGGCGCCCACTTCCTCGCCTCTCAGGGCCTGACGCCACAACAGGTGACGTTGCCGAAGACCGCGGGCCATGTGCTCGCTCCGGTCGACACCAAGCTCGGCAAGCTGCCCGTCCTGCTGTACTCGGCCGGGCTGCACGGGGACCGCGCCGGGAGCACTGCACTCGTCGAGGACCTGGCCAGCCGCGGCTATCTCGTCGTCACCGTCGACCACACCCACGACGCCAACGAGGTGCAGTTCCCCGGCGGACGGCTTGAGGGCGACACCATGCCGGCCGGCGCGCACTCCTCCGACACGCTCAACGTGCGTGCGGCCGACATCCGCTTCGTCATCAACCAGCTCGGCGCGATCGGCAAGGGCTACAACCCGGACGTCGACCACGCCAGGCTCCCCACCGGGCTGTCGCACGCCGTGGACATGTCCCGCATCGGGATGTTCGGCTGGTCGCTGGGCGGCGGGGCGGTCGACACCGCCATGCAGCTCGACCACCGTATCGCCGCCGGCGCCGACCTGGACGGTCAGTTCTTCGGCTCGGCGCCGAGCAAGGACCTGGACCGCCCTTTCATGCTCTTCAGCTCCGGCACCCACAACCGCAACAACGACGGGTCGTGGCGCACGCTGTGGTCGCATCTGAAGGGAGACCGGGTCGACATCCAGCTCCAGGGCTCGGCGCACCTGTCGTTCGGCGACACGGAGGCGATGGTGCCACAGGAGGCAAGCCTGCGCGGGCTCTCCCAGGCCCAGCTCCAGCAGATACTCGGCACGCTCGACCCGAACCGCGCGATCGAGATCCAGCGCGTCTACCTCGCCGCCTTCTTCGACAAGGAACTGCGCCACCAGCACAGCACCCTGCTCGACGGCCCCGACAAGAAATACCCGGAGATCTCCTTTGTCCGCTGAACGGGCCAGCCGAAGGGCCGGCCCTGCATGCGGGCCTGCAGCTCGTCGACATCGCCCTGGACGCCGGCGGACTGTCAGGTGGCGGTGACCACCAGTACGGCCTGGTCGCCGAGGGTGGCATTGCCTGCGAACGCGGTGACTGCGGCGGTGACGGACTCGATGAGGGCGGCGGCGGGCGTGGTGGTCCGGACGGCGACAAGCGCGTCGGCCAAGCGGTCCTCGCCGAAGAACTCGCCGTCGGCCGAACAGGCCTCGGTGATGCCGTCGGTGACCAGGACCAGGCTGTCGCCACGGTGCAGTTCGATGCCGCACGGGCAGAAGCCGGGGTCGGGACCGATGCCCAACCGCCGCCCCGGTTCGGCGAGTTCCACGACCGTGCCGTCGGCGCGGCGCACGAGCGGCGGGACGTGGCCTGTTCGAATCAGGTGGGGCGCGAGGTGGGACGCGGTGTGCCGCAGTTCGCCGTAGGCGAGCGAAACGAACTGGTCCTCATCGGCGGTGCCTGCCGTCAACGCGTTGTTGATGGCGGCGACCACCGCCGCCGGGTCGTTCAGGAGGCGGGCGGCGGCGCGTGCGGTGTGGCGGACCATTCCGATGGTGGTGGCCGCCGGCGTGCCGCGCCCGGACACATCGCCGATCATGAGCGCCCAGAGGCCGCCGGGGAGCGGGAAGACGTGGTAGAAGTCGCCGCAGAAGCTCGACGGTGCGGAGCATTGCGGAGTGGTCGAGATGAGCCTCGCCGAGGTCGGGCCGGGCGTACTCGACCGACCCGACGGCCACACCGCTCCCCTGTGGCGGTGTGACCGTCGGAGCTTCAGGGGCAGAGCGCTTCCGCGAGATCGAGAAGCCGTTGCTCCTGTGACTGCACATCACCACCGAGCCGGGACGGCCGTCCGCTTCGCCGTCCGGAGGCGGATCATCGGCACCACCGGCCGGCCCACCATGGCCCGACCCCAAGCCCGCCACCCTGCCCCGGCGTACCGTCGGACACCGGGGCGGCCAATGACGCGACAGTGCTCTGGCGATCGGTGAGCGGCGAGAGCCGTGATGGTGTAGCGCTCATTTATGTCTCCTGTGGAGGCGAGAACGCCAGGTCCGGTCAGTAGGTTTCCTGAGCCGTGAGTGACCGGGCCGCGCGCCTTACACGTCTGTGGCATGAGATGGCTGTAGGTGAGGTGCGGCGGCCGTACTTCTCCGGCGGTCGGCTCGCCATCACGATCAGGGATCATGCTGCACCTACTCGTGGATGTCAATTGGCGCCTCGATCATTCCGTCGACGCTCCCGATGGGCTACAAATGTGACCCCCCTCGTGCGGGGTGCGCCTCTCTGGCGCTAATCTTCTGTGCGCCGCCCACGCGGGTGTACCGACGACGAGGCAGGAGACCGCCTGTTTATGGAGAGCACTACCGGGGTGGAGGACGTTGCGGCGGCCCTGGCATCGATCAAGGCGGAGCTTGAGGAACTGGGCCACACCATCGAGGTGATCAACTTCGACCGGCTCACCGTCGAAACGGGCATCGCCGAGGCGACGGTCCGCAAACTCTTCGCGGGGGATTCCGTCAGCCCTGACGAGGTCGACCCGCCCTTCAAGGACCGCCTGCGATTCCTCCTGGACACCAGGCTCAAGGAGAACGGACGCAAGCACACGTTCCAGGAGGTCGCCGACGCCGTCGGTGTGGCCAAGTCGACGATCACCAACCTGTTGAACGGCTCGCGCAACCCGGGATTCGACGTCAGCAAAGACCTGGCGGAGTTCTTCAACGCCCCGGGCTTCTTCACGCTCGGACCGAAGACGGCACTCCTGACGGCCCTTGAGCCCGTCCTGGAGCAGGCACGGCTGATCGCCGAACTCAAGGGTCGGCGGGTGCAGCGCGTGGCTCTGCGGGGGGGTGTGTCGGCCGGCAGTGACCAGTTGTCACGGCAGCTGCAGGCGGCGATCCACCAGGTGGTCGAAACGGCCCAGCGCGCGTCCCAGGCGTCGGCGGCTGCGGACGGTGGCGACGAGGACCCTGAACTCAGCGAACTCGCCGCCACGATGCGCTCGTTGTCGGCCAAACGCCGCAGGAGCGTGATGGGCATCCTCAGAAATGCGGTAGGCCTGGCCAAGCACGACGATTGATGACAGCTTCTCGATGCGATCCGCGGCCTCGTGGCGCCCGGCCGGCCCGGGGAGACCGTCCGTCACCTCGACAGGAGCCGCACGCTTCTCGCGGCGCGGTACTGCCGCGCCAGGACGCCGAGGGCGGCTGGGATCGACGGTCGCGCCCCGCCGTGCAGGAGGGAACCTCCCTTGCGTCGTACGGCCTGGAGGTGGAGAAGCTGAAGGGAGATCAGGGCTCGCAGAAACGGCCGGTAGGGCGCGTCGACCAGATCAGGCAGTCCCCGGCACGCGGTGAGCGCGGTCTCGGCGAGATCGGCTTGCGCGCCGACCAGCCGCTCCAGAGCGGGAACGCATGCCTGCGACTTGCTCCGCAGGTCCTCGATGGTCAGCCCGTACCGGTCCAGTTCCTCGCGTGCGATGCCGATACGGCCCTGCTCGGCGTCCTCGGCGAGATCGGCCAGGAAGTCGATGCGCTGCCACCCCTCGATCAGCGCCCGGCATCCCTGGAGGAACAGCTCGTTCACACCTGCCTTCGGCGCCGGCGCGATCAGCGACGCGGTGAGCATCAGGGCGGGTAGCGAGTAACTGTCGATGTAGGCCTGGTAGTCGGCCTCGCTGTCGAAGCCGGTCCATTCGGCCTCGACGGGCGCCCCGTCCAGGAAGTCGTGCACGCGTGCAGCCATGTGCGGCCATCGGCGTGCGGTGTCGGCGAGCGCCCGGAGCAGAGCGGACGCGGGAGCCCCCGGGCCGGGGCCTGCATCGAGTGCCGCCCTGACCTCACGGTGCCATGAACCCAGTGCTTCCTTGCGGGCGCTGACCTCTCCGGCGTCGATCCGCTCGTCGGTTTCGTGCATGAAGGCGACCATGGCGACGACGGACGGATGGAGCTTCGCGGGGAGTAGCAGCCGGGTGGCGAGGTACTGGTGGAGGGCGAACTTCCGTACCAGGTCGCGCTGGGCGTCGTAGGCTCGCCGCAGCGTCGGGTCAGCGATGCCGGCCTCGGTCAGGGCCGCGGGCCATCGGGGCACTGTTCTCCTTCGGTTGGTGGTTCCGGTACGGGCACGGACGGTCAGCGGTCCAGGAGGACGCGCGCCGTGCGCAGCAGGACATGCGCGCGGGTGAGGGTTCGCGGATGCTGTCGCATCTGGACGACGTCCATGTAGACGCGGTTGATCTCGGGATCCCGGACCGATGCTTGTGTGATCTTGTCGCCTACCCAGCGGATCAGGGGATAGCCGCGTGGATAGGGGCCGGTCACGTGAGGCTGGGCCAGGTCGGCGGTCGTCGACAGTTTCCACGCGGCGTCGATGAAGACGTCCGCGCGACGGAAGTAGTCCCAGGCCGGAGCGTGCGGCGCGGCTCCGGAGCGCAGGTACATGGCGAGCGCGCGGGCCTGCAGAGCCGCGAGGGTGAGCCCTTGCCCGTAGACCGGGTTGACGGAGGCCATGGAATCGCCCGCCGCGACCAGTCCGCCCGGGAAGCGACTTGTCGCGCGGAACAGGCGGCGTCGGCTCTCGCGGAAGTGGAAGGTGCCGACGTCGCCCTGAAGCGCGCAGTGCTCGGCGACCTCCCGCAGCGGGGCGACGCAACGGCGCATTCTGGCGATGAACTCCCGTGGGTCCCTGGTAGGGCGGAGACCGGCGTAACCGGCCAGGACGACCGTCCACCGGCTGTTCTCGACCGCCGCGAGTGCTCCGGGTTCGCAGCGCGCGGGCTGGTAGCCGCTTTCGGGTCCTGGGGAGGAGTGCGCGATCACTGTCCCCGGGAGTTCGCTGCCCCGGTGGAATGCGGCCGTGGCGTAGCCGAGGTCGATCCGCATCCGCTCCACAGGCGGCACGGGCCATCCCTCCCGGTCGAGCCAACTGCTCAGGCGACTCGACCGGCCCATGGCATCGACGACGAGGTCGGAGGCGAGCGTTGTCTCGTGCTCGTGCTCGTGCTCGTGCCCGGCCGGGGCGTAGCGGACGCCGCACACGCGGTCGCCCCGCATCAGGAGTCCTTGGCCGCGGCCGGCGAGGAAGCGCACATTGGGCAGCTCTCGCGTGCGCCGTCGTACGGCGCGCTCGATGAACGGGCGTGTGGCGCCGAGCATGTCGACGTCGTCCAGGGGAGGGCGCGGCCTGCCGTCGACGTAGAACTGGACCGCTCGGCCGCTTCCGACCAGGGCACCGTCGGCGGTCATCTCCCTGGTGATGCCGGGAAACCAGCGTTCCAGCTGCGCATGCCCCATGGCGAGCAGGGCATGCAACTGGTGCCGGTGCGGTGCGCCTGGGCCGGTTGCCTCACCGTCGAGGTGGTCTGGTTCCACGATGACGACCTCTTCGGCGAAGTCGCTCAGCACGCGGGCCGCCAGTAGACCCGCGTAGCTTCCGCCAAGCACAACTGCCCGTTGCACGGGGCTCCCCTCCGAGCCCGTGACGGCTCAGCTCCGTTCGAATGGGTGCGTCGCTGAGAAGCGCGACCGGACGGGACACTACAGTGCCGCTGTGCGAGTCCTGGGCGCTCCTTCGCCCTCCCGGGTAGAGCGGACCACCTGTAGCGATGATTCCACCAGAGGGGAGCGGAGCGCTCGGGCCACGCGCACCAGGCGGGACCTCTCCTGGGCGGCGGGCGTGTTCTTTCCCGGGGCGAACAGTGCGGGCCCAGCAGAAGCGGCCGGTGCCGCGCCGTCAGAGCCTGCCGCCTGGAGGCGTTCGACCGCGTCACGCAGGACCGCGGCCGTGACGGCGGCTTCGAGCTCATGGGGGGACAGGCCCTTCTTCCCCAGGCCCAGCCGGCTTCGGAGAGCGTCAGTCTTCATGGCCTCGCTGTGCAGACTCGCGACCGCCCGCGTCGGCAAGTCGCTGATCCAGGCGCGCCGTTCCAACTGCCGGATTCCGTCGAGGATCTCGATCACTCGTCGATGAAGTGTCCACCGGACATTGAAGAAGCGATTCGGCTCGGATCGCTCGGGACCGGCTGAGGCGTGCTGGTGATCCGACCGGCGCTGCCCCGAGCCCAGAGACAGCTCCTGGTCTACCCCTGCGACGACGAGATCCCACAACGGCTGCAGGACCGCGATGTCCCGACGTTCGCCGAGCCACTTGCTCAACGCCGCTCCGGAGACTCCGTAGCAGGTCATGATGGATCCCACGACTCCGAAGGCGGAGCCCAGCACCCCCACGTCGTCGAGTTGGTGGTGACCGAGGGCAGCGGCTGCGGCCGCGGGGGCCGAGCACACCACGTACCCGGACGTCACGAGCATGCTGCGCCCGTACCAGCGGACGGAATGCATGATCGCCTTGTCGTCGGCCCGCGCACGTCGCGTGCGACGCCATGTGTGCACCGTTCCGCAGGTGAGCATGGTCAGAAACACACTGAGGAAGACCTGTACCTGCGGATGGTTCACCTGCGCGGTATTGAACTTGAGCGGATCGGCCGATCCGCCGAGATCCGTGGTCAGAAACGCGACGATCATGACCGCCAAGGAGATGCCGTAGGCGACCGCCCAGGCCGCGATCGGCCGCTGGTCCCGCCCCGGCTGATCCGACGGGGACGGTGTCCACAAGATCGTCAACAGGTGCTGCGTCCCGAAGCACAACAGGATACCCAGGTAGATCGGCAGCGTAGGGAGCCACGGTTGACCGGACGCCGAACCGAGGCTCCGGTACCCGAAAGGAGAGGCGACCACGTAGACGATGCCGCCCAGTCCGTGGGTGACGACCTGCAGGCCCAGCCCGACAGAAGGGGAACGTACGAGGGCCGAGGCCTTCCAGAGGGCGATCGTCAGATGGAGTGAGCCGATGACCAGGTAGACAGTGGTCGCGCTGCTCTCAGACACCAGTCCTCCGGTGGGTGAAGCTGAAGGCGAGGCCATGTGCGTCGAGCTCTTGGAGCGCGATCTTGCGGTCCAGTGCCACAGTGGCGAAGGCCTCGACCTTTCGCTCGACCGGCGAGTCGTAGTGAGACCGCTGGAAGAACGCCGTGACCGTATCGGGGTTGAGCGCCGGCGTGAGCTGAACCGCCAACTCCCTCGTCAGCGGGCTGTCGTTGCCCGCCCCGACAGGCACCGTGACGTCCTCCGCCTTGTCGAAGAGGAAATGCCCCAGTTCGTGGGCGATGGAGTTCACTTGGGTGAGTTCGCTGGCGTACTCGTCGACTGCGATGTAGTCCTGGTCAGGGGTGGCGAGGGAGAACGCACTGACGGTGGGTGGTATGTCGATGTACAGTACAGTAATGGGGTTGCCGCGCCGTTCGGCGACGAGCTCCACCAGACCGTCGATGCTCTGGACGCGTGAGAGGCCCAAGTCTCTGCGGATCTGCCGGGCAGCCGCGTAGGTTTCGCGGCGTATGGCGAGCTCTTCCCTGACCATGCCGATCCAGCGTGACCACTCCGGTTGCCGACGGCCTGTCCTCACGATCGGCTGCATCCTCGTTCCCTTCCGCCGGGGTCCGTGGCCACCGCGCGTCGGCTGAACCCATGCAGCCGAACCTGCGGACCGACACGGAACCTCTCGCCGACGAGGGCGGCGGTCCGCACAGCACGATGATCATGTTTGGGTGGCGCGGTACCGCGGGAGCGACGCGACTCATGGCAGGTCGATCGATCTGCGGTGCCCGGTTGCCGGAGCCATGCCCGGTGCGTGGCTCGAGGGCCTGCTTGTACGGCCCTGGTGTCCGCTCCTGCGGCGGATCGCGCGATCCACCCCGTCATCCGTTCTCCTCACCCTGGCCCGACGACACCCCGGAAACCGCGTTCAAGTCACCAGACCCGGACAGTGTTTCAAAGCGTGTCGACCAACGCGTCGCCAACTATAGTTTGGGAACGGTGAGGGGTGGGCAACGCACCGTGGCCCGTGAAGCCGATGCGGCGGATGAGATGCCGGAGTCGGGGCCGCCCTTTGAAGGTTTTCCCACACTCGCGAGCATCGCCGCGCCATGTGCGCGCAAGGGATGTGCCGGGTGGGGGAGTTGGCGGCTGCAGCCTGACGCCGCAACCGCACCGGCTGGGTGGAGAAGTACCTGATGGAGCGGCTGGCCAAGGCGGAAGGGGACGTGGACGGATGGGTCGCCGTGCACGCGGCCGACCTCGCCCCGGACGGCAGTACCCACCTGAGTGTTGCCCGCGAACTGGACGCCGGTGGCCGCCGGGACGAGGCCCTGCGGTGGGCGGAACGTGGCATACAGGAAACACCCGACGACGTCACCCCCGACAACGCCCTGATCGACTACCTCTGTGACCGCTACACCCGCGCCGACGGGCTCCTGGACACCGTCGCCCTGCGCCGCGCCCGGTTCGCCGCGCGCCGTTCCCCGGCCGCGTACCAGCAGTTGCGTGCGGCGGCACGGGCGGCCGGCTGCCGGCAGGTCGAGCGGGAGCCGGCGCTTGTGCTGCTGCGCGCCGACACCGGGCAGCGGCAGCGGTCCTGGTACGGCGGCCCGGTCCCGGTCGATGCCCTGCTCGACGACGGAGACGTCGACGCCGCCTGGCGAGCCGCGCCCCAAACGCGTGCGCACGACCGGCAGCGGCTCGCCCTCGCCGACCAGGCCCGCGCCGTCCGTCCTGCCGAAGCGCTCGGGGTCTACCTGCGGCTGTCCGGACCGCTCATGAAACAGACGGGCAACGCCATCTACGAGCAACTGACCGGTCTGCTGCTGAGCATGCGCGACTGTCATCGCCGCCTGGGCACCGAAGACGAGGTCACCGCGTACCTCGCCGCTCTGCGTGCTGGCCGGAAGCGCAAACGGAACCTGATGCGACTCCTCGAGCAGCACGGCCTGTGACCCGGCCAGAAAATCGGGTGGCGCCGGAATGTGGCCGCCTCTAGGGTGAGATCCGCTTCACGCAGTGGCTGTTGGCCGCTGCCGTCTGCCGAGTGAGAAACGGGAGGTGTGACCGATGGCTGTCACTGTGCTGGGCGCTGCCCTCATCCAGGAACTCCTCAAGTCCACCTCCGTGGCCACCGGCTGACGATCCGGCGCCCTGCGCGCGCCTTTCCGGGGCCACCCTTGTGAAGGGTCTCCCTTGACTTCGACCTCTGCAGTTTTCTCCGCGCTCGCTTCCTACGGCTGGGACGCGGACTGGGCCGACGCTTTCGCCCCCTACGCCGCCGAAGGGCTGCTGCCCGGACGGGTGATCCGTGTCGACCGCGGCCAGTGCGACGTCGTCACCGCGGGCGGGGTCGTCCGCGCCGACACCGCCTTCGTCACCCCGCACGACCCGATGCGGGTCGTGTGCACCGGCGACTGGGTCGCCGTCGAACCCGGCGGCAACCCCCGCTATGTGCGCGCGTATCTGCCGCGCCGCACCGCCTTCGTGCGCTCCACCTCCTCCAAGCGGTCCGAGGCGCAGATCCTCGCCGCCAACGTCGACCACGCCGTCGTCGCCGTGTCCCTCGCGGTCGAACTCGACCTCGGCCGCGTCGAACGCTTCCTCGCCCTCGCCTGGGAGTCCGGGGCGCAGCCCGTGGTCGTCCTCACCAAGGCCGACCTCGTACCCGACCCGGTCACCCTCGGCCACCTCGTCCAGGACGTCGAGACGGTCGCGCCCGGCGTGCCCGTCGTCACGGTCAGCGCCCTGCACGACGACGGGCTCGACGTGCTCGGCGCCCTCGTCGGCTCCGGTACGACCGTGCTGCTCGGGCAGTCCGGCGCCGGCAAGTCCACCCTCGCCAACGCCCTCGTCGGCGAGGACGTCATGGACGTACAGGCCGCACGCGACGTCGACGGGAAGGGGCGGCACACCACCACCACCCGCAACCTCCTCGCCCTGCCCGGCGGGGGCGTCCTCATCGACACGCCGGGCCTGCGTGGCGTCGGCCTCTTCGATGCCGAGAGCGGGGTCGGGCAGACCTTCTCCGAGATCGAGGAACTGGCCGAGCAGTGCCGGTTCCAGGACTGCGCCCACGAGACCGAGCCCGGCTGCGCGGTGCGCTCCGCCGTGGAGAACGGGGAGCTTCCGGTGCGCCGACTGGAGAGCTACCGGAAGCTGGTCCGGGAGAACCAGTGGATCGTGGCCAAGACCGATGCGAGGGTCCGTGCGGAGCTTCGGCGGGACTGGAAGCGGAAGGGAGCCGAGGGCAGGGCGGCGATGGAGGCCAAGCGGGGGCGTTGGTCGTAGGCGCCCTGTGCCGGAGCGGGCGTCTGGGGGCTGCCGCCCCCAGGCCCCTGCTTGACGGTCGCTTGACGGTGCGGCTCAGCTCCACGTCCGATTTCCGCTAGCCCGTCCCTGTCGCCCACCCCCACACTGGAACGCGTGATGGAGGAAGACAGCAGGTACGAAGCCGTGCGCAGCCGCGACGGGCGGTTCGACGGGGCGTTCTTCTTCGCCGTCGAGACCACCGGCATCTACTGCCGGCCCAGCTGCCCGGCGGTGACGCCGAAGCGGCGGAACGTGCGCTTCTTCGCCACGGCCGCCGCCGCGCAGGGCTCCGGGTTCCGGGCCTGCCGGCGGTGCCGGCCGGACGCCGCGCCGGGGTCGGCGGAGTGGAACGTGCGCGCGGACGTCGTCGGGCGGGCCATGCGGCTGATCGCGGACGGTGTGGTCGACCGGGAGGGCGTCGCGGGGCTGGCGGCCCGGCTCGGGTACAGCGCCCGGCAGGTGCAGCGGCAGCTGACCGGGGAACTCGGCGCCGGGCCCGTCGCGCTCGCCCGCGCCCAGCGGGCCCACACCGCGCGGACGCTGCTGGAGACCACCGACCTGCCCATCACGCAGATCGCGTTCGCGTCCGGCTTCGCCAGTGTGCGGCAGTTCAACGACACCGTCCGCGAGGTGTACGCGGCCACGCCGACCGAGGTGCGGACCGCCGCGCCCCGCGGCAGGGGCGTCCGCCGGGCCACGCCGGGCGCGGGCATCCCGCTGCGGCTGGCCCACCGCGGGCCCTACCAGGCCGCCGCCGTCTTCGATCAACTGGCGCGGGAGGCCGTGCCCGGCGTCGAGGAGGTGAGCGGCACCCCCGGTGCCCGTACCTACCGGCGCACGCTGCGGCTGCCGTACGGCACCGCGCTCGTCGCCGTCCAGGAGCGCGCCCGCGGGCCGAGGGCGGGCGGCGGCGGCACGCATCCGGGCGGCTGGCTGGAGGCGCGCCTGCACCTCACCGATCCCCGGGACCTGACCACCGCCGTGCAGCGGCTGCGACGGCTGTTCGACCTCGACGCCGACCCGTACGCGGTGGACGAGCGGCTCACCGCCGACCCGCGGCTCGCCCCGCTGGTCGCCGCCCGGCCCGGACTGCGCTCGCCCGGCGCCGTCGACCCGCTGGAGCCCGTCGTACGGGCCCTGGTGGGGACGAAGGACGCCCTGGAGCGGCTCGTACGCCGGTACGGCAAGGCGCTCGACGCGCCCTGCGGGAGCCTCACGCACCTGTTCCCCGAGGCCGCCGTCCTCGCCGAGGCCGAGGCCGAGGCCGGGGCCCAGGCCGCCGGGCCGCTGGGCACGCTGGCCGCCGCCCTCGCCGACGGGACCGTGCGGCTGGACCCGGGGGTCGACCGGGACGAGGCGCAGGCGGCGCTGCTCGCGCTGCCCGGCATGGACCCGGCCCTCGTCGCCGTGGTGCGGATACGCGCCCTCGGCGATCCCGACGTCGCGCCGCCCGGCGTGGACGTACCCGACACATGGCGGCCCTGGCGGTCGTACGCGGTCCAGCATCTGCGGGTCGCGGGGGAGTTGAGCGAGTGATGGAGACCATCTACTGGGCACGTGTGGACGCACCGGTGGGGCCGCTGCTGCTCACCGCCGACGCGGACGGCGCGCTGACCTCGCTGTCCGTACCCGGGCAGAAGGGCGGGCGGACCCTCCAGGACGGCTGGTCGCACGACCCCGGGCCGTTCCGGGCGGCCAGGGAGCAGCTCGCCGCCTACTTCGCCGGTGAACTCAAGGAGTTCCAGCTGCCGTTGCGCACCCATGGGACCGAGTTCCGGGAGCGCGTGTGGAGCGCCCTCGACGCCGTTCCGTACGGCGCCACCACCACCTACGGCGAGATCGCCACGCGAGTCGGCGCCTCCCGGGCCGCCGTTCGGGCGGTCGGCGGGGCGATCGGCGCCAACCCGCTGCTCATCGTCCGCCCCTGCCACCGGGTGATCGGCGCGGACGGCTCCCTGACGGGCTACGCGGGCGGCCTCGACCGGAAGGTGTGGCTGCTGACACTGGAGGGCGCGCTCGGCGGCTGACGCAAGCCGGCCGTCCTCCGGGGCCCTGGGGTGTGTGCCTCGGGCGCCGTTTCGTCGTCCCCCGACAGTAGCCCGGCCGGCCGTAGCGCGACGACATCGAGGGCGATGTGGCCGACGGACGCAGCGTTGGGCCGAGTGGGGGTTTCGATGGTGCGGCGGGCGCGGTTCGGGCCGCCGGTGTGTCAGCGTCTGCCCTGCGGGGGTCGGGAAGGCGGACACAGGCATGGTCAGGGTCGGGCGACTTCTCTCGGTGGTACTTCTTGTGCTGGCGGTCACGACGCTGGCAACCCCACCGGCCGAATCGTCCGAACCGGCCCCGTACACGGATCGGGCCCGCTGGACCGGCACCTGGGAGACCGCCCCTACCGGCACCGCCGCCTGCCTGCCCGGTGCCGCCATCCGCAACGTCGTCCACGTCAGTGTCGGCGGCACCGCCCTGCGCGTGCAGCTCAGCAACCGGCTCGGCACCGTGCCGCTGCGGCTGGACGCCGTCACCGTCGCACTCAGGCAGGCTGCCGGCGCGGACGCCGTGCCCGGCAGCATGCGCGCCGCCGGCTTCGGCGGAGCGCCCACCGTCACCGTCCCGCCGGGCCAGGACACCGTCAGCGACCCGGTGGCGCTGCCCGTGCCGGACGGCGCCGACCTGCTCGTCACCGTCCGCAGCGCCGTCGACTGCGGTCGCGCCACCTACCACCACGGGGCCCTGCAGACCAGCTACGTGGCCCTCGACGGCGCCGGGCACGCAGGTGACGAGGACGGCACCGCGTACACGCGGCGCACCAGCTCCTGGTACTACGTCACCGGCGTCGACGTGCGGGGCACCGCCGCCGGCAGCGTCGTCGCCTTCGGCGACTCCCTCACCGACGGCAACGGGTCCACCCCCGACACCAACTCCCGCTGGCCCGACCGGCTCGCCGCGCTGCTGCACGCGTACCGGCTCGGCGTCCTCAACGCCGGCATCTCCGGGAACCGGCTGCTGCGCGACGGCGCCGGGCCGAGCGCCCTCGCCCGCCTGGACGCGGACGCCCTGGACCGGGCCGGGGTGCGGGTCCTCGTCGTCCTGGAGGGCATCAACGACATCAAGGGCACCCCGCCCGCCACCGACGTCACCGCCTTCGCCGACGCCTACCGCACCCTCGTCGCCCGCGCCCACGCGCGCGGCATCCGGGTCGTCGGCGTCACCCTCACCCCGTACGGCGGTTTCCCCGCCTACACGGCCGCCGGTGAGTCGGTACGGCAGCAGGTCAACGACTTCATCCGCACCGGCGGCGCCTTCGACGCGGTCGCCGACGCCGACGCCGCCGTACGCGACCCGGCCGCCCCGCAGCGCATCGTGCCCGGCTACGACCCCGGCGACCACCTGCACTTCAACGACGCGGGCATGGCCGCCGTCGCCGACGCCGTCGGTCTCGCGCTCGCCGGCTGAGAGTTCAGCACCCGCAGCTTCGGCGCCACTGGTTCAGCCCCACAGCACCGCGCCCAGCCACGCCCCCGCGATCAGCAGGCAGGCGAACAGTTCGGCCAGCACGCTGGAGCCGCCCGAGCGCATCGCCGTCCGCAGCCCGGCCATCGCCTCGCCGTGCCGGCCGAGACGCAGCCGCTCGTGCAGATAGATCCCTGTCATGAAGCCCGGCACCGCGCCCACCACCGGCAGCAGGAAGAAGCCGAGGAACGCCCCCACGCCCGCGTACACCCCCATCCGGGGTGTGGCGCCGCTCGCGCGCAGCCGGCGCGGCGGCAGCGCCCAGCGCACCACCTGGGACAGCAGGAGCACCGCCGTGGCCCCCACCAGGACGAACCAGGCCACCGGCCGCGGATCCTTCAGCGCCCACCACAGGACCGCGGCCCACACCAGCCACGACCCCGGCACACCGGGCACCAGTACTCCGCACAGGCCGAGCACGATCACCACGCCGACCAGCAGGAGTTCCCACACTCCCATCTGCCCAGAGTGCCGGAGCGCGGGAGAAGACGCAGGTCAAAGACCAGTCAGAGACAGCCCGGTGTCAGGGGGCCGGCTCGCCGGACACCCAGCCCCGCTCGCACGCGTGCCGGCCGAGTTGCAGCCGGGTCGTCACACCCGCCGGCTCCATCAGCCGCCGCACCCGCCGCTGTACGGTCCGCAGGCCCAGGTCGAGCCGCTTGGCCACGCCCGCGTCGGTCAGCCCGGCCGGCAGGAGCGACAGCACCTCCAGGTCGATGGCGTCCGGCCCGTCCGGCTGCTCCTCGGCCACCCCGCCCGCGCCGAGCCGCAGCGGCAGCGCCTCGCGCCACACCGATTCGAACAGCTCGGTGAGCAGCTCCAGCAGGCCGCTCGCGTGCACCACCAGCGCGGCCGGTTCGGTGCTCTTCGCGGTCAGCGGCACCAGGGCCGGCGAGCGGTCGGCGACCACCAGCCTGGTCGGCACCCGGTCCACCACCCGCACCTGTTCGTCCCGGCCGAGCGCCGCCGTCGGCTCGGTGAGCCCGTGCGGCAGGTCCAGCACCGCACGCTCCACCACCACCCGGTAGCGCACCCCGCGCGCCGCCGCCCGCTCGTCCGCGTCGTTCTCCGTCCCGGAGACCGCCATCGGCCGGTCCGCGACCAGCGCGCACGCCTCCTCGGCGGCGCCCAGCCGGAGCTGGAGGAAGCGCTGCGCCACCGTCGGGGCGCCGGTCACCACCTTCGCCAGGTCGTGCACCGCGGGCTCGGCCGCCGCCGCCCGGTACTCCTCGGCCGGCAGCGTCGCCGCCGGCTCCGCCCGCTCCAGCTCGTGCCGCTGCCGGGCCAGCAGCGCGCCCGGCGCCACCCCGGGCGGCGCCGTCACCCAGCGGCCCGGCCGCGCCGACGACCGCGCCGCCAGGCCCTGCCGCTCCAGCCGGCGCAGCGCGCGCTCGGTGTCCTGCTCGGCCGGCGTCAGGCGCCGCGCCGGATCCGGCACATCGGCGGCGCCCACGGACACCAGCGCCCGGTACGCCGCCTCGTGCGTCTCCTCCAGCCCTGTCGCTGCCGGCATCGCCCGCTTCCCTCCGCCGAGTTCAGGCCATCACATCATCGGCCCTGTGTCGTACGGCTGTTCAGTACTTCACTCGACACGCCGTTCGAGGTGTCCCGACGGCAGGATTTTTTCGATGCCCCGTTTTCCCGCGGGCCGTGCGGTGGACAATTACCGGCATGAGCCAGCAGGGGGGACCCGCGCGCCAAGAGGACGACTGGTGGCGGGAACTGTACGACGACTCCACCGAGGACACGGGCGCCACGGCGGCGCCCGACACCCTGGACGACCGCTTCGCCTCGGCGAAGGACACGGTGACGGCACCGGAACCGGCGCAACCACCGGGGGAGCCTCAGGCTGCTGCACAGGCCGTGACGCCCGCCGAGCCCGCGGAGCCGTCCGGGCCTGCCGAGCCCTCCGTGCCCGCGCAGCGCACCGCGGAGCCCGTCGCCGGACCGGCTCCCGAGCAGGCCGCCCTCGCCTACGTGGGCACGGGACCGCCCACCTACGCCCCCGAACCCACCGCGCTCCCGCCCGCCGACCCCGAAGAGCTGGGTGAACTGGTCGCCGACACCGTGCTGGACGGGGCCCAGTACGGGGTGTGCACGCTGCGGGCCGTGTCGCTGCGCGGGGACTCGGCGCGCTACCGGGGCGAGCCGCGCCGGGACGCGCTGCTCACCGCACGGTTCGGCACGGGGGAGCAGGCGCTGGTGCTCGTGGCGATGGCGACCGGAGCGCGCGCGACCCCGGGCGCGCACCGGGCGGCGGCCGAGGCGTGCCAATGGATCGGGCGGGCCGTGGGCCGCAGCCACCAGCGGCTGGCCGAGGACATCCGGGCCGCCCGGCGCGGCGACCTGAAGTCGGGTCTGCACCGGCTGACCGACCGCAGCCTCGGCAGGCTCCGGGCGAGCGCCGCCGAGCAGGGCATCGACCCGGAGGAGTACACGGCGAGCCTGCGCTGCCTGCTGCTGCCCGCCCACCCGGACTGCCGTACCCGCGTGTTCTTCGGCGTCGGCGGCGGCGGACTGTTCCGGCTGCGGGACGGCGAGTGGCAGGACATCGAACCGGACGTGTCGCCGGAGGACACCACCGGCGAGGCGGTCCTCGGCTTCGGCTCGCTGCCTGTGGAGACCCCCGAGGGCGACCGCCTCACCATGGACCTCGGCATACCGGCCCCGCCGAGCCCGTTCGAGCCGGCCCCTCGGCCGTCCCGCGCACCCTTCCGCTTCCGGGCCTCGGTAGGCCGCCCGGGTGACGCGCTGGTGATGTGCAGCGCGGGCCTGGCCGACCCGCTGCGCGGTGAGCCCGAGCTCAGCGCCCACCTGGCGCGGCGCTGGTCCGGCAGCACCCCGCCCGGCCTCGCGGCGTTCCTAGCGGACGCCCAGGCGCGCGTGAAGGGATACGCGGACGACCGTACGGCGGCGGCCGTCTGGGAGGCGTAACAGCGAGTGCTGTGACTGTATGGAGTCATGGCCAAACAGAACGTCGCCGAGCAGTTCGTCGACATCCTCTCCCGCGCCGGCGTGCGCCGCCTCTACGGCGTGGTCGGCGACAGCCTCAACCCGGTCGTGGACGCCGTGCGCCGCAACGCCGCCATCGACTGGATCCAGGTACGCCACGAGGAGACCGCCGCCTTCGCGGCCGGTGCCGAGGCGCAGATCACCGGGAAGCTGACCGCCTGCGCCGGTTCCTGCGGCCCGGGCAACCTGCACCTGATCAACGGCCTGTACGACGCCCATCGCTCCATGGCCCCGGTGCTCGCCCTCGCCTCGCACATCCCCGCCGGCGAGATCGGCCTCGGCTACTTCCAGGAGACCCACCCCGACCGGCTCTTCCAGGAGTGCAGTCACTACAGCGAGCTGATCTCCAGTCCGAAGCAGATGCCCCGGCTGCTGCAGACCGCCATCCAGCACGCGGTCGGGCAGAGCGGGGTCAGCGTGGTGTCGCTGCCCGGCGACATCGCCTCCGAGCCCGCCCCGGAGAAGGCCCCGCAGAGCGCCCTCGTCACCTCCCGGCCCACCGTCCGGCCCGGTGACGCCGAGATCGACCGGCTGGTCGCGATGATCGACGCCGCCGACAAGGTCACCCTGTTCTGCGGCAGCGGCACGGCCCGCGCGCACGCCGAGGTGATGGAGTTCGCCGGGAAGATCAAGTCACCGGTCGGGCACGCGCTGCGCGGCAAGGAGTGGATCCAGTACGACAACCCGTACGACGTCGGCATGAGCGGTCTGCTCGGCTACGGCGCCGCCTACGAGGCCACCCACGAGTGCGATCTGCTGATCCTGCTCGGCACCGACTTCCCGTACAACGCGTTCCTGCCGGACGACGTGCGGATCGCCCAGATCGACGTGCGGCCCGAGGTCCTCGGCCGCCGCTGCCGGCTCGAACTCGCGGTGTGGGGCGACGTGCGCGAGACGCTGCGCTGTCTGATCCCGCGGGTGCGGGAGAAGACCGACCGGCGCTTCCTCGACCGGATGCTGAAGAAGCACGCCGACTCGCTGGAGGGCGTGGTCAAGGCGTATACGAGGAAGGTCGAGAAGCACATCCCGATCCATCCCGAGTACGTGGCCGCCGTACTCGACGAAGTCGCCGACGACGACGCCGTGTTCACGGTCGACACCGGCATGTGCAACGTCTGGGCCGCCCGCTACATCTCGCCCAACGGGCGCCGCCGGATCATCGGTTCGTTCTCGCACGGCTCGATGGCGAACGCGCTGCCCATGGCGATCGGCGCGCAGTTCACCGACCGGGGCCGCCAGGTCGTGTCGATGTCCGGGGACGGCGGATTCGCCATGCTGATGGGCGACTTCCTGACGCTGGTGCAGTACGACCTGCCGGTCAAGATCGTTCTGTTCGACAACTCCTCCCTCAGCATGGTCGAGTTGGAGATGCTGGTCGCCGGACTTCCCTCGTACGGCACCGCGAACACCAACCCCGACTTCGCCGCCGTGGCCCGCGCCTGCGGTGCCTACGGGGTGCGGGTGGAAAAGCCCAAGCACCTCGCCGGCGCACTGAAGGACGCTTTCCGGCACAAGGGGCCCGCGCTGGTGGACGTGGTGACCGATCCGAACGCGCTGTCCATCCCGCCGAAGATCAGCGCCGAGATGGTCACCGGGTTCGCGCTGTCCGCCTCGAAGATCGTGCTGGACGGCGGCGTCGGCCGCATGCTCCAGATGGCCCGCTCCAATCTGCGCAACGTCCCCCGGCCCTGAGCCCCGCATGGACCGGACGGCGCGGAACGTCGGTTTCCGGCCAGTTTCCCGCCCCGCGGCGGCAGCCCGACACCCGGTGCCGGGGGCATCGCCCCTGCGTGCCGGGGCGAACGGGTTGCGGTGCGGCGACTCCCCGGTGTCCCACGGCGGTTTCGCCGGGCGCGGCGCGGGCGGGAGGGCGCCGGAGGACCGGCGGTGGGGGGTGTCGAACAGTGGCCGAACAGACGGGCGTGGGCGGGCGGTCAGGAGTGTCCGGGATTCGGCTGGGCAAGGATCCCCGTGAACGTGTTCGACGGAAGGGAAGTTCAGCGGCGTGCGGGCGGGGGTCATGGACAGGCAGGCACGAGGGGGCGGACCCGTGGCCGTCGGGGGCGTCCCGGCGCGGTCGGGGGAGTCGGCACAGGGGGCGGAAGAGGCCGGTGCCGGTGCCGGCGTGGAGAGGGCGGGGGCGCACCGGCTCAGGCGCAGGCTGGGGCGGGCCGATCTGAGGGCGGTGCCCGAGGCACGCCGGGAGGTGCGCGAACTGCTGCGGCACTGGGGCAGACCGGGCCGCTCGGAGATCGCCGAACTGCTGACGAGCGAACTCGTCACCAACGCGCTCGTCCACACCGACGACGAAGCCGTCCTGACGGCCGTGGTCGGGCCGGGCGGACTGCGGGTGGAGGTACGGGACTTCATGGCACGCAGGCCGCATCTGCGCACGCCCGAAGCGGACGGCGACACCCATGGCCGGGGCCTGGTCCTGGTGCAGTCCCTCGCGGACGCGTGGGGTGTGCGGCCGCACGGGGTGGGCAAGTCGGTGTGGTTCGAGCTGGGCGCCGAGGCCGCATGAGCGCGGGCGGCAACGGAAGGACGGCCCGGAGCGGCGACGGAAACGGGCCGGGGGCGTGACCCGTACGGTCACGCCCCCGGCCCGTCATGTGCCAAGCGTCCGAAGTCTTGGACCCGGCTTACGTACGGCTCAGCCGAACTGCTGTTCCAGGTCCTTCAGTTTGCGCTCCAGGGAGTCCAGTCGCGGCAGGGCCATCGTGTCGTCCTCCGCGGTGAGGTCGACGGCGACCGGGTCAGAGCCACGGCGAACCGGCTGGAGGGAGGGCCGAGAGCGTACCGGCAGCTGCTCCGCGGTCGATATGGCAGGCTCCGCGGTCGCCTGCGCGGGCCCGCGCTCCACGGCCTGCACCTCCACCTGCCGGCCGGCGGTACGGCCGACGAGGCCGCGGTGGCCCCGGCTGATGGCCTTCAGCTGGGCGCGCTCCATCCGCTGCTGCTCGCGCCGGCGCTGCCGTTCCTCATCCTTCTTCCGCGTTTCGTCGCGGACCTCCTCGACCGCCTCGTCGAGGCTGCGCACGCCCTCCAGCAGCATCAGCGACCACGCGGCGTAGGTCTCCCGGGGGGCCCGCAGCCAGCGCACGATACGGATCTGCGGCAGCGGACGCGGCACCAGACCCTGCTCGCGCAGCGCGGCCCGGCGGGTCTGCTTCAGCGCCCGGTCGAACAGGACGGCCGCCGACAGGGACATGCCCGAGAAGAACTGCGGGGCGCCCGCGTGCCCGGCGCCCCGGGGCGCGTGCACCCAGTTGAACCAGGCCGCCGCCGCGGCGAACATCCACACGAGTATCCGGGAGCCGAGGGCCGCGTCACCGTGGCTGGCCTCGCGCACCGCGAGGACGGAGCAGAACATCGCCGCCCCGTCCAGGCCGAACGGCACCAGGTACTGCCAGCCGCCGGTCAGCCCGAGGTTCTGCTCGCCGAAGCCCACCAGACCGTGGAACGACAGGGCAGCCGCCACCGCCGCACAGCAGAAAAGAAGCACGTAGGAGGCCGTGCCGTAGATGGCCTCCTTGCGCCTGCGGCGCTCCTCGCTGCGCTCCCACGAGTCCTCCGCGCTCGCGTTCTCCCCGGAGGAGCGCTTGCCGCGCGCGAGCACCGCCACCGCCGCCAGCATGCCCAGGAGCAGTACGGCGCCCGGAAGCAGCCAGTTCAGCGATATGTCGGTCAGTCTCATCAGGGGTCCCTTGCATTGGGATAGGGCGTAACGCCCGCCATAGTGGCCCACTCCCGAGGGCCCTCAGGGGGTTTCGGGGCAAGAGGCCGCCAAGGAAGTGCAAGGGGATGCCCAGGACGGCGTTCTGCTCGAACTGCCGCATGAGGGGCGGGAGTTGAGTTCGAATAAGACTACCCGTACGGATGCTTCCTCGGAAAGTTCCCGTGATGAGTGAGGAAGACGTGAATTACCCATCCGGGATGGGCGGTCCGATCGGGATGATCTTAGTGGACGCGGGGACAGGGAAGGACGACCTGAAAAGGTAAGCCTAACCTTACTGATTTGGCTCGGAGTTTGAACTACCGCCTGGTACGCCTAAGGTGCTTGACGAACAGGAGACAACCCGTCGTTAATGACCCAAGTGCCGACAAGCCGCCAGGAGGACCCCGTGGAGCAGGGCGCACAGGGCTTTCCCGCCGCCGTGTGGGGCACGCCTGGTGAGCACACGCACAGTGAGCGGACGGTTCCGCAGCAGCGCCCCGCCGTACAGCGCTCCTCCGTGCGCGGGCAGATTCTGGACGCGCTGCGTACGGCCCTGGTCGCCGGCGAGCTGCGCCCCGGCGAGGTCTACTCGGCGCCGGTGCTCGGGGAGCGCTTCGGGGTCTCCGCGACGCCCGTGCGGGAGGCCATGCAGCAGCTCGCCCTCGAGGGCGCCGTCGAGGTCGTGCCCAACCGTGGCTTCCGGGTCGTCGAGCGGGGGGCCCGTGAGCTGGCCGAGCTGGCGGAGGTGCGGGCGCTGATCGAGGTGCCGGTGGTGCTGCGGCTCGCCCGTACGGTGGCCGTCGAGCGGTGGGCCGAGCTCCGGCCGCTCGCGGAGGAGACGGTGCGCGCAGCGTCCTCCGGCTGCGCGGCGACGTACGCGGAGTCCGACCGGGCCTTCCACCGGGCGCTGCTGTCCCTGTCGGGCAACGGGCAGCTGGTGCAGATCGCGGAGGATCTGCACCGGCGGGCGCAGCTGCCGCTGGTCGGGGGGCCGGTGCGGCAGCGGAGGGCGGACCTGCTGGCGGACGCGGCGGAGCATACGGCGCTGTTGGATGCATTGATCGCCCGTGACCTCGATGTGGTGCGGGGGCTGGTGGGGGAGCACTTCGCGGGCGCGAGCTGATCGGCCGCCCTGCGGCACGACTTCCCGCAGCTACGGCGGCACCCCGCCTACGCCGTAGCCACCCCCGGCGCCGGGGCCGGCGGTGTCAGCTGTCGGGCCAGCCATGTCGGTACGCCGCCGAGCAGTCGGAACAAGCGGCGGGCCTCCTCCCGCAGCCGGGACGCCTCCGGCTCGGATTCGGCGTCTGCGAGTGAGGCCAGTGCAGGGGCCGTACCCACCAAGTAGCCCAGCTCCTCCCTGATGCGCAGGGATTCGGCGAAGCCGTGGCGGGCCTCCGCCAACTCGCCGTCCCGCAGGGCGAGTCCGGCCAGGTGGCGCCAGGTGAAGGACAGGAGCAGCGGGTCGGCGTGGGCGGTGGCGCCCGCGTGGGCGCGGCGGTAGGCCGCGCGCGCCGCCTGGGGGGAGCGGGTCAGGTTCTCCGCGAGCAGGCCCCGGCGGAAGTCCAGCAGGGAACGGTCCGGCGCCCCCGGAGGGATCAGCGCCGCCGCCCGGCCGAGCGCGGCCCGCGCCTCGTCCGCCCGGTCCCGTACGCCGTGCAGCGTGGCCGCGTAGGCCAGCTGGCCGCGTTCGCAGGCCGCCGCACCCCGCTCCTCGTCGCTGTGGGCCAGCGCCTCGGCCACGCGCAGGGCGTCCTCGGCCTCCGCCCAGCCGCGCTCGGTGTACAGGCACCGCTCCACCAGCAGCACGGCCCGTTGCAGCGCCGAGGCAGGGGTGTCGGGCGGCAGAAGGGCCGCCGCGTCGGCCCAGCAGGCCCGCGAGCGCAAGCGCCATACCGCGGTCTGGAGCGGATCGTCAGCGGAGGTCGTTCCGTCACCAGACATGGCGGAATGCGCCACGTTGCCCTCCCCGAGCACGCCATCGAGCTGTTGAGTGGTGGCGGCATTCCAGCACCAATCTCCGCGCGGGGCCAAGAGGCTGGGTGAAAGATTTCACAAAGTGGCGTGAGGTTGGCGTGACTTGGGCTGGGTGCCATGCACCCCCGTGACCTCAGCTCATGCGCAGCGCGAGGAAGAAGTCGAGCTTGTCCTCCAGGCGCGA
Organism: Streptomyces sp. NPDC002676; assembly: GCF_053592455.1. NCBI lineage: Bacteria > Bacillati > Actinomycetota > Actinomycetes > Kitasatosporales > Streptomycetaceae > Streptomyces > Streptomyces sp. NPDC002676. The sequence continues at coordinate 293,418 of NZ_JBSFVT010000005.1, read as the reverse complement.
AAGGTCCCGTCCCGTCAACTGCTCGATCCGGCCCACCCGGTAGCGCAGCGTGTTGACGTGCAGGTGGAGGCGGGTGGCACAGCGGGTCCAGGAGCCGTCGCACTCCAGGAACGCCTCCAGGGTGGGGATCAGCTCCGCGCGGTGACGGCGGTCGTAGTCCTTCAGGGGGTCGAGGAGACGCGCGGTGAACGCGCGGCGGACGTCGTCGGGGACGAACGGCAGCAGCAGGACGTGGCTGGCCAGTTCCTGGTGGCCGGCCGCGCAGACCCGGCCGGGGCGGGCCGCGGCCACCCGGCGGGCGTGCCGGGCCTCCTCCAGCGCGCCGCGCAGCCCCTCCGCGGAGTGCACGGCCGCGCTGACGCCGAGGGTCAGCCGCCCGTCGTCGTTCAGGCCCGCCGACAGCGACTCCCGCACCGCCTGGAGCAGGGAGTCGGCGAGCAGACCCCGCTCGGAGCCGTCGTGCTCGGTGGAGACGGCGGGCAGCGGGACGAGCGCGATCGCCTCGTCGCCGGTGTGCGCTACGGCAATCCGGTCGGACGGCTCGGGGCCGGTGGCCAGCGGGTCGACCAGGACCTCCTCCAGCAGCGACTGGGCGACCGGGCCGCCCTCGACCTCGCCGCCCTCCCACTCGACCCGGGCCACGACCACCTGCCAGTGCGGGGCGGCGCCGAGGCCGGGCAGCAGCACCGGCGCGGCGACCCTGAGGCGCGCGGCGATCTCGGCGGGCGCGGCGCCCGTCTGCACCAGCTCCAGCACCTCCTGCGCGAGCCGGCGCCGCACGGTACGCGCCGCGTCCCTGCGGTCCCGCTCGACGGCGATCAGCTGGGTGACGCCCTGGAGCAGGTCGAGGCGCTCCTCCGGCCAGTCCCCGGCGTCCGCCTCGACGGCCAGCAGCCAGTCCGACAGCACCGACTCGCGCACGTCGCGGGCGGCCTGCGGGGAGCGGCCGGTGGAGCGGATCGGGAAGAGGGAGTACGTCGCCCCGCCGAGCAGCACCCGGTGCGGTCCGCGCCGGCCGGTGCGGGTGGCGGCCAGGTGCTCGGCGGCGAGCTTCGCGCAGGTCTCCGGGGGCAGTGCCGGGCCCGCCTCCTTGGAGCCCGCGATGAGGCGGCCGGTGGGGGAGAGCACCCAGGCGCGCAGGTCCAGGTCGGTGCCGAGCAGGTCCAGGACCACGTCCGGGCCGCCGCCCGCCGGGCCCGAGGTCATCATCCGCCGGTGCCGGTCCACCACGGCCGCGAGGTCCCCGGCCCGCTCGCCGGAGACCTGCCGGACCACGTGCTCGGTGATCGTCGCGAACGCCACCGACTCGTGCACCGCGAACAGCGGCAGCCGGTGCCGCGCGCAGGCCAGCACCAGGTCCTCCGGCACATCGCCCAGCTCGGCCTCACCGGCCGCGAGGGCCGCCACCCCGGCCTGCACCAGGATCCGTACGAAGGGCTCGGAGTCGTCCGCGTCCCGGCGCCAGGCCAGGCCCGTCAGCACCAGTTCGCCGCCGGAGAGGTAGCGGCTCGGGTCGCGCAGGTCGGTCGTCATGACCCCGCGCACGGTGCGGTCCAGTTCGTCCTCGCCGCCGAGCAGCCGCAGGCCCAGCGCATCGGTGTCCAGCAGTGCGCGCAGCCGCATCTCGTCGCCGCCGTTCTTTGTCTCGAAACCTACGATGAATCTCGGTGGGGGACAGGAAAGGGGTCCAGTGCGGGGGCGCACGGGCCGTCCTGCGAGGTCGCCGGGCTGTTTCCTGTGTTTCCCCAGGAAAACTGAGAGGTTACCGAGGGCCTCTGTTCATACGAATCTACAAGACGATCGCCCTGGCCAGCCAACTCCTTCATGGTTTCGGTGACTGACCCCGCCGGAGTACGGAGCGGTGTACTTGCTCCACTCCGCGTTAACAGGACATGAACGAGCCGGGCCCGCCGCACACGGATTGGCTCAATCTGAACGACCCACGAGACGAAGAAGAGAGCCGGTCATGGACTTCCTTCGCCCCGCCAGCTGGGAGGAGGCGCTCGCCGCGAAGGCCGAGCACCCCACCGCTGTGCCGATTGCGGGTGGCACCGATGTGATGGTCGAGATCAACTTCGACCACCGCCGGCCCGAGTACCTCCTCGACCTCAACCGCATCGGCGACCTCTACGAGTGGGAGGTCGGCGAGGACACCGTACGGCTCGGTGCCTCCGTCCCGTACACCAGGATCATGGAAAGCCTCCGTGCCGAGCTGCCGGGCCTCGCGCTCGCCTCGCACACGGTCGCCTCCCCGCAGATCCGCAACCGCGGCGGCGTCGGCGGCAACCTCGGCACGGCCTCGCCCGCCGGTGACGCCCACCCGGCTCTGCTCGCGTCCGGCGCGGAGGTCGAGGTGGCGTCGGCGGCCCGCGGCACCCGGCTCATCCCGATCGACGAGTTCTACACGGGCGTCAAGCGCAACGCGCTCCAGCCCGACGAGCTGATCCGCGCCGTGCACGTGAAGAAGGCGGACGGACCGCAGCAGTACTCGAAGGTCGGCACCCGCAACGCCATGGTCATCGCCGTGTGCGCGTTCGGGCTCGCCCTGCACCCCGAGACCCGCACGGTCCGCACCGGCATCGGCTCCGCCGCCCCCACCCCCGTGCGGGCCAAGGCCGCCGAGGACTTCCTGAACGCGGCCCTGGAAGAGGGCGGCTTCTGGGACAACGGAAAGATCATCACCCCGTCGGTCGCCAAGCAGTTCGCGGACCTGTGCTCCGCCGCCTGCAACCCGATCGACGACGTCCGGGGCACCGCGAGCTACCGCCGCCACGCGGTCGGCGTGATGGCCCGCCGGACGCTCACCTGGACCTGGGAGTCGTACCGCGGCGCCCGCCGCGCATCTGAGGGAGCTGCGTAATGCGCGTCAACTTCACCGTGAACGGACGTCCGCAGGAGGCCGACGACGTCTGGGAGGGCGAGTCCCTGCTGTACGTCCTGCGCGAGCGCCTCGGCCTGCCCGGCTCCAAGAACGCCTGCGAGCAGGGCGAGTGCGGCTCCTGCACCGTGCGCCTGGACGGCGTCCCGGTCTGCTCCTGCCTGGTCGCGGCCGGCCAGGTCGAGGGCCGCGAGGTCGTGACCGTGGAGGGCCTCGCGGACTACGCCAAGCAGCGCGCCGAGAGCGGCTGCGCGACCGGCGCCTGCGGTACGTCCCTCCAGGCCGCCCAGCAGTGGCAGGCCAAGGGCACCGACTCCCAGACCGGCGAGGGCACCGAACTGTCCCCGATCCAGCAGGCGTTCATCGACGCCGGCGCCGTCCAGTGCGGCTTCTGCACCCCGGGTCTGCTCGTCGCCGCCGACGAGATGCTGGAGAACAACCCGAACCCGAGCGACGCGGACATCCGCGAGGCACTGTCGGGCAACCTGTGCCGCTGCACGGGCTACGAGAAGATCATGGACGCGGTGCGCCTCGCCGCGGCCCGCCAGTCCGAGGGGGTCTGAGCATGCCGACCAACGGCGCTCCCACGAAGATCACGCAGGGTTCACAGACCAAGGGCGGCATCGGCGAGTCCACCCTCCGCCCGGACGGCATCCTCAAGGTCACCGGTGAGTTCGCGTACTCGTCCGACATGTGGCACGAGGACATGCTGTGGGGCCAGATCCTGCGCTCCACCGTCGCGCACGCCGAGATCGTCTCGATCGACACGAGCCAAGCCCTCGCGACGCCGGGTGTCTACGCCGTCATGACGTACGACGACCTGCCCACCGAGGTGAAGAACTACGGCCTGGAGATCCAGGACACCCCGGTCCTCGCGCACGGCAAGGTACGCCACCACGGCGAGCCCGTCGCGATCGTCGCCGCCGACCACCCGGAGACGGCCCGGCGCGCCGCCGCCAAGATCAAGGTGGAGTACAAGGAGCTGCCCGTCATCACCGACGAGGCCTCCGCGACCGCGCCCGACGCGATCCTCGTCCACGAGGGCCGCGACGACCACCACGCCGGGCACGTCCCGCACCCGAACATCGTCCACCGCCAGCCGATCGTCCGCGGCAACGCGGACGAGGCCGCCAGGCGCGCTGACGTCATCGTCAAGGGCGAGTACACCTTCGGCATGCAGGACCAGGCCTTCCTCGGCCCCGAGTCCGGCCTCGCCGTGCCCGAGGAGGACGGCGGCGTCCACCTCTACATCGCCACCCAGTGGCTGCACTCCGACCTGCGCCAGATCGCGCCCGTCCTCGGCCTGCCCGAGGAGAAGGTGCGCATGACGCTGGCCGGCGTCGGTGGCGCCTTCGGCGGTCGCGAGGACCTGTCGATGCAGATCCACGCCTGCCTGCTGGCGCTGCGCACCGGCAAGCCGGTGAAGATCGTCTACAACCGGTTCGAGTCCTTTTTCGGACACGTCCACCGGCACCCGGCCAAGCTCTACTACGAGCACGGCGCCACCAAGGACGGCAAGCTCACGCACCTGAAGTGCAGGATCGTCCTGGACGGCGGCGCCTACGCCTCCGCCTCCCCGGCGGTCGTCGGCAACGCCTCCTCGCTCTCCGTCGGCCCGTACGTCGTCGACGACGTCGACATCGAGGCCATCGCCCTCTACACCAACAACCCGCCCTGCGGCGCCATGCGCGGCTTCGGCGCGGTCCAGGCGTGCTTCGCCTACGAGGCGCAGATGGACAAGCTGGCGAAGGAACTCGGCATGGACCCGGTGGAGTTCCGCCGGCTGAACGCCATGGAGCAGGGGACCATCATGCCGACCGGGCAGCCGGTCGACTCCCCGGCCCCGGTCGCCGAACTCCTGCGCCGCATCAAGGCGATGCCGCTGCCGCCCGAGCGCCAGTGGGAGTCCAGCGAGGGCGCCGACGTACGGCAGCTGCCCGGCGGCCTGTCCAACACCACGCACGGCGAAGGCGTCGTACGCGGGGTCGGCTACGCGGTCGGCATCAAGAACGTCGGCTTCTCCGAGGGCTTCGACGACTACTCCACCGCCAAGGTGCGCATGGAGGTCATCGGCGGCGAGCCGGTCGCCACCGTGCACACCGCGATGGCGGAGGTCGGCCAGGGCGGTGTCACCGTCCACGCGCAGATCGCCCGCACCGAGCTCGGCGTCACCCAGGTGACCATCCACCCGGCCGACACCCAGGTGGGCAGCGCCGGTTCGACCTCGGCCTCCCGGCAGACGTACGTCACCGGCGGTGCCGTCAAGAACGCCTGCGAACTCGTCCGCGAGCGCGTCCTGGAGCTGGGCCGGCGCAAGTTCGGCACCTACCACCCGGCCTGGGCCACGGCCGAACTCCTGCTGGAGGGCGGCAAGGTGGTGACCGACGGCGGCGAGGTCCTCGGCGACCTGGTCGACGTCCTCGGCGACGAGGCCGTGGAGATCGAGGCGGAGTGGCGGCACCGGCCGACCGAGGCCTTCGACCTGGTCACCGGCCAGGGCAACGGCCACGTCCAGTACTCCTTCGCCGCACACCGCGCCGTCGTCGAGGTCGACACCGAACTCGGCCTGGTCAAGGTGATCGAGCTGGCCTGCGCCCAGGACGTCGGCAAGGCGCTGAACCCGCTCTCCGTCATCGGCCAGATCCAGGGTGGCACCACCCAGGGCCTGGGCGTGGCGGTGATGGAGGAGATCATCGTCGACCCGAAGACCGCCAAGGTCAGGAACCCCTCCTTCACGGACTACCTGATCCCCACGATTCTCGACACGCCGACCATCCCGGTCGACGTGCTCGAACTCGCCGACGAGCACGCCCCGTACGGGCTGCGCGGCATCGGCGAGGCCCCGACCCTGTCGTCCACCCCGGCCGTCCTCGCGGCGATCCGGAACGCGACGGGGCTGGAGCTCAACCGCACTCCGGTTCGGCCCGAGCACCTCACGGGGACCGCGTAACACCCCAGCTCTCCGGGCGGCGTGAGGGAACGTCACACACTCCGCCGCGCCGCCCGGAGGAACCCCCTTTGAGTTCCGCACCGCTCGCGGTCCTTGAAGTACCAGGAAATTCGTTCGTCTCGGGCCGTCCCCCGGGTCGTCCATTCCCAAATCCCGTGGCCGTCAAGGCGGTTGCACGGGTGCCCCTGTGAACCTTGGGAGATGGCACCATGACCCAGCAGTCAGTGGAGCCGAGGACCGCAAGCGACGACGCCGGCGATGGCAGCCGCGTCCCCGCAGGTCGGTCCTGGCTCGACCGGTACTTCCACATATCCCTCAGAGGATCCACGGTCGCGCGTGAGGTGCGCGGCGGCGTCACCACCTTCATGGCGATGGCCTACATCCTCCTGCTCAACCCGCTCATCCTGTCCGGCAAGGACGCGCACCACGACACGCTCGGGCAGAAGGCGCTCATCACCGCGACCGCGCTCGCGGCGGCCTTCACCACGCTGGTGATGGGCTTCGTCGGCAAGGTCCCCCTCGCGCTCGCCGCCGGCCTCTCCGTCTCCGGCGTGCTGTCCTCGCAGGTCGCCCCGCAGATGACCTGGCCTCAGGCCATGGGTATGTGCGTGATGTACGGCGTGGTCATCATGCTGCTGGTCGTCACCGGCCTACGCGAGATGATCATGAACGCGATCCCGCTCGCGCTCAAGCACGGCATCACCATGGGCATCGGCCTGTTCATCGCCTTCATCGGTCTCTACAAGTCCGGCTTCGTGCACAAGGGCGAGGCGACCCCGGTCAGCCTCGGCCCCGCGGGCCAGCTCACCGGCTGGCCGGTGCTGCTCTTCGCCGGCACCCTGCTGCTGATCTTCATGCTCCAGGCGCGGAACGTCCCCGGCGCCATCCTGATCGGCATCGTCTCCGGCACCGTCGTCGCCGCCGTCCTCAACGGCGCCGGCGTCATCGACCCCGAGCAGTGGGCGGGCGGCGCCCCCGAACTGCACGGCAGCGCCGTCTCGATGCCCGACTTCTCGCTCTTCGGACACGTCGAGTTCGGCGGCTGGGGCAAGGTCGGCGCGATGACCGTCGGCATGATCGTCTTCACGCTCGTGCTCGCCGGGTTCTTCGACGCCATGGCCACCATCATCGGCGTCGGCACCGAGGCCGAGCTGGCCGACGACAAGGGCCGGATGCCCGGCCTGTCCAAGGCGCTGTTCATCGACGGCGCCGGCGGCGCGATCGGCGGCCTCGCGGGCGGCTCCGGCCAGACCGTCTTCATCGAGTCCGCCACCGGCGTCGGCGAAGGCGCCCGCACCGGTCTCGCCTCGGTCGTCACGGGTCTGCTGTTCGCGGCCGGCCTGTTCTTCACCCCGCTGACCGCGGTCGTCCCCCAGGAGGTCGCCTCCGCGGCCCTCGTCGTCATCGGCGCCATGATGATGATGAACGCACGGCACGTGGACTGGGCCGACCGGGCCACCGCGATCCCCGTCTTCCTGACCGTCGTCCTGATGCCGTTCACGTACACCATCACCACCGGTGTCGCCGCGGGCGTCATCTCCTACGTGGCCATCAAGGTGGCCCAGGGCAAGGCCCGTGAGATCGGGGCATTCATGTGGGGTCTGACGGTCATCTTTTTGATCTACTTCGCACTCCATCCCATCGAGGCCTGGCTCGGCGTGAAGTAGCCGGACCGGTCAACGCCTCGTCCACGTAACCCCGTTAGGAGACCGAGAGATGCTGGACATCGCCGAGGAGCTGAACCGGTGGGTCGAGCAGGGCCGTGACTTCGCCGTCGCCACCGTGGTGGCCGTCGGCGGCAGCGCACCGCGCCAGCCCGGCGCCGCCCTCGCGGTGGACGCCGACGGCACGGCCATCGGCTCGGTCTCCGGCGGGTGCGTGGAGGGGGCCGTGTACGAGCTGTGCCGGCAGGCGCTGGAGGACGGGGAGACCGTCCTCGAACGCTTCGGGTACAGCGACGAGGACGCGTTCGCCGTCGGCCTGACCTGTGGCGGCATCATCGACATCCTGGTCACCCCGGTCCGGGCGGACGGTCCCGCCCGGCCGGTGCTCGCAACCGCGCTGGCCGCCGCCGCCCGTGGACAGGCGGCGGCGGTCGCGCGGATCGTCTCGGGCCCCGCCGAACTCATGGGCCGCGCCCTCCTGGTCCGCCCCGACGGCTCCCCCGAGGACTCCTACGACGGCGGCTTCGGCGCCCACCCCGAGCTAGACCGCACCGTCGCCGCCGAGGCCGCCGCCTTCCTGGATGCCGGCCGCACCGGCACCCTGGAGATCGGCGAACAGGGCTCGCGCTGCGGCGCGCCCCTCACCGTGCTGGTCGAGTCCTCCGTCCCCGCCCCCCGCATGATCGTCTTCGGCGCGATCGACTTCGCCTCGGCGCTGGTCCGTGTCGGCAAGTTCCTGAACTACCACGTCACGGTGTGCGACGCCCGGCCCGTCTTCGCCACCAGGACCCGCTTCCCCGAGGCCGACGAGATCGTCGTCGAGTGGCCCCACAAGTACCTGGAGCGCACCGAGGTCGACGGCCGCACCGTCCTGTGCGTCCTCACCCACGACGCCAAGTTCGACGTACCGCTGCTCCGGCTCGCCCTGCGCCTCCCGGTCGCCTACGTCGGTGCGATGGGCTCCCGGCGCACCCATCTCGACCGCAACCTGCGCCTGCGCGAGGTCGGTGTCACCGAGCTGGAGCTGGCCCGGCTGCGCTCCCCGATCGGCCTGGACCTCGGCGCCCGTACGCCGGAGGAGACGGCCCTGTCGATCGCCGCGGAGATCGTCGCGGCCCGGCGGGGCGGCAGCGGGGTGTCGCTGACCGGTGCGCACACCCCGATCCACCACGACACGGCGGCCCAGCGGGTGGGGCGGATCGAGTCGGTGGCCTGAGGAAAACGGCTTGCCGGGCGGTGGCAGCCCTGTGCTTGCATGAGCCCATGGTGTCCACCGACCGGCTGCTCGCCTTCGCGGCCCTGTCCTCCCTGCTGATCGTGATCCCCGGCCCCAGCGTGCTCTTCGTGGTCGGGCGGGCGCTGGCCCACGGGCGGCGCGCCGCGCTGACCACCGTCGTCGGCAACACGATCGGCGCCTACACGCTCGTCGCGGCCGTGGCCCTCGGCATCGGCTCGGTCGTGGAGCGCTCGGTCCTGGTCTTCACCGCGCTGAAGCTCGCGGGCGCCGCCTACCTCATGTACCTCGGCGTCAAGGCCTGGCGGCGGCGCGGCTCGCTGCGCGAGGCGTTCACCGACTCCGGGGCGCTGCAGCACGGCAGTCTGCGCACCCTGTGGGAGGGGTTCGCGGTCGGTGTGGCGAACCCCAAGACCATGGTGTTCTTCGCCGCCGTACTGCCCCAGTTCGTGGACCGCGAGCAGGGGCACGTCCCGGCGCAGCTGCTCCTGCTCGGCCTGGTCTTCAACGCCATCGCGCTGGCCTCCGACAGCCTCTGGGGACTGGTCGCCTCGGCCGCCCGCGACTGGTTCGCCCGCTCCCCGCGGCGGCTGTCCGCGGTCGGCGGGGCCGGCGGGCTGACGATGATCGGCCTGGGCGTGACGGTCGCCGTGACGGGCCGCAAGGACTGAACGGCTCCGCGGCCCCCGGCCCTCCTGTACGCAGCCCCCCGGTCCTCCTGTACGCGGCCCCGGCCCTCCTGTGTGCGGTCCTCAGCAGGCGTTCACGCCGTCCGCAGCAGCCGGTTCGCGGCCCGTCCGAACACCGTACGGCCCACCCGTGCCACCAGGCCGTCGCACCAGCCCGGCAGGAAGCGGAACCGCAGCTCCTCGCGCCACACCACCCGGCTACGGCCCACGGGCCCCGGCCGGACCTCGATCTGAGCCCAGCCCCGCACCAGCCGCCCGCGCTTCTCCAGTCGGCACAGCCCCGGCTCGTCGTCGGCGGGCGGACGCCAGACCGTCACCTCCATCACGTCGTCGAAGGTCAGCGGCCCGAGGCCCGAACGGGCCACGAACCGCGTGCCCTCGCGGGTCGGCGCGGACGTGATTACGATGATTCTGGTCAGCGGGACCACATCGGCATGGCGGGGCCACTCGGTGAGCCGGCGCCACGCCTCGTCGAGCGGAAGCGGGGCCGTGCGTTCGAAGGAAAAGGTCGGCACGGCACGATCGTAGGCAATTCCCGCCGGTCACCTGCGCGTTCACACCCGCCTCACTCTGTCGGCGCAGCCGGGTGTCCACGAGGAGTCGTACTCAGGAACAGTCGGTGCACGGTGCGGCGGGACGCTGCCGGCCTTCTACCCTGCCTCCGTGGGCCGAACAACCAGCCCACCGCAAGGGGGAGTTGATCACCATGCCGCTGAAGACGTACGGAGTCCTGATCGCCCGCGCCGTCGACACCCGACGCGAGGGCGCCAAGGACACGCCGCACTACCAGATCCACCTCACCGACGGCCAGGGCACGCACTACCGCGCCGCGGTCAACGTACTGTCCCAGGAGCAGCCTTCCGAGTTGCTCTACCTCGTCGCCGACGACTTCCGGCACCCGGTCACCGCCCGCCTGGAGAGCCTGTCCGGCGGCTGGAACGCGCTGCCGCCCGGCCCCGGCGGACCCAACCTGGACTTCGTGCGCGGCAACCTCTTCGACCCGGCCCAGATGCGCACGCTCCCGCCGGACGCCGCGGGACCCGACAACGACCTCGCCGACCTTCTCGACCACTATGTGCAGCGCGCCATCGACGACCCGGACGCCCGCCTGTACCTCTTCGGCGCCCGCTTCGGCCCCGAACCGAACGTCAGGGACAAGGTGTTCGGCTTCCTGCCCGGCAACGGCGTGCACGACATCCACATGAACCAGGGCAACAGCGGGCGCTTCACCGGCGACGACGGCGTCTGGCAGGACGGCGGGCTGCTGCTGCACTTCCCTGGCCAGGCCCGCTGGGTCGGCATCTTCCTCGCCTTCCAGGGTCAGTCCTGGCACACGGACGACACCACCGGCCACACCCTGCACGACACCGACGGCAGCCGCCCCGAACCCGGCGCGCAGCCGTTGCGGATCGTGGCAGCGCTGGTCAACCCGCAGGGCCCCGCCCCCGAGGCGGAGACCGTCACCCTCCTCAACGCCTCCCCGGCCTCCGTCGATCTGACCGGCTGGCGTCTGGTGAGCCGCCTCGGCGAGGGCTCCCCGGTCCCGGCCGCGGCACCCCTCGCGGCGGGCGCCTTCCTCACTGTCCCCCTCACCGACGGCACCCAACTCGGCAACCACGGCGGCGAGATCACCCTCCTCGACGCGTCCGGCCTCAAGGTCCACGGCGTCTCGTACACCGCCGAGCAGGCGGCTCGGGAGGGCTGGACGGTCGTCTTCTGATCCACGTCCGAGGTGCGATCCGGGAGGTCAGGGCCGGTACACCACGCGGTCACGCTCCACAGCACCTCGGCCAGGCCCGGCTCCTTGGCTGTCTTGTGCACGTTGGAGTCCGTACGGCCCTACGGCGGGCGCATCAGCGTGGGCTTGCGCCCGGTGAGCCGCTCGATCGCGTCGTCCGGCCGTTGCAGCTCCCCGCGTATCCGGTCGTCCGAGATCCGGGTGAGGATCTTGTGGTCCCAGGTGTGGCTGGCGACCTCGTGGCCCTCGGCGGCCATCCGCTTGACCAGCTCCGGGTACTTCTCGGTGTGCCGCTTGCCGAGCAGGAAGAAGGTCGCCGGGACCTTCTTCTCCTTCAGGATGTCGAGCAGCCGCGCCGAGTTCTCGCTGGGCCCCGCGTCGAAGGTCAGTGCGATGCTCCCCCAGAGGGGGCACCGCGAGGTCGTGTCGACCTCCGCACAGCCGGACAGCGTCAGCGCGAGGCAGACCGCGGCCGAGGCGAGCGCGGCCGGACGCAACCTTCGGCGCCGTTCGCACATCTTTCTGGGCGCCTGAGGAGTTTTCCCGGTCTGCCCGGTCTGCTTGATCCAAAGAGACATGCCGCATCTATACACACAGTGTATAGATGGTAGATGCAGTTCCCCCCGAGAGCGCCGTCGCCGTAGCACCATGGAATGAGGGGCCCCGCGGAGGAGGACGACCATGCGCTTCCGGGACCGCGCCGAAGCCGGCCGGGAACTTGCCGGACTGCTGAGGGAACTGCATGACAGGGGAGACCTGGCCGACCCGGTCGTGCTCGCCCTGCCCCGGGGCGGGATCGCCGTGGCCGAGCCGATCGCCAGGGCTCTGAACGCCCCGCTCGACGTGCTCGTCGTACGCAAGATCGGCGCCCCGCACCACCAGGAGTTCGCCGTCGGCGCGCTCGCCGACGACGATCCGCCGTTCCTCGACCCCGACACCCTCGACATGCTCGGACTGACCGAGGCCTCCCTCGCCCCGGCCGTGGAGCGGGAACGGCGTGAGCTGCACCGGCGCGAGGAGGTCTACCGGGGCGAGAGCCCGCCGCCCGACCTCGCCGGCCGCACGGTGATCGTCGTCGACGACGGGCTGGCCACCGGCGCCACCGCCCGTGTCGCCCTGCGCCATGTCCGGCGCCGGGATCCCGCCCGGGTCGTCCTGGCCGTCCCGGTCGGCGCCCCGGACTCCGTCGACCGGCTCGCCGCCGAGGCCGACCTGGTGGTCTGCCCGCACCGGCCGAGAGGCTTCGCCGCCGTCGGCCAGTGGTACGACGACTTCGGGCAGCTGACCGACGCCGACGTACTGCACCTGCTGCACGCGCCGCACGGGCACTGAGCGCACACGGACACCGGGCCCGCACGGGCGGTGAGCCCGCGCGGACACCGCGCCGTACGAAACCGGGCGCGTCCGGTACCGGAACGGTCAGCAGGCGCGGGCGGCCGGTCGGTACCGCGGAACTCCGTGCACGCCAGTGGTACGAGAGGAGTACGGGGAGTAGCCTCGGGTGCCATGACGCGCACGGGGGAGCGAGCCGTCACGACGCGGTTACGCACGCCGCCCTGGATCGCCCGCATCGAAGAACCGGACGGGCGGGTCCTCGGCGCCGGGGTCCTGCTCGCCCCCGACCGGGTGCTCACCGCGGCCCATGTCGTCAGCCCCGGCCGGCCCTACGTCGTCCACTTCGTCGGCATCCCCGGCGTCCCCGGAGTCGCCGCCAGCGCCACCGCGGACGAGCACGTGCCGCAGCGGGTGGACGAGTTCGGCGACCACATCGGCGACGTCGCCCTGCTGCGCCTGGCCGAACCGATGTCCGCCCGGCACACCACCCGGCTCAGCCGGCTGGCCACCCCCTACGGGCCCGTGAGCATGTACGGCTTCCCGTCCGGCAGCGACGGGGGCCGCTGGCACGGTGCCACCCTGGTCGCCCCCCGCGGCCGGGACAGCCAGGTGCAGCTGCGGGCGCCGACCCACGGCGAACTGGCTGCCCCCGGCTTCAGCGGCGGGGCGGTGGTCGACCACGGCACCGACAAGGTCATCGGCATCGTCCTCAGCGTGGACGAGGGACCGGAGTCGGTGTTCAGCTACATGAGCCCCACCGAGACCATCCTCAGCCATCTGCGGCAGGTCGCCGACTGGACCGACGGCGCCGAGGCCGTCTCCGCGAGCCTGCGCACCGGCGCGACCGGCACCACCGGTGAACTCGACGTGCCGTTCGCCACCGAACTCGCCTCCTGGTTCCGTGGCGAGGGCTGGCCGGTGCTCGTCACCGTCGTCCCCGCCCGCGGCAACCGCGCCTGGACCCTGAAACGCGCGATCACACTGGCCGACCGTGAGTTACGGACCCAGGAGAACACCAGCGCCTTCGGCCACGACCCGCCCGAGACCGTACCCCCGGCAGGCGGCCACGACCTCGCCCTGGACGTCAAGGATCTGACGGTCCATCACTTCCTCGACCGGATCGCCGAGCGGCTGGGTATCCGCGACGACCCGCGCCCCGAACGGCTCGGTGCCCTGCGGGGATCGCTCGCCGCCGTCCTCGTCGGCGTCGACCAGGCCGCCGACCCCGACGCCCTGCTCGGCCTGCTGGACCGGTTCGCCCGGCAGGGCGCTCGCCTGCTGCTCGTCTTCCGTCGCCCGGGCGGGCATGCCGACCAGGCCGCCGCGGCCCTCGTGGACCGTCCGCTGCGCGACCGCTGGGACCGGATCGACGCCGAACTCGACTGCATCATCGACGAGTTGGGCCCCGCGCTCGACGCACGCCGGGACCGCGTGCTGCCCGCCCCCGGTACCGCGCAGCTGCTGGAACGGGCCGCGGCAGGCGTCCGGCGCACCCGGATGCTGCGCGCCTGGACCGCCCACAGCTCCGAACAGGACCGCGAACCTCGCCGCGCCGACCTGCTGTTCACCTTCGAAGACGCCGCCGAACGCCGCCGCCGGCGCCTGGAACAGGCGATCGCCGCCCTCGACGCCCGGCTGCACCGGCGCGACGAACTCCTCGGCCGCGTCAGGGCCGCATGGCCGCTGTACAAGGAACGCGCCGCCGGACGGGACGACGACCTCATGGAGGCGTACGAGTACTACGAATTCGCCCTGTCCCTGCTGGGCCAGGCCCCCTGCGACGTCGACGAGGCCGAGGCGGCGGCCGGGCGGTTCATCGCCTACTGCTCCGGCATCGCACCGGGCGAGGAGGACACCCCATGACATCGTGCGTCCGGCCCGGCTGCGCGGGCCACATCATGGGCACCGGCTACTGCGACACCTGCGGGCACCGCCAGCCCGACCCGCACACCGTGCCGCCCCCGCCGCCCGTCACCGCCACCGCCACCGCCACCGAGGAGTCTCCCGGCCCGGCGCCCGTCCACGTCGTCGCGGGCGTCGGCGAACTCGACCAGCACGGACTGGTCGTACTGCCCGACGTCCCCGTCCCCGCCCCCGAGGATGTGCTGGTCGAGGACCCCCAGCCGCCCGAGAACGGCCGCCGCTGCGGCGCCGACGGCTGCGACGAGATCGTCGGCAAGGGCTACGGCGGCCAGCCCGACCGCGCCACCGGCCGCTGCCGCCGCTGCGGCACCCCCTACTCCTTCCTGCCCCAGCTGAAGCAGGGCGACGTCGTCGAGGACCACTACCGGGTCCTGGGCTGCTTCGCACACGGCGGCCTCGGCTGGATCTACCTCGCCGAGGACACCCGTGCCGACGGCCACCACGTCGTCCTCAAGGGCCTCATCAACGCCAACGACGCGCTCGCCCGCCGCAACGCCGTCGAGGAACGCCGCTCCCTCACCGACCTGCACCACCCCGACATCGTCCGCATCATCACCTCCGTCGAGCACCAGGCCCCCGGCCGGCCGCCCACGGGCTACCTGGTCATGGACTACATCGGCGGCCGGACCCTGCAGAAGCTCTTCGGCGCCGACGACGTCGAACGGATCTTCCACGGCCGCCCCCGCCTCGACCACGTCCTCAGCTACGGCTGCAAGATCCTCGGCGCTCTCGAGTACATGCACGAACGCGGACTGCTCTACTGCGACATGTCGCCCGCCAACGTCATCCACTTCGGCCGGGCCGTCAAGGTCATCGACCTCGGCGCGGTCCGTACGATCGGCGACCGCACCTCCACCTATGTGTACACGAGCGCCTACGCCCCGCCGAAGGAGGAGATCGAGAGCCGCGGCTGGCATGTCGACAGCGACCTGTACACCGTCGGCATGACCCTCTCGGCCCTGGCCCACGGCACCGAACCCGCCCGCGGCCTCGCCTCCGACTCCTTCCACCGGCTGATCGCCCGCGCCACCCACGCCGAACCCCGCGCCCGGTTCCGGTCAGCCGCCGAGATGTCCCGCCAACTCTGGGAAGTCCTCAGGGAGTTCCGTTCCCTCCAGTTCGGCGAGCAGTTGCCCGAGGCCTCCGCCCGGTTCCGTGCCACCGAGGCCAGCCTCGACGCCGGACTCGGCGCGATCCCCGCCCTCGCCCACTGGACCGCCCGCCCGGCCGGCCGGCCCGCCGCGCTGGACGTCTCCCCGCCCGCCGCCGCCGAGGTCGCCGGCGCCCTCCCCGAACCCCGGCCCGACCCGGTCGACGGCGCCGCCCTGCTGCTCGGCACCTTCCCGCCCGACGCCCCCGACCGGGTCGCCCTGCAATGGCGGCGCGAGTCCCGCCTCGGCACCCCCGAGACCGCGCTGTGGCTGTGCCGCACCTATCTCCGCCACGGCGAGCAGGACGAGGCCGAGCGCTGGCTCGCCGAGGCCGAGACCCAGCTCGGGGAGCGGGCCGCCGCCCACGACTGGCGGATCGCCTGGCACCGCGGCGTTCTGCACCTGAGCAAGGACGAGGTGCGCCAGGAGGAGGCCGGCGGCTGCTTCGACGCCGTCTACCGCGCGCTGCCCGGCGAGTACGTGCCCAAGCTGGCCCTCGGCTACTGCGCCGAACGCGACAGCAGGAAGCGGACGTCCGCGTCGATGCTCTTCTACGAGGCCGTGTGGAACCGGAGCTTCGCCCACACCGCCGCCGCCTTCGGGCTGGCCCGCGGCCACCTCGCCGGCCACGACCGGGACGCCGCCGTACGCGTCCTCGACGACGTCCCCGCCACCTCCCGGCACTATGACGCCGCCCGGATCGCGGCCGTCCGGATCCGCGCCGGCCACCTGGACGGCCGCCCGCCCTCGGTGACGGACCTGCGGGACGCGGCCCGACGGCTGACCGAACTCGACCTGGACGACGGCGAGTCACAGGCCCGGCTGGTCGCCGAGATCCGCGAGAACGCCCTGCACAGCCGTCCGGAAGCGGGCTGGGGACCGGAGTTGCCGCGCGGGGACCTGCTGGGCGACGGCACCGAGAACAGGCTGCGCACCCTGCTGGAGCACTCCTTCCGGCAGCTGGCGGCGCAGGCCCGCACCGCGGGCGACCACGGCCGGTTGCTCGACCTGGCGCACGCCGTCCGCCCCATGAGCAAGATCTGACCCAGCGAACCGAGGGAAGCCGAGCCGATGACGAGCCGTGCGAGGGAGCCGCAGTGATGGACCGACCGATCGAGGTGACCCTCGCGGTCGGCCAGCAGAAGGAGCTGCCCGCCCTGCCGACCGCGGCCGGACAGCCCCGCGACCGCGAGATGCACGCCATCCTGGAGATCGGCGTCAGAGGCGGGGAGAGCGGCATCAGCGGTGGCGGCGCGGAGACCGCCGCCGCACCCGCGAGCGGGGCCGGGCCCGCCCTCGCCGAGGTGCTGATCGTCGACACCTCGCGCTCGATGCTCCACCCCGCGGCGAAACTGCACGCCGCCAAGGACGCCACCGTCGCGGCCGTCCGGCTGCTGCCCGAGGGCACCGCCTTCGCCGTGCTCTCCGGACGGTTCGACGCCACCGTCGTCCACCCCGGACCCGGCGGCGCGGAGATGGCCGTCGCCGGACCCGCCGAACGCGCCGCCGCCGAGCGGGCCGTACGGATCCTGGACGCGGACGGCGGCACCGCCATCGGCACCTGGCTGGACCTGGCCCGGCGGCTGCTGAGCGAGCAGTCCGCCCCCATCAAACACGTCCTGCTGCTCACCGACGGGCGCAACGAGCACGACCACCGGGCCGACATGACCCTGGACCGCGCCCTCGACGCGTGCGAGGACCGGTTCGTCTGCGACGCCTGGGGCATCGGCGACGACTGGGACGCCGAACTGCTCAAACGCATCGCCCGGCGGCTGCACGGCCGGGCCGGCGCGGTCCGAGAGGAATCCGAACTGACCGCAGCCTACGAGGAGTTGGTGCACGGAATGGTCGGCACCACCATCCCCGAACTGCGCATCCGGCTCACCCCCACACCCGGCACGGTGATCCGCCGGATGAAGCAGGTGGTGCCGATGGAGCACGACCTGCTCGCCACCACCGCGGCCGACGGCGGGCGCGGCACGGAGTACGTCACCCGCGCCTGGAGCGAGGAGGTACGGCAGTACCAGGTGATCCTCGCCGCCGACCCGCCCGGCCGCCCGATCGGCGAGGACCTCCAGCTCGCCGCCGTGGAGGTCGTCGTACCCGACTTCCAGCGGCCGGTACGGCTGCCCGCCCCGAAGCCCGTCCTGGTGCGCTGGACCGCCAACCCGCTCGACGCCTCCCGGCAGCATCCCGGGGTCCGCAGGCACGAGCAGTACCAGCAGGCGAGCGCCGCCGTGGCGCGGGCGTACCGGGCCTGGCTGCGCACGGAGGGCCCGGCGGCCGACCGGGAGCTGGCGCGGGCGCTGGCGCTCGCCGCCGAACTCGGCGACGCCCACCTGCTGGACGCGCTGCGCCGGGTCGAGGACGGGCCGGGCAGCGGTCGGATCCGGGCCGGCCTCAAGGACGTCGACTGGCAGCACCTCATCCTGTCCAGCGCCATGACCACCCCGCACCAGCCGGCCGCTGCCAGGCCGGCGCCGGTTGCACCGCCCGGCGCCGGCGACCCCGGCCCGGCCGCGGCGGGCGACCTCATCGAGTGCCCGGACTGCGAGTGGCTCGGCCCCGCGGACTCCGTGTACTGCGGGGGCGACTGCGGACGGCTGCTGAGGGAGCCGTCCTCATGAGCGTCCGGACGCACGTCGAGACGGACATCCCTGCGGCCGGCCGCCGCGCACGAGCCGCGTGGCCGCGGCTCCTCGGCCGCCTGCCGGGCGTACGGCGGCACCCGCCCGAGGAGGGCAGCACCACCGCGCACGACCTCGCCGTACGGCACCGGCTGCTGCTCGCCCTGTCCGCCCTGCTGACCCTGTCGCTGCTTCTCTCCTACGACGGCGTGCACGGCGATGCCCGCCCGCTGCGGACCTCCAGCGCGCCGGCCGTACTCGCCCTCGACACCGCACGGTTCGCGCTCGCCGAGGCCGGGAGGGAAGCCGGGGCGACGGCGTCGACCCGCGAGTTCCGCAAGCAGATCGCGGTCGCGCACCAGAGCCTCGCCGCCGCGGCGGCGGACGGCGCCGGCGGAGCGCCGGGCCGGCAGGCCGTGCAGACGATCACCGGGCTGATCACCGTCTACACCGGCATGGTCCAACAGGCCCAACTGCACGCCGAGGACAGCGTATTGCAGAAGGCGTACCTCAGTTACGCGAGCAGCGTCCTCGGGGCACCCGACTCCGGGATCCAGACCCGCTTGACGGAGCTGCGGTCCAAGCAGCGGGCCGCGGTGCGACGCCAGACCTCGTTCGGCCCGCTGCTGTGGCTCGGCTGGAGCGTGACCGCGCTGCTGGTCCTCACCCTCGCCGCGGCCCTGGCTGAGACCCAGCTCTTCCTGCGCCGCCGCTTCCGGCGCAGGTACAACATCCCCATCCTGTCCGCCGGGCTCCTGCTGACGGTCGGATGCACGATCCTGGTGGCGTTCACGGTCTGGACCCACCAGGGGATGGCGCACACGCGCAGCGCGCTCGACCAGCCGCTGACCAGGCAGCAGGACATTCGCACAGCGGGGCGCCATACCGCCTCGTACCTGGCGGACACCGGCTTCCACGCGGCGGCCACGGTGTGGATCGTGATAGGAGGGCTCCTGCTCATGGCGCTGGCCCGGACGGGACTGTGGAAGCACATCAACGACTACCGGTTCAGGCCCCGGTGAGCGCCCGGCGCAGCGGCCCTGAGCCGGCCGCCCCGACCTTCTGGCGCCGCCACGCGCGCACCCTCACCGTGCTGGGGATCTGCCTGGCCGTGCTGGCGACGGCCGTCGCGCTCGGCGTACGCGCCCTCCGGCAGGAGCCGACCGTCACCCTGCTGGCCAACTGGGAGGGGACCGAGGAGGGGAACTTCAAGGAAGCGGTCATCAAACCCTTCGAGCGCAAGTACCACATCCACGTCGACTACCAGGGCAGCTCCGCCGAGAGCGAGGTCCTCAGCGCCGACGTGGAGGCGGGCACCCCGCCCGACATCGTGGTGCTGACCGGCCCCGGCGAACTGGCCGCCTACGCCGGGCAGAAGGACCAGAAGGTACTGCAGCCTCTCGAAGGCCTCGTCCCGCGCCACGAGTTCAGCGCGTCCTGGGCCACGCAGTTGAACGGGCACCTGTACTGGTTCCCACTCAAGGCCGACCTGAAGAGCATCGTCTGGTACCCGGGGGACATGAGCGAACAGCAGCGCCGAACGGACGCGAAGCAGCCCGGCAAGTGGTGCCTCGGCATGGGATCCGGCGCCACCAGCGGCTGGCCCGGCACCGACTGGATCGAGGACATCGTCCTCCAGCAGAACGGCCCGGACTTCTATGAGCGGTGGGCGAGCGGGGAACAGAACATCTGGCAGTCGACGCCGATGAAACTGGCCTGGAGGACCTGGGGGAAGACGGTCGACGCGGGCGGAGAGAACGTCCTGCCGATCCTGAAGACCAGCTACAAGAGTCCGTTCCCACCCGGGTGCACGCTGGAGCACCAGGCGTCGTACGTCCGTCACCAGCCGCGCTGGCAGCAGGTCGACGGCCGGTACGAGCCCTCGTCCCGGCTGATCCACGGCGCCACCGCCGACAACGCCTGGGAGGTCGGCGGCGACCTTGTCGCCCTGCTCAACGCCACCCCGCAGGCCAAGAAGCTGATCCGCTACCTCGCCTCCGCCGACGCCCAACGGGCCTGGAACGCCAGGGAGACCGGGTTCTCCGTCGCGGCCTCGGCCCAGCCCAGGCGCAGCACCGGCACCACCACGGGAAAGACCGCGCCGGAGTCCGCCTGGCACCGCTCCCTGTCCGCCACCCTCCTCGACAAACAGGCCGTCCACTGCTTCGACGCCTCGGACGCCATGCCACCCAAAGTCCGCGACGCCTTCACGGAGGCGGTCCTCGACTTCCTCGCGCACCCCGGACACCTGGACGCCCTGCTGAAGAACCTGGACTCCCTGAGCCAGGCCAAGGACCTGACCTGGCTCCAGTCGGTGTGCAACCGCGTGCCCACTTCAGGCTAGCCAGGCCCAACTCCGTTAAATTCTCGCGAGGTTGGCGATCGTGCGATGGCATTCCAGGTCGGCGTTGGTCAGGAGCGGTCACGTTGAGTCTCATGGAAGAGGAACAGCCCCTCCTCGATGCCTTACGGCCTCAGGACCGGGCGGCCCTGCTGGCGCTGGGTGTCCCGCGTCGCTACGGCGCCGGCGAGGCGCTCCTCTCCGAGCGGTCCACCACCTCGTACGTGGTCGCGATCCTGAGCGGCTGGGCCGTGGTCTTCGTGGAGACCGAGCGCGGGGGCCGGGTCATCCTTGCGTTGCGCGGCACCGGTGAACTGGTCGGCGAGCAGTCGGCGATGGACCGTCGGCCGCGTAGCGCCACGGTGACCGCGCTGGGCGAGGTGGACGCCGTGGTGATTCCCGGCGACCGGTTCCGCGGCTTCCTCGCAGGCAACCCCGCGGTCGGTGCCCTGGTGCTCCGGCAGCTCAGTTCCCGGCTGCGCAGTGCCGACGGCGAACGCCGCTCGCTCGCCTCGGAGAATGTGCTCCAACGGCTGTCGACGCGGCTGCTCGAACTCACCGACCGGGCCGGGCGCCCCAACCCCGATGGCAGCGTCACCATCGACCTGCCGCTGCCTCAGCACGATCTCGCGGCCTCCGTCGGCTCCACCCGCGAGGCGGTTGCCAAGGCGCTGCGCGTCCTGCGGGAGCGCGGCATTGTGCGCACCGCCACCCGGAACCTGGTCGTCACCGACGTCGAACCGCTGCGGCTGCTCGCCGGGGACGGCGTCCCGCCGGCGGGCCCCGCCGTGTGACCGGCCCACGCCCTGCCGAGGCTTGTGTAAACGGCTACATACAGCGCGGGCGGCCGAGGTCATTCTGTCCGTGGCGGAACGTTGTCGAGGGGGAGCGAAGTGAACGGTCACGAGGCGGTCCACCGGCTGGTGCTGAGCGTCGATCTCAAGGGGTCCGGGCGCTTGGGACAGCAGGCCAGGCTCCGGGCGCGCCGGGGAATGTACGAGGCATTCGAGGCCGCCTTCGACGCGGTCGGGGTGAGCGGCGACCTGCTGCACCTGGAGGATCGCGGCGACGGGGTGCTGGCCGCGCCGGCGCCCCAGGTGCCGCCGGCTCTCCTGGTCGGGGTCTGGCTCGAGGAGGTCTACCAGGGGCTGCGTCAGCACAACGCGGCACAGCGCGACCCGCTGCGGCTGCGGATCGCGATGCACAGCGGTCCCGTCAGCCACGACGGCCGGGGGCTGGTGGGCCGGGCGGTGGACCTGACCTGCCGGCTGTGCGACAGCGAACCAGCCCGCGCGGTCCTGGAGGCCGACGACGCCATCGACCTGGTCCTCGTGGTCTCCGACAGCCTCTACCACTCGGTCGTCGCCGAGGGCGGCCGTTTCGTGGAGCCCGAGCACTACTGGCCGTACCGGGTGCGGATCAAGGAGACCGACGAGACCGCATGGTTCCACGTGCCGCGCCGCACCCGGCCGCCGCTGCCCGCGCCCGAGCGGGGCGAGACGCCGCCACGCCCCGGCCCGCGCGAGGGCCCGGCCGAGGCGCGGCGGCCCGGCCCGGACCTCCCTCCGCGGTGGCCGACGAAGTACTCGATCCACGTCGGCGAAGGAGGAACCAATCAGATCGTGGACGGATCAGAGGTGCACGGCGACATCAACGGCGTGCGCGTGACACGGGTGCACGACGGTGTGGACGGGGGTGAGCCGGCGTGAGCGGCGACGGCGGCGGCAAGGGCACCACGGGCGGCGGCGGTGACGGCGGGGGCAAGGGCGCAGGCGGCAAGGCCGGCGGCGGCCCGCCCGGCCGCGGGGACGGCCATGCAAGGAGCGGCCCGCTCGGCGACCAGGGGGCGGTCGGCGCCTTCGACGCCGTACAGCAGACGCTCGCCAACTTCGACGTGTACGGGCGCAACGCCATCGTCGACGGCAGCCGCGGCGATGTGAACCTGGGCGACCACCATCACCACTACGGCACCGGGGCCGACGTCCCCCGCCTGGTGTCCGGGGCCGTGCCCCGGGACGAGCTGCGGCGGCTGCGCCTGGTCTTCGAGGAGCCGCCCGACCATGCGGAACTGCTCGAACTCCTCGGGCAGCAGCGCCTGATCGCGCTGTGCGGCGACCCGGGAACCGGGCGCGCGTACGCGGCGCTGTCCCTGCTCGACGCGGTCACCCACGGCCGCGTCGAGCGGATGGACCCGCGCACCGAACTGGACCGGATCACCGAGACCGACCTGGAGGCGGAGCACGGCTACCACGTGGCGATCAGCGGCGACGAGTTGTTCGCCGACGACCACCACCCCAAGGACGACAGCCGCGATCAGGAGCGCCGGCGTGGCACCGAGCGCCCCGCCGAGCTGCACCTGGACCGGCTCAGCGACCTGCTCAAGCGGCGCGACGCCTACGCCGTACTCGTCGTCGACGCGGGCAGTTTCGCCGACGAGCTGCTGCGCGGACGCTACGGCCGGCTGTTCCGGCCGCCGTCCGCCGACGGCATGCTGCGCAAGCATCTGGTGTCCCTGCTGGGGCATGCCGACGAGGAGGGACTGGAGCGGGCGCTGGCCCTGTCCCGGCGGCAGGACGTGGTGGACGTGACGGGTCTGGACCGGCTGCGCCCGCACGAGGTCGAGACGCTGGCCCGGCTGCTGGTCGCGCACCTGCGCGGCGAGACCGGGGAGGACGAACTCCTCGCCGCCCTGCGCGCCTTCTGCCCGCAGCAGGCGCAGATGTGGTTCGCCGCCACCGGACGGACCGCCCCGCGCAACCGTGACGCCGTGGCGGCGGCGACCCGGCAGGCGGCCTTCCGTACCGCACTGGCCGTCTACAACGGCTCCCCCTACAGCGTGGCCGCCGAGGCGGCGGAGCAGCTGGCCTGGGAGTTCGCGCTCACCCTGGACCCCGAGGGCCGGCCGGGACGCGCCGTCTTCCACGACCACCGCCAGTCCCGGCTGGCGGCCGCACGAGCCGAGATCTTCACCGGCACGGTCCACTACGACGGTCGCGAGATCGAGACCCGCAAGGTGCGGCTGCAGGGACGCGCCCTTTCTTGGGCCGTGCTGTCCCACGTCTGGAACGAGTACCACAACGCGCGCGGCCCGCTGTGCCGTTGGCTGCGCACCCAGTGCGACGACTCCCGTCCGATGGTGTGGATCCCGGCCGCGCTCACGGCCGGCACCCTGTGCACCCTCGACTACCCGGACGTCCTCCACCAGGTGCTGGTCCCGATGGCGTCGGGCGACTCTCTCCTCCAGCGCATCGCGGCCGCCACGGCACTCGCCCGGGCAGCGGCTCTCGACGACGCGGTCCGGCGCGTCGTGCGGGAGGAGGTACGCGCCTGGGCGCGGCAGGACGACATGGCGCTGCTCCACACGGCGGCCTTCGTCCACGGGTACGGCACGGTGGAGCCCTCGGTCTCCGCCTCCCTCGACGAACTGGGTCGGCTGGTCAACCGGGAGGACTGGGACCTGCTGGTGAACTCCTCGCACAGCGTGGCGCGGCTGTTGGCCGGGACCGAGCCGGACACGGTGCTGCGGCGCTTGGGCGCCTGGCTGGGCGACCGCCGGCAAAGCCGCCGCAACCTGGCCCTGTACACCGTGGACCGGCTGGTCTGGCAGCGCACCTCGGGCCTGTGGGGGCTGGGGAGCGTCCCCGAGCTGGAGAGCCACCTCGACTGGCCGCTGATCGCCGCCCTGCTCGCGGCACGGATCAACGACGTCCGCATGCTGGCCGACCTGGTGTGGTGCGGGCTGGACACCGCGCGCTGGCGTGCCGATCTCGAGTGGTCCCTCGCCGAATGGATGCGTCGGGCGGACGACGACGCCGAACTGCTGGACACCCTGTGCCACTTCCTGCCCCGGCTGGTGAGCAGCACCGGGGAAGCGGAGCGGCTGCTGAACGTCGTGCGCCGTATGGAGCGCGACCCCGACGAGTCCCTGACGCAGGCGACCGTACGGCGGTTGCGCGCGGCGATACCCGGGCAGCCGCCCGGCCCTACGACGGTGATCGGGCAGCCGGATCCGTCCGGCCGCAGCGCAGAGAAGACGGAGTGAGATGAACGCCCAGAACCCCATGCACGTCGCCCCTGCGGCCCCGACGGCTTTACCCCAGGCCGCCGTTGCGGCACCCCCCGTCGCCGCCACCGCGGCACGGCCTGCCGTACCGGTCGGGGTCCCGGCGCCGCCCGCCTGGACACCGCGGCCGACGACGCCTGCCGGAGAACTCCCCGCCGCGGCACAGGAACTGCCCGGTCCGTTCCTGCGCGAGTACCGGCCGGCCTGGCCGTACCGGCACCGCAGCGCCCAGGTCGTGGCCGTCCTCTACTACCGCAACCGTCCGCCCCGGGCGGTGGGCCCCGAGGGCGAGGAGGGCTTCCTGCTGCGCTGGCTCACCCGCCCCTACACCGCCTTCGAGCTGCAACTGGGCTGGCATACCGTGTCGTTCAAGGCCCAGTTGCCGGCGGCCGAGGCCGGTCGGTCCTTCCCCGCCGAGGTGCGGGTCCGCTGGCAGGTGGCCGACCCCTGCCTGGTGGCGAGAAGCCAGGTCTCCGACGTCGCCGCGCTGCTCCTGCCGGAACTGGAGCAGCGGCTGCGCGACGTCTCCCGCACGTTCTCCATCCGCCACGCCGAGAAGGTCCGCGACGCCGTGCACGAGGCGCTGAGCGGGCAGCGGCTCGGCGGGCGGTTCGGTCTGGAGCTGGACGCGTTCGTCACGATCTCCTCGGACAAGCTCATCCAGGACCACGGCGAGAGCCTGGGCCGGGACGAGAGCAAGAGGGAACTCATCGACCGCTGGTCCCGCGATTTCCAGCGCGCGCTGGAGGCCGGCGACGACGCCATGATGGCGCGCATGATCGCCGCCGACCCGAAGGACCAGCAGGCGATCCGCCAGATGTTCCGCAAGGAGCAGCGGGAGGAGCGCCAGGACGTGATGGAGGTAATGTCCCGGCTGATCGACGGCGGGCTGCTGGAACGCTGGGAACTCGGCGAACAAGCCATGGTGGTCGTGGAGTTCCTGCGCCAGAACGCGCGCAGGGTGGCCTCCGGCCCGCTGCCCCTGACAGAGAGCACGCAGCCCCGGCGCACTGTCTTCTGGGAGGAGGACGGCGGGTCCGGCAGCGGCTCGGGCGATCAGGAGGACGAGGGCCAGGGCGATGGCAGCCGGGGGTAGTCCGCTGCACCGGCGGTCCGGCGGTTTTGGCGCGACACGGGCACCGCTGTCCGAGCCGGGCCCCCATCTTGTCGTGGAACGGCTGCTCGGCACGGTCCGCGAGGAGATCGCGCGGGCCGACACGAAGGCCTCGATCCTGCTGTCGGGCGCCGTCGCCCTGCCCGCGCTCGTCGGGGCGGCCGGCCATGGGCGGCTGGTCTCAGGCCCGGTCGGCACGGCCGGCGCCGCGGTGTGGCTGGCCGGGATCGCGATGCTGATCCTGGTGATCCTGCCGCGCACCGGCATGCCCCGACACCCGAGGCTCGGCGGCGCCCGGCCCGCCGCCGGGGCCGCCCCGTCGGTGACCGCGCTCGACGGCACCGTGGACCCCGACCAGCTGACGGCGTCGGTCCTCGCCGCGGGCCGCGACCCCGGCCGCTGGATGCTGGAGCAGTCCCGCACTCTCGGGCTCATCCTCGCCGCCAAGTACCGCTGGATGCGCTGGGCGGTGGCGTGCCTGGCGGCGGGCGGCGCGGCAGTCCTGGTGGCGGCACTGCGCTGAAGGAGAAGAGGCACGCCCGGTCAGAGCCATTCAGATGCCCGTGTACGGCGAGAGACGGAGGCTGGTCGGTGCTCCGCCCCACCCGTGTTCGCTACTTGTTGACGGTGAATCCCTGGTCGTTGCCGTACTTGACGCTCGCCTGCTGCCAGGCGTTCAGGCCGGCGGAGAGCTTGGTCGAGGAGACGTACGCCTTGCCCACGGTGTCGTTGAAGACCGAGTTCGCGTACACCTGGTAGGGCAGGTAGGACCAGTCGGCGCCGACGTTTTGGGCGGACTCGGCGAAGATGCGGTTCGCCTTCTGGCCGCCGAAGTACGGGAACGGGGTGTCGACCGAAGACCGCGACGAACGGGTCGGCGAAGCCCCAGCCCACGAGGGCCTCCTTGCGTAGCCGGAGGCGGCGTCGTGGGCGGGGCGGTGGTGCTGCCGTAGGGCGCGTCGACAGGAGCGTCAGGAGTGGCGCCGCCGCTCTGCGAGACCCGGCCGCCGGTGTCGCTGACAGCGCCGGGTCCCCGGGGGAGCGTCCCCGGGGACCCGGTGTCAGGATCGCACTCCCGTGCGGAGTCGGTTCAGTTGATCGACCACTGCTGCAGCGGCGAGTCGGTGTCCGGCTGCTGCGTCACGAGGGCGCCGTCGGACGTCGAGGCGGTGGTGAGCACAAGCCCGCTCTTGGCCGAGGTGACGGTGTAGGAGCCGTTGGCCAGCTCCTTGACGTTCCACCGCTGGTTGGCGGCGCCGCCGCACGGCCACTGGATCACCTCGGCGCCCGCGGCGGTGGACCCGCCGCTGACGTCGGCGCACATGCCCGAGGTGCCGTTGACGAGTTCGTAGGAGCCGTCGGACTGCCGGACGAACCGCCACGTCTGGTTGCTGCCGCCGCTGGCGGTCCAGGTGATCAGCTGGTTCCCGGCGTCGGTGCTGCCGCCCGCGTCGTCGAGCGCCTTGCCACCGGTGACCAGCACGTGATTCCCGCTGAAGTCGCGGCTGACCGACCAGGTGAGGGCGACCGAGCTGCCGGCGGTGCCGGACGAGGCGGTGACGGTGACCTCGGAGGTTCCGGGGGCGGTCGGGGTTCCGGAGATCAGGCCCGAGGAACTGATCGACAGGCCCGCGGGCAGGCCGCTCGCCGAGAAGGACAGCGGCTTGCCGGCGTTGTCGGTGGCGGTCAGCTGCAGGGAGACCTTCGTCCCTGCCGCGCCGGTCTGGTCACCGGGGTTGTTGAGGACGACCGTCTCGGGAGCGGTGCCGGTCGGCGTGAAGGTCAGGGTCTGCTCGGCGGCGCTGCGTCCCTTGCCGACCGCGCTTTCGCTGGTGTCGGTCCAGGTGCGGCCGGGCGTGGTCTCGGCCCGCCGGCCGGAGTGGGCGGACATGCCGATCACCAGGCCGCTGTAGCGGTTGACCAGCCGGAAGGTGCCCGGCTTCGAGGTGCTGGGGAGTATCCACCACTGCTGTCCGACGGTCGCGCCGCCCCTGCCGGCCGCGGTGACGGTGGGACGGGTGCCCCAGGCGCGGTCGGCGGTGGTGGTCGAGTCGACGCCCAGCAGACGGCCGGTGGAGGAGTTGACGACCTGGTAGGAGCCGTCACCGTTGGCCAGGAACATCCACGACGCCAGGGCGGAGCGGGTGGCGGGGTTCAGCGAGGTGGTCGACGAACTGCCGGAGACCTGGGACAGGACCCTGCCGTTCCTGCTGCGGATCTCGTAGGTCTTGGAGACGTCGACCGGCGCGGCGGGGGAGTCCGAGTCCACGGTGATGTCGGCGTACTCGCCGTCGGAGGACGCGCACGCGATCGAACAGTAGGACCGGAAGGTCTTCCCGACGATCGTGGAGTCGGTGCGGTTCACGTTGTCCAGGAACCAGCGGTACCAGGAGCCCGAGGTGTAGCTGCCGCTGTCGCCGATCAGGGTCCACTTCTGGGTGGCGAGGTCGTCGGTGACGTAGAAACGCTGTGGCGCGGTGCCGGAGACCACCTCGGGTTCGCCGATGTACAGGCCCAGGTGGGCGTCGTAGGCGATGTTCATGATGAACAGGTCGGACTTCGCGGAGAGTTGGCCTGCGGCCACCTGCTGGTCCACGGTCCCGGTGTTGGCCGGGTCGTAGTCGTCGGCGATCGGTGTGTAGCCGTTCGGGTTGCTCGCGGTGGCCGGCACCATGTTGCTCTCCAGGCCCCCGACGCCGGGCTGCGACCAGGCGCCGTCGTACCACTTCTGCCAGGACCCGGTCGCCATCTTGGCGGAGATCGGAGCACGCGCGACGTGCGCCAGACCGCCGTTGCTGCCGCCCACTCCACGCTTGGGGATGATCCGGGAGCCGTAGTAGACGTAGAAGTAGCCCGAGGCGGTGTCGACGAAGAGCCGCTGGTCGCCGTCGCCGTAGTCATAGGTCTGGTTGGGGAACGCGGTGCTGTCGCCGCGGGCGGTGCTGTACGGCGAGGTGAGCGCGTGGCCCTTGATGGTCCAGGTGTGGCCCTGGTCGGTGGAGACCGCGTAGTCGATGGCGTCGTAGTGCAGTCCGTCACCGAAGGGCCGCGGGGTGAACTCGTTGTGCACCAGGCCGTACCAGTCGCCGGTGTCGGGGTCGACCCAGGTGCCGACGAGATCGCAGTAGTTCTTCTGGGAGTAGCCGGAGCCGGCGGGGGCGGGGGTGGCCTCCACGCCGGTGGGGCCGTTGTTGCAGCGCCAGGTGGTGTCGTTGTTGCGGTCGGCGTTGTTCGCCGGGTTCACGGCGTCGCTGATCGGCGCCTTGACGGCGGAGTCGAAGTCCTTGCCGGTGTAGAACTCCCACTCCCGGGGATCGTTCGCGCCGTACAGGGCGGCGGACTGCTGGAAGTAGAACGTCCCGTCCTTGTCGATGTACGAGGCGGCCGGGGTGTCGGTGGGGTACGCGTAGGATCCGGTCGAGCCGACGGTGACCGTGTAGGCCGTGCCGGAGGAAGCGGCCGACGCGGGTGCGGACACCAGCGCGGTACCGCCGGCGGCGGTGAGGACGGCGGCGAGAAAGGCGCCGACGGCTCTTCTTCGAGGAGCTGACACTAGTACTCCTTGTGGGGTGGTGAGGTGCGCATCCCACGCACCTCCTGATGTACGCCACGGCCCCCTGCGTCGGGGGAGCAGGGGGCCGAGTCTCAGCCTTCCGACATTCGGAAGTCGTATGCCGGTGGTACGGGTTGCCCCGGATGAACGGCGAGCCAGAGCGTGTCCAGTGAGACCTCGCCCTCGCGCATGTTGTCGACGCGGATCCCCTCGGCCAGCAGGCGCCGTACCCGGTCGTCGTCACCGCAGGCGTGCGCGGCGTTCGCCTCGGCCAGCCGGATCCGGCCGTGGTCGCGGACCCCCTCGGGCAGCGCCTCGATGACGGCGAGGGCCGCCTTCGGGCGATCGGCCCGCAGCAGCGCGTCGAGTGCCTCGACGGTCAGCTCCCGCAGACCAGGGCGCAGCCGGTGCGCCTCGGCCAGGAGATCCGCGGCCTCCTGCGGCGAGCCGGCGAGGAAGGCCAGCGCCCTGAGCGTCCACGGTGACCTCTGCCCGGCGAGCGAGCGCTGCCACGCCTCCCGCGCGGCCTCCGGCTCCCCGTCGGCCAGGCGGATCAGGCCGAGGTGGTACAGGGCGTGCCAGTCGGTCGCGCTCTCCTCCAGCAGCGTGCGCCAGTGCGCTCCGGTGACCGGGGCGGCCGGCGGATCGCTGACCGGGAGGGTGCCGGTCGCCAGCAACCGCCGCCAGGGCTCCTGTTCGGTGCCCGGCGCACCGAACGGCAGCAGGGGCGAGGCGGGAAACCTGCCCGCCTCGATCTCCAGGGCGGCCCAGCCGGAGCCCTCCGCCAGCACCTCCTCGGGTTCGCCGAACGCGTCGGCCTCGGCCAGGGCGCTCTCCAGCCGCGTGGCCGGGACCAGCAGGTCCAGGGCGTCGGAGGCGGCCGAGCGGGCCTTGTCCCAACTCCCGTGGACGGCCCGGGGATCGGCCTCCAGCAGGCCGTAGGCCTCGACCCACGACCAGGAGGCGCCGGCGGGCATCGGAAGGTGTTCCAGCTGGGTGCGGGCGAGCCCCGCCTGGATCTCCAGGTAGGCGCAGTCCGGGCCGGACAGCCACTCCTGCCAGTGCTTGCCGCCGGTGGCCGTGCCCCAGCAGAAGAGCTTGCGCCCGCGCAGCCGGCCGGTGGAGGTCTGGACCAGGCCCGCCCCCGTCTCGTCCAGCGCGGCGATCCAGCGGCGCTCGCCGGCCGGGATGTCGAGGAAGTAGTCGGCGGCGCCCGCGGCCCGGCCCGGGTAGCTGCGGTCGTCGGCGCCGGGGTGCGGGAACTCCACCCGCTTCAGGTCGCTGACGTAGTCGCAGTGGAAGGCGTGGTCGGCCGGTGCGAGCACACGCACGTCCGCACGCTCCGGCACGGCGATGTTCGACCACCAGTAGACCGGGGTCTCCTGCGCCGCCGGGTTGTGGATGCTGACGTGGACGTACAGGACCGGTGAGCCGGCGGGCAGCCAGGTGTCCATCCGCAGGACCAGGCCGCGCAAGCGCTCGAAGGCGAACATCCGCAGCACCGGGGTGTCGTCCGGCGCACTGACCTTCACGGCGTGCAGCGGCTCGCAGGTCAGCGGCCAGTGACCGGTCGTGCCGAGGTTCCACTCCACGCCGCCGGCCAGCCAGGCGTCACGCAGCGCGAGGTTGGCCGGTTGCAGGACCGGGTTGCGGTGCAGCAGTTCCCGGCCGGTCGGGCGGTGGACCAGGGACCAGAGCCGGCCGCCGTAGCCGGGGAGGAACGTGGCGGTGAGGACGTCGTTCTCCAGCACCACGGTGGCAAGTTCACGCTCCGTGCGGGTGCGGTCGTAGCTGTCCTGCCGGGTGTAGGGCAGCAGCGAGTGCGGCGCTCCGTACGCGAGGTTCCGGCGCATCTCGGCATCGATCCCGGCGCCCTCGGCGGTGTACGACGAGATGCCGTGCAGGATCGGGAGCGTGCCGACCGGGTCGGCGGCGCCCTCGACCCGCAGGACGTCCGTACGCAGCGTCGAAGCCGGCTGCCGGTTTCCACGGGTCATTTGCCGATCCCCACGGTCATGCCCTGGATGATCCGCGTCCCCATCCAGGAGAACAGCGCGATCATCGGGGCGAGGATGATGCAGACTCCGGCGAACATCGTTCCGTAGTCCATTCCGTTGATCTGCGCGGCGGCGACGAACTCCGCCAGCGCCACCGGCAGGGTGATCTGGTCCTGGCTGTGTGTCAGGACCAGGGCGAACAGCGTCTCGTTCCAGGCGCTGATGAACTGCAGCAGGAACGCGGTGATCAGCCCGCCGCGGGCGACCGGGAGCACGACCTGCACGAAGCTGCGGACCGGTCCGGCGCCGTCCAGCGCCGCGGCCTCCTCCAGCACCGCCGGGATCCCGCTGAAGAATCCCGTCAGCATGAAGACGGTGAAAGGCATGGCCAGCCCGATGTAGACCAGGATCAGGCCGAGTTGACTGTCTATCAGATTCGCGTGGGCCAGGCCGACGAACAGCGGCACCACCAGCACCTGACCGGGGACGCCGAGCCCCATGGCGAAGGTCATCGTCAGCGCGGAGGAGACCCGCGAGCGGCGGCGCGCCAGCACGTAGGCACAGGGTGCCGCGATGGCGACGGCCAGGAGGGAGGAGACCACCGCGACGATGGCGCTGTTGAGCGCCGCACGAGCGAACCCGCCCTCCTGGAACGCCCTGGTGTAGTTGGCGAAGTGCGGCGGGGTGGGAAGGCCGACGGGGTGCCGCAGGATGTCCGAACTGCCGCGCAGCGATGTCAGGGCGATCCAGAGGATCAGCAGGAGGTTCGCGGCCACCACGCACCAGACGACCGCCATCGCGATCCGTCTCGCCGGGCCGGCCGACCCGCGTGGGGTTTGCATGTGCTGTGACCTTTCAGTACTCGAGGGGCTCGCGGCGCATCAGCCGGCGCAGGATCAGCGTCACCACGGTGACCATCAGCAGGCTGACGATCGCAGCCGCCGTGGCCATTCCGAGCCGCGGCATCGTGGCCTGGGGGAACGCCTCCGTGTACACGTACAGGGCGGTGTTCCAGCTGCCGGCCGGCGGATAGGCGCTGCTTGATCCGCCGAACAGCAGGATGAGCTCGAAGATCTTCACCGAGCTGACCGTCCACAGCACCGCGCAGACCGAGATGACGTCCCACGCGCACGGCAGGGTCACATGGCGAAAACGCTGGAAGGCGTTCGCGCCGTCGAGTTCGGCGGCCTCGTAGAGGTACGGCGGGATCTGGTCGACGGCGGCCATGATGATGGAGGTGTAGTAGCCGGTCGCGGTCCAGATCAGCGTGCCCAGGATCATCGGCAGCAGGTTGTCCGTCGACAGCCACTTCGGTGGCGTGGTGACCCCGAAGAAGTGCAGCGCCCGGTTGACCGGCCCGGTCGGCGAGAACAGGAATCCCGCCGCGATGCCGAACACCATCGCGTTGACCAGGCAGGGGAAGAAAAGCACGGACCTGGCGAACAGCCGCCCCTGCATCTCACGCAGGACGAGGGTCAGCGCGAAGCTGATGGCGAAAGTGACCGTTCCGCCGATGAACATCAGCTTCAGGGTGTTGACCAGCGAAGTCCGGAAGAACGGGTCCTGGAGGAGCAGTTGGTAGTTGCGCAGACCGCGCCACTGCATCGGCCCCATGCCGTCCCACTTGTAGAGGCTGGTCCAGAACGCGTAGCCGACCGGGGCGAGGAAGAGCACGCCGTAGACGATGAGCGCGGGAGCGGTGAACGGCCAGAACATCCGGCGCTGCTGTCGGTCGTGCGGGCCGGCGCCCCGGCGGGTGGAGGCCCGGACGGTTCCCCGGACAGCACCTGTCCGGGGACTGTCGTGGAGCACAGCGGACATGGCTCAGCCCTGCGTCTTCCAGTACGAGACCTGGTCGTCCTTGCACTTCGCTACGAACTTCGCGGCGGTGGTCCTGCCGTGCCACAGGTCGAGGTAGTTCTCGTAGAGGACCTTCGCCGGCCATTCGCCGGCGACACCGTCGAAGGGCAGTCGGACGGTCGCGGCGCTCAGCGCCTTCTGGGCGTCGGCGAGCCCGGCCGGGGCCGGGATGTCCTCGCGCGGGGTGATGTTGAGCGCGGTGGTCGCCATGCCCGACATCTGCTTCTTCTGCATGAAGAAGGCGATGAACTTCTCGGCAGGCTCGGCGTGCTCGGCCCGCTTCGGGATCGAGAACCCGAAGAGCGTGGCGTCGGGGCTCTTCGCCCCGGGCGGCAGGATCGAGCCGAACTTCCACGTGGCGGGGATCTGCTTGGCGACCTCGGCGGTGACCCAGCTGCCGTTCATGAGGAAGGCGGCCTTGCCGCCGGCCCAGTTGGTCTCCTGTGCCGGGTACTTGGTCGCGTCGTAGCCGGGGATGAGGTAGCCGCCCTTGACGATCTGCTCGACCTGCTGTGCCGCCTTCAGCACCGCCGGGTCGTCCCAGGCCGCACCGGACTTGTCCGCGGAGAGCTTGCCGACGTCGACGCCGCCCGCGTTCAGCAGGTAGTCGAAGTACAGGCCGTTGGTCCAGGGGTCCTCGCCCTCGGAGGCGAAACAGGGCTTCTTCTTGGCCTTGAGCTTGTCGCAGACCTTGAGCAGGCCCGCCCAGTCGGCCGGGGCGCCGGGCATGGCGGCGGCGGTGTCCGGGTCGGCGGCGTTGTAGTAGAGGCCGGTGGTGGCGACCTCGTAGGGGATGACGTAGTGGTTCGAGCCGCCCGGGTCCTTCGGCAGCATGTCGAAGTACTTCGCCGGGATGACCTTGGAGACCGGGACGTTCTCGCCGGGGACCTGCATGGCGAGGACGGAGGAGAGGTCGCGGGCCTGACCGGCCGAGGCGACGGACCCGAAGATCGCGTCATTGGCCTGGTCCCACAGGTCGGGTGCCTGGTTCGCGGCGATCGCCGGGCCGATCTTCTTCGAGATGTCGCGTCCGGACCAGTCGACGTCGACCTTGATACCGGTGGACTTGGTGAACTCGGCGATCGAGGCCTTCAGCACCTTGGCCTGGGGCTCGTCGGCCCGCCACATGGACCAGTAGGTGAAGCTCTTCGCGTCCCCGCCGTCGCTGCCCGCGCCGCTGCCGCAGGCACTGACACCGAAGGCGAGCGCGGTGGCGGCGGCGGCACCCATGACACGGGTGACGGCGGGCATGGTGGATCTACGCATGGACGTGTCCCTTTCGGCGGCATGAAGGTCGTGCGGACGTGCGGAGTGGCGTCGGCAAGGGTCCGGATCCGGACCGGCTGGTTGGGAACCGTAGGACTCAATTGACCGGTAAAACAAGGGCCATCGCAAGAATTGACCAATGACGTGCGGGCAACGCATCGGCTGACATGCGAAGTTGTGTGACAAAGTGGCCGGGGTGGCTTGACTGAGGCTCGATCGGGTTCTACGTTCGAGCTGGATTGATTGACCGGTCAAATTCGGGGGCGCCCCATGGTGACGATGCAGGACGTGGCCGATCGGGCCGGCGTCACGAAGCAGACCGTCTCGAACGTCATCAGCGGCCGGGTGGCCGTACGCCCCGCGACCGCTGCCCGGGTCCGGGCCGCGATCGAGGAACTCGGGTACACGCCCAACCTGGTGGCCCGGTCCCTGGCGACCGGCAGCACCAAGACCGTGGGCCTGTTCGTGCCCACCGTGACGGGTGCCTTCTACTCCGGTGTCGTCGAGGCCGTCGAGGACGTCCTGGAGGAACACGGCTACCACCTGCTGTTGTGCACCACCCGTCTCGACGGCGAGCGTGCCCGGCGGCATCTCGCCAGCCTCGCCAGCCGCTCGGTCGACGCACTGCTGGTGGCGGGGGACCGCGACCTGATCGACCATCTGCCGCTGCTGGCGGACGCCCGGTTCCCGGTCGCGCTGTGCGCCTGGGAGACCGAGGCCCCGGTCGCCTTCCCGGTGGTCACCATCGACTACGAGCACGCGGGGTTCCTGGCCGGACGCCACCTGCGCGACCTCGGCCACGAGCGCGTGGCCGTCCTGGCCAGCCCCGACCACGCCCCCCGCGTGGCGGGGTTCCGGCGGGCATTCGCCGCCGACGGTCTGACGGTCCCCGACACCGTCGTCCACATGGCGGCCGAACCGACCTTCGAGGGCGGCATCGCGGCGGCGGACGAGGCGTTCGCTGCCGACCCCCGACTGACCGCGCTGTTCGCCACGCACGACGTCCTCGCCCTGGGCGCCCTGGAGGCGGCGCGGGTCGCGGGCCGCTCCGTGCCGAGGGACCTGTCCGTCGTCGGACACGACGACAACCCCGAGGTGAGGCTCGCGCGGCCGGCGCTCACCAGCGTGGCCATCCCCAAACAGGAGATGGCCCGCCAGGCCATCGAGCTGCTGCTGCGTGCCGTCGCCGCGTCGGGCACCGTGGTCAACTCGCTTCAGCTGCTGCGGCCCGAGCTGGTCGTCCGGGACAGCACCTGCCCGCCCGGCGCTACCTCGGCCTGACCGGCCGGCACTCCCGCGGCCTGCCCGCCCGGCGCCGCCTCGGCCCGAGCGGTCGGCGCCCCTTCGGCCTGACCGCCCGGCGCCCCTTCGGCACCGGCCGGCCGGCTCCGGGCGCGGGCCCCACGGTCAGGGTGCCGCCGAGCGCCTTGACCGGCCGGGTCTTCTCGCGAGGCGGCAGCCGAACTCCTCGAAAGGACACCTCAGTTGTCGATGGACCGCGTCCCCGCTCCGGACCGCCTGTGGTACCGCCGGCCGGCCGCCTCCTTCCTGGAGGCGCTGCCCCTGGGCAACGGCCGCGTCGGTGCGATGCTCTACGGGGCAGGGGACCAGGGACGTGCGGGAGAGACCGTCCACCTCAACGCCGACACCCTGTGGTCCGGCGGCCCCGGCCCGCGCGACCGCGCCGGCGCGGCCGACCACCTGGAACCGCTGCGCGCGGCCGTGCTCGCCGACCGCGACTACGCCGCCGCCGAGGCGCTGGCCGAGCGGATGCAGGGCCCCTACACGGAGGCGTACCAGCCGCTCGCAACGCTCCGGCTGACGTTCGGCGGCCCACAACAGGCCGTCGACTACGTGCGGTCGCTCGACCTCGACACCGCCGTCCACCGGGTCTCGTACCGGGCCGGCGAGGCGGAGTACCTTCGTGAGTCCTTCCTGTCCGCGCCGGCCGGCGTCCTCGTCACCCGGATCACCGCCACCCCGGGCGGACGGATCGACCTGGCCGCGCGGCTCGGCACGCCTCACCCGAACGCCCGCCATACCGGCGGCCCGGGCCTGTCGGTGGTGTCGGGGCGGGCGCCCTCGCACATCGCCTTCGGAGCGGACGACCTCGTCCACTACTCCGACGGCGAGGGCATGGGCTTCGCAGCGGGACTCCTCGTGGTCGCCACGGGCGGCAGGGTCGAGCGGGCGGACGACACGGTGACGGTGGACGGAGCGGACGAGGTGCTCCTCCTGGTCGCGGCCGAGACCGGCTACCGCGGGCACACCGAACCCCCCGTCGGCCCCGACGACGGACCCGTCGCCGCCGTCCGGCGGCTGCTCGACGCCGCTGCCGGCCGGCCGTACGAGCGGCTGCTCGCCGAACACGTAGCCGACCACCAGCGGCTGTACCGCCGTGCGGCACTGCGGCTGGGGGACGACGGCCCGGCGGGACGGGACCTCCCCACCGACGAACGGCTCGCCTCGGTACGGGCCGGCCAGGACGACCCGGGGCTGGCGGCCCTCCTGTTCGCGTACGGCCGCTACCTGCTGATCGCGTCCTCACGCCCCGGCACCCAGCCCGCCAACCTGCAGGGCATCTGGAACACCGAGGTCGCCCCGCCGTGGAACTCCAACTGGACGACCAACATCAACCTGCAGATGAACTACTGGCATGCCGAGACCACCGCACTCGCCGCCTGCCACGAACCGCTCTTCGACCTGATCGCCGAGCTGGCGGAGACGGGCGCCCACACGGCGGCCACCTACTACGGCACCCGCGGCTGGACCGTCCACCACAACGTCGACCTGTGGCGCGGCACCCACCCGGTGTCGGGCTCACCGGTGTGGGCGAACTGGCCCATGGCGGGTGCCTGGCTCTGCGCACACCTGTGGGAGCGGTACCTCTTCGACAGCGACCGCGACTTCCTGGCCCGGCGGGCCTACCCGCTGATGCGTGGCGCCGCGGAGTTCTTGCTGGACTTCCTCACCGAGGACGGGGAGGGCCGGCTGGTCACCTGCCCGTCCACCTCGCCCGAACACCGCTTCCGGTTGCCGGACGGCAGCCTGGCCGCCGTGTCGGCCGGGGCCACCCTGGACTACTGGCTTGCCGCCGAACTCCTCACCAGCACCGCCGAGGCCGCCCGCCTCCTGGGAGTGGACCACGATCTCGCCGACGCCCTGGACGCGGCACGGGCCCGCCTGCGCCCACCACGCACCGACGACCGCGGGCGCCTGCTCGAATGGTGGGAAGACCTCCCCGAGGAGGACCCCGGCCACCGGCATCTGTCCCACCTCTACGGCCTGTACCCCGGCAGCGCGATCGACCCGCTCACCGCACCCGCCCTCACCGGGCCGGCCCGGCTGGCCCTCGCCCGCCGACTGGAGCACGGCGGCGGCAGCACCGGCTGGAGCCGTGCCTGGGTGTGCGCACTGGCAGCCCGTCTGGGCGACGCGGACCTCGCCCACCACAGCGTGCAGGCCCAACTGGCGCAGTTCACCGCCCCCAACCTGCTCGGCCTGCACCCGCCGGACCTCTTCCAGATCGACGGGAACTTCGGAAGTACGGCCGCCATCACCGAGATGCTGATGCAGAGTCACAACGGCATCCTGCGGCTGCTGCCCGCACTGCCGTCGGCCTGGCCCAGCGGCTCGGCAACCGGTCTTCGCGCCAGGGGCGGGGCCGTTGTCGGCCTCAGGTGGGCCGGGGGAGTCCTGGCCGAGGCCGTCCTGGAGGTGGCCCGAAGCCGTACCCTCACCCTCCAGCTGCCGTCCGGCACCCCGCACCCCACGGTCACCGACGGCACGGGCGCACCGGTCGACGCCGAGGTCGTCCAGGCCCCGCCCGGACCGCGCCTGCGCATCGAGGCTCACGCGGGTACGGCATACCGGCTGTCCGT
Source organism: Streptomyces sp. NPDC002676 (assembly GCF_053592455.1). Classification (NCBI taxonomy): domain Bacteria; kingdom Bacillati; phylum Actinomycetota; class Actinomycetes; order Kitasatosporales; family Streptomycetaceae; genus Streptomyces; species Streptomyces sp. NPDC002676. The sequence continues at coordinate 255,154 of NZ_JBSFVT010000005.1, read as the reverse complement.
GACCCGCTGACCCCGTACCGCCCGCGACGTCGTCAACGCATCCCTGCACCCCTTAGACATCGGATGAAAGCTCTCTTCATGGACGGTGTGCAGCGTGATCGCGAAGTTGCACCGCCCGTTCCCGTGTCGCCTCCATTCCTGAGCGATCGCTGATCTGGGCGAAGTCGTCGGATGACTCCTTGCGCCTTGCCTTAGCAGGGCCGTATGGTCATGCCGCGCTGATTCATCCGATGTCTATGGGAGGCGGAGGCCGGGTTCACGCATCGATGGGAGGGAGAGACATGAAGCTGCTGCGGATCGGGGCGCCGGGGGAGGAGACCCCGGCCGTACTCGCCGACGACGGCCGGACGTTCGCACTGTCGGGGGTGACCGAGGAGATCGACGGGGCCTTCCTGGCCTCGGGCGGGATCGACCGGGTGCGGACCGCGCTCGCCCGCGGGGAGCTGACCGAACTGGACACCGACGGGATACGCGTCGGCGCTCCCGTCGCCCGGCCCGGCAAGGTGGTCTGCGTCGGTCTCAACTACCGGGACCACGCCGAGGAGACGGGCGCGGCCGTGCCCGAGCGGCCGGTGGTCTTCATGAAGGACCCCTCCACCGTGGTGGGACCCTACGACCGGGTGCTCATCCCGCGCGGTTCGGTGAAGACCGACTGGGAGGTCGAGCTCGCCGTCGTCATCGGACGCGAGGCCCGCTACCTGGAGAGCCCGGCCGAGGCGGCCGGCCACATCGCCGGCTATGCGATCAGCAACGACGTCTCCGAGCGGGAGTTCCAGCTCGAGTACTCCCCCCAGTGGGACCTCGGCAAGTCCTGCGAGACCTTCAACCCGCTCGGCCCCTGGCTGGTGACGCCCGACGAGGTCGGCGACCCCCAGGCACTGGGCCTGCGCCTGTCCGTCAACGGCGGCACACGCCAGGACGGCGACACCAAGAACATGATCTTCGATGTGACATACCTCGTCTGGTACCTGAGCCAGTACATGGTGCTGCGCCCCGGCGACGTCATCAACACCGGCACCCCGGCCGGCGTGGCCCTGGGCCTGCCCGGCACCCCGTACCTGCGCGCGGGCGACGTGGTCGAGCTGTCCATCGACGGCCTCGGCACCCAGCGCCAGGCGTTCATCGACGCGTGAAAGGCCTCGAGTTGACCGACAGCACGGCGCGGATCACCGCCGCCGACACCTACGACGTACGGTTCCCCACCTCCCGGGAACTCGACGGGTCCGACGCCATGAACCCCGATCCCGACTACTCCGCGGCCTACGTGGTCCTGCGTACCTCGGCGGGCGGGCACGAAGGCCACGGCTTCACCTTCACCATCGGCCGCGGCAACGATGTCCAGGTCGCGGCCATCGACGCGCTGCGCGAGTACGTCGTCGGACGGCCGGTCGCCGAGCTGTGCGCCGACCCCGGCACCCTGTACCGCGACCTCGTCGGCGACAGCCAGCTGCGCTGGCTCGGGCCGGAGAAGGGCGTGATGCACATGGCCATCGGGGCGGTCGTCAACGCGGTCTGGGACCTCGCGGCCAAGCGGGAGGGCAAGCCCCTGTGGCAGCTCCTCGCCGACGCAGACCCCGAGTGGCTCGTGTCGCAGGTCGATTTCCGTCACATCGGCGACGCCCTCACCCCCGACGAGGCCCTGGACCTGCTGGCAAAGGGCAAGCAGGGCGCGCCCCAGCGAGCCGCCCACCTGCTGCAGCACGGCTATCCGGCCTACACGACCACGCCCGGGTGGCTCGGCTACTCCGACGAGAAGCTCACCCGACTCGCCAAGCAGGCCGTTGCCGCAGGCTTCACCCAGATCAAGCTCAAGGTGGGCGCAGACCTTCAGGACGACATCCGCCGCTGTCGCACCGCCCGCGAAGCCGTGGGACCGGACATCCGGATGGCGATCGACGCCAACCAACGCTGGGACGTCGCCGAGGCGATCGCGTGGACGAACGCGCTCGCGGAGTTCGACCCGTACTGGATCGAGGAACCCACCAGCCCGGACGACATCCTCGGTCACGCCGCCGTCCGACGCGGCGTCCACCCCGTCAAGGTCGCCACCGGCGAGCACGTGCAGAACCGGATCGTCTTCAAGCAGCTCCTCCAGGCCGAGGCGATCGACTTCCTCCAGCTCGACTCGACCCGCGTCGGCGGCGTCAACGAGAACCTCGCCATCCTGCTGCTCGCCGCAAAGTTCGGCATCCCGGTCTGCCCGCACGCCGGCGGCGTGGGCCTGTGCGAACTCGTCCGGCACCTGTCGATGTTCGACTACGTCGCGCTCTCCGGCACCACGGAGGGCCGGGCGATCGAGTTCGCCGACCATCTGCACGAGCACTTCCTCGACCCGGCGAGGATCCGGGGTGGTCGCTACGTGGCACCGACCGCGCCCGGGTTCTCCGCCGCCCTGCATCAGGCGGCCATCGACACCTACCGTTACCCCGACGGCACGTTCTGGACAGCCGACCTCGCTGCCGCGGAATCCGGGACGGAGGCGCACGCATGACCACCGAACTGAACGGCCTCACCGCCCTTGTCACCGGCGGTGCCTCCGGCATCGGCCTGGCCACCGCCCGGCTGCTCGCCGAGCGGGGCGCGGACGTCGCCGTCCTCGACCTCGACCCGAGCGGCGCCCCCGCCCCCCTGCGCGGCTTCACCGCCGACGTCTGCGACGACGACTCGGTCCGCTCCGCCGTACGAGGAGCGGCCGAAGCACTCGGCGGGATCGACATCCTGGTCAACAACGCCGGCATCGGGGCCGCCGGAACCGTGGAGGACAACCCGGACGAGCAGTGGCACCGCGTCCTGGACGTCAACGTGCTCGGCGTCGTCCGCACCACCCGGGCCGCCCTGCCGTACCTGCGCCGTTCCGCCTCCGCCTCGATCGTCAACACCTGTTCCATCGCCGCCACCGCCGGCCTGCCGCAACGCGCCCTGTACTCGGCCAGCAAGGGCGCGGTCCTGTCCCTCACCCTGGCCATGGCCGCCGACCACGTCCGCGAGGGCATCCGGGTCAACTGCGTCAACCCCGGCACGGTCGACACCCCCTGGGTCGGCCGGCTGCTCGACGCCGCCGCCGATCCGGCCGCCGAACGCGCAGCCCTGAACGGCCGCCAGCCCACCGGACGGCTGGTCACCGCCCAGGAGGTGGCCGCCGCCATCGCCTACCTCGCCTCCCCGGCCGCCGGCAGCACCACCGGCACCGTCCTCGCCGTGGACGGCGGCATGGCCGGCCTGCGCCTGCGACCGGAGGCGACGCCGTGACCCTGCGCCAGAACACGCTCGGCCGCAGCACGGTACGGGTCAGCGAGCTGGCCTTCGGCGCGGCCGGGATCGGCAACCTGTACACCGCCGTCACCGACGCCGAGGCCGAGCAGGCCCTTCACGCCGCCTGGGACGCGGGCATACGGTACTTCGACACCGCTCCGCACTACGGCCTTGGCCTGTCCGAGCGGCGCCTCGGCGACGCACTGCGCTCCCGGCCGCGGAGCGAGTACGTGGTGTCCACCAAGGTCGGGCGCGTCCTGGAACCGACCCCGGGAGCCCCGGGCGACGACCTCGCCAACGGTTTCGCCGTCCCCGCCACCCACCGTCGGCGCTGGGACTTCAGCGCGAAGGGTGTGCGGCGGTCGATCGGGGAGAGCCTGGAGCGGCTCGGCCTGGACCGGATCGACGTCGTCTACCTCCACGACCCGGACGACCACGCACCGCAGGCCCTCACCGAGGCATACCCCGAGCTGGCGCGGATGCGCGCCGAGGGAACGGTCGGCGCGATCGGCGTCGGCATGAACCAGGCCGGGCTGCTCGCCCGCTTCGTCCGCGAGACGGACATCGACGCCGTCCTGCTGGCCGGCCGCTACACCCTCCTCGACCAGCGCGGCCTGGCCGAACTGCTGCCGCTCTCCGCCGAGCGGGGCGTCGGCGTCGTCATCGGAGGCGTTTTCAACTCCGGCCTGCTCGCCGACCCGCGGCCCGGTGCGACGTACGACTACACCACCGCGCCTGAAGACCTGCTGACCAGGGCGCTGGACCTCAAGGCGGTGTGTGAGCAGCACGGGGTGCCGCTGCGCGCCGCAGCCCTGCGCTTCCCGTTCGGGCATCCGGCCGTCGCGAGCGTCCTCGTCGGCGCCCGCAGCGCGGCCGAGGCACGGGACGCCGCCGCCCTGCTCGACCATCCCGTCCCGGACGCGCTGTGGGCGGACCTCAAGGAACGAGGGCTGCTCCCCGCCGACGTCCCGACTCCCGGGGAGGCCGGCTGATGCGCGTCGCCCTGTTCCTCACGTGCTTCAACGACACCCTCTTCCCGGAAACGGGCAGGGCCGTGGTGACCGTCCTGGAGCGCCTCGGCCACACCGTCGACTTCCCGCAGGAGCAGACCTGCTGCGGGCAGATGCACTTCAACACCGGCTACCGGCCGGACGCCGTCCCCCTGGTGGAGCGCTTCGCGCGGACCTTCGCCGAGTACGACGCCGTGGTCACCCCGTCCGCCTCCTGCGCCGGCATGATCCGCGACTACCACCCCGTGCTGGCCCGGGACCACGGATCCGGCGCCCTCCAGCGACAGGTAGCCGACCTGGTGCCCCGCGTCCACGAGTTCACCGAGTTCCTCACCGACGTGCTGGGCGTCACCGATGTGGGCGCGCGTTTCCCGCACCGTGTCGCCTACCACCCCACCTGTCACTCGCTGCGCGGGCTGCGTCTCGGCGACCGGCCGCTCCAACTGCTGTGCGCGGTCAGGGACATCGAGCTGGCCGACCTCCCCGCCGCCGACTCGTGCTGCGGGTTCGGCGGCACCTTCGCGGTCAAGAACGCCGAGACGTCCAGCGCGATGCTGGCCGACAAGGCCTGCGAGGTCCTGGACAGCGGTGCCGAGGTGCTGTGCGCCGCCGACAACTCCTGCCTGATGCACATCGGAGGCGGCCTGTCCCGCCAGGGCAGTGCCGTACGCACCATGTACCTGGCCGAGATCCTCGCGACCGGCGAAGGGGACGACCGATGAGCGGCCACGGCGACCGCGGGGTCGTCTGGCTCGGCTCCCCGTCCTTCCCCGCTGCCGCCCGTGAGGAACTGAAGAACACCCAGCTGCGCGCCAACCTGAAGCGGGCCACCTCCACCATCCGCGACAAGCGCCTCGCCGTCGCCGCGGAGCTGGACGACTGGGAGGCGCTGCGCGAGTCGGCCGCCGCGATCAAGAGGCGCACCGCGCGCCATCTCGACCGGTACCTGGTGCAGTTGGAGGAGTCGGTCACCGCCGCGGGCGGCACCGTCCACTGGGCCTGCGACGCCGCCGAGGCCAACCACATCGTCACCGCACTGGTGGAGGCCACCGGCGAACGGGAGGTCGTCAAGGTCAAGTCCATGGCCACCCAGGAGACCGGCCTCAACGAACACCTGGCCGACGCCGGGATCACCGCCTACGAGACCGACCTCGCCGAACTCATCGTCCAGCTCGGCGACGACCGCCCCTCCCACATCCTCGTTCCCGCGATCCACAAGAACCGCACCGAGATCCGCGACCTCTTCGCCGCCGAGATCGGCCGCTGGGGGCAGCCTGTGCCCGACGGCCTCGGGGACGACCCGGCCGAACTCGCCGAGGCCGCCCGCCGCCACCTCCGCCACAAGTTCCTCACCGCCAAGGTCGCCGTCTCCGGCGCCAACTTCGCCGTCGCCGACACCGGCACCGTCGTCGTGGTGGAGTCCGAGGGCAACGGCCGGATGTGCCTGACCCTCCGGCCCGCCGCCATCCGTGCCGCCGGGCTCCCGGTGGTGTGGCAGCTGTGACGGGCCGACCGGTCATCGACGCGCACCACCACGTCTGGGACCTGACGGTGCGTCCTCAGCCGTGGATCAGGGGAGAGGACCTCACCCCGCTGGCCCGCTCGTTCTCGGTGGGGGACCTTGCCGGCGAGGCGCGTGTGGCCGGTGTGGTCGCCACCGTCGTCGTCCAGACCGTCTGCGTGCCCGACGAGACACCCGAACTGCTGGCCCTCGCCGCCGGCAGCGACCTGGTCGCCGGAGTCGTCGGCTGGACCGACCTCACCGCCCCGGACGTCGTCGACGCGATCGCCGCTCTGCGCGAACAGCCGGGCGGGGACCGGCTGGTGGGCATCCGCCACCAGGTCCAGGAGGAACCCGACCCCGGTTGGCTGCTGCGTCCGGACGTACGGCGCGGCCTGGCCGCCGTCGCGGAGGCCGGGCTCGCCTACGACCTCGTGGTCACGCCCAACCAACTGGCCGCGGCGGCCGACGCCGCGGACCGGCACCCCGGGCTGACCTTCGTCCTCGACCACCTCGGCAAGCCGCCGATCGCCACGGGAGCGCTCGCCCCCTGGGCCGCCGACGTACGCCGCCTGGCCGCCCTGCCCAACACCGTGTGCAAACTCTCCGGCATGGTCACCGAGGCCGCCCCCGGCAACTGGCGCACCGAGGACCTCGCCCCCTACGCCGACACCGTGCTGGACGCCTTCGGCCCGCGACGGCTGCTCTTCGGCTCGGACTGGCCCGTCTGCACGCTCCAGGCCGGCTACGGCGAGGTCGTCCGGATCGCCGACCGCCTCACCGACCGGCTCAGCCCGGCCGAGAAGGACGCGGTCTTCCACGAGAACGCGGCAGCCGTCTACGGCCTGCGGCCACCCGCAGGACCGTCGCCTATCCTGCACAGACCCGGAACATGAGAGAGGCGGTACCGTGCCGGTCACCGACGAGGCGATCGAGAAGATCAAGGCCATGATCGTCAGCGGTGAGCTCCGCCCGGGCTCCCGGCTCCCACGCGAGGCCGACCTGGCCGAGCGGCTCGGCCTCTCCCGCAACTCCCTGCGCGAGGCGGTGAAGGCGCTCTCGCTCGTCCGGGTCCTCGACGTGCGCCAGGGCGACGGCACGTATGTGACGAGCCTGGAGCCCGAGCTGCTGCTCGACGCGCTGGCGTTCGCCGCCGACCTTCAGCAGGACGACACCGTCCTTCAGTTCCTGGAGGTACGGCGGATCCTCGAACCGGCCGCCGCGGCCATGGCCGCCCGCGTGATGCCGGACGAGGACATCGCCGCGCTCGGCGCGGTGCTCGACCGCCTGGACGACGACACCTCGCTCGAAGCCCTGATCGACAACGACCTCGAGTTCCACCGCAAGCTGGCGGCGGGCTCGGGCAACGCGGTGCTCTGCTCGCTGATCGACGGCCTGTCCGGACCGACCGCGCGGGCCCGGCTGTGGCGCGGCCGGACGGAGGAGGGCGCTGTGGCACGGACCAGGCAGCAGCACCGGGCGATCTACGAGGCCGTCGCCGCCCGGCGCCCCGAACTCGCCCAGGCGTGGGCGACGGTGCACGTCGCGGAGGTCGAGCAGTGGCTCCGCGAGACGCTCGGCGCGGCGGACTCAAGTCCCGCCTGACAGACGACGAGTAGCGATCCGCTGCAGTGCGAGCCGACTGAACTGCCGGCCATGCGGGGTGCCGGGGTGGCAATGGTCGTCACCAGAGTGAGCGGGGTAGTGCGCTGTCGTGCCAACTCCTGGGCACAGGGAGAAAAGTCGGTCGGTCGGCCGGTCGTAGCTTCGGGGTGTGCCGGGCCGCGAGACGCGGACGGCACCGTACCGATCGCTCCGAAAAGGACCCCTCATGTTCGACATCGCCAAGGTGCAGGCTGCCCCGAGTGCGGATCTCCTTACGCCCGACAACGCCGTCATGCTCTTCGTGGACCACCAGCCGCAGATGTTCTTCGGCACCGGAAGCGGCGACCGCGCCGCGATCATCAACAGCACCGTGGGTCTCGCCAAGGCGGCTCAGGCCTTCGATGTCCCGGCCGTCCTGACCACGGTCGCCGCCGAGTCGTTCTCCGGGCCCCTGCTGCCCCAGCTTGCCGACGTCTTCCCCAAGCACGAGGTCATCGACCGCACGACCATGAACGCCTGGGAGGACGAGGCGCTCGTGGCGGCGGTCAAGGCGACCGGGCGCAAGAAGATCATCCTCTCCGGCCTGTGGACCGAGGTCTGCCTCGTGCTGCCCGCGCTCTCCGCGCTGGAGCAGGGATACGAGGTGTACGTGGTCTCCGACGCCTCCGGCGGCGTCAGCCCGGCCGCACACGAGCACGCGCTCCAGCGGATGATCGCCGCCGGCGCGGTGCCGGTGACCTGGGTGCAGGTGCTCCTGGAGCTGCAGCGCGACTGGGCGCGCCAGGAGACGTACGGTGCGGTCATGGAGATCGTCAAGGCCCACGCGGGCGCGTACGGCCTGGGCGTCGTGTACGCGCAGAGCGTCATCGGCGCGCACGCGGCCGGCTGACCTCCTTGGACACCGGCATTCTGATCCTGCGTCTGCTGGTCGGCCTGCTCGTCGCCGGCCATGGGGTGCAGAAGATCAGCTCGCACCTGGGCGGCAGGGGACTCGAGGGCGGCACGCAGGAGTTCCGCGCCGACGGCTTCCGCGGCGGAGTCCTCACGGCCCTGGCGGCGGGCAGCGGCCAGATCGGATCGGGTCTGCTGCTCGCGGCCGGCCTCATGACCCCGCTCGCCGCGACCGGGGCCATCGGGGTCATGACGGTCGCTCTCACGGTGAAATGGCATAACGGCCTCTGGGTGCAGAACGACGGGTACGAGTACCCGCTCGTCCTCATCGGCACCGCCGCCGCCCTCGCCGCCACCGGCCCCGGAGCCTGGTCCCTCGACGCGGTCCTCGGTCTCACGCCGTACCCCCTGTGGTGGGCGGCCGTCGCGCTCGTGGCCGGTCTCGGCAGCGGCCTGCTGACCCGGCTCGTCCTGCACCGCCCGGCCCCGGCGGCGGCGCGGGCCGCCACCGGCACGCGCTGAGCGCGAGCCGCGCAGACCGGCTCCGGGCGCCCCGCGCCCCCGCCCGGGCAGCCGGCCCTACCACCTTCCCGACCAGGAGTAGCTGATGGACACCGCGATCACCACACCCACCACCGCACCCCCGACCGGCGGCGTCCAGCCGCTGCTGCACCAGAAGGGCGCCGAGACCCAGGCGTTCGGCACGCTCAAGCAGCTGCCGATCGGCCTCGGCCACGACACCCGCATGTACGCCTGCCAGCGACTCAACCGCGTACTCGCCGAGACGCAGATCCTGTACTCCCTTTACAAGAAGCACCACTGGCTCATGCGCGGGGCCACCTTCTACTCGCTCCACCTCATGCTGGACAAGCACGCGGAGGCCCAACTGGCCATCGTGGACGCGCTGGCCGAGCGGATCCAGAGCCTCGGCGGCGTCGCCGTCGGCGACCCGCGCCACGTCGCTGAGCTGACGACGATCCCTCGGCCGCCGGACGGCGTGGAGAAGGTCCCCGTCATGCTGTCCCGTCTCCTCGACGCGCACGAGCGCATCCTCATCGACGCGCGCGACGCTGCTGCCCGGCTTTCGACAGAGGGCGACGAGGGCAGCACCGACCTGCTCGTCTCGGAGGTCATCCGCACCGGCGAGGCACAGGTGTGGTTCCTGGCCGAGCACCTCGTGGACACCCCCCTGGTGCGCAGCTGATGGAGGACGCGTACGACGTCGTCGTGATCGGCGGCGGGCCGGGCGGCGAGTGCCGGTCGGAGACTGGCTCCGCGTCGACGACACCTGTCGCGTCACCGCCCTGGACGGTGACTGGCTCTACGCCGTCGGCGACGTCAATCACCGTGCGCCGCTGACCCACATGGCCAAGTACCAGGCCCGGGCTTGCGCCGCGGCGATCGCCGAGCGAGCCGCCGGCCGCCGGGCCGGCACTGGCGACTGGCAGGCCCGGAGCGCGCAGGCCGATCACGTCGCCGTCCCGCAGGCTGTCTTCACCCATCCCGAAGTCGCGAGCTTCGGTCTCACCGAACGCTCTGCACGCGAGGCGGGCATCGCGGTACGGGCGGCCTCTGAGGCGACATCCACCCCTTCATTTCGAAATTCACCAACAGCAGGAGCACATCATGCCGTTCATCAAGGTCGCCGAAGGCGGCTCCGCACCCACCAACGTGTACTACGAGGACCACGGCACCGGACAGCCCGTCGTGCTGATCCACGGCTGGCCGCTCAACGGGGCCTCCTGGGAGAAGCAGACCGCCGCACTCCTCGCCGCCGGCCACCGGGTCATCACCTACGACCGGCGCGGCTTCGGCCGCTCCGACCAGCCCGCCGACGGCTACGACTACGACACCTTCGCCTCCGACCTGAACGAGGTGCTCACCACCCTTGACCTGCGCGACGCCGTCCTCGTCGGCTTCTCCATGGGCAGCGGCGAGGTGACCCGCTACCTCGGCACGTACGGCTCCGACCGTATCGCCAAGGCCGTCATGATCGGAGTCGTCCCGCCCTTCCTCCTGAAGACGGACGACAATCCGGACGGGGTGGACGGGAGCGTCTTCAAGGGCATCGAAGAGGCCATCGCCGCCGACCGGTTCGCGTTCATGACTGCGTTCCTCGCCGACTTCTACAACGTCGACGTGCTCGGCGGCGAGCGCGTCAGCGAACAGGCGGTCCAGGCCGCCTGGAACGTAGCCGTCAGTGCCTCCGCCAAGGGCACCCTCGACTGCGTCCAGGCCTGGCTCACGGACTTCCGCGCGGACCTGCCGCGCATCGACGTGCCCACCCTCATCATCCACGGCGACGCCGACCGCACCCTGCCTGTCGAGGCCACCGCGATTCCCCTCGCCCAGCGCATCGCCGGTGCCGAGCTGACGATCGTGCCCGGCGGCCCGCACGGCCTGATCTGGACCCACGCCGACGAGGTCAACACCGCACTGCTCGCCTTCCTCGACTGAGCACGACGGCCGCTTGAACAAGCCCGCCGCTGCACCACCCGACAAGGAACCGCACACGCGGGACCCGGGCCCGCCACGGGACCCGGATCCCAAGCCCACCATCGTCCTGGCCCACGGGGCGTTCGCGGACGCCTCCGGCCGGGTGAATGCCCTCGTCTCCATCGCGGCGTTCACCCCGGACAAGGGCGAGAGTGCGGCCCAACTGGCCGCCGGGTTCCCCGGCTCCACCCTCGGCGACACGGTGAACGCGCAGCCGTACCCGCTGCCCGGTGGGCGCACCGGCACCGAACTCGTCATCGTCCAGGCCGAGTACCGCCGTCAGTTCGCCGCCGCAAGAACGTCCCGCCGGCCGCCGAGCGGCGGACGGCCCGGCGCGCCGGCTCCCACATCGCCGAGGTGGACGCGACGCACGCCGTGCCCATCTCCCGCCCGGCCGTGGTCACCGACGTGATCCTCGACGCCGCGCGCGCCACCCGTTGAGGCCCCGTACGCCCTACGAAGGAGAAACCCTCATGCCGAACACACCAACCCTCGAACCCGCGGCCCAGGCCTTCGCCGACGCCACGGCCCAGCCTCCGTTCCTGTACCAGATCCCCGTGGCGGACGGCCGCAAGGCCGTGGACGACGTCCAGAGCGGTGAAGGCGTCCCCCTGCCCGCCGTCGCCGAGGAATGGGTCACCGTTCACGGCGGTCCCACCGGCGATGTCCGCGCCCGGATCGTCCGCCCGCTCGGCGCCACCGGCCCCCTGCCTGTCATCCTCTACATCCACGGCGCGGGCTGGGTCTTCGGCAACGCCCACACCCACGACCGGCTCGTCCGCGAACTAGCCGTCGGCACTGGGGCGGCCGTCGTCTTCCCCGAGTACGACCTCTCGCCCGAGGCCCGCTACCCGGTCGCCATCGAGCAGAACTACAGCGTCGCCCAGTGGGTTGCGCGCGAGGGACACCACAAGGACCTCGACGGCACGCGGATCGCCGTCGCGGGCGACTCCGTCGGCGGCAACATGACCGCCGCCCTTACCCTCATGGCCAAGCAGCGCGGCGACGTTCGTCTCACCCACCAGGTCCTCTTCTACCCGGTCACCGACGCGAGCTTCGACACCGACTCGTACCACGCCTTCGCTGAGGGTTACTTCCTGCGCCGCGACGCCATGAAGTGGTTCTGGGACCAGTACACGACCGACGAGGCCGAGCGCGCGCAGATCACCGCCTCGCCGCTGCGCGCCACCACCGAGCAGCTCACCGGCCTGCCCCCCGCCCTGGTCATCACCGCCGAGGCCGACGTCCTGCGCGACGAGGGTGAGGCGTACGCGGCGAAACTCCGCGCCGCCGGCGTCCCCGTCACCGCCCTGCGCGTCCAGGGAGCCATCCACGACTTCGTGATGCTGAACGCGCTGCGCGAGACGCAGGCCGCCGAACTCGCCATCGGCGTCGCCACCGACACCCTCCGCAAGGCCCTGGCATGACCGGGCCGTCGACGAGCATGCCGGTGGCGGGCCTCGTGCCCGCCCCGCGGCAGGAACACGTACAGGCCGACCTCCTCGTCCGCAACGCGAAGGTGTTCACCGGGGACGCCGGCCGTCCCGAGGCCCGCGCCGTCGCGATCCGCGGCGGCCGGGTCGCGGCCCTCGGCGACGACCACGACCTCGCCCACCTCGTCGGGCCGGGGACCAGGGTCGTCGACGCCCTCGGCCGCAGGGTGGTCCCCGGCCTGAACGACTCCCACCTGCACGTCATCAGGGGCGGCCTCAACTACGTCCTGGAGCTGCGCTGGGACGGGGTACGCAGCCTCCGTCACGCCCTGGCCATGCTGCGCGAGCAGGCCGGCCGCACCCCCAAGGGGCAGTGGATCCGGGTCGTCGGCGGCTGGACCGCCGAACAGTTCGCCGAGCGCAGGATGCCGACCGTCGCCGAGCTGAACGCCGCCGCGCCCGACACCCCGGTCTTCGTCCTGCACCTGTACCAGTCGGCCCTGATGAACCGGGCCGCCGTGCGGGCCGCCGGATTCACCCGAAAGACCCCCGACCCACGCGGCGGCCAGATCGTACGCGGCCGGGACGGCGAACCCAACGGTGTCCTCCTCGCGGCGCCGGGTGCTCTCATCCTGTACTCGACCCTGGCCAAGGCTCCGGCCCTCGACGAGGCCGACAAGCGGACGTCGACGCGGCACTTCCTGCGTGAGCTGAACCGATTCGGTCTGACCTCCGCGGTCGACGCCGCCGGCGGGTTCCAGAACTTCCCCGACAACTACGCCACTGTCGTCGACCTCGCCAGATCGGGGGAGCTGTCCCTGCGGATCGCCTACCACCTGTTCCCGCAGACGGCCGGGCAGGAGCTCGCCGACCTGAGGCGCTGGACCGAGATGGTCAAGCCCGGGGACGGGGACGAGTGGCTCCGGTTGAACGGTGCGGGCGAGAACCTGACCTGGGCCGCCGCCGACTTCGAGAACTTCTCCGAACCCCGTCCCGAGCTTGCCGCGGGGTACGAGGCCGAGTTCGAGCAGGCCGTCCGGCTCCTGATGGAGAGCGGCTGGGGCTTCCGGCTCCACGCGACGTACGACGAGACGATCCGCCGCGACCTGGCCGTCTTCGAGAAGCTCGCGGCGGAAGGGCTGTTCCCCGGTGGCAACCGCTGGCTCTTCGACCACGCGGAGACCGTCTCGGCCGACAGCCTCGACCGGATCGCGGCCCTCGGCGGCGCCCTGTCCGTCCAGAACCGCATGTCCTTCCAAGGCAGCGCCTTCCTCGACCGGTACGGTGCCGAGGCCGCTGCCCACGCTCCGCCGGTCCGGGCCATGCTCGAGCGGGGCCTGACGGTGGCCGCCGGAACCGACGCCACCCGCGTCTCCTCGTACAACCCGTGGGTCGCGCTGCACTGGCTGGTGACCGGGCGCACCGTCGGTGGCACGGTGCTCTCCCCGGCCGGGAACCTGATCGACCGGGAGACCGCCCTCGACCTCTACACCCGTGGGGGAGCCCGGCTCACCGGCGAGCAGGACGTCAAGGGAAGCCTGCGGGAAGGCTGGTACGGAGACCTCGCGATTCTGTCCGACGACTTCCTCACCGTGCCCGAGGACGTCATCCCCGCCATCGAGTCCGTGCTCACCGTCGTCGGCGGCCGCATCGTCTACGCGAGCGCGGAGTACGAGGGACTGGACGAGGCAGTCCCGCCGGTCAGTCCGCAATGGAGCCCGGTGGCCCACTTCGGCGGCTACCAGAGCGGTGCTCGCCAGGCGTCGCTCGTGGCCGAGGCCGTCGCCGAGTCCGAACAGCACCGCCTTTGGCGCGTCGCCCGTGGCTCCACTCCCGACATGCCTCCGCCGTTCATCGACCCCTGTTTCGAGCACTGAACGAGAGATTCCCGCGATGAGTACTGACTCCGCCTCCGCCAGCGGCGCCGACAGCCGGCCGGACGCCGGCCCGGGACGCCGCTTCGAACCGGACCTCCGGTCGATGACCCGGATCAACCTGCGCCCCATCGCCTCACCCATGCCGCTGGGCTTCTTCACGGTGGCGATCGCCTCCGTGATGACGGGATGCATGCAGCTCGGGCTCTTCGAGGCCGAGGCCCGAGGCGCCGTCGCCCTGTGCGTCCTTCCCGCGTTCGCCCTCCAACTCCTGGTGAGTGTCCTGGCGTTCGGCGCCCGCGACGTGATCGCGGCGACCCTCATGGGCGTCTTCGCCGGCAGCTGGCTGGCTTACGCGCTCGTCATGTTCAGCGGCGCGGCCGACGGGCTGCGTGTGCTGGGCGTCTTCAACCTGGCGTTCCTGTGCTTCGGGGCGCTGATGGCCGCCGTGACCCGGCCCAAGCGTGCGCTGTGGCTCGTCCTCGTGGTCTCCCTTCCCCGCTGGGCGGCCACCGGTCTGTCGGGTCTTACCGGCGCCGAATGGCTCACGCGCACGTCCGGGGCCCTCGGCCTCGCGGTGGCGCTCGTCGCGATGTACGCGGCGTTCGCCCTGATGTTGGAGGACATGCGCAGCGAGGAGGTCCTGCCCATCGGCCGCAGCGGCCCCGCCCACACCGCCGTCGAGGGCGACCTCACGGTCCAGCTCCGCAACCTCGAACGCCAGGCGGGCGTGCGCCGCACGCTCTGAACACCCACCGACCCACGCACACCCGACCACACAGGAGCATCCATGGAACCGCAGGTGAGAGACCGGCCCGAGAGGTCCCGGTACGAGATCCTCGCCGGTGACGACGGCACCGAGACCGCCGGCTTCGCCGAGTACTTCCTCTCGGAGGGCGAGATCGCCTTCATCCATACCGAGATCGACCCCCGGTTCGCCGGTCAGGGCCTGGGCGGGCTGCTCGCCCGGGGTGCCCTCGACGACACCCGGGCTCGCGGGCTCCACGTGCTGCCGTACTGCCCCTTCATCCGGGGCTGGATCGGCAAACACCCGGAGTACGCCGGCCTGGTGCCCGAGTCGCGCCGCGCACGGTTCGGTCTGTGACGCACGAGAGTCCCGCCCCGCACATCCCCACCCCCATACACCGAGGAGTTCACCCATGTCCCGACCCGCCGACCCCACCGTCGTGCTGGTCCACGGCGCTTTCGCCGACGCCTCCGGCTTCGCCCGCGTCATCGCCTGACTGACCGCTGCAGGCCTGAAGGTGACGGCTCCGGCGGTGCCCAACCGCAGCCTCGTCGACGACGCCGCGTACATCGCCTCGGTGGTACGGGCCATCGACGGCCCCGTGATCCTGGTGGGGCACTCCTACGACGGCGCCGTCATCACCCTCGCCGGCACGGAGGACAACGTCCGGGCGCTGGTCTACCTGGCCGGATATGCGCTGGAGGAGGGCGAGAGCCTGGGCGAGCTGCAAGGACGCTTCCCCGACTCCGGCCTCGCCGACGCCCTCGTCCACTCGCCGTTCCCCGTGGCCGGCTCCACCGAGACCGGCACCGACGTCTCGGCGGCGGTCGGCAGGTTCCCCGCTCTCTTCGCTGCGGACGTCGCTCCCGAACTCGCCGCGGTGCTCGCCGTCTCCCAGCGCCCCTTGGCCGCACGGGCCTTCGCCGAGAAGGCCCCGGTCGCGGCGTGGAAGAGCAAGCCCTTGTGGGGCCTGGTCGCCTCCTGCGACCGGACCATCGACCCCGATGTGGAGCGCTACGGCTACGAGCGTGCAGGCATGACCACTGTCGAGGTCGACTCCTCGCACCTGGTCATGCTGGCCCAGCCCAAGGCCGTGGCCGAGCTGATCCAGGACGCGGTCCGGTCCACCGCTCACTGACCCACGCACCGGCCGGGTTCCGTGCCGATCCCACCTCTTGAGGGGGGGTCGGCACGTCCGTAGGGGGCGGCCGGAGCCGCCCCGGCTCACGCGTGGCGCGTGCTCGACTGCCATTCCCGGGGTGACATCCCGTACGCGGCGCGAAAGACGCGACTGAAGTGGGACGGGTTCACGAATCCCCAGCGCTGGGCCACCGCCGACACAGCAGGTGCCGTCCGCGACGGTCGGGACAGCTCCCGTCGGCACCTTTCCAGGCGCTCGCGGTGGATCCAACGGCTCACCGTGGTCCCGTCCGACTGGAAGAGTTTGTGCAGATACCGGACGGACATGTGGTGCGCGCACGCGATCCTCTCCGGAGAGAGAGCCGGGTCGGCCAGGTGTCGCAGGATGTACTCCTTGACGCGCACCAGCGTGCCGCGGGCCACCTCCGACGCATGGGGGTTCAGCCGCCCCTGCCGTTCGCGTATCAGCACCGTCAGCAGATCTGCGGCGGTCATCGCGAGTTGGCGGCCCGTGTACGGATCGAGCCCGGCCGCCCGCTCCGCCAGATGTTCCAGATATCCGGCAACCACTCCGGACGTGCCGCAGCGGCTGTCGAACACGGTCCCGGTGATCGCCCGCAGGTCCGTGTCGGACACGCCCAGCATCTCCTTCGGCACCCGGATCGCCGTGAACCGGAAGTGGTCCGGCTGCTCCCTCCGGTAGGTCCGGCCGGCGTCGGAGCAGGTGAAGGTGCCGGGCCGGACGAGGGCCTCGCGCCCGTCCTGGGTGAGCCGCGCGGTTCCCCGGTGCTGGAGAGTGACGGTCAGGTACTCTCCTCCGCCCCGGGAGATCAAGGCGCCGTGGCGCGACACCGTCTGCGGGCCGGCCTCGACCACCGAGATCTGGAGGGAACCGAGCGCATCGGTGGTGATCGTCCCCACCGAGGGCTCGCGTTCGTGCAGCATGACGCCCAGCGGAATGAAGGTGTCGGAGACCACACTGTGCCAGTAGTCCGCCCGCTCGGACGGCGAGAGTGACAGCGTGGAGAGTACGACGGACATCGTGACTCCTCGTCATGGTCGTGCGGACGCTCCCTGGAGAGCGTCGGAAACAGAGGAACGTGCGCCGGCGACCGGTGCGAAGCCGGTTCCCGCGGACTCGGGGACGCCGCGGACCGGCGGCGGAGGGACGGGCTGTGTGGCGGCAGCGGTGCGACGAGGACGTTGCTACGGCGACCGGACACGACGACGGTGCTTCACACGAGGCTCACGAACACTCCGACCGGATGCGAATGTCTCCTGCGTCCAGTCTCGGACCGCTTGCCCCCGGTACCATCAGTCACCCGACGGGAGAACGTCCAGCCGCGAGGCGAACGCCTGCGGGCCCGAGGCCGGCCCGGCACCGGCGTGTGACGCCCGGCTCAGCTCGACGACCGCCAGTGGATTGCCCTCCGCCTGCCGGAGCAGGTCCAGCCGGAGCCGCCCCCGAGGGGCGTCGGGCTGCGCGTCCAGGAGCCGGGCCGCCGCCCCGGGGGACAACGGACCGAGCCGCAGGACGGGAAGGTCGACCGGGACTGCGGACGGGGGAGCCTCGCCGCGTGCGGTGAACAGCATGGTCACCGCCTGGTTCGTGAGCTGCCGTCGTACGGAGAACAGAACGTCCAGGGAAGCGTCGTCGCAGTCCTGGGCGTCGTCCACCGCCACGAGCACCGGGCTCGTCCGGGCGAGACGGGTGAGCACCGCCAGGGTGACGGCACACAGCGCACGTCGATCCTGGGGCCCGGCTCCCGCACCCGGCTCGAAGGCGGTACGCAGTACGGGCCACCGGTCCTCCAAAAGCATGTCCGGCACGTCCAGTACCGGCAGAAGCAGCCGGTGCAGCGAGGCGAACGTTGCCGGTTCCTCCCCGCCCCAGCCCCGCGCCGACAGGACCCGGGCCCCGCGCGCGGCGGCTGTCTCCTCGGCGTACCGCAGCAACAGGGACCTACCGGTGCCGGTCTCCCCGAGCATGAGCAGACTCTGCGGACCGGAACGTACGTCAAGGCACCGCAGAATCCGGTCGATCTCCTCCTCGCGGCCGATCGGGACCGCCGCGCGTCCCGCTTCCAACCCCGTCATCGCACTCCGACTCCCCGTGAGAGGCGCCTTGTTCCCGCCCATGCGGGGAGCCTGTCAGGCATGCGGACGGACCGCTTCTGTCATGTGACCAGTCATCCCCGCAAGAGCCCTGGCAGGATGGCGTCAACGCTGTGAACAGGTGCTTCACGACCGACCCCGCCCCACAGGGCGGTCCAGGGCGGCCGTGAGGCGGACGAGGGAGAGCATGGACGCCGGCGCCGTGGAGGCACGCACGAGGGACATCCGGGGCCGCGCTCGCGAACTGGAGCGGATCGGCAGGCTCCTCGACGCCACGGACGGCCCCGGCTCGAAGGTGCTCGTGCTGACCGGTCAGCCTGGTGCGGGCAAGAGCACCCTGCTGGACCACGCCGCCGACGAGGCCGCGGCGCGCGGTCGGCGTGTGCTCCGGGTACGCGGCTGCGAGGGCGAGCTGGTTCTTGACTTCGCGGGAGTGCACCAACTGCTGCGCCCCGTTCTCCGCGGCATCGAGCGGCTGCCCGCGCGTCAACGCGACTGTGTGCGACACGCGTTGGGCATGGATTACGGTGACGGGCAGCAGGTCCCGGAGCCGCTCGTGATCCGGTCCGGCATATTCACCCTCCTTTCGGAGGCGGCGGCGGAACGCCCCCTGCTCATCGTCGTCGACGACGCCCAATGGCTGGACGTCGGCTCCCTGGACGTGCTGGCGTTCGTCGCCAGGCGTCTCGAAGGCGAACGGATGGCCCTGCTGCTCGCGGCACGGGAGGAGTCGGTGCCGGCGCGGTTCGACCGCGACTTCCCCCATCTGCAGATCGGGTCCCTCGACCGGGCTGCGGCGGGCCTCCTGCTCGACGAGCAACCGCATCCGCCACGAGGCAGGGCCCGGGCCCAGATCATCGAACAGGCCGCCGGGAACCCGCTCGCCCTCATCGAACTCGCGCGGGCGTTGGCCAAGGGGCCGGACCTCCAGAGGCCCGGCGCGATCGACTCCCTTCCCCTCACCGCCCGGCTGGAGCGCCTGTTCGCAGCCGACCTGCCCGACCTTCCGCAAGAGACCCGGCACGCGCTGCTCCTGGCGGCAGCCGCCGGCACGGACCGGCTCTCCGATGTCCTGCACGCCGTCCCGGGCCTGGACGATCCCGAGGTCTGGCGACCTGCCGAGGAGGTAGGGCTCGTACGGGTCGAGAACGGCGACGTCCGGCTGCGCCATCCGCTGATCCGCGTCGCCGTCTACCAGGCCGCCTCCTTCGCCGACCGCCGTGAGGCCCATCTGGTATTCGCCGCCGCGCTCGCACACGACCCCGACCGTCGGGTCTGGCACCTCGCGGCGGCCGCGTTCGGCCCGGACGAGGAGGTCGCCGCCGCCCTGGCGCAGAGTGCCGAGCGCTCGCGCCGCCGCGGTGGCTACGCGGCCGCGGCCACCGCGCTGGAACGTGCGGCCGAACTCACCCCTGACGCGGAGTGCCGCGCCAGACGCCTGCTCGCCGCTGCCGAATCCGCCATGTTCGCCGGATACCCCCACTGGGTCGGCGAGATCGCGGGCCGGGTAGGCGCCCTGACGGACGACCCCGAACTGCTGGCCGAGGCCTCCCTGTGTGCCGGTTGGTCGCTGTTCGTCACCCTCCGCCATGACGAGGCCCTCGGATTCCTGCTGCCCGTGGCCGAATCCATGGCCACCGTGGCGCCCGTCCTGGCGCTGGACGCGCTGGGAACGGCGGCGACTCCGGCGTACAACTCCGGTGACCCCTTCCATCGCGCCGAACTCCAGCGGATCGGCGACCTGATCGCCCCGCAACCGGACCGGAGCGACAGGGTGTGGGCGGAGGCGGTCTCCCGCCCCTTCACGGACCGGGAGAAGGCACTGCAGCGCCTGCGCGACGTGGCTGGCTCTCTGTCGGAAGGCCTGGTCCCGGACGTCACCACACTCGGCGACCTCACCATGCTCGGCGCCGCCGCCTGGATCTTCGACGAGACCGACCTGTCCGTGCGACTCCTCGGCCGGGCCATGGACCACTACCGCCCGGCCGCCACAGCGGGCACCAACTGCACGCTCACCCACGTCCTCGCCCTCGCCCTGTTCGACAGCGGAGCATGGACGGCGGCCGGGTCCACGGCCGAGGAGGCATACGGCCTGGCCGCGGAAGCGGGGGCGGACTACATCACCGTGGGGGCACCGCTCATCCAGGCCACGTTGAGCGCCGTCCGCGGCGACCACTCCGGCGCGCGGGAGCGGGCCACCGAGGCTGTCCGCGGCATCGATCTGCACAAGTCCCGCAGCTTGTACGTCCGTCACTGCCGCGCGCTCGGCATGGCAGCGCTCGCGGAGGGCGACCACAGGACCGCGTACGAGCACCTCCGCCGCGTCTTCACGCAGGACTCTCCCCCCATGCCCGTGCACCACCACGCATCGCCCTACCACCTCGCCGACCTCGCCGCGGCGGCCGTGCGCGTCGGCCGGGCGGACGACGCCCGCGACGTACTCCGCGCCGTCGAGGACATCCTCGGCTCGCCCCGCTCCAGCCGCCTGGACGCGATCGTGCACCGGGCCACAGCCTTGCTGAGCCGGCCCGACGACGCCGAGCCGCACTTCCTTGCGGCGCTCGCCGACCGCGCAGGCGCGCGCTGGCCCTTCGAACGCGCCCTCGCCCAACTGGACTTCGCCGAGTGGCTGCGCCGCCGCCGACGCGCCGCGGAGGCACGCCCCCTGCTCGCCGCCTCCCTGGAGGTCTTCGAGCGGCTCGACGCCCGTCCATGGCGCGAGCGCGCCACCGCCGAACTCCGCGCGGCGGGCGTGACCGTGGCTGACTCCACCGCCCCGGAGGCCGTGGCCGAGCTGACGCCGCAGGAGCTGCAGATCGCCCAACTGGCCGCGGAGGGACTGACGAACCGGGACATCGGCGCCCGGCTCTATCTGTCCCCTCGCACCATCGGCTTCCACCTGCACAAGATCTTCCGGAAGCTCGGCATCACGGGGCGCGCCCAATTGAGGGACGTCCTCGGTCGGTAGCCCCCTAAAGCCAATCCCGTCGCTTGAAAATCACGTACAAACTGGTGCAAACCACCCCCATCAAGCCGATCGCGAACGGATATCCGCCCGCCCAGTGCAGCTCCGGCATCTGGTCGAAATTCATGCCGTAGATGGTTCCAACGAGTGTGGGTGCAAAGAGAATCGCGGCCCAGGACGAGATCTTCTTGACCTCCTCGTTCTGTTCGAAGCCCGCCTCCGCCAGTGCGCGCATCTCCGCGTTCTGCTGCTGGGTGACCAGGGTGGCGTTGACGGTGAGGATCTCGGTGAGGGCCTGGCGGAAGCCGTCGACGCGTTCGCTGATGTGGGTGACGTGGTCGGCGACGTCGCGGAGGTAGCGCTGGAGTTCCTCGTCGGTCTCGTACTTGGCGAAGCCGGCCATCAGGCCGTGCAGCATGCCCACGAGCGGGCGGGTGGCGCGCTGGAACTCGACCATTTCGCGGGAGAGTTCGTAGATCCGGCGGGAGACCTCGGGGTCGCCGCGGAACACCTCCGTCTCGATCTCGTCGATGTCGTTCTGGACTCCGGTGACGACGGGTGCGTAGCCGTCGACGACCGCGTCGAGGATGGCGTACAGGACGGCCTCCGGGCCGAGTTTGAGCAGTTCGGTGGAGTCCTCCATGCGCCGGCGGACCGCGGTCAGGTCGGGGGCCGCGCCGTGCCGGACCGTGATGACGAAGTCGGGGCCGACGAACACGTGCAGTTCGCCGAACTCGACCTCCTCCGGTGCGTCCAGGTAGCGGGCGGCGCGCAGCACGACGAACAGTGTGTCGCCGTACCGCTCCAGCTTGGGCCGCTGGTGCGCCTCCATCGCGTCCTCGACCGCGAGCGGATGCAGATCGAACTCGGCTGCCAGGGACAGGAGTTCGTCCGCGGTGGGGCGGGCGAGGCCGATCCACGCCATGCCCGCGGGATGTTCGCGCAGCTCGCGGTAGGTCTCGGCGAGCGTGGCGGGGGCGGCGACACGGACGCCGTCGCGGTAGAGCGCGGCCTGGACGACGCTCACCGGCTCGGCCGGCTGCGCCGGACGGGGCTCGGTGGCGGGGTTCTCGTCGGCGGGCGGCTGCGGCGGGGCGGGGGCACGGCGCCAGACGGACTTCCGGCCGCCGTTCCTGCCGTTGGACCGGCCGCCGTTCTTGTCCTCGGACCGGCCGCCGTTACTGCCGTTGAGTCGCTCGGCCATCGGCTGCCTCTCCGTCGGGCCTGCGTACGAGCCTGCGTACGGCGTGATCACGCAGCGGGTAGGAGCAGGATAACGGCGGCCGGCGTGCCAGGGCGTTCTCAAGCCGTGCGGCGTTCGGTGAGAGTTGCGGACAGCAGGTGTCCGCAAGCCGGATTAGCGTGCGGGCATGACGAAGAGCAGCGCATCCAAGGCGCCCGTGCTGGACACCCGCGCCCTCAACCGCGCCACCCTCGCCCGCCAGCTCCTGCTGCGCCGCTCCCCGCTGACCGCCCTGGACGCCCTACGGCACCTGCTCGGCCTCCAGGCGCAGAACGTCAAGCCGCCGTACCACGCCCTCGCCGCCCGCCTCGACGGCTTCACCCCCGAGGACCTGTCCGCGCCCCTGGCCGCTCGCGAGGCCGTCCGGATCGTCACCCTGCGCTCCACCATCCACACCCACACCGCCGACGACTGCCTCACCCTGCGCCCGTTCGTGCAGCCCGCCCGGGAGCGCGAACTGGCCGCTTTCCGCAAGGGGCTGACCGGTGTCGACCTCGGGCGGCTCGCCGCGCTCGCCCGGGAGCTGGTCGAGGCCGAGCCGCGGACCCCGGCCCAGCTGCGCGCGGTGCTCGCCGCCGAGTGGCCGGACGCCGACCCGCAGGCGCTCGGCACCGCCGCCCGTTGCATGCTGCCCCTGGTCCAGGTCACCCCGCGCGGCCTGTGGGGCCAGAGCGGCCAGGTCGCCCTCACCACCGCCGAGCACTGGCTGGGCCGGCCCGCCGATCAGGCCCCGGCGCCGGACGCGGTGGTCCTGCGCTACCTCGCCGCCTTCGGCCCGGCCTCCGTCAAGGACATGCAGACCTGGGCCGGACTCACCCGGCTCAAGGACACCTTCGAGCGCCTGCGCCCCCAGTTGCTCACCTTCCGCGACCCCCAGGGCGTCGAACTCTTCGACCTGCCCGACGCCCCGCGCCCCGACCCGGACACCCCGGCCCCGCCCCGCTTTCTGCCCGAGTACGACAACCTCCTCCTCTCCCACGCCGACCGCACCCGCGTCGTACCGCCCGCCTACTGGGGCCGCAACTGGCAGGTCAACCAGGCCTATCGCACCTTCCTGGTCGACGGTTTCCTCGCCGGCCTGTGGAAGCCGGACGGCGCCACCCTCGTCATCGAGCCCTTCGGCAAGCTCACCCGGGGCCGGCGCGAGGAGGTCACCGCGGAAGCGGCGCGGATGCTGTCCGTGCTGCACCCGGGGGAGGCGTGGGACATCCGCTTCGGCACGGTCGCCGAGAGATGAGCCGCCGAGAGATGAGCCGCCGAGAGATGAGCCGCCGAGAGATGAGTCGCTGAGAGGTGAACCCGGCCGCCCTCCCGCACGCTTTACAGTCAGGGCCATGGAACTGCGGCAGCTCACCTATTTCGTCGCCGTCGCCGAGGAGTTGCACTTCGGGCGGGCGGCCGACCGGCTGCACATCGTGCAGTCGGCGGTCAGCCAGCAGATACAGCGGCTGGAGCGGGAGCTGGGTGCCGTCCTGTTCGACCGCTCGCCGCGCCGGGTGCGGCTGACCGGGGCGGGGGAGCGGCTGCTGCCCGAGGCGCGGGCCGTGCTCGCGGCGGCGGAGAAGGCACGGGCCTGTGTGGCGGCGCCCGCCGGGCTGCGCGTCGGCACCAGCACGGGACTCGGCACCCACCTGGACCGGGTGCTCGCCGCGTTCGCCGAGCGGGCGCCGGACGTGCCGGTGGAGCTCTTCTCCCTGCCGGTGGGCGAACGGCTGACCCGGGTCGCGGCCGGCCGGCTGGACGCGGCCTTCGTCCGGGCTGCCGAACCTCCGCCCGGCGTGCGGGTGCTGCCCCTGTGGCCCGATCCGCTGGTTGCCGCCCTGCCGGCCGTGCACCCCCTCGCGGCCCGCGCGGAGCTCGACCTCGCCGACCTCGCCGGCCTGCCCCTGGCCCTGACCCCGCGCCGGAACAACCCCGCCCTGGTGGATCTGGTCGTCGGGGCCTGTCACGCGGCCGGGTTCGAACCGCTGCCCGGACCGGTCGGCGGCTCCCTCCAGGACACCCTCGCCACCATCGGCTCTCGCCCGCTGTGGACGGTCGTCTACGCCTCTCACGCGCGCGTGCTGCACACCCCACGGGTGGCCTACGTCCCCTTCCGTGCCCCCGGCCTGGCCCTGCCCACGGGCCTCGCCGTCCGCGCCGCCGAGCCTGGCCCGCACCTGGAGCACCTGCTGCAGGCCTCGCTGGCCTGCGGCGATCACGAAAGCTGATTGCAGCGGTCGCGGGCTGCTTCTTGGTCGGCGGACCGGCAGGCGATGGACTGGGTGCAACGCGAACACGGGCGGCAACCGCCGCCCCGCACAAGGGAGTCAGCCATGCCGATCGTCACCATCCAGCAGGGCCCGCGCGACGTCGAACTCAAGCGGGACCTCGTCAAGCGCGTCACCGACGCCTTCGTCGACGCCTACAGGATTCCGGCGGAGACCGTGCAGGTGTGGATCCACGAGGTCCCGGCGGACAGCTGGGGTGCCGCCGGAAAGCTCACGGCCGACAAGTAGCCGTAGGACGCCACAGCGGCTCACAGCCGTAGAAACATTGGATAGGGAGGCGTTGCGGGCCGCTCGTGGTAGCTCGCAACGCCCCCCTGGCCGTTACCCGAGGGGTACTCGGGAAGACTTCCGGGTCACGAGTTGACCTGCTTGGTCACCAGGTCCGAGAAGGTGGTCAGCCGGGTGTAGATACCCGGGTAACCCGCCTCCGCGCACCCCTCGCCCCAGGAAGTGATCCCTGCCAGGACGCCCCCGATGATCAGGGGACCGCCGCTGTCGCCCTGGCAGGTGTCTACGCCGCCGGATGTGTATCCGGCGCAGACCATGTCGGACTGGACGAAGTCCGAACGGTAGGAGGAACGGCAGCTGGTGTCGGACACGACCGGCACGGTCGCGGTCCGCAGCTGGTTGGAGGAGCTGCCGTTCTCCGAAGTCGTGCCCCAGCCGAGGATCCGGGCCGTGGTGCCGGCCGCGTACACGCTCGTCTGGGAGGAGGAGACGTACGACGCCGGGCTGTACGGCATCGCCGTCGACAGGGTCAGCACGGCCACGTCGTTGCCGGTGGTGGCGTCGGTGTAGGCCGGGTTCACCCAGATCTTGCTGACCTTGCTCACCGTGCCGTCGGTGCCGTTCAGATAGGTCCGGCCGCCGACCACACGGATGCTGCTCTTCGGCTCGCCCACCATGCAGTGCGCCGCCGTCACGACCTTCTTGGCGGCCACCAGGGTGCCGCCGCAGAACTGGCTGCCGGACGCGTCGGTGATCTGCATGGCGAACGGGTAGGCGGTCGTCGTGGTGGTCGTACCGCCGACGATCGGCTGAGGAGCGGCCATCGCGGTGGGTGCGGCGATGAGCGCGGTCGCCGCGGCGGCGGCGGTGGCCACCAGGGTCGCGGCGGCCTGTCTGAGACGTCTGGGCCCGAACATGAGTCTCCTCAGTGGGGTATGCCGGTGGGGGATCGCACGGGGTGGGGGGTACTGCACGGGAGGTCGCGGGGACCTGACCCGTGTGCCCGGGCGAGCGGCACGCCCTTTACGCTAGGACCCGGAACCCCCGGCCCCCAATGAGGGAACCCCCTAGGGGGGTGGGGTGAGGGAAAACCCTCGGTCCCGTTCAGTTAACCGGCCGCGTACTCAGTTCGCGCGGCGACCTGCCGCCAATCGGACGATGTCCACCCGGGATCGGATCCCCAGCTTGCGGTAGACCCGGGTCAGGGTCGCCTCCACCGTCTTCACGCTGACGAACAGCCGGGCGGCTATCTCCCGGTTGGTGGCACCCTCCATGACCAGCGCCGCGACCTGACGCTCCATCGCGGCCAGCCCCTCCAGCGCGTCCAGGGTGTCCGGCGCGGCCGGGGCCGGCTCCGGCTCGGGCGCGGTGCGGGCCTCCTCCACCTGGCGCAGCCACGGCAGGGCGCGGCAGCGGCGGAACATCCGGGCGGCCTCGTCGAACGCCGACGGCCCCAGACGCCGGCCGCGCAGCCGGGCCAGCGCGAACGCGGCCCGGGCCTCCTCCAGGCCGTAGCCGAGCTTGCCGAGCCGGTCCTGAGCGGACGTCAGCTGGGCGATGGCGGCGTCCCGGTCACCCTGGGCCGCGCGCACCAGGGCCTCGGACCGGTCGAGGACGGCGAGGACGCTGTCCCGGCCGAGCCGCAGGGCGTGTTCGCGGCTGACGTCGAGGACGTCCTGCGCCTCGGCCGGTTCACCGATCCGGACCAGTGCCTCGGCGAGGTCGCCCTGCCAGCGGCCCCGCGCCGGGTCGGTGATGCCGAGGGCCAGCTCCAGCCGGCGCACATGGCGCAGCGAGCGGACGGCGCCCGCCGGGTCCCCGGCGACCAGCTGGGCGTACCCGAGGGCGCCCAGTGCCCGCGACACGTACATCTGGTCGCCGTCCTCCTCGGCGTGCTGCACCGCCTCCCGGGCGAGCGCGAGGGCCCGGTCCAGGTCCCCGCCGGAGGCCTCCGCGAGCGAGCTGATCATGGCCGAGGCGGTCTCGCCGATCCCCGAGTCCCGGGCCAGCTTCAGGCTCTCGCCGGCCAGGTCGAGGGCGCGCCCGCAGTGCCCGGCGTGCAGCTCCGTCTCGGCGAGGCCGCGCAGGAAGTGCACCTCGCTCTCCACCGAGCCGCGTCTGCGCACCTCGCGCAGCAGCCCGGTGACGGCGATGCGCGCCTCGGCCAGCTGGTCGCCCATGACGAGCCAGCGGAACCGGGCGCTGCCCGCGCCGTTGTGATGACAGGCCACGTTCGGGTCCTGGGGCTCCTTCAGGGCGCGCTGGATGGTCCGGGGGGCCTCGGGGTGGCCCATCAGGGTCTCGGTCTGCGCCTGGAAGGCGAGGGCGAGCAGCTCGGTGCGCCGGTCGGCGCCGCGGCCGGCCAGCTCGGCCGCGTGCGCGGCGGCCTCGCGGGCCTCGGTGAAGTCGCCCTGCACGATCAGCGCCCGCCAGGCCAGCTGGTAGTGGACCAGCGCCAGCAGCCGGGGGTCGTCCCCGGCGTCGGCGAGGGCCTGCGGGAAGGCGGCGTCGACCTCCGCCATGGTGTGGCCGGCGGTGTCGATGACGATGATCCAGGCCCGCACCCGGTCGGCGGGCACGGCCGCCCGGGTCAGCACCTCCCGGGCGATGTCCCGGGCCAGATCGATCTCGCCCGCGGTGATCGCGTCCTCGGCGGCCTGCAGCCGCCGCTCCTGAGGGCTCGGCGTGCTGTCGGCGGGGGTGTGCCGGGCAGCGAGCAGCCCCAGGTGGGCGGCGACCGAGGGCGCGCCCCGGTCCCGGGCGAGCGCGGCGGCCTCGGCGAGCCGGGCGGCCACGTCCGGGTCGGTGCCGGTGCTGGCCAGCGCCAGGTGCCGGGCCCGCTCGATCGGGTCGGAGGCCGCGGTGGACAGCGCGGCGTGCGCGGCCCGCCGCTCCTGCGCCGGGGCCTCCGCGTACAGCGCGGCGGAGATCAACGGGTGCGCGAAGCGTACGGCGGGGTCCTCCGGCTCGGTGGCGAGCAGTCCGAGTTCGGCGGCCTGGGCGCACTCGGCCTCGGCGTTCTCCCGCCCGGCCGCGTGCAGCAGTGCCGTGGTGGGGCGGGCGCCGGCGCTGGCCACCAGCAGGGTGCGGCGGGCCCCGACGGACAGCATGTCCAGGCGGCTGAGCACCAGGGCGCGCAGCGAGGTCGGCACCGGCAGCGGCTCGCCGGGACGGGGCGGGGTGGGGCCGTCGGCGAGGGCGCGGCCCAGCTCCAGGGCGAAGAGCGGGTTGCCGCCGCTGGTGCGGTGGATCTCGCGGACCGTGGAGCGCGGCAGGCCGCCGTGGCCGCGGTGGTCGAGCAGCCGGGCGACCTGGGCGTGGCTGAGCGCGCCGAGCCGTACGGCGACCGTGTCCGGCGGGCAGGCGCGCAGCTGCCGGTCGTACTCCCGGCTGTCCTGGCCGTCCGTCCGTACCGCGCACAGCAGTTGCACCGCGGTGCCCTCCAGGCGGCGGGCGGCGAAGCCGAGGAGTTCGGCGCTGGCCGGATCGAGCCACTGCAGATCGTCGGCGACGACCAGGACCGGGCCGCGCGCGGCGAGCGCGCGCAGTGCGGAGAGCACCGCGAGGCGCAGCGCGAGGCCGTCGCGCTGGAGGCTGGACTCGCCGCGGCCGGTGAGGGCCGACTCCAGGGCGGTGCGCTGGGCGGCGGGCAGCCGGGGCGAGACGTCGTCGAGGACGAGCCCGAGGAGGTCGGCGAGGGCGAGGAAGGGGAGGTGGGATTCGGACTCCGTGGCCGAGCAGCGCAACACGGTGCGCGCGGTGGCGCCGTATTCCTCGGCCAATGCCCGCAGGACGGTCGATTTCCCTATTCCGGCGGGGCCGTGGAGGAGCACACTGCCCCCGGAGGCGAGCTGTTCCCGGGCGGTGGCGAACAGCTCCTCGCGGCCGATGACCAGGTCGGTGCGGCATCGGGCAGGCTCCTGGAAGTCCCGTCGCACGGTCACCGCTCCCCTCCTGTGTCGTGTTCGGGCCAAATTCTAGGCAACGATCCCTGGAATTCGGACGGAAGCCGTGGTGAGGGAAATAACAAACGGACAAGCATAGGGAAATTCAAAGCGTCGCTGCATGAATGGAAAGGTTTCCTTACTGCCGTGGCACCGCCGCGACGGCAGGCCCCGACCAAGGCGCCAGGACCTCACGGCAGCAGCCCCGCCCTGCGGGCCGCGGTCACAGCCTCCCCTCGTGTGTGCGCGCCCAGCTTCCGCATCGCCGAACGCAGATACCCCTTGACCGTCTCCGGGCGCAGCCCCAGCCGCTCGGCCACCCCCGCGTTGGTCACGCCCGCCGCCACCCAGGACAGCACGTCCAGCTCCCGCGGGGCCAGAGTCGTACCGGCCCGGGCCGGGGCCGTTTCGGCCAGCAGCCCGCACGCGGCGAGCAGTTCGGCCCGCAGCTGCGGGTCGGTGATCCGGGGCGCGAGCGAGCGCAGCGCCGCGTGCGCCTCACGCACCTGCTCCCAGGCCGCGCCCCCGCCCCGGGCCGCGTCGGCGGGCTCCGGACGGGCCGCCGCCAGCAACTCCCGTGCCTCGTCCCGCAGCACCAGCGCCTGTTCCACGTCCCGCGCCGCCGCCACCGCGGCGCCCAGTGTCCGGTCGCCGAGCGGCTGGGCGGTGCGCAGCGCGCCGTAGAGCACTCCGCGCACCCGGCGCCGCACCACCACGGGCACCGCGACCACCGAGCGGATGCCCTCCGCGGCCACCGGCACGTCGTACTCGTGGCTGATGTGCCGGGCACTGGAGTAGTCCGTCACCGCGCACGGCCGCGCGAGCGCCACCGCCTTGCCGCCGAGCCCGTTGCCGGAGGACACGGCGAGCGAGCTGAGGGAGGTGGTGTGGTTGCCGCTCAGTTCGCTGATCCGGATCCGCTCCCGGCCGTACTCGACCAGCCCCCCGAACGCGACGGGCAGTCCGGTGGCGCGTCGCAGCCGGGCGAGCGCACCGCGTATCTCTGACGCCGCCACGGTCTCTGCTGCCAACTCATCGCTCCTTCGGCGCGGTCCACCCCCGTTCGGGGGTAGTGAGACCTGTATCACGGATTAGACGATGCCAGAGAGCCGCCCGGCAATGGTCGGGATCAGGGCAGTGAGCCGAAAGGGCGCGGTCGGGCGCGCCCCGCCGGCGGACGGCCCGAAGAAGGAGGAGGACGACCGATGACGACGGCCACGGAACAGTTCCGCAGCGCCCGGGACTTCCTGCTGGAACACCGCGAGGACTACGCGACCGCCTACGACGGCTTCTCCTGGCCGCGCCCCGAGCGGTTCAACTGGGCGCTGGACTGGTTCGATTCGATCGCCGCCGGCAACGACCGGACCGCCCTGCACATCGTCGAGGAGGACGGCACCGAGACCCGGCTGACCTTCGCGGAGCTGGCCGAGCGCTCGAACCGGGTCGCGAACCACCTGCGCGCGCGGGGAGTCGCCGCCGAGGACCGCATCCTCGTCATGCTCGGCAACCAGGCCGAGCTGTGGGAGACCGCGCTGGCCGCGATGAAGCTGCGCGCCGTCGTCATTCCGGCCACCCCGCTGCTAGGCCCCGCCGACCTCACGGACCGCGTCGAGCGGGGCCGGGTCAAGCACGTGATCGTCCGGGCCGAGGACGCGGCCAAGTTCGCCGACGTGCCCGGCGCCTACACCCGCATCGCGGTCGGCGGAACGCCGGAGCAGGGCTGGGAGGCGTACGAGGACGCGTACGCGGCGCCCGCCGAGTTCGCCCCCGACGGCCCGACCCTCGCCGACGACCCGCTGATGCTGTACTTCACCTCCGGGACGACCGCCCGGCCCAAGCTGGTCGAGCACACCCACACCTCGTACCCGGTGGGCCACCTGTCCACCATGTACTGGATCGGCCTCAAGTCCGGCGACGTGCACCTGAACATCTCCTCGCCCGGCTGGGCCAAGCACGCCTGGTCCAACCTGTTCGCCCCGTGGAACGCGGAGGCGACCGTCTTCATCTTCAACTACACACGGTTCGACGCGGCCCGCCTGATGGCCGAGATGGACCGGGCCGGGGTGACCACCTTCTGCGCCCCGCCGACCGTGTGGCGCATGCTCATCCAGGCCGACCTCGGCCAGCTCGCCACCCCGCCCCGCGAGGCCGTCGCCGCCGGAGAACCGCTCAACCCCGAGGTCATCGAGCAGGTCCGGCGGGCCTGGGGCGTCACCATCCGGGACGGCTTCGGGCAGACCGAGACCGCCGTGCAGGTCTCCAACAGCCCCGGCCAGCAGCTGAAGACCGGCTCGATGGGCCGGCCCAGCCCCGGCTTCCGGGTGGAGCTGCTGGACCCGGTATCCGGAGCCCCCGGCGCCACCGAGGGCGAGATCGCCCTCGACCTGTCCGAGCGCCCGGTCGGCCTGATGACCGGCTACCACGGCGACCCCGACCGCACGGCTCAGGCCATGGCCGGCGGCTACTACCGGACCGGGGACATCGCCTCCCGCGACGAGGACGGATACCTGACCTACGTCGGCCGCGCCGACGACGTCTTCAAGGCCTCGGACTACAAGATCAGTCCGTTCGAGCTGGAGAGCGCGCTGCTGGAGCACGAGGCCGTGGCCGAGGCGGCCGTCGTCCCCGCACCGGACGAGCTGCGGCTGGCCGTGCCCAAGGCGTACGTCGTCCTCGCCGAGGGCTGGGAGCCCGGCCCCGACACCGCGAAGGTCATCTTCGAGCACTCCCGCGACGTGCTCGCGCCCTACAAGCGCCTGCGCAGGCTGGAGTTCGGCGCGCTGCCCAAGACCGTCTCCGGCAAGATCCGCCGGATCGAACTGCGCGAGGCGACCGCCGCGGGCTCCGCGGACGAGTACCGCGAGGAGGACTTCCGGTGACGCAGGAACGGGTGACTTCCGAGCCGGTGACCTCGGAGCTGTCGTACACGCACGGGACGGGCGCCACCGCGCTGCTCGGTGACACGATCGGCGCCAACCTCGACCGGGCCGTGGCCGCCTGGCCCGACCGTGAGGCCCTGGTCGACGTCCCCTCCGGGCGGCGCTGGACGTACGCCCGGTTCGCCGCGGACGTCGAGGAGTTGGCGCAGGCCCTGGTCGCCAGTGGCGTCACCAAGGGCGACCGGGTGGGCATCTGGGCGATCAACTGCCCGGAGTGGGTTCTGGTGCAGTACGCCACCGCCCGCATCGGCGCGATCATGGTCAACATCAACCCGGCCTACCGCACCCACGAGGTCGAGTACGTCCTGGGCCAGGCCGGAATCTCCCTCCTGTTCGCCTCGCTGAGTCACAAGACGAGCGACTACCGGGCCATGGTCGACGAAGTGCGCGGCAACTGCCACGAGTTGCGCGAGGTCGTGTACATCGGCGACCCGAGCTGGGAGGCGCTGCTGGCGCGCGGGACCGGCGACGCCGTCTACGAGCAGCTGTCCTGCGACGACCCCATCAACATCCAGTACACCTCGGGCACGACCGGCTTCCCGAAGGGCGCCACGCTCTCCCACCACAACATCCTCAACAACGGTTACTTCGTCGGGGAGTTGATTGCCTATACCGAGCAGGACCGGGTCTGCATCCCGGTGCCCTTCTACCACTGCTTCGGCATGGTGATGGGCAACCTGGCGGCGACCTCGCACGGCGCCTGCATGGTCATCCCGGCGCCGTCCTTCGACCCGAAGGCCACGCTGGAGGCGGTCCAGCAGGAGCGGTGCACCTCCCTGTACGGCGTCCCGACCATGTTCATCGCGGAGCTGAACCTCCCCGAGTTCGCGACGTACGACCTCTCCACGCTGCGCACCGGCATCATGGCGGGCTCGCCGTGCCCGGTGGAGGTGATGAAGCGGGTGGTGGCCGAGATGCACATGGAGCAGGTGTCCATCTGTTACGGCATGACCGAGACCTCTCCGGTCTCGCTGCAGACCCGCATGGACGACGACCTGGAGCACCGCACCGGAACCGTCGGCCGTGTGCTGCCCCACCTCGAGGTCAAGATCGTGGATCCGGCCACGGGGGTGACCCAACCGCGGGGCATGGCCGGGGAGTTGTGCACCCGCGGCTACAGCGTGATGCTCGGCTACTGGAACGAGCCCGAGAAGACCGCCGAGGCCGTCGACGCGGGGCGCTGGATGCACAGCGGGGACCTCGCGGTGATGCAGGAGGACGGGTACGTCGGGATCGTCGGCCGGATCAAGGACATGATCATCCGGGGCGGGGAGAACGTCTACCCGCGCGAGATCGAGGAGTTCCTCTACGCCCACCCGAAGATCAGGGACGTCCAGGTGGTCGGGGTGCCGCACGAGACGTACGGCGAGGAGGTCCTGGCCTGCGTCATCCCGCAGGATCCGGCCGACCCGCTGACCCTGGACGAGCTGCGCGGCTACTGCCGTGGCAGGCTCGCGCACTACAAGATCCCCAGCCGCCTGCAGATCCTCGACGCCTTCCCGATGACCGTGTCCGGAAAGGTGCGCAAGATCGAGCTGCGGGAGCGGTACGGGGTGTGAGTCTTCCGGTGCCGAGCACGGACGGGGGTCGCGCTCGGCACCGGAACCTGTTCATGCCGGCCCGGGGCCGGGGAGCCGTCAGGTGCTCGTCCGCCCGTCGCGGGTCCGGGTTCCCGGCCGGCTCGTGCCCGCGCCCGTCGCGTGCAGGGTGCGGGCGGCCTCGTTCACCGGGTGCGGGGTGCCTGTGGGGGCGAGGACGAACAGCGCGATGCCCAGCGCGGAGGCGCGCACGCGGGCCTCGTCCGTGTAACCCCCGAGGGAGAAGTACACGCAGTCCGCGGACTCCGTCATCGCCGTCAGCCACAGGCACTCCACGTCCCGCGGCGCGGCCGGGCGCACGGTCGGATCGACCTGCGCGAGCAGTCCGCGCGCGGCGAGCCCGATGCCGCTGGGAGGCCGCTGGTCGGCCCGCCGGACGTCGCGGTAGCCGAGCCACCCGAGGTAGAGCACGGCGGCGGTGACGGCGTCCCGCGCGGTGCGGACGCGGTGCGGCTGGAAGCCGGGAGGGTTGCCGGGGACGTCCCCCGCAGCGTCCGGTGCCGCCGACCGGCCGGGCTTCGGCTGCGGCTTCGTCTTCGGTGAGCTCTGGGTGATGACCGCGAGGCGCAGCACCGTGCCACAGGGGCAGCCCAGCTCGGGGTGGGGCCACTGGTTGACGCGCCCGCAGGAGGCGCAGGGCGCGGTGACCCACTCGTCCTCCCAGGACGGGTGTGCCCGCACGGCCGGGCCGGTGGCCGGATCCAGCCGTGGGCCGGCGGGGGTGCCACAGGTGCACGGATATGCAGGCGCGAGGTAGACGTGCTCGCGCCTGCAGGCCGGACAGCGCACCGGCACGCTCTCGGGCATGGCCACTCCAAGGCGTCGCGTCACAACTGTGGCGTCGGGCCGCCGCACCGGACGGCGGCATCCCATCGTCCTCCTGCCGTGCCCCGTCTGTCCGGAACTTGCCCACTCTTGACGCCGTTCGCCCGTCCCCCTAGATTGATTTCAGATAGCAGAAGTTAAGTTCCGCATTGCGGAAATTGTAGACGTCGAACACTGGAGACTGTGCTCACCGCGGGGCGCGACGGGAGTACGCATCCGACAGCCGAAGCAGGAGTACTCAATGGCTCGTATGACCGCTGCCCGCGCGGCAGTTGAGATCCTCAAGCGCGAGGGCGTCACCGACGCCTTCGGTGTGCCGGGCGCGGCCATCAACCCGTTCTACGCGGCCCTCAAGGCCTCCGGCGGCATCACGCACACCCTCGCCCGCCATGTCGAGGGCGCCTCCCACATGGCCGAGGGCTACACCCGTACCCACGCCGGCAACATCGGTGTCTGCATCGGCACCTCCGGCCCCGCCGGCACCGACATGATCACCGGCCTGTACTCGGCCATCGGTGACTCCATTCCGATCCTGTGCATCACGGGCCAGGCCCCGACCGCCGTGATCCACAAGGAGGACTTCCAGGCCGTCGACATCGCCTCGATCGCCAAGCCGGTCACCAAGATGGCGGTCACCGTCCTGGAGGCCGCCCAGGTCCCCGGCGTCTTCCAGCAGGCCTTCCACCTGATGCGCTCCGGCCGCCCCGGCCCGGTCCTCGTCGACCTGCCGATCGACGTGCAGCTCACCGAGATCGAGTTCGACCCGGAGACGTACGAGCCGCTGCCGGTCTACAAGCCCGTCGCGAGCCGCGCCCAGATCGAGAAGGCGATCGGCCTCCTCAACGAGTCCGAGCGCCCTTTGATCGTCGCGGGCGGCGGTGTCATCAACGCCGACGCCGCCGGCCTCCTCGTCGAGTTCGCCGAGCTGACCGGCACCCCGGTCGTCCCGACCCTGATGGGCTGGGGCGTCATCCCGGACGACCACGAGCTGAACGCCGGCATGGTCGGCCTGCAGACCTCGCACCGCTACGGCAACGCGACCTTCCTGGAGTCCGACTTCGTCCTCGGCATCGGCAACCGCTGGGCCAACCGCCACACCGGCAAGCTGGACGTCTACACCGCCGGCCGGAAGTTCGTCCACGTCGACGTCGAGCCGACCCAGATCGGCAAGATCTTCGCCCCGGACTACGGCATCGCCTCCGACGCGAAGGCGGCGCTGGAGCTGTTCGTCGAGGTGGCGAAGGAGCTGAAGGCGGCCGGCAGGCTGCCCGACCGCGGCGCCTGGGCGGCCTCGGCGCAGGAGAAGAAGGCCTCCCTCCAGCGCCGTACGCACTTCGACAACATCCCGATCAAGCCGCAGCGCGTGTACGAGGAGATGAACAAGGCCTTCGGCCCTCAGACCCGGTACGTCTCCACCATCGGCCTCTCCCAGATCGCCGGCGCGCAGATGCTGCACGTCTTCAAGCCGCGGCACTGGATCAACTGCGGCCAGGCGGGCCCCCTCGGCTGGACCGTCCCGGCCGCGCTGGGTGTGGCCAAGGCCGACCCGGAGGCGTCCGTCGTCGCCCTCTCCGGCGACTACGACTTCCAGTTCATGATCGAGGAACTGGCCGTCGGTGCCCAGCACAAGATCCCCTACGTCCACGTCCTGGTGAACAACTCCTACCTGGGCCTGATCCGCCAGGCGCAGCGGGCGTTCGACATCGACTTCCAGGTCAAGCTGGAGTTCGAGAACATCAACTCGCCCGAGCTGGGCGTCTACGGCGTCGACCACGTGAAGGTCGCGGAGGGCCTGGGCTGCAAGGCGATCCGCGTCACCGACCCGAACGAGCTCGGTGCCGCCCTGGAGGAGGCCAAGAAGCTCGCGGCCGAGTTCCAGGTCCCGGTCGTCGTCGAGGCGATCCTGGAGCGGGTCACCAACATCTCGATGTCCGGCACCAACGACATCAGCGACGTGGTCGAGTTCGAGGAGCTCGCCACGGAGCCCGGCCACGCTCCGACGGCGATCAGGACGCTGAAGGTCTGACGCCCACGACGCGGGTCCGACACGTACGACAGCCACGAGGGGCGGTCCGTCCGACGGGATGGACCGCCCCTCTCGCATGCCCGGCACCACGGGCAGAGCTGTGCTGCGCGGGGCCCGCCGCCCCCGTGCCGGCGGGTCCCGCGTGCCGCTACTGTGCCCGGCCGCGGGGCCCGCCCGCGCCTCCATCGCGTGTGTTCAGAGCTTGATTTGAGGCTTGCGTAGCCGCCGTACGACCGCTGCTGTACGTGCGGCTCTCCTGCACCTCTTGTATGTGACTACACCTCGTGTTCCGACAGGCCCGGCCAGTCGTCCGGCCCGCCGCCCTGCCACTCGATGAGGTCGCTCTCCTCGACCTCGATCCGGTCCAGGTCGGCCAGCCGCAGGATCTCCACGACGTCGTCCAGGTGGGAGGCGATCCCCAGGACCACGTCTCCCTCGGTGACGCGCCGGGAGCCGTCCAGGGCCGGGGCATGGACCACGATGTGCGGATACTGCGTCGGATTGCCCATGTCTTCAGCGTGCTGCGGACGGGACGGATACGCACCCCGAGCCCTGACACCCCGGGCAACGCAAAAGCGCCCCCCTGGACAGGGGAGCGCTGCGCACTGCGTGGTGACTGTGGTGACCGCCCGACGGCGCGAGGCTGGGCGCGACAGGACATTCGCGCCGCCGGGCGGAGTCTCGTTCCGGCTGGGACCGCGGCGGTTGCGACGGACCCGGGCGCTCCTTCCCTCAGGTCGAGAAGGAGGCCCCGGACCTTCACCACCGCACTGGCTCACAAGCCGCCGCGGTCCTCGCCCCACCCGCGAGCTGTTCCGGCCGGCCACCCCTCATCCGGGCCGCCCGGCTGCCACGGGTCGTCTGCGGCCTCAGTCCTCGCGCAGGGCGCGGACCGCCTCCTCCACGCGCTTGCCGTAGTCCGGGTCGGCGGCGTGGAAGTGGGCCAGGTTCTTCTCGATCACGTCGTCGCGGGAGACCTGCGAGAGGCTGCCGGCGATGTTCGCGACGAGGCGGGACTTCTCCTCCTGCGACATCAGGCGGTACAGCTCGCCCGCCTGGAAGAAGTCGTCGTCCTTGGTGTGCAGGGGCGCCTCGTGGTTGCCCGTGTGGCCGAAGACGGCCAGCGGGGCCGACAGCGGGCGGCCGGTCTCCACCGGGCCGTCGTACGAGTTCGGCTCGTAGTTCTTGGCACCGCGGCCCTGCGCGTTGGCCGCCATGAAGCCGTCGCGGCCGTAGTTCTGCGCGGTCGTCGCCTTCGGGGCGTTGACGGCCAGCAGCGTGTGGTTGACGCCCAGGCGGTAGCGGTGGGCGTCCGCGTAGGCGAACAGGCGCCCCTGGAGCATCTTGTCGGGGGAGGGCCCGATGCCCGGGACGAAGTTGTTCGGGGAGAACGCGGCCTGCTCGACCTCGGCGAAGACGTTGTCCGGGTTGCGGTCCAGTACCAGGCGGCCCACCCGCTGCAGCGGGTAGTCCTTGTGCGGCCACACCTTCGTCAGGTCGAACGGGTTGAAGCGGTACTCCGCCGCCTCGGCCGCCGGCATGATCTGGACGTGCAGGGTCCAGGACGGGTTCACGCCCCGCTCGATCGCCTGGAGCAGGTCCGTCTGGTGGGAGTTGGGGTCCTTGCCCGCGAGCTCCGCGGCCTGCTCGCTGCTCAGGGAGCGGATGCCCTGGTTCGTCTTGAAGTGGTACTTGACGAAGAAGGCCTCGCCCTCGGCGTTCGTCCACTGGTAGGTGTGCGAGCCGTAGCCGTTCATGTGGCGGTACGACGCCGGGATGCCGCGGTCGCCCATCAGCCAGGTCACCTGATGCGTGGCCTCGGGGGCGTGCGCCCAGAAGTCCCAGACGTTGTCCGGCTCCTGCTTGCCGGTGAACGGGTCGCGCTTCTGCGAGTGGATGAAGTCCGGAAACTTGATCGGGTCCTTGATGAAGAACACCGGGGTGTTGTTCCCGACGAGGTCGTAATTGCCCTCTGCGGTGTAGAACTTGACGGCGAAACCGCGCGGGTCGCGCACCGCGTCCGCGCCGCCGAGGGAGTCGGCGACCGTGGAGAAGCGCACGAACACCTCCGTGCGCTTGCCGATCTCGCTCAGGAAGTCGGCGTGGGTGAAGCCGGTGACGTCGTCGGTCACCTCGAAGTGGCCGTAGGCGCCCGAGCCACGGGCGTGCACCACGCGCTCCGGGATGCGCTCGCGGTTGAAGCGCGCGAGCTTCTCCAGGAGGTGCTGGTCCTGGAGGAGGAGCGGGCCGCCGACGCCGGCGGAGGCTGAGTTCTGGTTGTCGGCGACCGGGGCGCCGGACTCTGTCGTGAGCACGCGCTTCGACATCGTGGACCTTCCGTGCGGGTGGCAGCGGAAACCTGTTTCCGCTTTGTGGAGCCTAGAAGTGGGGCGATCTGAACGTCAACAGTTTGTTGAAGCTGATTCCGGGCCGCGGTGACGCCTGGGCGCGACAGGACAGGTGTCGGCGGCACCGCGGCCCGGAAGACTGAAGGGAGGCGGTCAGACCTGGGCGCCGGAGAGGCGCTCCACGGCACGCAGCAGGGCCGAGTGGTCCAGGCCGCCGTCACCCTGGGCGCGCAGCGAGGCGACCAGCTGGGCGACCACGGCGCCGACCGGCAGGGCGGCACCGACGTTGCGGGCGGCGTCGGTGACGATGCCCATGTCCTTGTGGTGCAGGTCGATGCGGAAACCGGGCTTGAAGTCGCGGCCCAGGAAGTTGTCCTTCTTCCGCGTGAGCACGGTCGAGCCCGCCAGGCCGCCGTTGAGAACGTCCAGCGCAGCGGTCAGGTCCACGCCGGACTTCTCCAGGAAGACCACGGCCTCGGCGCACGCCTGGATGTTCACGGCGACGATCAGCTGGTTGGCCGCCTTCACGGTCTGGCCGGAGCCGTGCGGGCCGCACAGCACGATGGTCTTGCCGAGCGCCTCGAAGATGGGCTTGGCGATGTCGAAGTCGGCCCGCTCGCCGCCGACCATGATCGAGAGCACGGCCTCGATGGCGCCGGCCTCACCGCCGGAGACGGGGGCGTCGAGGACGCGGATGCCCTTCTCCTTGGCGGCCTTCGCCAGGTCGACGGAGGTCTGCGGGGTGATCGAGGACATGTCGATCAGCAGGGCGCCCGGCCTGGCGTTCTCCAGGATGCCGTCGGGGCCGTAGGAGATGGCCTCGACCTGAGGCGACGCGGGCACCATGGTGATCACCACGTCGGCGTCGCGCACGGCCTCGGTGATCGAGGGGGCCGCGGTGCCGCCCGCGGCGGCCAGCCGGTCCAGCTTGTCCTGCTCCAGGGTGAAGCCGGTGACCTGGTAACCCGCCTTGATCAGGTTCTCGGACATGGGGGAGCCCATGATGCCGAGGCCGATCCACGCGACCTTGGGGAGGGTGTTGCTCATGATGTGGATGCCTCTCTAACTGCTCTGCAAAGTGGGGGAGTTCAGCGCGCTTCGCGCGGGAGCCAGTCGAAGGCCTCGGCGCTCGGGCGGTCGCCCGGCTTGTACTCCAGGCCCACCCAGCCGTCGTAACCGGCCTTCTTCAGCTGGTCGAGCAGCTCCTCCAGCGGGAGCGAACCCGTTCCGGGGGCGCCGCGGCCCGGGTTGTCGGCGATCTGCACGTGGCCGGTCTTC
The DNA here is from genome assembly GCF_053592455.1 of Streptomyces sp. NPDC002676. Taxonomy (NCBI): domain Bacteria; kingdom Bacillati; phylum Actinomycetota; class Actinomycetes; order Kitasatosporales; family Streptomycetaceae; genus Streptomyces; species Streptomyces sp. NPDC002676. The sequence goes on along the minus strand of NZ_JBSFVT010000005.1, from coordinate 215,425 downwards.
GGCGCGTACTGCTCGATGACCGACGGCAGGTCCTCGTCGTTCATGGACAGGTGGTAGAGGTCCATGAGGAACTTCGCGTTCCCGAGGCCCGTCGCCGCGTTGACCTTGTCCACGATCTCGATCGCCTCGGGCGCGCTCACGATCGGGCATTTCGGCGACTCGGGCCGGTTCAGGGCCTCGATCAGGATGATCGCGCCGACCCGGTCGGCCGCGCGGGCCGCGAGGACGAGGTTCTCCAGGGCGAGCGCGTCCTGCTCGGCGGGGTCCACGCCGTCGACGCGGTTGCCGTAGAGCGCGTTGAGCGCCTTGCAGCCGAGGGAGGCGGCGAAGTCCGCGGCCACGTCGATGTTGGCGCGGAACCTCTCCGACTCCTCACCGGGGATCGACAGGGCGCCGCGGTCCGGGCCCGGCAGCTGTCCGGCGTAGAAGTTCAGCCCCGTGAGCTGGACGCCCGCGTCCTCGATCGCCTTCTTCAGGGCGTCGAGTTCGGACTGCTCGGGGGTGGGGGCGTCGACCCAGGGCCACCACAGCTCGACCGCCTTGAAGCCCGCCGCGGCGGCAGCCGCGGGGCGCTCCAGGAGCGGGAGTTCCGTGAAGAGGATCGACAGGTTGACGTTGAAGCGCTGGTCTGCAAATCCCATTCGGGCCGCGCTCCCTTCCGTGGTTGAGATTCCATATTGCGGAAGTTCGTTTCTGCTTAATGGAAGATTGCCGCCGCGTGTCGCCGCTTGTCAAGGGGGTCCGGCTGCCGGGACGGCCCCGGCCCCGGCGGGGCTGCCCGAAAATCCGTGCCGCGCGTTAGGTTGTGCGCGTGCGATTGAGAGTGGAGTTCACGACCGAGCCCTTCGACCTCGACGAGGCGCCCGCGCACGCCCTGGTGGCGCGGCAGGTCATCGAGGCGGCCGAGCTGGACGCCGTCGACGTCGGCCCGTTCGGCAACACGGCCGAAGGGGGCGCCGACAGCGTGCTCACGGCCGTGGACGCGCTGCTGCGCAGGGCCCTGGAGGCCGGTGCGACCCGGGTCTCGCTCCAGGTCAACGTGATCGGGGAGGGGGACCGGTGACCGGGGACGAGCCCTTCATCGCGGCCGTGAAGCCGCTGGTCGACGCCATGGGCGGGGAATTGCTCCCGCCGGACGAGGCCGGCCCCGAGGACGTCGTCCTCGCCTGGGAGGGCGCCGACGTCGTCGCCGTACGCCTGCCCCAGCTCGCCGACTCCCTCGACCACATCCTGGCCGCCATGGAGCGCCGGCAGGGCAGGCCGCTGGCCGATCTGGACCGCAAGGCCAAGCAGGAGGTCGTACGGATACTGGAGGCGCGCGGCGCCTTCGCCGTGCGGCACGGGGTGGAGACCGTGGCGAGCGCGCTGGGCGTCAGCCGCTTCACCGTCTACAACTACCTCAACCGGGAGAAGGGCGCCTGAGCACAACGGGGTCCTTACTTGTTACGCGGATTTTTCAACAAAGTGTTGACGTGAGGTTTCCGGGGGCGTTAGCTATCGGCAGCCCGTTCAGCACGAAGGCCGTTGCCGGCCACGGAGGCTCCCGTGACTACGACTTCCACGCCCCCGGGCCTGGCCCGGTTCAACGACCTGGAGGAGCACGCGGCGCTGGCCGCCCTCCACGAGGCGTGCGCCTCCACCGAGTGGGCCCGGCGACTGTCCGCCGCCCGCCCCTACGCCACCGTCGAGGCCCTCTACGCCGCCAGTGACGCCGCCATGGCCGAGCTGACCACGGCCGGCCTCGAAGAGGCGATGGCCGGACACCCCCCGATCGGGCGCCCCAAGCCCGGCGACCCGACCTCCGCCCGCGAGCAGCGCGGCATGGCCGGCGCCTCCGAGGAGCTCAAGGCGCAGATGCTCGAACTGAACCTGGCCTACCAGGAGAAGTTCGGCCACGTCTTCCTCATCTGCGCCACCGGCCGGACCGGCGAACAGATGCGGGACGCGGTCAAGGAGCGGATCGGCAACGCGCCGGAGCAGGAGCGGGAGATCGTCCGCACCGAGCTGGGCAAGATCAACCGCATCCGACTGGCCCGACTCGTCGAAGAGGACGCCTGACACCATGAGCACCAGCACCACCGCCTCCGTGTCCACGCACATCCTGGACACCTCCGTCGGCCGCCCCGCCGAGGGCGTCGCCGTCCAGCTCGCGGCCCGCAGCGGCCGTGACGCGAGCTGGCAGGCGCTCGGCGGCTCCGCGACCGACGCCGACGGCCGGTGCAAGGACCTGCCGGCGCTGCCGGCGGGGACCACCCACGTGCGGCTCGACTTCGCCGTCGAACCGTACTTCGAGAAGAAGCAAGCCGATGCGCAGCAGGACGCCCCCGCGAATCGGGACAGCGGTGCGCCGTCCGTGTTCTTCCCGGAGGTGGCGATCACGTTCGCCGTCGTGCCGGGCGAGCACTACCACGTACCGCTGCTGCTCAACCCGTTCGGCTACTCCGTTTACCGAGGGAGCTAGCAGAAACATGCCCACGATCCTGGGACAGAACCAGTACGGCAAGGCCGAGAACCGAGTCGTAAAGATCACGCGGGACGGCGCCACCCACCACATCAAGGACCTCAACGTCTCCGTCGCCCTGAGCGGTGACATGTCGGAGGTCCACTACTCCGGCTCCAACGCCAACTGCCTGCCGACCGACACCACCAAGAACACGGTGTACGCGTTCGCCAAGGAGTACGGCATCGAGTCCGCCGAGCAGTTCGGCATCCACCTCGCCCGCCACTTCGTCACCTCGCAGGAGCCGATCCACCGGGCCCGGATCCGCATCGAGGAGTACGCCTGGGAGCGGATCGAGACCTCCGACGCCAACTCCAAGTTCATCGGAGCGGACGAGGTCAAGCACTCCTTCGTGCGCAAGGGCCAGGAGACCCGCCTCACCCAGATCACCTTCGACGGCGATGAGTGGGAGGTCATCTCCGGCCTGAAGGACCTGGTCGTGATGAACTCGACGAACTCCGAGTTCTGGGGCTACGTCAAGGACAAGTACACGACCCTCCAGGAGGCGTACGACCGCATCCTGGCCACCCAGGTCTCCGGCCGCTGGCGGTTCAACTGGACCGACGACGAGCAGAAGATGCCCAACTGGGAGAAGTCCTACGAGCAGGTCAAGAAGCACATGCTCCAGGCCTTCGCCGAGACGTACTCCCTCTCGCTGCAGCAGACGCTGTACCAGATGGGCGCGCGCATCATCAACAACCGCAGCGAGATCGACGAGGTCCGCTTCTCGCTGCCGAACAAGCACCACTTCCTGGTCGACCTGGAGCCCTTCGGGCTGAAGAACGACAACGAGGTGTACTTCGCCGCCGACCGGCCCTACGGCCTGATCGAGGCGACCATCCTCCGGGACGGCTGCGAGCCGAAGATCCCGGTGGACCTCACCAACCTCTGACCTACCTGAACCTCGGCACCCGTGACCGGGGAGACGCGCCCTTCCGCCTCCCCGGTCACGGCACTCAAAACTTCTAGGGTCCTGCCGTGCCCTCCCACTTCAGTCCACTGAGCGAAAAGGACGAATCATGGCAGCAGCTCAGCGCATCGTCATCGAGAACTGTTCGATCGCAACCGTCGACGCCGACGACACCGAGTTCGCCTCCGGGTACGTCGTCATCGCCGGCAACCGCATCGAGGCGGTCGGCGCGGGCAAGGCCCCCGAGGGCCTGGAGAACGTCGTACGGCGCATCGACGCCACCGGGCACCTCGTGACCCCCGGCCTGGTCAACACCCACCACCACTTCTACCAGTGGATCACCCGGGGCCTGGCCACGGACCACAACCTCTTCAACTGGCTCGTCGCGCTCTACCCCACGTGGGCGCGTATCGACGAGCCGATGGTGTACGCGGCGGCCCAGGGCTCGCTCGCGATGATGGCCCGCGGCGGCGTCACCACCGCCATGGACCACCACTACGTCTACCCGCAGGGCTCCGGTGACCTGTCCGGCGCGATCATCCGCGCCGCCCGCGAGACGGGTGTCCGCTTCACCCTGGCCCGCGGCTCCATGGACCGCAGCGAGAAGGACGGCGGACTGCCGCCGGACTTCGCCGTCGAGACCCTGGACGGTGCGCTCGCCGCGACCGAGGCGACGGTCAAGGAGCACCACGACGCCTCCTTCGACGCGATGACCCAGGTCGCCGTCGCCCCCTGCTCACCGTTCTCCGTCTCCACCGAACTCCTGCGTGAGGGTGCCGAGTTGGCCCGCCGCCTCGGCGTACGGCTGCACACCCACGGCTCCGAGACGGTCGAGGAGGAGAAGTTCTGCCACGAGCTGTTCGGCATGGGCCCGACCGACTACTTCGAGTCCACCGGCTGGCTCGGCGAGGACGTGTGGATGGCGCACTGCGTCCACATGAACGACTCCGACATCGCCGCCTTCGGCCGTACGAAGACCGGTGTCGCCCACTGCCCGTCGTCCAACGCCCGCCTGGCGGCGGGTATCGCGCGGGTCCCGGACATGCTCGCCGCCGGCGTCCCGGTCGGCCTCGGCGTCGACGGCACCGCCTCCAACGAGTCCGGCGAACTCCACACCGAGCTGCGCAACGCCCTGCTCATCAACCGGCTCGGCGCCCACAAGGAGGCCGCGCTGGGCGCCCGCCAGGCCCTCAGGCTCGGCACCTACGGCGGCGCCCAGGTCCTCGGCCGCGCCGCCGAGACCGGCTCGCTGGAGGCCGGCAAGCTCGCCGACCTGGTGCTGTGGAAGCTGGACAGCCTCGCCCACGCCTCCATCGCCGACCCGGTGACCGCCCTGGTCTTCGGTGCGGCGGCCCCGGTCACCGCCTCCTTCGTGGGCGGCCGGCAGATCGTCGAGGACGGCCGCCTGCTCACCGTCGACGAGGACGCCATCGCCCGCTCCACGCGGGCCGAGGCCCAGCGCCTGGCACAGATCGCCGCCAAGGGCTGAGCCGTCTCTCGACTCCGGCCGGGAGGGACGGCTCCCGGCCGGCAGCCGTGGACCCGAGCGGGGTCCATGGCGGCCGTCTCCGGGGCGCGCGCGTGGACGCGCGCGCCCCGGAACGGTCACCGTCCCCAGGCCCCCAGGGCCTCCGGTCCCGCACGACCGCCGCGCACCACCTCCCTGAAACCCACGGCCGCTTTTCGCGCAGCCGTGCTAACCCGACCGGAGGAGCCGCCGTGTCCGCTCACCCCGTTGACGAGACCCACCCAGTCGACGAAAGACTTCCCGCCCTCAAGATGGCGACCAGCGGCCTGCAGCATGTGGCCGCCATGTACGCGGGAGTCGTCGCCCCGCCCCTGATCGTCGGCGCGGCCATCGGCCTGTCCGCCGGCGACCTCACGTTCCTGACCGGCGCCTGCCTGTTCACCGCAGGGCTCGCCACCTTCCTCCAGACCCTCGGCATCTGGAAGATCGGCGCCCGGCTGCCCTTCGTCAACGGCGTCACCTTCGCCGGCGTCGCCCCGATGACGGCGATCGTCGCCTCCGCCAAGGACAAGTCCGACGCCCTGCCGATGATCTTCGGGGCGGTGATCGTCGCGGGTCTCCTCGGCTTCCTCGCGGCCCCCTTCTTCAGCAAGGCCGTCCGCTTCTTCCCGCCGGTCGTCACCGGTACGGTCATCACGCTCATCGGCGTCTCCCTGCTCCCGGTCGCCTTCAACTGGGCCCAGGGCCCCGACCCGGCGGCGCACGACTACGGTTCGACGACCAACCTCGGCCTCGCCGGCCTCACCCTCCTCATCGTCCTGCTGCTGCGCCGCTTCACCCGCGGCTTCGTCAAGCAGATCGCCGTGCTGCTCGGCCTGATCGCGGGCACGCTGATCGCGATCCCGTTCGGCGTCACGGACTTCGGCCCGGTGGCGGACGCGAAACTGGTCGGCTTCCCGACGCCGTTCCACTTCGGCGCCCCGCAGTTCCACATAGCCGCGATCCTTTCGATGTGCGTGGTGATGGTGGTCTCGATGACCGAATCCACCGCCGACATGCTGGCGTTGGGCGAGATCGTGGAGCGCCCGGCGGACGAGAAGACCATCGCGGCGGGCCTGCGCGCCGACACCCTGGGCTCCGCCCTCAGCCCCGTCTTCAACGGCTTCATGTGCAGCGCCTTCGCGCAGAACATCGGCCTGGTCGCCATGACCCGGATCCGCAGCCGCTTCGTCGTGGCGGTCGGCGGCGGCTTCCTGGCCCTGATGGGTCTGTGCCCGGCGGCTGCCTCGCTCATCGCGGTCGTCCCGCGGCCGGTCCTCGGCGGCGCCGGCGTGGTCCTGTTCGGCTCGGTCGCCGCGAGCGGCATCCAGACCCTGGTCCGGGCCGGCCTGGAGAAGGACAACAACGTCCTGATCGTGGCCGTCTCCCTCGCGATGGGCATCATCCCGATCACCGCGCCGGACTTCTACCACACCTTCCCCGAGACGGCGAAGATCGTCCTCGACTCGGGCATCTCCACCGGCTGCGTCACCGCACTCCTGCTCAACCTGGTCTTCAACCACCTCGGCAGGGGCAGCGAGGCCGAGGACGTCACGCACCCGATGGAGTCGGGGGAGGAACTGGCAACCGCCCACTGAAGCCGCGGTACTGAACAGGCATGCGGGGTACGGAAGTCGGCGTACCCCGCACGCCTGGATGCGGCAGTCTTGGCCGCATGAACGAGTCCGGCCGTGTCGAGGCCTTCAGCGACGGCGTGTTCGCCATCGCCATCACCCTGCTCATCCTGGAGATCAAGGTGCCCAAGGTGGGCGAACACGGCGGCCTGTGGCACGCGTTGGGCGGGCAGTGGCCGTCGTACGCCGCCTATGTGGTCAGCTTCCTGGTGATCGGCATCATGTGGGTCAACCACCATCAGGTGTTCAGTTACGTCGCCCGGGTCGACCGCACGCTGATGTTCCTGAACCTGGCGCTGCTGATGGTGGTGGCCGCCATTCCCTGGCCGACGGCCATGCTCGCGGAATACCTGCGTGAGGACACGGCCTCCCACGCGGCGGCGGCCGTGTACAGCCTGGTGATGGTCGCGATGGCGCTGGCCTTCCAGTCCCTGTGGTGGCATCTCACCCGCACCGGCCACCTCTTCGACGCCCGCGTCGACGCCACGGCGGCCCGCCGGACCCGGGCGCGCTTCGCCCTCGGTTCCCTGGCCTACCCGGTGACGGTGGGTCTCGCCTTCGTCTCCGCACCCCTCACCCTCGCCGCACACGGGCTGCTCGCCCTGTACTACGGCTTCAACCAGGTAGCGGTGCCGACCCGGGCGGAGGCGGCCACGTCCTGAGTCAGGGCCGGGGGCCGAGCCCGGCCTGGCAGGGGGTGGCCGCGGGCAGCCGGCCCGTGAAGTACGAGCGTGGCGGGACGCCCATCAGGGCACGGAAGTCGGACGTCATGTGCGCCTGGTCGTAGTAGCCGGTGGCGGCGGCGAGTTCGGCCCAGGGCGCAGTCGGGGCGTGCGTGAGGACCGCGCGTACGCGGTTGATGCGGGAGTAGTGCTTGGGGGACAGGCCGACGCCCTCCGCGAAGAGGTTGCGCAAGTGACGCTCGCTGACGGCGAGTTCACGGGCGACTTCGCTGACCTGCCCCGGTATCCGGTCGGCCTGGACCGACATCGCGTCGACCCCGGCCCGTACCAGCGCGGTGCGGGTGCGGTCCGCCGACGCGGTCAGCCGTTCGGGCAGGGTGTCCGCGAGGTGGGTCACCGCCTCCTCGGCGGTCAACCACCGTAGTTCGTGGTCCAGTTGGCGTGCGGTGCGGCCCGGCAGCTCGCCGAGCGGTACGACCCTGCCCACCAGCTCGGCCGCCGGGACGCCCAGAAGGGGGCGGGCCGTGCCCGGGGCGAGGCGTAGCTCCACGCAGGAGGCGAGGACCTTGCCGTCGTGGTAGGAGGCCCGTACCCGTGGACCGACGGCGAGGACGTCGCGCTGCCCGGTCACCCCCACGCGTACGACGACCTTCGTGGCCGGGTCCGGGAGATGGGTGAACGCCGCCTCGGGCGGCCCGGCCACGGACACGGCCTCGACCCCGGTGATCCAGGGGCGCAGGACCTCGGGCAGCGAAAGGGCCTGTTCGGCACGGGAGTTCGTCACCCCTCCACCGTAGGCGAGCCGCAGGACGGGAAGACGGGCGAACCGTGCCGGAATTTCCAAGAGCGCAGCTCGCCGCCCGGCGCACCGTGGAGTGCATGATCCTCGTGACCGGTGCCACGGGCACCATCGGCAGTGAACTCGTACGACAGCTCGCGGCGCGCGGCGAGAAGGCGCGCGCCCTGACCCGCAACCCGGCCAAGGCCCGGGTGCCCTCAGGAGTGGAGGTGGTCCGCGGCGACTACCTCGAACCGGCCTCCCTGGAGGCCGCGATGACCGGGGTGACGGCCGCGTTCCTGCTGGGCGCGCCCGGTCCGGACTCGGGACGCGACCAGGCGCTGGTGGCGGCGGCGCGTGCGGCGGGCGTCAGGCGGCTGGTGAAGCTCTCCGCGATCGCGACGGGCGACCCCGACGTCGGCCCGTCCGGCGCCTGGCATGTGCCCGGCGAGCAGGCCCTGCGGGACAGCGGCACCGAGTGGACGATCCTGCGGCCCTCGTCCTTCGCCTCCAACACGCTGAGCTGGGCGCAGGCCGTCGAGGCGGGCGAGCCGGTGCCGAATCAGACCGGTGACGGGCCGTCCGGGGTGATCGACCCCCGGGACGTGTCCGAGATCGCGGCACGCGTCCTCGTGGAGGGCGGGCACGCGGGACGGACGTACACCCTGACCGGGCCGGAGGCGATCAGTGTCCCCGAACAGGCCGCCGTACTCGCCTCCGTCCTCGGCCGCCCGATCACCACGCGCGATCTGTCGCCGGCCGAGACACGCGAATTCCTCGTCTCCGCGTGGGGTTTCGACGACGCGCAGGCCGAGGGCATCCTGACCGCCACCGCCTTCGTCCGCAAGGGCGGCAACGCGGTCGTCACCCGGGACGTACCGGAGCTGCTGGGCCGGCCCGCGCGGACGTACCGGGAGTGGGCGCTGGACCACAAGGAGGCGTTCGGCCCGCGTTAGTCCTCTTGTCCGGGCCGCAGGACCGCCGCCGCCAGCACCAGCGCTCCCACCGCGAACCCCGTCGCCACCCGGAAGGCCAGCTGGTAGCCCTCCGCGGTGGCCGGGACCAACTGCGCACCCCGGCCGAGCAGTCCGTCGGTGCGCGACGCCGCCAGTGTCGACAGCACCGCCAGACCCAGCGAACCGCCCACCACCTGCGTGGTGTTGAACACTCCGGAGGCCAGGCCCGCGTCCTCCTCCCGCGCTCCCGACATGGCGAGCCCGGTCAGCGCGGGCATGGCCGCGGCGAACCCGGCGGCGAGCAGCAGCATCGGCGGCAGGACGTCGGCCGCGTAGGAGCCGTCGGCCGGAGCGCGGCTCAGCAGGGCCATGCCGGCGGTGATCAGCGCCAGCCCGGCCGGCAGCACCCGGTACGGGCCGAACCGGCCGATGGTGCGCGCCGACAGCCCCAGCATCAGCAGACCGATCACGACCGGGGCGGGCAGGAACGCGAGACCGGTCGCCAACTCGTCGTAGCCCAGCACGCGTTGCAGATACAGCGCGCTGATGAACTGGAAGCCGTACATCGTCGCGATCATCAGCATCTGCACGGCGTTCGCGCCGGTGAGCAGCCGGGAGCGGAACAGGCGAAGCCGCAGCAGGGGGCGTGCGGCCCGCGCCTGGCGCAGGGTGAACGCAGCGAACAGGGTGAGCGCGAGGGCCGCCAGGAGCAGGGTCGAGGTCAGCGAGCGGTCGCCGGAGCCGACGATGACGTACACCGTGAGCATCAGCGCGCCCGTGACCAGCGCGGCCCCCGGGTAATCGGCGCCCCTGCCGAGCCCGGCGCCCCGCTCGGGGGCGAGCACGCGCACCGCCGCCCACCACGCGGCCACGCCGATCGGCAGGTTGATCAGGAAGATCCAGTGCCAGTTCAGGGCCTGGGTCAGCGCACCGCCGAGGAAGGTGCCGAGCGCGCCGCCCCCCGCGCCGACCGCGCTGAACACCGCGATGGCACGGGCCTGTTCCCGGGGTTCGGGGAAGAGCGCGATCAGCATGCCGAGGACCACGGCCGAGGCCATCGCCCCGCCCACGCCCTGCAGGGCTCGCGCCGCGATCAGGGTGCCCTGCTCGGTCGCCGTCCCGCACAGCACCGACGCGGCCGTGAACACGGCGAGCCCGGACGTGAACATCCGCTTGCGGCCGACCAGGTCACCGAGCCGGCCCACCAGCAGGAGCAGCCCGCCGAAGGCGATCAGATAGGCGTTGACGACCCAGGCGAGCCCCGGCCCGCTGAAGCCGAGGTCGCTCTGGACGGCGGGCATCGCCACGGTGACGATGTTGGCGTCCAGGATCGTCATCAGGGTTCCCGCGCAGAGTACGGCGAGAGACGCCCAGCGGGAGTAGGTCCGTGAAGGTGTCACCGCCGCCGGTGACTGGCTGTGCTCGATGGTGGCCGACATGGCTCCCCGTTCTCCCTGCGCATCTTGGTGCACGACTTGTAACGGGGATCATCGTGAGTGACCATGGAGGCCGGCGTAAGGAGGCAGTCCGATGTCCCGGAGGAACACCGGTGTTACCGTCCAGGCGGTGAACGCGCACGCGTGCCCGGTCCGGGAAGTTCTTGACAGGGTGGCCGGGAAATGGAGCGTGCAGATCCTTGTCGCCGCCGCTCACGGACCCATCCGGTTCACCGAGTTGGAGCGCGGCATCGAGGGCATCAGCCGCCGCATGCTCACGCTCACTCTGCGCAACCTGGAGCGCGACGGCCTGGTCACACGCACCGTGTATCCGACGGTGCCGCCAAAGGTGGAGTACGAACTCACCCCGGCCGCCCAGGAGTTGCACGAGACGCTGCAGCGGATGACCGACTGGGCCGAGCGGAACCGGGTGTACATCGCCGAGGCGCGGGCGGCCTACGACGCCGAGCACAGTCCGGAGCTGCTCGACGCGTAGGCCACGGGCGGCTTACCGAGCGAGTGGGCGGCTTACAGGCCGAACAGGCCGGGATCCGTGGTCAGTTCCTTGAAGACCGCCGCGGGGTCGGCGACCAGCTTTCTCGCCTTGAGGTCCAGCAGGCCGCCGACCGCGGTGATCTCGGCCGCCAGCGTGCCGTCGGTCTTGACGACCTGCTGGCGGATGCGGAAGGTCTTGCCGCCGCTCCACTCGAACTCGCAGGTCACGTCGATCTCTTCACCGGCGAGCAGCTCGCGCCGGAAGCTGATCGTCGTCTCCAGCGCCACCGGCCCCACGCCCTGGCCGGTGAGCCGGGTCTGGCTGATGCCCGCTTCCCGGAGCAGCGACCAGCGGGCGTGCTCGGCGTAGTTGAGGTACACCGCCTGGTTGAGGTGGCCCTGTGTGTCGGTCTCGTAGCCACGCACGGTCACACGGACGGAATACGGTTCGGCCACTGCTTCCCCCTTCTCGCGCTTGCTCACGTTCACTCACGTTCGACTCTTCGAAACACCGATCTTGGCATGCCGTTCAGACGCGGCGCGGCGAGGCCAGCAGATAGCGCTTCCGGGTGCGCGGCTCGGTGTACTCGCCGGCCTGCCAGCCCGCCCGCTCCAGCGTGGCCGCGCAGGCGGTGAGGCTCGCCGCGTCCGGCGCGTACACGGCCACCGCCTCCGGCTGCGCGGTCGCCCGCACCCGGTAGCCGGGGCCCTCCGGACCCTCGGGGCGGTGCCCGGCCGCCTCCAGAGCGAGGGCGGCGGCCTGCACCAGATGCGCGCGCTCCCAGCCGCAGGGCCGGTCCGTAGCGCCGTCGGGACGGGTCATCCGGCGCAGCTCCAGCAGCCCCTGCCAGGCGCTGTGCACCTCGCGCAGCCGCGCCGGACCCGAGGCCGGGGCCTCCTCCTCCCCGCCGACGCGCGCCGCGAACACCCCCGTCGCGGGGGTGACCCGCTCCGGCGCCCCGCTCCTGTCCGCCGCCCCGGCCTCGGGCGGCGACTCGCGTATCCGGTGCCCCGCCGGGGTGAGGAAGTGGTCGTGCGGCGGCCGGGGGTGCCGGAACGCCAGCCCCCGCTTCACCAGGGCCGCGAGCTGCGCCTCGGTCCCGCGCAGCCGCCCGGTGACCGGATCGGCGGCGTCGATCACGCGCCGCTGTGCGACGGTCGGCGGTCGGGTCACGGCGTGCTCCCTCCCCGTGTCGTCGGATGCCCTGAAACCGCCGGACGGGCGGCTCGGATGCAGCGTACGACCGGGGTCTGACAACGGGCCGGGTGCGCCTGCCGGCAAGCGGGCCGGTCAGTCCGGCCGGATGTTCCATCCCGCCAGGACCGGCCGCCCGTGCTCCGTTCCGATGCGGCTCAGCGCCCCGGTCGCGAGCTGGAACAGGGCGCCGTGCTGCGGGGGCAGGCCCAGGGCGCGGGCGGTGAGGACGCGCAGGAAGTGCCCGTGGGCGATCAGGACGACGATCCCCTCGGTGTCGGCGAGGGCGGCGTCCGCCTTGGCCAGCATCCGGTCGGCGCGCTCCCCGACCTGCTGCGGGGTCTCCCCGGGATGCTCGGGCGGACCCGGCGCGACCCCGTCGGTGAACAGGAACCAGCCGGGCCGGCTCCGCTGGATCTCCACGGTGGTCACGCCCTCGTACCCGCCGTAGTCCCATTCGCGCAGGTCGGCATCGACCCGGGCGTCGTCGACGCCGATGAGCCGGGCGGTCTCCCGGGCTCGTTGCAGGGGGCTGACGAAGGCGGCGCCGATCCGGTGCGAGCGGATCAGCGGCACCAGCCGGCGGGCTTCCTCCCGGCCGTGCTCGGTGAGGGGCACGTCGGTCCAGCCGGTGTGCCGTCCGGACCGCGACCACTCGGTCTCGCCGTGCCGGACGAGAAAGAGGTCACCCACGTGCCGGCCCTTCCGCTCGTCTGTCAGCACGGTGTCACGGGGCGGCCTCGGCGCGCAGGGCGAACTGGTCCGGACGGGCAGCCACCGCCGGTGTCAGTGCCGAAGTGCTGTCATCCGTGCTGCCCGGGCTGGTAGTCGCCGGCGGGCTGCCTGATGATGATGTTCCCGCGGTTGAAAGCGTTGATGAGGGAGATGAGGCACACCAGGGCGGTGAGCTGCTCCTCGTCGAAGTGCTTGGCGGCGTTCGCCCAGGCCTCGTCCGTGACCCCGCCGGCCGCGTCGGCCACGCGGGTGCCCTGCTCCGTCAGCTCCAGGGCGGCGCGCTCGGCCTCGGTGAACACCGTGGCCTCCCGCCAGGCGGCCACCAGGTTGAGGCGCACCGAGGTCTCCCCGGCGAGGGCGGCGTCCTTGGTGTGCATGTCGGTGCAGAAACCGCAGCCGTTGATCTGACTGGCGCGGAGCTTCACCAGTTCCCGGGTCGCCTTCGGCAGCGTCGAGTCCGCGAGCACCCTGTCCGCCGCGACGAGGTGCTTCGCGAACCTGGCCGCGACCGGGCTGGCGGAGACGTTCAGCCGAGCTTCCATCGTGCACTCCTTGTCGTTGGTTCTCTTTGCTTGTCGTCCTCCGCTCTCGTCCCTATAAGACAATTCACCCCTGCGATCGGGGCAATTCACCCCTGCGAGCTGTGACAGCCGGGCGCCCCGGATTGTGTTCTCCATCGCCTAAGGGGTGATCGGCAAGTTCGCACGCTCGCCCTGACCCGCCGGCCGGCCTGGGGCAACGGCCGGCCGGCGACCGACTACGTGATTACTGCCGGTACCCGCTGAGGAACCGCCCGATCCGGCCGATCGCCGCCTCCAGGTCGTCGGCGTGGGGAAGGGTGAGGATGCGGAAGTGGTCGGGGGCGGGCCAGTTGAACCCGGTGCCCTGGACCACCTGGATCTTCTCGCGGAGCAGCAGGTCGAGGACGAACCTCTCGTCGTCGTGGATCTTGTGGACCTTGGGGTCCAGGCGCGGGAACGCGTACAGCGCGCCCTTGGGCTTCACGCACGACACACCCGGGATCTCGTTCAGCTTCTCCCAGGCAACGTTCCGCTGCTCGTACAACCGCCCGCCGGGAGCGGCGAGTTCGCGGATGGACTGGCGTCCGCCGAGCGCGGCCTGGATGGCGTACTGCGCGGGCGCGTTGGCGCACAGCCGCATGGAGGCCAGCATGGTCAGGCCCTCCAGGTAGTTCCTGGCGTGCTGCCGGGGGCCGGTCACCACCAGCCAGCCGGAGCGGAAGCCCGCGACCCGGTACGTCTTCGACAGGCCGCAGAAGGTGAGCACCACCAGGTCGGGGGCGAGGGACGCGGCCGAGTGGTGCACGGCGTCGTCGTACAGGATCTGGTCGTAGATCTCGTCGGCGAACACCATCAGGCCGTGCCGGCGGGCCAGGTCGAGGATGCCCTCGACGACCTCCTTCGGATACACCGCGCCCGTGGGGTTGTTGGGGTTGATGATGACCACGGCCTTGGTGCGGTCGGTGATCTTCGCCGCCATGTCGGCCAGGTCCGGGGTCCAGTCGGCCTGTTCGTCGCAGAGGTAGTGGACCGCCTTGCCGCCCGCCAGGGTCGTGACCGCCGTCCAGAGAGGGAAGTCCGGTGCGGGGATGAGGATTTCGTCACCGTCCTCGACCAGCGCCTGTACGGCCATGGAGACCAGCTCCGAGACGCCGTTGCCGAGGAACACGTCGTCCACGCCGACGTCCAGGCCGAGGTTCTGGTAGCGCTGGGCGACCGCCCGGCGGGCGGACAGCACGCCGCGCGAGTCCGTGTAGCCGTGAGCCTGCGGCAGCATCCGGATCATGTCCTGGAGGATCTCCTCCGGTGCCTCGAAGCCGAACAGCGCGGGATTGCCGGTGTTCAGGCGCAGCACGCTGTGGCCTGCCTCCTCCAGCGCGTTGGCGTGTTCGATCACCGGGCCGCGGATCTCGTAACAGACCTCGCTGAGCTTGTTCGACTGCCGGAACTCCATGCGTCCCTCCGGGAACTCGTGTTGCTTGGTTTTACCAAGTAGGAGCTTGGAAAGTCCAACAACCCGTCTAGACTGCGTCGCATGTCACCACGCCGAAGCTACGACCAGTACTGCTCCGCAGCCCGCGCCCTCGACCTCGTCGGCGACCGCTGGACCCTGCTGATCGTCCGGGAGCTGCTGGCCGGCCCCCGCCGCTACACGGACCTGCACGCGGACCTGCCCGGCGTCAGCACGGACGTACTCGCCTCCCGGCTGAAGGACATGGAGCGCGACGGGCTCACCACGAGGCGCCGTCTGCCTCCGCCGGGCGCCGCGTACGTCTACGAACTCACCGAACGAGGGCGTGAGTTGCTGCCCGTGCTGCAAGCGCTGGGAACGTGGGGCGCGGCGGAGCTGGCGGAGCGGCGGCCGACCGACGCGGTGCGCGCCCACTGGTTCGCCCTGCCGTTGTTGCGAGCCCTGGAGGGCGAAGGGCTGGTCGAAGTCCAGCTGGAGGAGGGCGAGTTCCATCTGCGGGTCGGCGCCCAGGAGGGGCCGGTGTACGGCGACGGGCCCGCGCCCGGCGAGGCGGACGCACGGCTGGTGATGGACGCGGCGACGTGCGAGGCCGTGGCGCGGGGCGAGTTGGGACTGACCGACGCCGTCCGGGCCGGGCGGGTGACGGTGACCGGGGACGGCGCGCTGGCCAAAGGCCTGCGGGAGTCGTGAAAACGGGCCGCAGTCCGGACTCCGCCTTTTCGGTCGACCGAGTAGTGGCGGGCGGTCGGGAAAAACGGAAGGCCCGCCGAAAGGCGGGCCTTCGCTCACGTCGCCTCAGACGCCGGGCGGCACCTGGGACGGCCGCCCCGAGCCCCGCGTCAGCGCGTAGCCGCCGATGCCGGCGAGCGCGGCGAGCATGCCGCCGACCGCGGTCCACACCCAGCGGTCGGTCCACCAACCGGAGGACCAGCCGTCGTCCGAGCCGAAGCTGGACAGCACGGCCGCCTTGGAACCGTCCTTGTTCTCCTCGGACTTGACGGCGATTCCGGGAACGAGCGGCTTGGCCAGCGAGCCGTCCACCGCAGCGGCGCCCCCGATGTCCTTGGAGTCGACGCGGACGTGCGCGCTCACCGGCTGGCCGAGGTCGGTGGGTCCGAGGTTCGCCACCGTCAGCCGGAGGTAGTACGTGCCCGGCAGCGGGTCGTTGGCCCACGGCTCCGACCAGGCGCGCACCGTGCGCAGCACACAGGCCAGCTCGACCGAGGTCGCTCCCTGCGCGGCGGTGCGCGTCGCCGCGCCGTACTGGCAGGACTGGCGGCGCCGCAGCCCGTCGTACACGTCGATCTGCCAGGTCTCGGCCCCGTGCGTCGTGGGGAGCTTCACCATCGCCTTGACGGTGGGCCGCTGGCCGGAGTCCGCCGGGAACGACCAGTACAGGTAGTCACCGGTCGAGGCGGACGCGGAGGCCTGCCGGCCCTGCTCGATCTCCGTCGCCGTACGGAACGAGGTGCCCGCCTGGGTGGGCGCCTGGTCGTCGGACGAGGCGCTGGGGGAGGGCGAGGAGTCGGCGGCGGCCGGTCCGGCGGCCAGTCCGAGCGCCAGCAGCGTGGCGCCCAACACACGTGTGATACGCATCAGTTCGTCCTCCAGACGGCAACCCGCCAGCGCGACACCCAGCCCCACAGCAGACCGGCCAGGAAGCCGGCCAGCACCAGCGCGCCGAGCAGCCACCAGCCGCGTCCGAGACCGAAGGCGGCCACGTCGCTCGCCTTGTCCGGGCCGTCCACCACGTCGACGGTCAGCTCCAGCGGCAGACCCGGGGACGTCTTCACACCGGCGGCCGGCGTGAAGGAGTTGGTGACCTGGAGGCACACCGTCTCGGCGGTGGCGTTGTCGTCGTCGTTGTCGGGGCGCGGGTAGCGCAGGCCCGTGGAGATGACGTCGGTGCGGCCGGTGCCCGCGGCCTCGCCGCGCACGACCTCGCGGCCGTGCATGGTCACCGCGCGCAGCAGCACGCCGTAGTTCGGGTTCACGGCCCGGTCGTCCGCCACGCTGACCGAGGCGCGCAGCTCCTGGCCGGGGTTGACGTCCACCTTGTACCAGCGCTGCTGCCCGAAGTCCTCGCGGTCGGTGTACAGCCCGGACTTCAGCGCGGGCGCGTCGGCGCACTGGCCCGTGCCCTCGGTGGCCACCGGCGTCACCACCGGATCGGCGGCCCGGTCCACCAACTGGCCGACCCGGTCGCTCAGTTCTTCCTTGTGCCGCACGTCGGTGTAGGTGCCGCCGGTCGCGTCGGCGATGCAGCTGAGCTGGGCGCGGGTCTTGGCGTCCGGCACCAGGCCGAGCGTGTCGATGGTCAGCCCGATGCCCTTGGCGGCTATCTCACGGGCCACCTCGCAGGGGTCCAGCGGCTGGCAGGTGTCCTCGCCGTCGCTGATCAGGACGATACGGCGGGTGCCGCCGTCTCTGCCGCTGACGTCGAGGTCCTGCGCGGCCTTCTCCAGCGCCGGCCCGATCGGCGTCCAGCCGGTCGGCGCCAGCGTGGCGACCGCCGTCTTCGCGTCGGTCCGGTTCAGCGGGCCGACCGGGTAGAGCTGTGCGGTGTCCTTGCAGCCCGTCCGGCGGTCGTTGCCACGGTAGTTGGCGCCCAGGGTCCGGATGCCGAGCTGAACCTCCTCGGGGGTCGCGTCGAGCACCTCGTTGAACGCCTGCTTCGCCGCGGCCATCCGGGAGCCGCCGTCGATGTCCCGCGTACGCATGGAGCCGCTGACGTCCAGCACGAGTTCGACCTTGGGAGCGGGCTGCCCCGTCTCGTCGGCCAGGGCCGGGGCGGGGACCGCGATCCCGGCCGTCAGGGCGGCGAGCAGCGCACACACGCCCGCCGCCAGCCGTTGTCTTCTGATCATCGGCGGATCCTATTGACCACATGCGCCGGGTGCCAAAACGGCAGGCGACCGCAACCGGAACGACAGGCACCGCCACCGTGCCAGGCGCCGTACCGTCAGAACAGGCCTGCCAGCCGGGCCCGGTACAGCACGGCGATCGTGAAGCCGTCGGTGATGCGCCCGTCGGCCACCATCTTCTCCGCCTCGGTGGGCGCCACGGTGACCGCCCGCGTGATCGCCTCGCCCGCCTCCAGCTCGCCGACGCCGTCCACGCGGGCGGCGTAGAGCTGGACCTTGTGGCCCAGCAGGCCGGTGTCGGGGTGGACTTCACCGAGGGCGATCACCTCGGCCGGGCTCGCGCTGATCTCCTCCTTCAGTTCCCGCGCCACGTTCTCCTTCGCCGTGGCCCCCGGATCACCGAAGCCGCGCACCGCCTCCCAGTGCCGGCTGCGGGTGGCGTGCCGGTAGTGCTCGATCAGTACGACCTTCCCCTCGGGGCCGAGCAGCGGCAGGACCACCACCCCGGGAGAGGAGTCCGGGGGCGGCAGGACGCGGTCGTACAAGCCCAGCCGGCCGTCGGGGAAGCGCACCGGATCACGCAGGTACCACAGGTAGCGGTTGGCCGACACCACACCGGCCGGAACGGGCCGTACCGCCGCCCGCAACCGTGCCCACAGGGCGCCGAACGGGCCACGGCGGCCCGGCGGTTGCGCGGCGGTCACCCGGCGTCTGGCGGCGCGGACCAGGGCCGGATCCGTCAGGATCTCGATCTCCCCCGGACCGTCGTCGCGGAACCACTCGGGAACGTCCCGGCGCAGGGCGTCGTACCGGTTCATGGGGCGCTCGGCAGGAAGGGCAAGGGCGTACTCCGTGCTCCAGTGTCCGGGGCTTCAGCGGTCCGGGCTTCAGTATTCAGGCAGGACTTCGTTGTCCTGGGTGGTCGCCGCGGCCGTGCCCGTCGGGGCGGGGCCGGTCGTGTCCCGGTAGTTGGGCAGGCGGCGCACCAGGTCGTGGAACTGCGACCATTCTCGTTCACCGGCCAGCCGCACGGTGGCTATCTCGCGGGCGAACCGCTGTTCCCGCTGCCCGGCGGTCAGGTTGCGCAGCACCAGCTGCACCGAACCGGTCAGCGAGCCGCTCACGGTGAGCGGCAGGACCGAGCCCGCCACCTCCCACAGGCCGTTGCCGCTGACGGCCGTGAAGACGGCCGCGCCCACCGTGACGACGACCTCCACGACCGGACGCCACACGTTCGGCCGGGCGTGCCTGCGCTCCCGGGCCAGCGCGAGGATCTCGGAGTTGAGCTGCACATAGCGGTCGAAGACCCGCCCGACCGATTCGCCGAACGCCTCCGGGGCGGCGGTCAGTTCGCCGAACGCCCGGATGTACGCGTTCCAGGCGTGGCTCTGCCGCAGCCGCCAGATGTCCTCGAGCGTCAGGGCGTTCACCGCCGACGGTGTCAGATGGTCCTGCACGGTCGCGAAGGCCTGCCGCCGCAGGAAGGTCAGCAACTGCTCCGGGTCCTCGACGAAGCCCGTGGTGGCCCTGGCCTCGCGGGCCTCCTGGAGCACCACGCGCCGCAGGCTGCCGACCGGGGTGAGCGGGTAACGCCCGAGCGCGTCGGCCAGGTTGACGTTGTAGATCAGATCCAGAAGCTGCTTTATCTCCGCGGCGAAGGGCTTGTCGCGGTCGTAACGGCCCTCGGCGACGTTCGTCCCCGGCTCGGACACGAACTCCTCGTACAGGCTGTTGCGCACGACCGGCTGTCTGCGCACGCTCAGGTCGTTGCTGAAACCGACCACCTCGCCCAGCCGCCGCCCGAACCGGTCGGCGTCCTCCTGGGCCACTCCGACCTGGGCGGCCAGGATGTCGATGTCCTTGGCCGTGAGCCCCTGGACCTTCTCGGCGAACGGCTGGAACAACCGCATCCGGGTGCGCTCACGGTTCTCCTGGTCGCCCGGCGCGCCGTCCCAGGACATGCGCACGCAGCGCACCCGGTCGGCGGCCGGCAGGCCCGCCAGCGTCTCCTGCCACGCCGTGAAACCTGCATGCCGCTGGTGGAGATAGGCGGGCGGCTCTTCGGCAGGATGCCGCTCGTTGAGCAGGAAGGGGACGATCGCCCCCGAGGCCAGGAGCCTCTGGTGCGCCGTGCGCGCCTTCCCGGCCTCCACGAGATCGCAGTTGATCGCGTCGTTGTTGTAGAAGAAGGCGCGATTGATCACGACCTGGCTCGCGTTGATGAGACTGCGGAAGTACTCGGCCCGCACCTCCTGGACGCGCTGCTCGGCGACCTGCTCCAGGGAGCGGCCCCGTTCGATCATGTCCTTCGTGAGCTGTGCCGGAACCCACTGGTTGTCCAGCGACTGCGCGATCACCGCCCCCGGCTCCAGCTGTTCGGGGCGGATCGGCGTCATCAGTCCGTCACTGCTGTCGGCGTCAGTCATCTGCTGCTCTCGAGGATTGGGAGGCCAACGCTTGTTTCCTGCAAGGATATGACGCGAAATCAGTTCAGTGGGGTGAACGGGTTGGGCAGGCCGGTCCAGATGTCTCCCCGGAGCCCCGGCGACAGACGCATCAGCGTCAACGCCTTTGCGGGGATGGGTCCTTCGCGCAGCGCCCGCAGGTCCGCCGTGTCCGGCAACTCCGCTACGGCCGCCGCCAGCGCCGCCCCCAGGGCCGCGCCAGAACCCGCCGTACCGGCCAGCGCCCCCGCCACCAGGGAGCCGAACAGCTTGCGGCGCAGGGTCGTTTCGTCGTCCGTGATCAGGCGGCCGGTCAGGGCGGGTGGGGCGATGCCGTGGCGGGTGAGGCGGGCCGGGCTGATGCGGAGGTCGGCGAGGTCGCGGTAGACGAGGCGGACGGGGGTGTGGTCGGCCGAGAGGATCACCAGGAGGTTCTGGCCGTGGGCCTCCAGGGCCACCCCGAGGTCCAGCAGCCCTAGACCGACCGTGAGGGCGAGGCGGGTGAAGGCGGCCAGCCAGGCGGGGGAGTCGGGCAGCCGCGTCGTAGCCAGCGCGGCCACCGGCACCACCCGCTCGCCCGGACCCGCGTACGCCTCGGGGGACTCGCGCAGTACGGCCGCCAGATCGGGGGAGTGGGCGGTGGCCGCGCCCAGGGTGCGGGTGATGTGCAGCAGGCCGTCGGTGCGGGTGGCCAGGTCTGTCGCGAAGGACGACAGGGTCGCCGCCGTCTCGATCGAGTACGAGGAGATGTCCCGCACCGAGGAGGTCAGCCGCGCACTCAGAGCCGTCTTGACGTGCGGACCGTCGGGCAGGGCCAGGGTGCGCAGGGACATGAGCGGGTGCGCGGTGCGCCAGGGGCCGGACGACCGCTTCAGCACATGCGCCGCCTGCCACGGGTGCACCGGCAGCAACAGGCGTTCCCCGTCCCGCAGTTCCTCGGGCCACTCCCCGGCCAGGAGGCACTCGGCGGCCGACACCGCTACGGTCCTCAGCTCCACCGCCGGGCCGTGTTCGGGGCCGTACGCCAGCTGGTCGGCCACCGAGAAGCCGGGCCGGGAACGGCAGTTGGGGTGGAAGGGGTGGCCGTCCACCACCCGCTGCTCCCACTCCCAGTCCTGCCCGGGCCACTCCTTCGGGTGATCCGCGCCGGCCCGCGACAGCGCCAACGAGGCCACGCTTTGGGCCAGTTCGGCAGCGAAGTCCGCCGCGTGCGGCACCGCGAGGCCGGTCATCAGCCGCGCCGGATCGTCGTAGTGCTCCTGGCCGAGACGCACGGCGCTCACGTAGGCGCTCGTCGCGTACGGGTCCGCGTGCGGACCGTGCAGCGTGCGGCCGTCGGCCAGCCGCAGGGCCAGGCCGTACGCCCCCCGCACCCTGCCCGTGATCCACGGCAGCGGCTCGTGCGCGAGCGCCCGCCACAGGCGGCTCAGCACGGCCGCCCGGGCGCCGGGCAGCTCCGCCGCGTACCGGGACAGCAGGGCGGGCCGGACGACGGCCAGCTCCTCGGCGATCCTCGTCTCGGCGGTGGGGGGACGGGACACGGTCGGCTCCTTGGGTACGCACAGCTCAAGGCAGGATTGTCACGTACGACAGAGATGCTGGTCACGACCGGCTCCCCGGCCCAGCGAGCAGGGGACGGCCGCGGCCGGTCCCGGACGAAAGAACGAATGGAACGCGTGGACCTCAAGCCCCCTGCCGACACCGTCGGCCTGCGTGCCGACGCGTACGCGGCTGCCCCCCTGCTCAACTGTCTGCTGCGGGAGCTCGCCGAGCCGTTGCCGGACTCGGGGGACCGGCGCGTCTACCGGCTCCCGGGCGGCGGGCGGCTGCTGCGCGTACGGGACGGCCGGCGGCCCGCCGACCCCGAGGTGCGCACGGCCGGGGCCTGGCACCGGCTCGGCCACCCCGAGCTGGTGAAACTCGTCACCGAGGAGCTGCGCCGGCACACCGGGCTGTCCGGCGGCGACCTGCCGGCGGAGATGGTCGACAGCCGGGAGGCGGTGGCGGCCCTGCTCTGCGCGCGCTCGACGGCGACCCCGCCCGAGGACCCGTACCTGCGCTCCGAGCAGTCGCTGATCACCGGCCACCCCTGTCACCCGGCCCCGAAGGCGCGCGGCGGCGGCCCGGCCGCGTCCTGGCTGCCGTACGCCCCCGAGGCCCACGCCCGCTTCCCGCTGGTGCTGCTCGGCGTCCGCGAGGACCAGGTGGCCGAGGAGGGCGACACGAGCGCCCTCGACGCCCTCGGCACCGCTCCGCCCGGCTACCGGCTGCTGCCCGCCCACCCCTGGCAGCTCGGCCTCGTCGCCCGTGAGCTCGCCCCCGCCTTCGCCGACGGCCGGCTGGTCCGGCTCGGCACCACGCCTTTCGCCGCCTGGCCGACGGCGGCCGTCCGCACCGTGTACGAGCCCGGGCGCGACCTGTTCCTGAAGTTCAGCCTGGATGTCCGCATCACCAACGACATACGCCGACTGTGGCGCCACGACCTGCTGAAACTGCGCCGCACCGATACGGCGGCCACGCAGGCCTTCGCCGCGATGGGCCGGCCCGCGGCCTGGCTGAGCGACCACGGCTACCGCACCGCGGCCTTCGCCTTCGAGGAGCTGGCCGTCCTCGTCCGTGACGGCCTGCGCGACCACTTGCTGCCCGGCGCCACCCCGCTGCTCGCCGCCGGGCTCGCCGAGGGCTTCGACGGCAGCCCGCTGGCCGCCGCGGCGGACCCGGAGGCCTGGTGGGAGGCGTACCTGCGCCAGGTCGTGCCGCCCACCCTCACGGCCTTCGCCGAGCACGGCGTCGTCCTGGAGGCGCACCTGCAGAACACACTCGTCGCCGTGGACGCGGCCGGCACGCCCGTGCAGGCGCTCTTCCGGGACGCCGAGGGCGCCAAGCTGCTGCCGGACGTGTCCCGCGCGGCGGGCTGGGAGCGACTGGTGTACTGCCTGGTCGTCAACCACCTCACCGAGATCGCCGCCGCCCTCGCCGAACACCACCCCGGCCTCGACCCCTGGCCCGCCGCCCGCCGCGAACTCGCCCGGCACGACCTGCCCGAGGTCCCCGCGCTGCTCGCCTCGCCGACCCTGCCCGGCAAGACCAACCTGCTGCTGCGCTGGACCGGCGCGGACGGCGCGGACGCCCGCTATCTGCCCCTGCCGAACCCGCTGGCAGGAAGCGGGACCTAGGCCCTGTCGGCAAATTCCCGCCTGCCCCGCGACGCCTGGCACGCCCGCTCGCCGCGTTGCCGGAGCGCCCACGTGACTCCTCCCCCACGCTCGAACACGCTCGCGCGGGGGGACCCCCATCGAGGCCGCTCCGGCGCCTTGCGATCGGGCGCACCAGACGCCGCGCGGCCCGCCCTCCGGGCGGACGACGGGAATTTGACGACAGGACCTAATCCCCGCGATCCCCGCGCCGCAGCTCCCGCCCGCCGAACGCCCCCGTCCCGTCCGCCTGCTTCCACCAGGTCTCCAGGCCCGTCTGGTCGAGCGTCCGCCAGTTGGGGGTCTCCTGGACCAGGGCCCGGCCGAGCCGCCGCCCCAGGTCGACCAGGACCCGGCCGGAGGGCGTGCGGTCGGTGTCGTACGCGGCCAGGGCGTCGGACCAGGTGGCCGCCGACGTCATGGCCGACTCCAGGACCGTGGCGTCCTGGAGCGCCTTGACGGCGCCGGCGCCGGTGTGCGGGCGGGCGACCGTGGCCGCGTCGCCCATGAGGAGCGCACGGCCCACCGTGTAACGCGGCGCCGAGAAGTCGTACATCGGCTGGAGGAACAGCTCCTCGTGCGTCGTCGCCCGCACCAGGTCGCCCCAGTAGGGCGGCAGCAACTCGGCCGCGACGTACGCCAGATGGGCGCGCAGTCCGTCGCCCGCCGTGCCCGGGGGCAGGCTCGTGGGTGTCTCCAGGCCCTGGTCGAGACCCGACGGCGGGGCCGTGTACAGCACCCAGTTGACCCGGTGGCCGCCGGTGGCCGGGTCCGGGATGCGGTACACGATGAGATGGCCGCCCTCGAAGACGACGTACACGCACTCGTCCTCGGCCCACAGCTCCGGGTCGCGCAGCCGCTCCGACGGATAGGCGCCGCGCCAGGCCAGGTATCCGGCGTACCGGGGGCGGACGTCGGCGTACACGGCCGCGCGCACCGTAGAGCGGTAGCCGTCCGCGCCGATCACCACGTCGTACTGCTCGCTGCGCCCGTCCGCGTGCACCTCGGCGCCCCGGGCTGTCACCTCGACCGCCTCCACCGCCGAGCCGGTCCGGAAGTCCGCCGCCTCGGGCACCCGGCCGCGCAGCGCGTCCCAGAGCGGGCCCCAGTTGTAGGTGCGGAACGGGAAGGGCATCACGCCGATCTCGCGCCCGAGCGGGCCGAGCGGGCCGAGCGGGCCGAGCGGGCCGTGCGCCGCCCTGCCGTCCCGGACGTACCAGCGGCGGCGGACGAGTCCCACCCACGGCATCGAGGCGTCGAGCCGGCCGGCCGCCTCCAGTTCCGCGTAGCGGGCGTCGTGCACGGCGAGCCCGACCCCGCGGTCGGCCAGGCGGTGCGACGCACGCTCGTACACCGTGATCCCCTCGGCCCCGCCCCGCGCCAGCGCGAGCGCCGCCGCGCATCCGGCGATGCTCCCGCCCACGACCGCGACCCTGCCACCACGCATTCCGCGCCCCCCGGTGTTCGTCCTCCCCTGCGGGACCATCCTGGCAGCCGGGCGCCGCCACCGGACAGTGGAATCCAGGCCGACGGCGTGCCGGTGGACGCTATGCTTCGCCCATGCATCTTTCGTCATGTCTGAGCTGGTGGCGCTCCGCTTAGGAGCGGCCACCTCTCCCGCATGACCTCATGCGCGCCCGGGCCGTTCGGATGGACGGCCCTTTTTGCGTTCCCTGGACCAGGGCTCGTGTCCTCCGCACGGCGAGACCGACCCGACCCACCAGGAGACGTCGTGAACACCACCGCCCAGTTGGAAGAGCTGATCGTCAAGGACCCGGCACAGTTCCGCGTGCTGACCGGCGACCGCCCCACCGGCCGCCTGCACCTCGGCCACTACTTCGGCACGCTGCACAACCGGGTCCGTCTTCAGGACCTCGGCGTGGAGATGTTCGTGATCATCGCGGACTACCAGGTCCTGACCGACCGCGATGTGGCGGACGACCTGACCGGCCACGTCGAGGAGCTGGTGCTGGACTACCTCGCCGTCGGCGTGGACCCGGCCCGCAGCACGATCTTCACGCACAGCGCCGTCCCCGCCCTCAACCAGCTGATGCTGCCCTTCCTCAGCCTCGTCTCCGTCGCCGAGCTGAACCGCAACCCCACGGTCAAGGACGAGATCGCCCACTCGCGCCAGTCCGCCGTGAGCGGCCTGATGTTCACCTACCCCGTCCACCAGGCCGCCGACATCCTCTTCTGCAAGGGCAACCTGGTCCCGGTCGGCCAGGACCAGCTCCCGCACCTCGAACTCACCCGCACCGTCGCCCGCCGCTTCAACGACCGCTACGGCAACGGGACCGCCGTGTTCCCCGAGCCCGACGCCCTGCTGTCGAGCGCACCCCTGCTGCTCGGCACGGACGGCACCAAGATGAGCAAGAGCCGCCGTAACGCCATCACCCTGGCCGCCGACGCCGACGAGACCGCCCGCCTGCTCAAGGGGGCCAGGACCGACTCCGAGCGCCACATCACCTATGACCCGGCCACGCGCCCCGAGGTGTCCTCGCTCCTGCTGCTGGCGGCCCTGTGCCAGAACCGGACCCCCGAGGAGGTGGCCGCCGACATCGGCTCCGCGGGAGCCGCCGCGCTGAAGACGACCGCGACCGAGGCGGTCAACGAGTACCTGGCCCCGATCAGGGCCCGCCGGGCCGAGTACGCGCAGGACCGCGCCCACGTCCGCGAGGTGCTGCGCGAAGGGAACGAGCGGGCCAGGGCCGTGGCTGATGCCACGCTCAGCGAGGTGCGGGCCGCCATGAACAGCCACTACTGACCACCCCGCCCGGTCCGTCACCCCCGGTTACTATGCTCACAAATGCTGACTGAAGTCACCGCAACCCGCTACGTCGAACCCCTGCGCTCGGGCGGCTCCGTCCCCGGCGTCGTCGAGGCCGACGACCTGGGCACGTACGTCGTGAAGTTCACCGGCTCCGCGCAGGGCCACAAGGCGCTGGTCGCCGAGGTGATCGTCGGCGAGCTGGCGCGTGCGCTCGGCCTGCGCTTCCCGGAACTGGTCCTCGTCCACTTCGACCCGGCGATCGCCGCCGAGGAGCCGCACCAGGAGGTGCGCGACCTGCACGGCGCCAGCGCGGGCGTCAACCTCGGCATGGACTATCTGCCGGGCGCGCGGGACTTCACCCCGGAGCTGGCGAAGACCTTCCCCGTGGACCCGCTGGAGGCCGGCCGGATCGTCTGGCTGGACGCGCTGACCGTCAACGTGGACCGTACGGTGCACAGTTCCAACCTGATGGTCTGGCCGACGCTCGGCACCGTCCCGCCGCGCCTGTGGCTCATCGACCACGGCGCCGCCCTGGTCTTCCACCACCGCTGGGACACCAGGACCCCGGGCAAGAAGTACGACTTCCGGCACCACGCCCTCGGCCACTACGGCCCCGACGTCCGCGCCGCCGACGCCGAACTGGCCCCCCGGGTGACCGAGGAACTGCTGCGCGGGATCGTCGCCGAGGTCCCGGACCCCTGGCTCGCCGAGGACGCCGGGTTCGCAACCCCCGACGACGTCCGCGCGGCCTACGTCGACTACCTCCTCGCGCGTGTACGGCTCTCCGCCGAGTGGCTGCCCACCGACTTCCCGAGCCGGCAGCAGCTCGCGGCCGAGGAGGCCGCCCGCGCGGCGAAGACGCAGGCGGGCCGCCCGGACTGGCTCAAGCGCGTCCCCGACCTGCACGGCAAGCCCGCGGCGGAACAGGACTGGTCCGCGCACCTGGGCTGAGCGCGTAACGGCCCCGGGGGAGTCCCCGGGGCCGCGATTGCGTGAGCGTCAGCCCTTGAGCTGCCGGTACGCCGGCAGGGTGAGGAAGTCGGCGTAGTCTTCGTCCAGGGACACCTGGAGCAGCAGGTCGTGTGCCTCCTGCCAGTGCCCGGCCGCGAAGGCCTCCTCGCCGATCTCCTTGCGGATGGCGTCCAGTTCCTCGGCGGCGACCTTGCGGGCCAGCTCCGGGGTGGCCTTTTCGCCGTTCTCGAACTCGACGCCCGCGTTGATCCACTGCCAGATCTGCGAGCGGGAGATCTCGGCGGTCGCCGCGTCCTCCATCAGGTTGAAGATGGCGACCGCGCCGAGCCCGCGCAGCCAGGCCTCGATGTAACGGATGCCGACCTGGACGGCGTTGACAAGTCCGGTGTACGTCGGCTTCGCGGCGAGGGAGTCGATCGCGATGAGGTCGGCCGCCGCCACGTGGACGTCCTCGCGCAGCCGGTCCTTCTGGTTCGGCCTGTCGCCGAGGACCCGGTCGAAGGACTCCATGGCGATCGGCACCAGGTCGGGGTGGGCGACCCAGGAGCCGTCGAAACCGTCGTTCGCCTCGCGGTCCTTGTCGGCGCGGACCTTCTCGAAGGCGACCTTGTTGACCTCGGCGTCCTTGCGGGAGGGGATGAACGCCGCCATGCCGCCGATCGCGTGCGCGCCGCGCTTGTGGCAGGTGCGCACGAGGAGTTCGGTGTAGGCCCGCATGAACGGGGCGGTCATCGTCACGGCGTTGCGGTCCGGCAGGACGAACTTCGGGCCGCCGTCACGGAAGTTCTTCACGATGGAGAACAGGTAGTCCCAGCGTCCCGCGTTCAACCCCGAGGCGTGGTCGCGGAGTTCGTAGAGGATCTCCTCCATCTCGTACGCGGC
The DNA here is from genome assembly GCF_053592455.1 of Streptomyces sp. NPDC002676. NCBI lineage: Bacteria > Bacillati > Actinomycetota > Actinomycetes > Kitasatosporales > Streptomycetaceae > Streptomyces > Streptomyces sp. NPDC002676. The sequence continues at coordinate 187,478 of NZ_JBSFVT010000005.1, read as the reverse complement.
GGTGATCGTCTCGATGAGGACGGTGGCACGGATGGTGCCCTGCGGGATGCCGACGTAGTCCTGTGCGAAGACGAACACGTCGTTCCACAGCCGCGCTTCGAGGTGCGACTCGGTCTTCGGCAGGTAGAAGTACGGGCCCTTGCCGAGGTCCAGCAGGCGCTGGGCGTTGTGGAAGAAGTACAGGCCGAAGTCGACGAAGGCGCCCGGAACGGCATGGCCGTCGGCGTCGACGAGGTGCCGCTCGTCCAGGTGCCAGCCGCGCGGGCGCATGACGACGGTGGCGAGGTCCTCGTTCGCCTTGAGGGCGTACGACTTGCCGGACCTGGGGTCGGTGAAGTCGATGTTCCGGGTGTAGGCGTCGATCAGGTTGACCTGGCCGAGGACCACGTTCTCCCAGGTGGGCGCTGAGGCGTCCTCGAAGTCGGCGAGCCAGACCTTCGCGCCCGAGTTGAGCGCGTTGATCGTCATCTTGCGGTCGGTGGGGCCGGTGATCTCGACGCGCCGGTCGTTCAGCGCGGCCGGGGCCGGGGCGACCTTCCAGGAGTCGTCCGCGCGGACGGCGGCCGTCTCCGGGAGGAAGTCGAGCGTGGAGGTGCGGGCGATCTCGGCGCGGCGCTCGGCGCGGCGGGCGAGGAGGTCGTTGCGGCGCGGTGTGAACCGCCGGTGCAGCTCGGCCACGAAGGCGAGCGCCGCGTCGGTGAGGACCTCCTCCTGCCGGGGCAGGGGCTCGGCGTCGACGATGGCCAGCGGGGACGGCGCTGGTGCGGACATGAGCTGTCACTTCCTTCAGCGGTGGCACTAAGTGCCAACTGGCACGAACGGGGCGAACAGCGCCGACGATGGGGGTCCCCCCGCTCGAGCGAAGCCGAGAGTGGGGGAGGGCAGGCGCTTCTGAAAGTGGATAGTAGTTTCCTCATTGTGGAACTTCAATGGTTTGTTGATGTCGAGATTCTCTGGGTCGAGGCAAGGTGGCGCTCGGTGCCACCCCCTTCACTCAAGGTGGTTCAGGACTCAAGGTGGCTCAGGTCGGCCTCGGTGTCGATGTCGTACGGCTCGGCCACGTCCGCGCACTCCACGAGCCGGATCGACGCCGCGTGCTCCTGCAGATAGGCGCGCGCCCCGCGGTCGCCGGTCGCGGTCGCCGCGATACCCGGCCAGTGGGCCGCGCCGAAGAGGACCGGATGCCCGCGCACGCCGTCGTAGGCGGCCGAGACCAGCGAGCCCTCGTCCTTGTACGCGCCGAGCACCCGCGCCACCGCCTCGGCCCCGATGCCCGGCTGGTCGACCAGGCTCACCAGGGCCGCGCGCGCCCCCGTCCCCGCGAGCGAGCCGAGCCCGGCGCGCAGGGAGGTGCCCATGCCCTCGGCCCAGTCGGGGTTGTCCACGAGCACGCAGCCGGACAGCTCGGCGCGCCTGCGCACCTCGTCGGCCCGTGCGCCGAGGACGACGTGGATCCGCCGGCATCCGGCCGCCCTCAGCACTCCCACCGCATGCTCGACCAGCAGTCGCCCCCGGTGCTCCAGCAGGGCCTTGGGCCGCCCTCCGAGCCGTCTGCCGCCACCGGCGGCGAGCAGCAGCCCGGCGACCTCCTCGTGCAGTTCGTCCGTCATGCGTCCTGCATACCTGACGCGGGCCGAGCGGGCCGGTTGCCTCGGGCTGAATTTCGGCGCGCGCTGTGGCGCTCCCGCACGGCGTGGCGTTTACTGACCCGCGCACGAGGAGGTGCCTGGGGGAGGGCTGTGTTGCGGAGCTTGGAGCAGAGTCCGGTGACCGGCAGTGGCGAGGACCCGAGAGTGGCGGAACTGCGGACCGCCGTGTCCCGGTTACGCCGTGAACTCGCCGTGCTGCCCGCGGAATTCCCGGACCGGGCCATCGCCGAGTCCGAACTCGCCGCCCTGGCGGCCATGGCTGCCGGCGGCACGCCGGAGATCCCCCGCCTGCGCGGCTCCCTGCTGCTGATCGCGGGCGCGATCGGCTCCGTCAGCGCGCTCGGGCGGGGGCTGGGGGAGGTGAGGGCGGCGGTGGATCTGTTCGGCGAGTCACCGAGGACGTAGGAACGAGAACGCAAGAACAGGCTTACGCCCCAAAGGCAACACGCTTACGCCCCGGAACTGGCCAGCGCCTGGGACAGCTCCGCGGCGACCTGCTGCAGCACCGGCACGATCTTGTCCGTGGCCGCCTCGGTGACCCGTCCCGCGGGCCCGGAGATGGAGATGGCCGCGGCCGTGGGCGAGTCCGGGACGGACACCGCGAGGCACCGCACCCCGATCTCCTGCTCGTTGTCGTCGACGGCGTACCCGAGCCTGCGCACGTCCTCCAGTGCCGCCAGGAACCCCTCCGGCGTGGTGATGGTCTTCTCCGTCGCCGCGGGCATGCCCGTGCGGGAGAGCAGGGCCCGTACCTCCTCGTCGGGCACGTGCGCCAGCAGCGCCTTGCCGACACCCGTGGAGTGCGGCAGCACCCGGCGCCCGACCTCCGTGAACATCCGCATCGAGTGCTTGGACGGCACCTGTGCCACGTACACGATCTCGTCGCCGTCCAGCAGCGCCATGTTCGCCGTCTCGCCGGTCACCTCCACCAGCTGGGCGAGGTACGGGCGGGCCCAGGTGCCGAGCAGCCGGGAGGCGGACTCGCCGAGGCGGATCAGCCGCGGCCCGAGCGCGTACCGCCGGTTCGGCTGCTGTCGTACGTAGCCGCAGGCGACCAGCGTGCGCATCAGGCGGTGGATGGTGGGCAGCGGCAGCCCGCTGGTCGCGGACAACTCGCTCAGGCCGACCTCGCCGCCCGCGTCCGCCATCCGCTCCAGCAGATCGAAGGCGCGCTCCAGGGACTGGACGCCGCCGGTGGAGGACTTGGCGGAGTCGTTGGTGCTGGCGCTGGACGTCGGCACGGCGCGTTCCTTTCGGGACGGACAGGAAGAGCAGCAGCCTACCCGGGAGTCGGTTGACTCCCTGCTTGTGCGTAGCTACGTTCTGCCTACTGGAATTCTAATTCCGTCTTGTGGAAACGTCCAGAGTGGGCACTCGGGGCGCGCTGCTCGACGGCGGCCTCTTGACGGCACCGGAGTGGGAGTGAAGACTCCTTCAACAGAACGTTGAATTCCGTTACGTGGGTGTAAATCCCGTTTTCCTGGGCGTAAAACGGCGGCAGAGAGAGGGGTCCGGGTGTCCGACGCTGAACTGGTGCTGCGCTCGACGCGCGTCATCACTCCGGAAGGGACGCGGGCCGCCACGGTCACCGTCTCCGCGGGGAAGATCACGGCCGTACTGCCGTACGACGCCGAGGTCCCCGCCACGGCCCGGCTGGAGGACTTCGGCGACCACGTCCTGCTGCCCGGCCTGGTCGACACCCACGTGCACGTCAACGACCCCGGCCGCACCGAGTGGGAGGGCTTCTGGACCGCCACGCGCGCGGCGGCGGCCGGCGGCATCACCACCCTGATCGACATGCCGCTCAACTCCCTGCCGCCGACCACCACGGTCGAGAACCTCACGGTGAAGCAGAGTGTCGCCGCCGACAAGGCGCACATCGACGTCGGCTTCTGGGGCGGCGCCCTGCCCGACAACGTCAAGGACCTGCGCCCGCTGCACGACGCCGGTGTCTTCGGCTTCAAGGCGTTCCTGTCGCCGTCCGGCGTGGACGAGTTCCCGCACCTCGACCAGGACCGGCTCGCCCGGTCCCTGGCGGAGATCAGCGGCTTCGACGGGCTGCTCATCGTGCACGCCGAGGACCCGCACCACCTGGCCGCCGCCCCGCAGCACGGCGGCCCCCGGTACGCCGACTTCCTCGCCTCCCGCCCGCGCGACGCCGAGGACACGGCCGTCGAGGCCCTGATCGCACAGGCCCGGCGCCTGAACGCGCGCGTGCACGTCCTGCACCTGTCCTCCAGCGACGCGCTGCCGCTGATCCGCGCCGCCCGCGCCGAGGGCGTCCGCGTCACCGTGGAGACCTGCCCGCACTACCTCACCCTCACGGCCGAGGAAGTCCCGGACGGTGCCAGCGAGTTCAAGTGCTGCCCGCCCATCCGCGAGGCCGCCAACCAGGACCTGCTCTGGGAGGCCCTTGCCGACGGCACCATCGACTGTGTCGTCACCGACCACTCGCCCTCCACGGCCGACCTGAAGACCGACGACTTCGCCACCGCCTGGGGCGGCATCTCCGGCCTCCAGCTCAGCCTGTCCGCCGTGTGGACCGAGGCCCGCAGGCGCGGCCACGGCCTGGAGGACGTCGTCCGCTGGATGTCGACGCAGACGGCCGCCCTGGTGGGCCTCGGGCAGAAGGGCGCCATCGAGGCCGGCCGCGACGCCGACTTCGCCGTCCTCGCCCCCGACGAGACCTTCACCGTCGACCCGGCCGCACTCCAGCACCGCAACCGGGTCACCGCGTACGCCGGCCGGACCCTGTACGGCGTCGTGAAGTCCACCTGGCTGCGCGGCGAACGCATCGTCGCCGACGGCGAGTTCACGGAGCCGAAGGGCACCCTGCTCACCCGCCCCTGACGACCCCCGCACCCGAGCGGCCGACCACGAAAGGAACCCCTGATCACCGTGACGGCGACACCCACCTTCACCGGCGACGCGAACCCCTACGGAGGCGGCGACCCGTACGCGGACTACCGCACCGCCGACTTCCCCTTCACCCAGTACGCCAACCTCGCCGACCGGCAGCTCGGCGCCGGTGTCATCGCCGCCAACGACGAGTTCTTCGCCCAGCGCGAGAACCTCCTGGTGCCCGAGCGGGCCGAGTTCGACCCCGAGCACTTCGGGCACAAGGGCAAGATCATGGACGGCTGGGAGACCCGCCGCCGGCGCGGTGTCTGCGCCGAGCACCCCTGGCCGACGGCCGAGGACCACGACTGGGCGCTGGTACGGCTCGGCGCGCCCGGTGTGATCCGCGGGATCGTCGTCGACACCGCCCACTTCCGCGGCAACTACCCGCAGGCGGTGTCGGTCGAGGCCACGTCGGTGCCCGGCTCCCCCTCCCCGGAGGAACTGCTCGGCGACGACGTGAAGTGGACGACCCTCGTCCCGCGCACCGCCGTCGGCGGCCACGCGGCGAACGGTTTCGCCGTCTCGGTCGAAGAGCGCTTCACGCACCTGCGCGTCAACCAGCACCCCGACGGCGGCATCGCCCGCCTGCGCGTGTACGGCGAGGTCGTACCGGACCCGAAGTGGCTGGACGTACTCGGCACCTTCGACGTGGTGGCGCTGGAGAACGGCGGCCAGGTCGAGGACGCCTCCAACCTCTTCTACTCCCCGGCCACCAACACCATCCAGCCGGGCCGCTCCCGCAAGATGGACGACGGCTGGGAGACGCGCCGCCGCCGCGACCAGGGCAACGACTGGATCCGCTACCGGCTGGCCGCCCAGTGCGAGATCCGCGCGATCGAGATCGACACGGCGTACCTGAAGGGCAACAGCGCGGGCTGGGCCTCGGTCTCGGTGAAGGACGGCGAGGACGGCGACTGGGTGGAGATCCTGCCGCGCACCCGCCTTCAGCCCGACACCGACCACCGCTTCGTGCTGCCGCAGCCGGCCGTCGGCACGCACGCGCGGGTGGACATCTTCCCCGACGGCGGCATCTCCCGCCTGCGCCTGTTCGGCTCCCTGACGGAGCAGGGCGGCGCCGCCCTGTCGGCCCGCCACCAGGAGCTGGGCGGCTGACGCGCCCTCACACGCGCGCGGGGCGCACCGGCCGGGACAGCACCGGCGCGCCCCACGTGTTCCTTCAGGCCGCGTAACCTCCGTCCACCACGAACTCCGCGCCGCTGACGTAGGCGGCGTCCGGTCCGGCGAGGTAGGTCACCGTCGCGGCCACCTCGTCGGCCGTGCCGTAGCGGCCCAGGGCCGTCATCGCCGCCTGGGCCGGGGCCTGCGGTCCGTCCGCCGGGTTCATGTCGGTGTCGGTCGGGCCCGGATGGACGATGTTCGCCGTGATGCCGCGCTCGCCCAGTTCCCTGGCCAGCGCCTTGGTCAGCCCCACGAGGGCCGCCTTGCTCATCGTGTACAGGATCCCGCCCGGCCCGGGAACGTGCTGCGTCATGCACGTGCCGATGGTGATGATCCGGGCCCCGGAGGTCATGCGGACGGCCGCCGCCTGGGAGGCCAGGAACACCCCGCGGACGTTGACCGCCAGCACCCGGTCGACGTCCGCGAGAGCGAGGCCGTCCAGCGGTGCGAAGACGCCCACGCCCGCGTTGTTCACCAGCACGTCCAGTCCGCCCAGCGCCTCCACGGCGCGCTCCACCGCGCCCGCCGCCTCCTGGGCATCGGCGGAGTCCGCGCGCAGGGCCACCGCCCGGCGCCCCAGCGCCTGTACGGCCCGGACGACCTCCTCGGCCCCGTCCTTGCCGTTCACATAGGTCACGGCCACGTCCGCGCCCGCCCGCGCGAGGCGCAGCGCCGTCGCCGCGCCGATGCCCCGGCTGCCTCCGGTGACCAGGGCCACCTTGCCGTCAAGAGGTCCGTGCGTTCCGTCGGGCGTTGCGTATGTCGTCGTCATGGCTCCATCCCAGCGGCCGGAAGGACCGTTCGCTGGCGGCGTACGGACACGGATGTCGGCGCGCCGGAACTCTTCGCTCGCCCTCGCGCGTTGTCGTCGCGTGACCCTTCAGCAAGAGATCGTCGGCACCGCCATGCAGATGGCGGTCGTCAACCTGCACCCCGGCCAGACCGTGTACTGCGAGGCGGGGAAGTTCCTGTTCAAGACGACGAACGTGACCATGGAGACGCGGCTGTCCGGCCCGTCCGGCAACGGTGGTCAGCAGCAGAGCGGCGGGGGCGGTGGCGGCGGCATGGGAGGCATGCTGCGCCAGGCCATGGGCACCGCCATGCAGGTCGGCCAGCGCATGCTGGCCGGCGAGTCGCTGGCGTTCCAGTACTTCACCGCCCAGGGCGGCGAGGGCACGGTCGGCTTCGCGGGCGTGCTCCCGGGCGAGATGCGCGCCCTGGAACTGGACGGCAGACGCGCGTGGTTCGCCGAGAAGGACGCCTTCGTGGCCGCCGAGTCCACCGTCGAGTTCGGCATCGCCTTCCAGGGCGGGCGTACGGGCATGAGCGGCGGCGAGGGCTTCATCCTGGAGAAGTTCACCGGGCACGGCACGGTGATCATCGCCGGGGCGGGCAACTTCATCGACCTCAACCCGGCGGACTTCGGCGGGCGCATCGAGGTGGACACCGGCTGCGTCGTCGCCTTCGAGGAGGGCATCCAGTACGGCGTCCAGCGCGTCGGCGGCCTGAACCGCCAGGGGATCATGAACGCCGTCTTCGGCGGCGAGGGCCTGTCCCTGGCCACCCTGGAGGGCAACGGCCGGGTGATCCTGCAGTCGCTCACCATCGAGAGCCTCGCCAACGCCCTGAAGAAGGCCCAGGGCGGCGACAAGCAGGGCCCGACCGGCGGACTGTTCTCGACGCACGCCGGCTGAACCGATGAGTTGAGGGTGACGGCGGGGTCTGAGGTGATGACAGCAGACCCCGCACCCGGAAGAAGGCACCCGTCATGGGCAAGCTCGTCTCCACCATGTTCGTCACCCTCGACGGCGTCTACCAAGCGCCCGGCGGCCCCCAGGAGGACCCCAGCGGCGGCTTCACCCACGGCGGCTGGAGCTACCCGTACGGCGACGAGGACTTCGGCCGGTTCGTCACCGAGGTCTTCGGCCGCGTGGGCGGCTTCCTGCTCGGCCGCCGTACCTACGACATCTTCGCCTCCTACTGGCCGAAGATGACCGACCCGGCCGACCCGGTCGCGGCCAAGCTCAACGCACTCCCCAAGTACGTCGTCTCCTCCACGCTGACCGCCCCGCAGTGGGCCGGAACAACCGTGATCAGCGGCGAACTCGCCAAGGAGGTCGCGGCCCTCAAGGAGCGCACGGACGGCGAACTCCAGATCCACGGCAGCGGCGCCCTGGTCCGCTCGCTGCTCGACCTCCAGCTGATCGACACCCTGCACCTGCTGACCTTCCCGGTCGTCCTCGGCACGGGCCGCCGCCTGTTCGCGGAGGGCGCCGTGCCCACCAGGTTCCGGCACACCGGCGGACGCGTCACCGGCTCCGGCGTCTCCGTCCAGACGTACGACCTCGCGGGCAGCCCCGAGTACGGGTCGTACGAACTCCCCGAATGAGGCCATAGGCCCCGGTCGGGCGGGAAACCCTGGCCGAAGATCGTCGCCGCCGGTACGGTGATCGCCCCGCGTGCGAGCCGCCGTTGTCTCCGCACCCCCTCCGGAGACCGGGAGAGCCGTACCCATGTCGTCGATCGCCGTACCCGGCGCACCCGCGCCCCGCCGCCGGATTCCCGTCCGCCCGGCGGCGTCCGGCACGCACTCCCTCACAGGGGGCACCCCCACCGAGAGCGCTCCGGCGCCTTGCGATCGCACGCACCGGACGCCGCCGGCCCCGCCCGCCGGGCGGACGACGGTAATCCGGCGGCGGGACGCAACGCCCCGCCGCGCCTGGCACACCGACCTGCCGGTCCTGCTCGTCGCCGTGTTCTGGGGCGCCAGCTATCTCGCCGCGAAGGACATCACCACCGCCCGCACGGTGCTCGCCGTCCTGGTGCTCAGGTTCGCGCTGGTCGTCCCCGTCCTCGCCACGGCCGGGCGGTCCGCCCTGCGGGCGCTGACCGGTGCCCAGTGGCGCGGCGCGGCCCTGCTGGGACTGATCCTGAGCGGGATCTTCCTGCTGGAGACGTACGGCGTCGTGCACACGTCGGCGACCAACGCGGGGCTCATCATCAGCCTCACCATGATCTTCACCCCGCTCGCCGAGGCCGCCGTCACCCGCACCCGGCCCGCGCCCTCCTTCCTCGGCGCGGCGGCCCTGTCGGTGCTCGGCGTCGTCCTGCTCACCCAGGGCGGCGGCTTCACCCGGCCCTCGCCCGGCGACCTCCTAATGCTGCTCGCCGCCCTCGCCCGCACCCTGCACGTCCTCGCGATGTCCCGGATCAGAGCCGTACAGGGCGCCGGGGCGCTGCCCCTGACCACGGTCCAACTCGGCACCGCCGTCGCCGTGTTCGCCGTGCTCGCGGCGGGGTCGGGCGGCCCGGCGCCGTGGACGGTCGCGGCCGGGTTCGGCGTCCGGGAGTGGGCGGGGCTGCTGTTCCTGTCCGTGCTGTGCACGCTGTTCGCGTTCTTCGTGCAGATGTGGGCCGTGCGCCGCACGTCTGCGTCCCGGGTCAGCCTGCTGCTCGGCACGGAACCGCTGTGGGCCGCCGCGGCCGGGATCGCGCTCGGCGGCGAACGGCTCGGCGCCCTCGGCCTCGTGGGCGGCGCGCTGGTGCTGGCCGGGACGGCGTGGGGCCGCAGGGCCGCGGGCTGACGACCGGCCGACACGGGAATCACCGACCGCCGCCCGGTGCCTTGCCAGGCGGCGGTCGGCGTCGAGCGCGGTGCGCGCGGAACAGGCGCGGGCAGGCTCGGTCGACAGGGCCGTCGTCGAGCTGCTCCAGGGGCGCGCCGTCCGCGGCGGGTGCGGCCTCGCTCGTGGCCGCGGGCCGCCCCGCTCCACCACGAGGGCAACGGCCCGTCAGAGCGGAGCGCAGAGGCGGCGGCCCGCTACCAGGGCCGCCGCCTCGCCACCGCAAGGGCGGCACTGACGTCGGTCAGACCTCAGCAGGTGAAGTCGATGAGGTCGAACGTGGCGTAGTGGTCGGACGTGTAGTAGTCCTCCTGGTACTCCTGACCGGTGACGATCCGGCGGGCGCCGCGCGTCGGGGAGCCCGGGGTGATCACTGTGTACTCGTGGTAGTAGCCATAGGACTCGGAGGGCAGGACGAGCTCACGGTTCGAGAAGACCGTGCCGTCCTGCGAGTAGGGGAAGGGGCCGCCCTGGTCGATCAGGTCCAGGGTGTCGTAGGCCTGCGAGGGCAGGTCGGTGGAGCAGATGCTGCCGACCGAGGTGGCGGCGTCCGCGGTGGTGGCGGAGACGGTGCCGCCGACGAGGAGAGCGGACAGGAGCGCGGCTGCGGCGCCGATACGCGTGGCGTGGGGGGTTCTCATGCCGTCATGATGACGCGCGTAGATAGTGGCATGTCAATGACAAACCTGATGATTTTCCCGTCAAGTACCTTGAGTTTTCCGGAGGTTAACCCCGGCGTCCGAGAAGCCGCCGGTACGTCGAAGGAAGGGCCACGGGTCCGCCGAAAGTAGATGCCTGCGCGACTTCGGTCGATGATCACGCGCGCGGGGCGGCCACGGGCGGCCGGGCTGCCTAGATTTGTCGACCGTGAGAGAAGGTCGACCGTGAAACCAGCCAGAAGCCAGCGGGCCGCCGCGCTCGGGGGCGGGGTGCACCGCTGGATGTTCCCCTCCGCCGTCCTGCACGAGCCCGACCCCGACGCCGGACCCGCCGGCCGGCACCCCCGGCGCACCGCGCGGGACTGGGCCGTGGACGTGTGCTGCTACCTGCTGGTCTGGGTGCTGTACCTGCTGGCCGCGCGGAGCCTGCTGGACAAGCCGGACATCCCGGTGCCCCTCCTCGGCCTCGACCTGATCCTGGGCGTCCTGTCCGTCCAGGCCGTCTGGCTGCGCCGCCGCTGGCCGGTCGGCCTCGCCGCCGTGATGATCCCGGTGGGCTTCCTGTCCGACACCTCGGGCCCGGCCACCCTCGTCGCCCTGTTCACCCTCGCCGTTCACCGGCCCTTCCGGTACGTCGGCTGGATCGGCGGAACCAACCTCGCGCTGCTCCCGCTCTACTACTGGTGGCGTCCCGAGTCCGGGCTGCAGTACGCCGGCGCCGTCGCCTTCGCCGAGCTGCTGACCGTCTCGGTCCTCGGCTGGGGCATGTTCGTCCGCTCCAAGCGGCAGCTCACGGTGAGCCTGCGCGACCGGGCGCGGCGCGCCGAGACGGAGGCGCAGCTGCGGGCCGATCAGGCGCAGCGGCTCGCCCGCGAGGCCATCGCCCGCGAGATGCACGACGTGCTCGCCCACCGGCTCACCCTGCTCAGCGTGCACGCCGGAGCCCTGGAGTTCCGGCCGGACGCCCCCGGCGAGGAGATCGCGCGGGCCGCCGGGGTCATCCGGGAGAGCGCACACGAAGCCCTGCAGGACCTGCGCGAGATCATCGGCGTGCTGCGGGCGGGCGAGCACGACGACGCGGCCGGGGGACGCCCGCAGCCGACGCTGGCCGCGCTGGACGCGCTCGTCGCCGAGAGCCGCGAGGCCGGCATGAAGGTCACCCTCGACCACCGTGTCGCCGACCCCGCCGCCGTACCCGCCTCCATCGGCCGCACCGCCTACCGCATCACCCAGGAGGCCCTGACCAACGCCCGCAAGCACGCCCCCGGCACCGAAGTCACCGTCCGCGTCACCGGCGCCCCCGGAACCGGCCTGACGATCACGGTCCGCAACCCCGCGCCCGCCTCCGAGGTCCCGCCGGTCCCCGGCTCCGGGCAGGGCCTGATCGGCCTGACCGAACGCGCCACGCTGGCCGGCGGACGCCTGGAGCACGGGGTGACGGCGGACGGAGGGTTCGAGGTGCGGGGGTGGCTGCCGTGGAGCGGGGAGTGAGGGGCTGTCGCCGGCTGGACACAACATGTCTCCGACCGCGTCCGACAGGTGGCGCTCGGCTTCCTTCGCATCGTCCTCATATGTCTCACGGGCTGCGCTCGATGTGTCCGTGTCCGCAAGACCACCTGTACGGCCGGGCGTGCCCTCTTTCGGCGAGCCCCTCCTGAACCGTGATTTCGTAAGGTCCATGACTGCGATCAGACTGCTTCTCGTCGACGACGACCCGCTGGTGCGGGCCGGCCTGTCCCTCATGCTGGGCGGGGCCGACGGCATCGAGATCGTCGGGGAGGCCGCGGACGGCAGCGAGGTCGAGGCGGTCGTCGACCGCACCCGCCCGGACGTGATCCTGATGGACATCCGCATGCCGTCGGTTGACGGGCTGACGGCCACGCAGCGGCTGCGCGGCCGCAAGGACGCCCCGCAGGTCGTGGTGCTCACCACCTTCCACGCCGACGAACAGGTGCTGCACGCCCTGCGTGCGGGTGCCGCCGGGTTCGTGCTCAAGGACACCCCGCCCGCCGAGATCGTCGACGCGGTGCGCCGGGTCGCGGCCGGAGAACCGGTGCTGTCACCCGCCGTCACCCGCCAGTTGATGCGGCACGCGGCCGGCACCGCCGCCGACTCCCGGCAGTCACGCGCGCGCGACCGGCTTTCGGTGCTGGGCGACCGCGAGCGCGAGGTCGCCGTCGCCGTCGGCCGGGGCCTGGCCAACGCCCAGATCGCCGCCGAGCTGTACATGAGCGTGGCGACCGTCAAAGCCCACGTCTCCCGCGTCCTCGCCAAGCTCGGCCTCAACAACCGCGTGCAGATCGCCCTGTTGGCCTACGACGCGGGACTTCTCGACGAGGACGGACAGGAGGCGCAGGAGGGGCACTAAGCGGGTTGCCCGCGCGTTGACCCGGTACCGGGGGATGCCCGGTGGGCGCCTCGGGGGGAGTCCGGAAGGGGAACGATGGACAGGCAACGCGTGGTCGATCTGGGCGAGTTCGGGGACGCCTTCCGCGAGGACCCGCATGCGGTGTACGCGCGCCTGCGCGAGCAGGGCCCCGTGCACCGGGTCCGGCTGCCGGACAGCGACGACGGCTACGAGACCTGGCTGGTCGTGGGGTACGAGGAGGCGCGCGCGGCCCTCGCCGACCCCCGGCTGGCCAAGGACGGCGCCAGGATCGGCGTGACCTTCCTGGACGAGCAGATGATCGGCAAGTACCTGCTGGCCACCGACCCGCCGCAGCACACTCGCCTGCGCTCCCTCGTCACCCGCGCGTTCACCATGCGCCGGGTGGAGCAGTTGCGCCCGCGGATCCAGCGCATCACCGACGACCTGCTGGACGAGATGCTGCCGCACGGCCGTGCGGACCTCATCGAGTCGCTGGCCTACCCGCTGCCCATCACCGTCATCTGCGAACTCCTCGGCGTCCCGGACATGGACCGCGCGGAGTTCCGGAAGGTGTCCACCGAGGTGGTCGCACCGAGCAGCGCGGACTCGGAGTACGCCGCGGTCGCCCGCCTCGCCGAGTACCTCACCGAGCTGATCGAGGACAAGCGGTGCTCCGGCCCGAGCGACGACCTGCTCAGCGATCTGATCCGCACCACCGCCGAGGACGGCGACCGGCTCTCCGCCGAGGAACTGCGCGGCATGGCCTACCTGTTGCTCATCGCCGGCCACGAGACCACCGTCAACCTCATCGGCAACGGCGTCCTCGCCCTGCTCACGCACCCCGAGCAACTCGCCGCGCTGCGCGCCGACATGGGCCTTTTGGACGGCGCCGTCGAGGAGATGCTGCGCTACGAGGGCCCGGTGGAGACCGCCACGTTCCGGTACGCCACCGAGCCCCTGGAGATCGCCGGCACCGTGATCGAGCGGGGCGACCACGTGGCGGTCGGGCTCACCGCCGCCCAGCGCGACGCGGACCGCTACGCCGACCCGCACCGCTTCGACATCCGCCGCGACACCCGCGGCCACCTCGCATTCGGCCACGGCATCCACTTCTGTATCGGCGCACCCCTGGCCCGCCTGGAGGGCCGTATCGCCGTCGGCACCCTCCTGGAGCGCGCCCCCGGCCTCGCCCTCGACGGCTCTTCGGGCGAGTGGCTGCCGGGCCTGCTCATGAGGGGGGTGCGCAGCCTTCCGGTGCGCTGGTGAGCCGCGCGGTTCAGGCGTACAGCGGTCGTGGCTGGTCCGGGATCTCCGCCAGCCGCACCGCTCTGCGCTCGCGCCGGGACACCTCGCAGGCCTCGGCGACCCGCAGCGCCTGGAGGGCCTCGCGGCCGTCGCAGGGGTTGGGCCGCTCGCCGTGCAGCACCGCCACGAAGGCGGCCAGTTCGGCCTCGTAGGCGGGTCCGAACCGCTCCAGGAAGCCCGTCCACGGCTTGTCCGCGGGCGGCGGCCCGGTGGGCTCGGTGGAGGCGAGCGGCGTCCGGTCGTCGAGGCCCACGACGACCGTGTCCCGCTCCCCGGCCAGCTCCATGCGCACGTCGTACCCGGCGCCGTTGAGCCGGGTCGCCGTCGCCGTGGCCAGCGTGCCGTCGTCCAGGGTGAGCAGGGCCGCGCCGGTGTCCACGTCGCCGGCCTCGCGGAACATCGCGGGTCCGGCGTCCGACCCGGTGGCGTACACCTCCACGACCTCACGTCCCGTCACCCAGCGCAGCACGTCGAAGTCGTGGATGAGCGTGTCCCGGAACAGCCCGCCCGACAGCGGCAGCCACTCGGCCGGCGGCGGGGACTGGTCGCAGGTCATGGCCCGTACGGTGTGCAGCCTCCCGAGCCGGCCCGCGCGCACCGCCTCCCGGGCGCCGGCGTAGCCCGCGTCGAAGCGCCGCTGGAAGCCCATCTGGAGGACCGTGCCGGCCGCGTCCACCTCGGCCAGCGCCTGCAGCGTGCCCGGCAGATCGAGGGCGATCGGCTTCTCACAGAAGACCGGCAGGCCCGAACGGGCGGCCCGGCCGATGAGTTCGGCGTGCGCGGGCGTCGCGGTGGTGATCACCACCGCGTCCACGCCCCAGGTGAAGATCTCGTCCACCCCCGGCGCGGCCGTCTCGCCGAGCCGGTGCGCGAGCGCCTGGGCCCGCGCCGGATCGGCGTCCGTCAGGATCAGCGAGCCGACCTCGCGATGACGGCTCAGCGTGTTCGCATGAATGGTGCCGATGCGGCCCGTACCGATGACCCCGATGCGCATGGGAACAAAGTGGGGGTGGACCGGCCACCCTGTCAATTCATATGTCCGGACAATCGGACTTCACGACTTCCCGTCAACCAATCACACGGCTACGCTCAAGCCCGTGCCCAAACCAGACGTTGACCCGACCGTGGCGCTCGATCTGCGCGTGGACCGCAGTTCGCCGGTGCCGCTGTACTTCCAGCTCTCCCAGCAGCTGGAGGCCGCCATCGAGCACGGCAGCCTCACCCCCGGCAGTCTGCTGGGCAACGAGATCGAGCTGGCCGCGCGGCTCGGCCTGTCCCGCCCCACGGTCCGCCAGGCGATCCAGTCGCTCGTGGACAAGGGCCTCCTGGTCCGCCGCCGCGGCGTCGGCACCCAGGTCGTGCACAGCCAGGTCAAGCGCCCGCTGGAGCTGAGCAGCCTCTACGACGACCTGGAGGCGGCCGGACAGCGCCCCGCGACCAAGGTCCTGGTCAACGCCGTCGTCCCGGCCTCCGCCGAGGTCGCCGCAGCGCTCGGGGTCGCCGAGGGCGGCGACGTCCACCGCATCGAGCGGCTGCGCCTCGCGCACGCCGAACCGATGGCGTACCTGATCAACTTCCTGCCGCCCGGCCTGCTCGACCTGGACACCGGCCAGCTGGAGGCCACCGGCCTGTACCGGCTGATGCGCTCCGCCGGGATCACCCTGCACAGCGCGCGCCAGTCCATCGGGGCCCGCGGGGCCACCGCCGCCGAGGCCGAGCGGCTCGGCGAGACGGAGGGCGCCCCGCTGCTCACCATGCGGCGCACCACCTTCGACGACACCGGCCGCGCGGTCGAGTTCGGCGACCACGTCTACCGCCCGACCCGCTACTCCTTCGACTTCCAGTTGCTCGTACGGTCCTGAGTGGTCCTGATCCTGAGTGGTCCTGGGCAGCCCTGGGTCGTCCCGGGCTGCCGCCCGGCTTCGTCGCAATGTCCGGACAATATGACCGGCATGTCAGCCCTGGGGTGTGTCATGAGTGTTCCCTGTGTTTGATACTGGAGAGTTCGGGGCCGATGAGGTGATCACCGGCCCCTTGCGTACGTACGGACACAGCAAGAAGGGCACGGCCTCGTGGCACGGTTTCGGACCTGGGTAGGCATAGCGCTGGCGGGGGCACTCTCCGTGACGTCCTTGTCATTGGCCGGGTGCAGCAGCACGGGCGGCAAGCGGGCGGAGGACGCCCGCAAGGCCGCCGCCGCCCAGGGAAGGGCCGCGGTGAACACCCCCCGCTGGACCTTCGCGATGATCACCCACTCGGGAGACGGCGACACCTTCTGGGACATCGTGCAGAGCGGCGCCAAGCAGGCCGCCGTCAAGGACAACATCGACTTCCTGTACTCGCACGACGACGAGGCCCAGCAGCAGGCGCAGCTGGTGGACGCGGCCGTCGACAAGAAGGTCGACGGAATCATCGTCACGCTCGCCAAGCCGGACGCCATGAAGGCCGCCGTGGCCCGCGCCGAGAAGGCCGGCATCCCCGTCATCACGGTCAACTCCGGCTCGGAGGAGTCCAAGGCCTTCGGCGCGCTCACCCACATCGGCCAGGACGAGACCGTCGCCGGCGAGGCCGTCGGCGAGGAGCTGAACAAGCGCGGCAAGAAGTCGGCCCTGTGCGTCCTGCACGAGCAGGGCAACGTCGGCCACGAGCAGCGCTGCGACGGTGTGGCCAAGACCTTCCACGGACAGGTCCACAAGCTCTACGTCAACGGCACCAACATGCCCGACGTGCAGTCCGCGATCGAGGCCAAGCTCCAGGCGGACAAGTCCGTCGACGCCGTCGTCACCCTCGGCGCCCCCTACGCCGACACGGCCGTGAAGGCGAAGAACGACGCGGGCAGCAAGGCCGAGATCGACACCTTCGACCTCAACGCCAAGGTCGCCGCCGAGCTGAAGGACGGCACCCTCGGCTTCGCCGTCGACCAGCAGCCGTACCTCCAGGGCTACCAGGCCGTCGACCTGCTGTGGCTGTACAAGTACAACGGCGACGTCCTCGGCGGCGGCAAGCCGGTCCTCACCGGCCCGCAGATCGTCACCAAGGACCAGGCGGGCGCGCTCGCGGAGTACACCGAGCGGGGCACCCGATGAGCGCGACCCCGGAAAAGGCCGCTGACGAAAGGCTTCTGCGGACCTCACCGCTGCGGAAGCTGCTCGCCCGCCCCGAGCTGGGCTCGGTCGTCGGCGCGCTCGCCGTCTTCGCCTTCTTCGCCGTCGCCGCCGACGGCTTCCTGAACGCCTCCAGCCTCAGCACGGTCCTGTACGCCTCCTCGACCATCGGCATCATGGCCGTACCCGTGGCCCTGCTGATGATCGGCGGCGAGTTCGACCTCTCCGCGGGCGTCCTCGTGACCTCCTCCGCGCTGATCTCCTCGATGTTCAGCTACCAGATGACCGCGAACACCTGGGTGGGCGCGGGCGTCTCGCTCCTGGTCACCCTCGCCATCGGCGCCTTCAACGGCTTCATGCTCACCCGCACCAAGCTGCCCAGCTTCATCGTCACGCTGGGCACCTACCTGATGCTGGCCGGCATGAACCTCGGCTTCACCAAGCTGATCGACGGCACCGTCTCCACCAAGACGATCGGCGACATGGAGGGCTTCCCGAGCGCCCGCGCCGTCTTCGCCTCGACCCTCACGGTCGGCGGCGTCGACTTCAAGGTCACCATCCTGTGGTGGCTGGGCCTGGTCGCCCTCGCCTCCTGGATCCTGCTGCGCACGCGCGCCGGCAACTGGATCTTCGCGGTCGGCGGCAACCAGGACGCGGCCCGCGCGGTCGGCGTCCCCGTCGCGAAGACCAAGATCGGCCTCTACATGGGCGTCGCGTTCGGCGCCTGGATCTCCGGCCAGCACCTGCTCTTCTCCTTCGACACCGTCCAGTCCGGCGAGGGCGTCGGCAACGAGCTGATCTACATCATCGCGGCCGTCATCGGCGGCTGCCTGATCACCGGCGGCTACGGCAGCGCCGTCGGCTCGGCGGTCGGTGCGCTCCTGTTCGGCATGGTCAGCAAGGGCATCGTCTTCGCCGAGTGGAACCCCGACTGGTTCAAGTTCTTCCTGGGAGCGATGCTGCTCCTCGCGACCCTGCTCAACACCTGGGTGAAGAAGCGCGCGGAGGCGACGACATGACCGAGACCACCGAGCGCACGCCGCTGGTCGAGCTGACCGACGTCAGCAAGCACTACGGCAACGTCCGCGCCCTGGAGGGCGTTTCCCTGGAGGTCCACGCCGGGGAGATCACCTGTGTCCTCGGCGACAACGGCGCGGGCAAGTCGACGCTGATCAAGACCATCGCGGGCCTGCACCGGCACGACGGCGGCACCCTGCGCATCGAGGGCGAGGAGACCCGCCTCGCCTCGCCGCGCGAGGCCCTGGACCGGGGCATCGCCACGGTCTACCAGGACCTTGCCGTCGTCCCCCTGATGCCGGTCTGGCGCAACTTCTTCCTCGGCTCCGAGCCCCGTAAGGGAGCGGGCCCCTTCAAGCGCCTGGACACCGACTTCATGCGCCGCACGACCCGCGAGGAACTGCTCCGCATGGGCATCGACCTCCGCGACGTCGACCAGCCCATCGGCACCCTCTCCGGCGGCGAACGCCAGTGCGTGGCGATCGCGAGGGCCGTCTACTTCGGCGCGAAGGTCCTGGTCCTGGACGAGCCGACGGCGGCACTGGGTGTGAAGCAGTCCGGTGTGGTCCTCAAATATGTGGCGGCAGCACGCGACGAGGGCCTGGGCGTCGTCTTGATCACCCACAACCCGCATCACGCGTACCTGGTGGGGGACAGGTTCGTCCTGCTCCGCCGCGGCACCATGGTGGGCAATCACACACGGGACGAGATCACACTGGACGAGCTGACGAAGCAGATGGCAGGCGGAGCCGACCTGGACGCTCTGGTCCACGAACTGCAGCGAACCTGAACGGGCGCGGAGCTGCGTCGATTTGCGGCTCCGCCGTGGGGGCGCGATCAACCACAATGCACCCGCAGACGGCAGCGCTCGCGCACCCTCCTCCCCCGACCCGCGCAGCACACAGCGTGAGCGTGCGGCAGAATCGACAAGCGATGAGCACCTACCGCGACCTGACCGCCCCCATCGGCTCCCGCCGAGCCCCCGTGCTGCGCACGGTGGGTACCAGGGAACGCCGGTCACATCTGACTGCCCCCCGTGTCCCCACTGTTGGCATCGACATCGGCGGCACCAAGGTCATGGCGGGCGTCGTGGACGCCGACGGCAACATCCTGGAGAAGCTGCGCGCGGAGACCCCGGACAAGTCCAAGAGCCCCAAGGTCGTCGAGGACACGATCGTCGAACTGGTGCTGGACCTGTCCGACCGGCACGACGTGCACGCGGTCGGCATCGGCGCCGCCGGCTGGGTCGACGCCGACCGCAACCGCGTGCTGTTCGCCCCGCACCTCTCCTGGCGCAACGAACCGCTGCGCGACCGCCTCAGCGGCCGGCTCTCCGTGCCGGTCCTCGTGGACAACGACGCCAACACCGCCGCCTGGGCGGAGTGGCGCTTCGGCGCCGGCCGTGGCGAGGACCACCTGGTCATGATCACGCTCGGCACCGGCATCGGCGGCGCCATCCTGGAGGACGGCCAGGTCAAGCGCGGCAAGTACGGTGTCGCCGGTGAGTTCGGCCACATGCAGGTCGTCCCCGGAGGCCACCGCTGCCCCTGCGGCAACCGCGGCTGCTGGGAGCAGTACAGCTCCGGCAACGCGCTCGTCCGCGAGGCCAAGGAGCTGGCGGCGGCGGACTCGCCCGTGGCGTACGGAATCATCGAGCACGTCAAGGGCAACGTCGACGACATCACCGGCCCGATGATCACCGAGCTGGCCCGCGAGGGCGACGCGATGTGCGTGGAGCTGCTCCAGGACATCGGCCAGTGGCTCGGCGTCGGCATCGCCAACCTGGCCGCCGCTCTCGACCCGTCCTGCTTCGTCATCGGCGGCGGGGTCTCGGCCGCCGACGACCTGCTCATCGGCCCCGCCCGGGACGCCTTCAAGCGTCACCTCACCGGTCGCGGCTACCGCCCCGAGGCCCGCATCACCCGCGCCCAGCTCGGCCCCGAGGCCGGCATGGTGGGCGCCGCGGACCTGGCCCGGCTGGTCGCCCGCCGGTTCCGCCGGGCCAAGCGGCGCCGGGTGGAGCGGTACGAGCGCTACGAGCGGTACACCCAGGCCCGTCGCGACCGGGACAGCGCATGACCGCGTCGCTGCCCCGCCAGGCCGCGCCCCCGGACGAGCCGCGCCGGCCGGACGAGAACCCGCGCCACAAGGCCAGGCGCAGGGCCCTGACCCTGCTCATCATCGTGCTGCTCATCGGCATCCCCGCGGGCTACCTGGTGATCTCCGCCAACCAGAGCCGCAACAGCGGCAAGGACAAGGAGGCGAAGTACTCGGCGACCGGCCTCACCGCGGGCCTGCCGTCGAAGGTGCAGCGCCGCCTCTACCAGGTGGCCATCCCGCATCCCGCCGACCACGTCGCCTACTACGAGACCAACAACTGGAAGACCAGCCGTCTCTACCTGGAGTTCCGCACCAACGACGCCGGCCTGGACAGCTTCCTGGGGGCGATGGGCGCACGGCGGGACGAGCTCAAGAAGGACGACATCGCGATCAGCGCCCGCGACCAGAAGGTCAGCGGCTGGCGCTTCACGGGCACGGGTCCCTGGTACGGGCTCACCCACGCGCAGAAGAACCCGGCGCCCACCCAGGACGTCGTCGTGAACCTGTCCGACCCGAGCTATCCGATGGTGTACGTCGTCTCCCGCACGGTGCCGTAACGACCGGCCGCACCCGCTGCCGGGACCGATTGTCAGACCCCGCCCGTAGAGCTGCCGGGGACCGATTGTCAGACCCCGCCCGTAGAGTCGAAGACGTCTGATCCGACACATGGGCGGGAGGTGGCAGAACGTATGAGCGGCACGGCTGCGGTGGCCGAGCGCGGGGGAGGGACCCCGCAGGCGCGGACAGAGGCAGAGCAGACGCAGACGGGGAGCGGGCCGGGGACCGGAGACGCGGTCCCGGTGCGCCTCGCCGCCGTCTACCTGCCCGCGCCCCTCCCGCGCGAGGGCCGGATCGCCTTCTGGGACCCCGACGGCGCCCCGCTGCCCGTCCACCGGGACGGCACCGACGAGCTGACGGTCGTACGACCCCACGGCGCCGCCGTCCGCCGCAGGCAGGTGCCCGCACTCACCCTGCCGCTCGCCGAGGCCCTGCCGCTGCTGGTCCGGGCCCGCCGCGACCCGGCCGCCCACCCGGCCACGGCCTGCTGGGGCGCCGCCGCCCTGCACGCGCTGCGGCTCGTCGCCCGGGGCCGCCTGCTGCCCGGTCTGACCCCGAGCGGACACGACGCCTGGCGGGCCGGCCCCCTCGAACCCGACGACCTCGCCCATCTGCGCGCGGTGGCCGCCGCGCTGCCCCCGGAGGGCCACGCCGTCCCCCTCCCGGACCCCGGCCCGCTCCGGCTGCCCGAGCCGGAGGCCCTCATCCGCTCCTTCCTGGACGCCGTCGCCGACACCCTGCCCCGCACACCGGCCGCCCCGCACACCTCCGGCAGGCCGTTCGCCGCCCGCGCACCCCAGGCCCTGCCGCACGCCCACGAGTGGGCGGCGGAGGTCGCCGCCGGCATGGACGCCGGCGTGCGCATCTCGCTCCGCCTCGACCTGTCCGCCTACGACGTCTTCGACGCCGGTGCCGCCGAGGGCGCCCGCGCCGCCGGCGCGGCGATCGTCCAGGTGCACAGCCTCGCCGACCCGACCCTGGTGGCCGACGCGGCGGCCCTGTGGGCGGGGGAGGCCGACGCCGCCTTCGGGCCCCGCGCGCGCGTGGACGCCGCCCTCGCCGTACGGCGCGCGGCCCGCGTGTGGCCGCCCCTGGACCGGCTCGCCGAACTGGACGCGCCCGACGTCCTCCCGCTGTCCGAGGAGGAGCTGGGCGAGCTGCTCGGCGTGGCCGCGAGCCGGCTCGCCGCCGCCGGGGTCGCCGTGCACTGGCCCCGGGACCTCGCCCGGGACCTGACCGCCGCCGCGGTGGTCCGGCCCGCGCCCGGCTCGGCGACCGACGGCACCGGATTCTTCGAGAGCGAGGAACTGCTCCAGTTCCGCTGGCAGCTGGCGCTCGGCGGCGAGCCGCTCAGCGAGGCCGAGATGGACGCCCTCGCCGAGGCCCACCGGCCCGTCGTGCGGCTGCGCGACCGCTGGGTGCTCGTCGACCCGGCCCTGGTCCGCAAGGCCCGCAAGCGCGAACTGGGCCTGCTCGACCCGGTCGACGCGCTCTCCGTCGCGCTCACCGGCAGCGCCGAGGTCGACGGCGAGAGTGTGCAGGCCGTCCCGGTGGGCGCGCTGGCCACCCTGCGCGACCGCCTCACGGCGGGCCTGCACCCCGCCGAGCCGCCCGCGGGCCTCGCCGCCACCCTGCGCGACTACCAGCTGCGGGGTCTGGCCTGGCTCGACCTCATGACCTCCCTCGGCCTCGGCGGCTGCCTCGCCGACGACATGGGCCTCGGCAAGACGATCACGCTCATCGCCCTCCACCTGAAGCGGGCCCGGACCGAGCCCACCCTGGTCGTCTGCCCGGCGTCCCTGCTGGGCAACTGGCAGCGGGAGATCACCCGGTTCGCGCCCGGTGTCCCCGTCCGCCGCTTCCACGGCCAGGGCCGCACCCTGGAGGGCCTGGACGGAGGCTTCGTCCTCACCACGTACGGCACCATGCGCTCCACCGCGGCGCGCCTGGCCGAACAGCCCTGGGGCATGGTCGTCGCCGACGAGGCCCAGCACGTCAAGAACCCCTACTCCGCCACGGCCAAGGCGCTGCGCACGATCCCGGCTCCCGCGCGCGTGGCGCTGACCGGTACCCCGGTGGAGAACAACCTCTCCGAACTCTGGGCCCTGCTCGACTGGACCACGCCCGGACTCCTCGGCCCCCTGAAGTCCTTCCGCGCCCGGCACGCGCGCGCGGTGGAGAACGGCGGGGCCGAGGAGAACGGGGCGGCCGTGGAGCGCCTGGCCCGCCTCGTCCGCCCGTTCCTCCTGCGCCGCAAGAAGTCCGACCCCGGCATCGTCCCCGAACTGCCGCCCAAGACCGAGACCGACCACCCCGTGCCGCTCACCCGGGAACAGGCCGCGCTGTACGAGGCGGTGGTGCGCGAGTCGATGCTCGCCATCGAGACGGCGGACGGCATCGCCCGGCGCGGCCTGGTCCTGAAGCTGCTGGGCGCCCTCAAACAGATCTGCGACCATCCCGCGCTGTACCTGAAGGAGGAGACGGCACACCACGGCCGGCCGGCCGCCCGTTCCGGCAAACTCGCCCTCCTGGACGAGCTGTTGGACACCGTGCTCGCCGAGGACGGCTCGGCGCTCGTCTTCACCCAGTACGTCGGCATGGCCCGGCTCATCACCGCCCATCTGTCCGCCCGCGCGGTCCCCGTGGACCTCCTGCACGGCGGCACCCCGGTGGCCGAGCGGGAGCGCATGGTCGACCGCTTCCAGGAGGGGCGGACCCCGGTCCTCGTCCTCTCCCTCAAGGCGGCCGGCACCGGCCTGAACCTCACCCGCGCGGGCCACGTCGTCCACTTCGACCGCTGGTGGAACCCGGCCGTCGAGGAGCAGGCCACCGACCGCGCCTACCGCATCGGCCAGACCCAGCCCGTCCAGGTCCACCGCCTGGTCACCGAGGGCACGGTCGAGGACCGCATCGCCGAGATGCTGACCGCCAAGCGAGCCCTGGCCGACGCCGTCCTGGGCTCCGGCGAGGCGGCCCTCACCGAGCTGACGGACCGTGAACTGGCCGACCTGGTCTCCCTGCGGAGGACCTCATGACGACCGAGGACCACCGCCCCGGCGACGCCGCCCGACGGGCCCTGCGCACGGCACGGGAGCGGGCGGAGGACGCCCCGACGGGCGTGGCCGAGGAGGCGGTTGCCGAGGAGGACACGGCCTCGAAGGACAGGGAAGAGGAACGCCGCATGCGTGTCGGGGACGCCGAGCAGCGGCCCGGTGACGTGGCGCGCGCGGCCCTCAGGGCCGCCGTCTGCGCGCGCCACTTCGAGGACGAGGCACAGGCGACCGCCGACACGGCCGCCCCCGCGCAGGCGGAAAGCCCTGAGGAGGTCACGCGGTCCGCCAGCAGCACCCGCCGGACCGCTCCGGCGGCCGGACGCCCGGGAGACGCCGCCCGCGAGGCACTGCGTGCGGCCCGCCGCGAGGCGCTGCGCACGCAGGCGGCGGAGCCCGGCTCCCGGAGCGGCAGGCCGGCACCTAGGCGTACCGGCTCCTCCACACCCCCTACGGCAGCCGCCTCCGAGGCATCCGGTGAGAAAACCGGTGTGGCCCGCGCCAGGGCTGCCCAGGACATGCGGCACTACCTCGCGAACGCCTTCCGGATGCCGACGTGGGCGGACACCGAGGAGGAGGCCGCAACCACAGCGGAGCCGAGCACCCCGGATATCCCGAACACCCCGGACATGCTGGACTTCGTGGACACGGGGACCCCCAGCCCGCCCACCGCCGCAGCCCCCCACCTCCCGCTCACCATGGCCACCCCCCACCGCGACACCGAACTCCGCCGTACCTTCCCGGCGTTCCCGGCCCGGGAGGGTACCGGCGACGGCTCCTCGTTCGCCGGGACCTGGTGGGGCAACGCCTGGGTGGGTGCGTTGGAGCAGGGTGCCCTGGACGGCAAGCGGCTGGCCCGCGGGCGCGGGTACGCGGACCAGGGGCACGTGGACGCGATCACCGTGACGCCCGGGCTGGTCCTGGCGTACGTGCGGGGGAGCCGGCCGCGTCCGTACCGCGTGCAGATGCGGGTGCGGACGCTGGAGGACGCCGACTGGGAGCGGTTCCTGGACGCCGCGGCCGACCGGCCGGGGCACATCGCCGCGCTGCTCGACAAGGAGTTGCCCCAGTCCCTCGCCGACTGCGGGGTCCCGCTGCTGCCCGGCCCCGGCGACCTCACCCCGCGCTGCAGCTGCCCCGACTCCGGTCACCCGTGCAAGCACGCCGCCGCCCTCTGCTACCAGACGGCCCGGCTCCTCGACGCCGACCCCTTCGTGCTGCTCCTGCTGCGCGGCCGGGGCGAGAGGGGCCTGCTCGACGCGCTGTCCCGCCGCAGCGCCGCCCGGGCGGCGCTGGCCGCGCAGGAGCGGCAACCGCAGTCGCTGCCCGGCGTCCGGGCCACCGACGCCCTCAGCCCGCGCCGGCGCCCGCCGCTGCCACCGCCGTTGCCGGCCCCGCCGCACCCCGAGCAGCCCCCGGTGTACCCGGCGGCGCCCGGCGGCCCGGACCCCTTCGCGCTGGACCAGCTGGCGACGGACGCCGCCGCCCGCGCCCAGGCGCTGCTCACCACCGGACGCGACCCGGTCGGCGACCTGACCCTGTGGCAGGACGCGGTGCGCCTGGCCGCCGCCCGCCCCGGCTCCGGGCTGACCGCGGCCACCCGCACGCTGTACTCCACGCTCGCCACCGCCGTCGACCGCACCCCGGCCGACCTGGCGCGCGCGGTCGCCGCCTGGCGGCAGGGCGGCCTGGAAGGGCTGGCCGTCCTGGAGGAGCCCTGGGACCCGCCGGCCGGCCGGTTCGACCGCGCCCGTCCGCTGCTGCTGGCCGCCGACCTCCCGGCGTTCCGCCCCTGGCGCAACCGTCTGACCCACCCGCGCGGCCACGTCCAGCTCCGCCTGGGCCGCGACGGCCTGTGGTACGCCTACGAGTCGGAACCGGGCCACGACGACTGGTGGCCCCGGGGCACCCCGGACCTCGACCCGGTGGGCGCGCTGACGGGTCTCGGCACGCCGGACGACGCGTGACCGGCGTCAGGGGCTCAACCGCAGGTCAGAGCCTTGTGGTCCGGGGAGTTCCGCGGCGAACGACCGCTCGACTCCGTACGTGCCGCCGCGCAGGTCGTCAGCGTCCGGTGGATGAGGTCACCACGCCGGTGTGAACGGGGTTGAGTCGCCCGGTTCTGCGCAGACGCGCACCATGGAGGGTAACCCGTATGGCCCATTCACCGGAGGTGAACCGCGATGACGCTGCCCGTACGGCGCCGGTCCGGCAGCCTGCTGGACAGGCCCTTCGCCGGCTTCGGCTGGGGTGAACCGATCGCCGCCGAGTTCGAGGATCTGTTCGAGCGCATGAACCGGCTGCTGCAAGGTGCCGCCGTCGCTCCTGGCGCCGCACTGGCCTGGTCTCCTGCGGCGGACATGCGCGAGACGGACGACGCGTATGTGCTCGAGGCGGAACTGCCCGGGATCAGGCGGGACGACATCGACATCGAGATGAGCGAGCGGGAGCTGCACATCACCGGGGAGTACAAGGAGCGGGAGCGTGAGGGTGTCCTGCGTAGCAGCACCCGCCGCACCGGCCGTTTCGAGTACCAGACCCTGCTGCCCGCCGACGTCAGGGCGGAGGAGGTCAGCGCGACCCTGCACGAGGGTGTGCTGACCGTCACCGTGCCCAAGGCGAAGGCTGTCAAGCCGCGGCACATCGAGATCACCGAGTCCTGACCTCGCTCGGTGTGTGCCGCGACGCCGCACGGCGGGCCCGTTCTGGGCGGGGCTCCGCCGTGCGACGGCCGACTCCAGCCCCTGATCGGTCGCGTGGCTGTCACCGCCCATCGGGCCGGGACTCGTAGTGCAGGCTGTGGAAACGACCGTCCTTCTCGCGCCCTGCGGGGTCGCCGCCCAGCGCCCGTACCGCCTCGATCGCATACCGCTGTTCCCGCTCGTCGGTGAAGAGGCGCTGCGGATAGGTGCGGGAGACATCGACGGTGGTGCTCAGACCGTGCGCGGCCAGGGCCCGGACGATCGGGTGGTACGACACGGTCCGCAGGACGAACGCGCTGACCCACACCTGCCTTCGGGCGCCGGCCAGCAGTGCCGTGAACGTGCGGGCGGTGACATAGCTGCCGCCGCCTGTCAGCGTGACGAGGCCGACCTCGGCCAGCGCGCGCCTCAGACCGGGGCTGGGCGGGCCCTGTTCCAGGTCGTCGGTGAAGGCGGCGTCCAGGAGCCCCACCTCGAGCGCGTAGTGCACGGCGGGTGCCGCGACGTCCAGGCCGAAGACGGGTACCGCGTCCGGTCGGCGTCGCTCGGCATAGAACTCCTTGTCCTGCGCCGCGAGTTCAGCCGTCGACATGGCCTGGCGGTCGGGGGAGGAGTACCGCTCGTACATCTCCGCCAGCGTGACGTCGTGGTTGAGCAGCGCGGCATTGATCCCGTACGAGCAGCACACGTCCAGCACCGCCGGCCTGCCGGGGTGGCCGTCGTCGAGCGCGGCCCGGTGGGTCGATACCTGCCGGAAGACCGGCTGGGCATGATGCGGGATCTCGTACTCCAGCGGGGCCAGCCGCCGGAAGTAGGCGCGGGGGTCCGGACAGCCGTAGATGTCGTCGAACCGCGACTTGCCGCCCACCACACCGTCGGTAACGCCAGGGTCGGATTCGGCCATTCCGTACTCCTCCTCCTGGAACATTGATGTACGTCCATCATGTCCTGCCTTCTGTGCCGGGGACGTCTGCCGCGCACGGCGGAGCACAGCACACCGGGCCGTGAGCGGCGCCCACACCCACTGACTCCGACGGCGTTCGACGCCTGCGGGCCGGCATGAGTGGCTCAGCAACGGGGGACCCGGTGGGCATGGAAGGCGCACCTGTGACTGTGCAGCCGCCGGGCCCTGACGGTGGTCGGCGGGTGACGATCCGTGGTGAGTTCGTCGGCACCGCGTACCACCTGCTTGATGTCGTGGAGTTTCTGCGTCGAAAGGGCCTGCCGGAGACTGATACGACGGTCGAGGACCCAGACCTGATCGAGTGGCGCGGCGGTGGGCCGACAGTTTGGACGGCGGGTGAGTGACCCAGGCGCACGGGAGCCTCGTTCGTCAGGGATGCGCGATGCCTGGGCTCCCCCGGGCGGAGTGTGGAATCGGCACCGGCGTGTCGTATCGCGTAGTCGGCATCACACGCCCACGGGCCAGGTCTGCTCCTCCGGGCTCTTTGCGGACAAGGGGTGCAGGGGGGTGAGGGCGTGGGTGCGATCGAGATAGCAGAAGGCGTCGTAGCGCTCGGCCAGAACGGTGGGGACGTAGTTGCCCGCGCGTTCGTACTGCGGCCGGTAGACCACGCCGATCGCGCGATGACCGCGCTCCTGGTGGAACCACTCGGCCAGGCCGGCGGTCGGAGGCCGCTGGAACTGCACGTGCGGAAAGACGAACAGGGCCCGCTCGCCGGACAGCGCCCGGTGCAGCAGGTCCTCCAGGCTTCCGGCGTGTGCAGGCGGAACCTCCATGATCCGGGGCACGTCACCCCACTCCTCCGCGGCGATGACAGTGCCGGAGTGCGAACCGAAACCGACCAGCACCACACCCTTGCCCATGTGCCGTTCGCGCACCAGCTGGCCGATGCTGACCATGCCGGTGTCGGCCATGTCCGTGGCGCGGGCGTCCCCGACGTGGGTGTTGTGCGCCCATACCACCGCCTTCGCGTCCGGTCCGTGGTGGTCCATCAGCCGGTCCAGGGTGTCGGCCATGTGGTGGTCGCGGATGTTCCAGGACTCGGGCCCGCTGTCGAGCACGGCCCGGTAGTAGCGCTCGGCGCCGGCCAGGACCTCGGCGTTCTGCCGGGCGGTGAACCCGGCGAGTGAGCCGTCGGACACCGCGGTCCGCGCCGAGCGCTCCCGCAGCTCCGTCAGCAGGGACACCACCTGCGGCTCACAGCTCTCGGGCAGGTAACGGAGGGCCGGCACATAGGACTGAGGGTCCTTGGCGTACGCCTCGAAACAGCGGTACGCCTCAAGGGCGTGCTCCACCCGGTCGGAATCGTGCTCGCGCAGATGGGCGAGCACCGCGTGCAGTGACTCCCACAGGCTGTAGACGTCCAGCCCGAAGAAGCCCACGCGCCGCTCGGGCGGCAGCTGCTCGTTGTGCCGGCGCAGCCAGCGGGTGAAGGCGGCCACGTCGGTGTTGCCCCACATCCAGGTCGGCCAGCGCAGGAAGCCCGCCAGCACCTCTCCGGGGTCCTCGGGTGCGCCCGGCGCGGCGACCACGGAGCAGTGCACGGCCTGGAAGTCCGGCCAATCGCCCTCCACGGCGACGAAGGAGAAGCCCTTCTCCTTGATCAGCCGGCGCGTCAGCACGTCGCGGACCTGGTAGTAGTCGGCGGTGCCGTGGGACGCCTCGCCCAGCAGCACATAGCGAGCGTCGCCGATGCGTTCCATCAGCCGGTTCAGCGACGCCTGGTCGGTGAAGGGCAGAGCCTGGTCCCGGATGCGGACCTGGTCGGTGCCGGGCATGACGTGTTTCCCTTCGGGAGGGGTGCACCACGGGTGCCCGCGGTGCCGCACTCCGAAACAGGCATGCTTGCGGACCGGCTTCGCGCCCTCGCGCCGCAGTCCAGCACAGGGCAGCGTCCGCTCAACCCGCGACGAGCAGCGGAAGGTGGCGTTGCGCACGGGGCTTCGACGAATCCCCGGGAGTCCGTCCTCCGACATCCCAGGGCTTCGTGCTCTCGACTCTCACCGCATTGAGGATCTGCGCGGCCCGGCCGGTCTCTACCTGCTCCCCGGTCCGTCCTTTCCCGTCCGTCGGCCGTCCGCCGGGCGCGCCTCTCCCCATTCCATCCGGATCACTGTGTACGCCTCGCCGTCCCTCGGCGGACGTGTCCAGGATCGGGTGGTGAAAGTGTGCAGCCGCCCGTTCACGATTGCGTGACGCGGCAGATGGGCACCGAACTCCCCGGCCATCGCTTCCAGCAGCGACCGTTCCGCCTCGGCGCCGTCCTCCAGGTCACCGAAGAACCGGCTCGGGTCCAGCGCCGACGGTATCTCCCCGCTTTGCCGGACCTCTCCGTCCGCGTACGTGAATGCGTACTGCTCGGCACCGTCTCGCGCCACCGAAAGGTGGAAGAACGGCTCCCCGTGCCCTGGCCTCAGGCCGCTCCACACCACCACCGTGCGGGTGCCCGCGCTGGCGGCAGCGGCCGGGGAGACGAACCGCTGCTGGTGGAACGGGGCGGGATCGCCGTCGAAGGCGAAGCTCCAGCCGGTGCCGGCCCGGCCGACCGCCACGAGAGCCCTGTCGTCGTAGGACGAGAACTCCCTCTGGTTGTGCCGCGACCTGTGGCGCGCCTCCCGGAAGGTCATGGGTTCGTTCAGCACGGTGCCGTCCCCGTCCGCGAGACGTCCGGGCAGCTCCTCCGGCTCCACCCCCTCCACCAGGATGAACCGGTAGGACGTGCGGTTGTTGCCCGGTTCCGGCTCCGCGAGCCACGCCAGGTCGCCCGGGTCGAGCCCGGCCGTCGGCCTCGGTGCCTCACCCGCCTGCCCGCCTCTTGGCGTGGAGAGCAGCTCGCGGCCCCGCTCCGGGGTCAGCAGCGGCCCGAGCAGGGGGTCGGCCACCCAGCCCAGCGGCGCCAGGTGATCCGGTCCCAGCGGCTCCCACAGGGGCAGAGCGTTTGCCAGTGTCCGCCACGCCCGGTCGGTGTCTCCCCACCGCGCCAGCTCCCGCGCCCGCTCGACCGCTTCGCCGTACGGTCCGGCCGCTGTGTACCGGTACGTGCCGTTCCTCACCTGATCCAGCGTCGCGTAGGCCAGTGACACCAGCTCGTCGTCGGCGCCCCGCAGATGGAACGTCAGCGTGGAGTCGTCCCGGTACGAGTGCGCCGCGTGCTCGGCGACCAGCGGCGGCAACAGCTCGGGCGCGTACTGTGGGTCCGTCACCAGGCCGCCGAAGTACACCATGTAGGTCTGTCCGAGCAGGCGGCGTATCTGGTCGCCCAGCCCGGCGGCCCGCGGTCTGCCGTACTCCTTGGCCTCGTCCAGCGCCTTCCGGGCCCGTTCCCAGCCGCCGCGCAGCGCCTCCAGCCGGGCCTCCTCCACCTGGGCGTCCAGCTCTCGCGTCGTGTCGTTGACGAAGACCGGCTCCCCGTCGCGCCGGTGCGCCCGTAGGCTGTGGAACTCCCGGAACATCTCCCGCATGAACTCAAGGAAGTTCGCGTGCCGCTCGGGTGGCGCGGCCCGCCAGCTCGACCACGTGTACACGGCCCACTCGCCGTCCTCGTCCACGTCCTCGGGGTCCATGAGGACGTGGGTGATGTCGGACTCCACGTCGAGCTGCAGCCCGCGCCGCCAGATGTCCGCCTCCCGCCGCTCCTCGGGCCCGGCGTCCTCGTCCAGGAACTCCTCGAACATGTCCGCGAGTCCCGACTCGTCGTTGTGCCAGCGCGCGTCCTCGGTCCCCGCCAGCAGCCACACGAACCCGCCCGCGTGCCGCCACCCGTCGCTGACCTTCAGGAACTCCCGGTACGACGGGGGCATCCGTCGGTCAAGCCGCTCCTCCATGGCGGCGATCCGCTCCTCGGAGGCGGGCGGGAACCCCAGCCACCGTGCCCGCCGCGCGGCCTCGTCGTCCTCGCCCTGCGTATCGCCGTCCGGCAGGGAATCTGCCCACTCCCCGCTCCACCTGAGCAGGAAGGACCGCCAGTCGAATGCCGTGGTGTCCGTCATGTGTCCGATGCTGCCACCCACCACTGACAGTGCTCCGCTGCTCGCTGCGGCCGGCGGGACCCGGGCGTTCACGCGGATGCCGGCCTCGAGTACCGAGGGGTCCGGGGGCAGCGGTGTCCGGTTATCGCCGGTCCGCGGTAAATGCCTGGACTGAGAGCCTCCCCCGACGGGACAATTCCGACTTCCGAACCTCGGGAGTGTGATGGGGACAAGAGATACGCGAGGGCCGATGCCGGGCAGGAGCGCGGTCGTTCTGGCACTGCGTTGCTACGGCCGGGAACTGCTGCGACTACGACGGCTGGCCCTGCCCGCGCTGCTGCTGCCGGCCGCGGGCAACATCGGCACCCGCTACATCGCCCCCCTGCTGATCGCCAAACTGGCAGGACAGGCCGCCGACGACGACGGTCTCACCCTCAGCTCGGCGCTGCCGTACGTGCTGGGCTTCGGCGTGACGCTGCTGCTTGCCGAGGCCGTGTGGCGGGTCGGGCAGCACTGCCTGAACCGCGTGGACGCCCTCGGCATGGAACACCTGTACGTGAGCGGCATGGACGAACTCCTCGCCAAGGACGCGGCATTCTTCCACGACAACTTCGCCGGCTCCCTGACCAAACGGGTGCTGAGCTTCGGCAAGCGCTTCGAGGACTTCGTCGACACGGTGACGTACCGGATCGTGGGCAGTCTCGTCCCCCTGTTGTTCGGGGCCGTGGTGCTGTGGAGCTACGAACCGATGCTCGTCGTCGGCCTTCTTGTGATGATCGTGCTGACCGTGGTGGCCGCGACACCCCTGATCCGTCGCCGGCAGAGGCTCGTCAATGACCGTGAGGCGGCGATCGCCCGGGTCTCCGGCCACGTTGCCGACAGCCTCGTGAACATGGAGACCATCCGGGCGTTCGCGGCCGAGGGGCGGGAGGCCGACGAACACCGCAGCCGTGTCGCGGATTCCCGGCGCCTGACGCTGAGGTCGTGGGACTACGGCAATCTGCGCGTCGACACCCTGATCGCCCCCATGTCCGTGTTGACCAACGTGCTGGGTCTGTTGGTCGCCATCGCCTTCGGTGGCTCGGGCCAGGGAGTGGAGGAGGTCGTCGTCGCTTTCACCTACTTCTCCAACGCCACCCAGATCATGTTCGAGTTCAACCAGATCTACCGGCGCCTGGAAAGCTCGATGACCGAGGCCGCGCAGTTCACCGAGCTGCTGTTGGATCCGCCCACCGTGCTCGACCCGACGGAACC
Source organism: Streptomyces sp. NPDC002676 (assembly GCF_053592455.1). NCBI lineage: Bacteria > Bacillati > Actinomycetota > Actinomycetes > Kitasatosporales > Streptomycetaceae > Streptomyces > Streptomyces sp. NPDC002676. The sequence goes on along the minus strand of NZ_JBSFVT010000005.1, from coordinate 155,077 downwards.
CGAACCGCTCGCACCGCGGGACGCCGGCATCCGCTTCGAGGTGGTGACCTTCGCTCACACGGGCGCGAAGCCGATTTTCCAGGGACTCGACCTGGACGTTCCTGCAGGCGCACGTATCGGTCTGGTCGGCAGGTCCGGCGGCGGCAAGACCACACTCACCCGGCTCCTGCTGCGGATGTCGGACATCGACGACGGACGCATCCTGATCGGTGGGCAGGACATCAGCCGGCTGCGCCAGACCGAGCTGCGCTCACTGATCGCCTACGTCCCGCAGGAACCCGCCATGTTCCACCGCAGCCTGCGGGACAACATCGCCTTCGCCCGGCCCGGCGCCACCGACGAGGAGATCCACGCCGCGGCCGCGGCGGCGCACGTCACGGAGTTCGCCGACCAACTCCCCGACGGCTTCGGCACTCTGGTGGGGGAGCGTGGAGTGAAACTCTCGGGCGGCCAGCGCCAGCGTGTCGCCCTCGCCAGGGCCATCCTGCGCGACGCCCCGATCCTGCTGCTCGACGAGGCGACCAGCGCGCTGGACTCGGAGAGCGAGCTCCTCGTTCAGGACGCCCTGTGGCGGCTGATGGACGGACGTACGGCCCTAGTGGTCGCCCACCGCCTGAGCACCGTCGCCGGCATGGACCGTCTCGTCGTCCTCGACCGCGGAAGCGTCGTCGAGCAGGGCACCCACGAGGAACTGCTCGCGGCGAACGGTGCCTACGCCAAGCTGTGGCAGCACCAGTCGGGCGGCTTCCTCGGCGAGAGCACCGAGCCGGCCCTCGGACGTCCGGTCCCAGGAGCCGGTCCCAGCGGGCTGCCGGCACCGGCCGACCCGGCGCCGGACGGGGACCGCAGGACGTCGTCGCCCGCTCGTACGAGCACCGGGTCCACGTGACCGAGTCGGTCACGGACCTCCTCGGGGAACGACCGCGGCTCTTGAACCGGCTGACGCGGTCCGGGAGAACGAGGGGGCTGTCGACGTGCGGTCGGCTGCGGACTTCGACACGGCCGGCCCTTGCGCACCGGGTCCGCACCCTCACGTCACAACGCGGTGATCAGCCTGCTGAACTGACGCGAACTCAGCACGGTGAACGGGGCTGTCCAGGACGACTCCGACGTCGTGATCAGGGAACGCGCCCCGGGGCCGGCGGGGCCGTCACGGCTGCAGGCGGTGCTCCCGCAGGCGCTCGTAGAACGGCAGGTGGTGAGCCAGGTAGCCGCTGAGCACCGGGTGCTGGTCGACGTCGAGCCGGTACTCGTTGGTCTTCCGCTGGAAGCCGCTGCTGGCGCCCGCGTCCGCGTGCCAGCGCTCGCTCGGGGCCCACTCCTTGCGGGCGCCGGGCTGCCAGCTCAGGGTTTCGGGCAGGAAGGGGATGCCGGTCGCCGCGCAGTAGGCCTCGACCAGCTCGTGCGGAGCGGCCACCAGGTCGGCCGAGTCCTTCGTCCATGAACTGCTGGACGGAGGCGACGTGCAGGCGCAGGTTGTGCTGGGTTGCCACGCGATCGCGGTAGGCGATGACCTCGGGGAAGTGGTGGCCGGTGTCCACGTGGAGCAGTGCGAAGGGGATCGCCGCGGGGGCGAAGGCCACCGCGCCCCTGCTGGACGCCATCGACAGCAACAAGTTCGACGCCGTCTTCGGCGGCGGCCGCCGCGAGGAGGAGAAGGCCCGCGCCAAGGAGCGCGTCTTCTCGCTGCGCGACGAGTTCGGCGCCTGGGACCCGCGCCGCCAGCGCCCCGAACTGTGGGCCCTGTACAACGGCCGCCACGCCCCCGGCGAACACGTGCGCGTCTTCCCGCTGTCCAACTGGACCGAACTCGACGTGTGGCAGTACATCCAGCAGGAACGCATCGAACTGCCGCAGATCTACTACGCCCACGAGCGCGACGTGTTCCAGCGCGACGGCATGTGGCTCACCGCCGGCGACTGGGGCGGCCCCAAGGAAGGCGAGACGGTCGAACGGCGACGGATCCGCTACCGCACGGTCGGCGACATGTCCTGCACCGGCGCCGTCGACTCCGACGCCACCACCATCGAGCTGGTGATCGCCGAGATCGCCGCCTCCCGCCTCACCGGGCGCGGGGCCACGCGAGCCGACGACAAACTCTCCGAAGCCGCCATGGAAGACCGCAAGCGCGAGGGGTACTTCCAACATGACCACCATCACCTCCCACGAACTGACCGCCACCTCGCTGCTGCGCTTCGCCACCGCGGGCTCCGTCGACGACGGCAAATCCACCCTGGTCGGCCGCCTGCTGCACGACTCCAAGTCCGTCCTGGCCGACCAACTGGAAGCCGTCGAACACGCCTCCCGCCGGCGCGGCCAGGAGGCCCCCGACCTGGCCCTGCTCACGACGGCCTGCGCGCCGAACGCGAGCAGGGCATCACCATCGACGTCGCCTACCGCTACTTCGCCACCACCCGACGCCGCTTCATCCTCGCCGACACCCCTGGCCACGTGCAGTACACCCGCAACATGGTCACCGGCGCCTCCACCGCCGAACTGGCCGTCGCGCTGGTGGACGCCCGCAACGGCGTCGTCGAGCAGACCCGCCGGCACGCCGCCGTCGCTGCCCTGCTGCGCGTCCCGCACGTGGTCCTGGCGGTCAACAAGATGGACCTGGTCGACTAAGCCGAAGACCTCTTCGCCCGCATCGCCGACGAATTCACCGCCTACGCCGCCTCGTTGGGCGTCACCGACATCACGGTCATCCCCATCTCCGCACTGGCCGGCGACAACGTCGTCGAACCCTCCGCCCGGATGGACTGGTACGGCGGCCCCACCCTCCTCGAACACCTGGAAACCGTCCCCGTCCACACCGACCCCAGCAACGAACCGGCCCGCTTCCCTGTCCAGTATGTGATCCGGCCCCAGAACTGCTTCTGTCCCTGATGGGGCTCCGTCCGGCGGAGGTCTGCGGCCTGAGGTGGTCGGACATCGACCTGAACGCCGGCACGCTCAGCATCGCCAATACGCGGACCACTTGGCGCCGTGCGGGCCTACAAGATCATGGACGCGAACGGCCTTCGCAGGGTCCGTCTGTACGATGCTCGGGCGTCTTGCCTCAAGTACCTCGCCGACAACGGGGTGCCGGATCACCCGCTTCCAGCAGCGGAGGCATGGAGGGTCTCGCAGGGGGCGTGTGACAGATCGTGACAGATGAAGGTGTGAACCCGTGATCGAAGCCAAGGTCGAAACGCTGCAATACCGCTTTGACGGGCCAGAAGCCGCCCCTGTCTTGATCTTGGGACCCTCCCTCGGTACCACATGGCACAGGTTGTAAACACTGTCCGTGGGCGTCCAGGCCAGTCCAAGATGAGCGCTTAATGCCAGGCCAGGGCTTATGGTCCGGGGGAGTCGACGCAGTCGGTGATAGGTGCGTGAGAGCGGCGTTCGACGAGAAGCCCCGCAGGCGCGGCCCGGCGAGGCTTCCGAGTGGGTGGGTTGCCGTGTCCGGGGGCGCCGTTGCACGCGGACTCTCCTCTCTCGAGCACGCTAAGCAAGGACGCGGCGGCGACACCCGTCTTACGGCCGATGCGCAGCATGCGACCCGGGAACTCTTCGCAACCAACCAGGTCATTTCCTTCGCTCTCGCAAAGTCCAACGCCTGTGAAGGCGATTGCAACACTGTCTGTCCCCTCGGGGGTGCGCGGAGCGCGGGGAAGGGCGCATGGAGATCCCGTGCGCTCCAGGCCGATGTCCCGGGCTCAGTGAGGGCGTGGCTCCAGCCGCCGGGGACGGCGAACAGGTCGAGGACGATCCGCCTCACGAGGCCAGCCTGAAGTCGTCCTTCACAGGCTGGCTTTCGCTGCGGCAGGCCCAGGGGAAGCAGCCGTCGACCACCCCGTTCTCCAACTCCTCCGCAGCGTTTCGGGAGCCCAGTGGCTGCTGGCGGGCGACGGTGGCAGTGACGTGGTCGACCGGGGCCTGGGCGAGTGGTTCCCGGGAGCGGGGCAGGAGCGCCTGCCCGAGCAGCCGACCCGCCGCAGGAAGGCACTCTCCGGTGCGAAGTACTCTCCCGATGAGGTCACGCACTTCCCCGATAAGTCAGCCGATCACGATACGGAGGGCAGTCGCGCGGGATGCCAAACGGCTCACGCGGCTCGTGCGTGGCTCAGGCGCCTACGAGGGTAAGTACGCAGCCGCAGTCGCGGGCTACCGGGTCGGTCCTGATTACATCGAAGCCCACCGCGCCTTCGTGGCCGTCGGCGCCGACGAGCATGGAGGCCGGGTCATCGGGTTCTACTCGCTCGTCCTTGCTCCACCGGAGCTCGACCTGCTGTTCGTCGCCGACGAAGCGCAAGGACGTGGTATCGGACGGCTGCTCGTCGCGCACATGCAGTCCGAGGCCCGTGCCGCCGGGCTCGACCGTGTCAAGGTCGTGTCGCATCGTCCCGCCGAGGACTTCTACCACCGCGTCGGTGCAGTGCGGACCGGGACCGCGCTCGCGAACCCGCCCGCCGTGCCGTGGGACCGTCCCGAATTCGAGTTTCGCATTCCTTCGAAATGACGCGCCGTGCCGGTTCGCACGGCACCGGCGGTCCCTCCCGCCGACCCCCTCGCTTCACACCTGCCGCACCCTCCCCGAGGCCCCGCCTCTGGGCGCACTCGGCTGGCTGCATCACGCATGCGCGATGCTCGGAACCCCTGTGCCGGTCCGACCGGTACGCCGATCGGGCCCACACTGCGTGCAGACCTGGATGAGCGGGACCGGCAGATCATCCACATGCGGTTCGTGGAGGAACTCACCCAGGCCCAGATCGGCGAACGCCTCGGCGTCTCCCAGATGCACGTCTCCCGACTCCTGTCCCGCTGCCTCGCCCGCCTGCGCGAGGGCCTGCTCACTGCCGCTGACAGCCGGCTGTCCGCGCTCCGCTGATGCCCGCCACAGCCGTGGCGGGCATCAGCCGCATCAGGCGCCACGGCCCCGAGGTCGGCGCGGCGAGGCGTCCGGAACGGCCGGGCGACAGGCGGTGACGTCGTCGAGGCGCCGACCAGGCACAAGTGCACAAGGACGGGGCCGGGCGCGTGCTTGCGAGCATTGGTGACCAGTTCGCTGATCACCAGCTGGGTAGCCCACGACCGCTCGGAGACTGCAGCCATGGACTCCAACGGCATCTCAAGGCCCTCATCACCGCCCGCCGAGCCGCACAAGGCACCTGTCTCTTTGATGTCTGCGTGGGCGAGCACTGGGCCGGTCTCACCGAGGACTGCTGTGCCGTAAGAACGGGACCGCCATTCGAGTGGCCCGCTCCCTGGAGTGCCTGCGGTAGAAGCTCACGTGTACTCCGCAGAGAAAAACTGTCATGGCGGGAGTAGACATTCCGACGTCGCATGGTTAGCGTTACTGCGTACCCAGAAGTCGAAGTGGGCACAGCAGACATGAACTGCTGTGCAGGTAGACCAGAAGGACACGGCCCCAGCGGGGCTGTGAGCAGCACCCGCGGTATCCGCGTAATCGAGAGGTAAGGAGCAGAACGCCATCAGGATCGCCCGGGCGAGGAAGCAGTCCGCCCGGGTACCGCAAGGCCCCGGATTGGAAGGTGGTCCCCGGTCACGCATTCGCGATCCCCGCAGCCCCGCCCTCCCAGGCGGTCCCTGCGGAACAAGAAGGCCGGCGCAGTGCGCCGGTAGATGGTGTTGAAAGCTCGGGGCCCGGGTGCCGGTACTGGCACCCGGGCCCCCCGACGCGTCCCCGAAAGAAGAGGTCTATGCCGCCTGCCGGTTCCCGTCCCGTCGCCCCTCTCGACGATGACGACTACCCCGCCTACACCATGGGCCGGGCCGCCGAGATGCTCGGCACCACACCCGCCTTTCTCCGAGCCCTCGGCGAACACCGCCTGATCGCCCCGCTGCGCTCCGAGGGCGGACATCGCCGCTACTCCCGTTACCAGCTGCGCATCGCCGCCCGCGCCCGCGAACTCGTCGACCAGGGCACCGCCATAGAGGCCGCCTGCCGCATCGTCATCCTCGAAGACCAGCTCGCAGAGGCCCAGCGCATCAACGAGCAACTGCGCGCCGAAGGCGGTTAGCCTCAGGCGACGAGATCAGCCTGATCAGAACACCTGAACCCGAGGCAACCGATGTCCCGCCGGCGGACGAGGCGGCCGGGAGTCCCCACCGCCGGTCCACAGCCCAGGCGGGCTCAACGCGTCAACCCCTGACGGAAGAGAAAACCGCGAGCGGGCGCGATTGATGTACTGGGTGAAGACGGGCGAACCCGGGGAAGAAGGAGCGGCAACGGACAGGCGGTTGCCATGGGTGGCGGGGATCTGGAACTGGGGCAGCTTCTGGCCGCCGCGGAGGCGGCACCGCCGGGGGAGTCCGTCGAGGTAGTTGCGAACGACTTGCGCAAACGTTTCGGGGCGGAGCGCGTGTCCTTCCTGTTCGTCGACCTCGTGGGCCTTCGGCTGCTGCGCCTGATCACACAGGCCGATGATGACGGGGGAGCTGCCGAGCGGATCGACCTGGAGGGCAGCGTCTACGACTCCGTCCTGCGCAGCCAGCGCCAGCACGTGGAACCGGACGGCCTGGGCGGGCGGCGGATGATCTCGCCGGTGACCAACGGCGGCGACTGCATCGGTCTGCTGGAGGCGACGCTGCAGAACGCCGACGACACCGTGCTCGCCCAGATCGAGGACGCGGCGCACGCACTGGCCTACATCATCGTCACCGACCGCCGCTTCACCGACCTGTATCACGTGGGCCGGCGCACCACCCGGACCAGCCTCGCCGCCGAGATCCAGCACCAGCTGCTTCCCGCGGCCTCCTGTTGCGAGGCCCCCCAGTTCACCCTCGCCGCCGGCCTGGTCCCGGCCGACGACATCGGCGGGGACACATACGACTACACGCTCGGTCGCGACACACTGCACCTGTCCATCACCGACGCCATGGGCCACGACACACACTCCGCGCTGCTCGCCACGCTCCTGGTCGGCGCTCTGCGCGGCGCCCCGCAGCGGTTGTGCCGCGCTCCAGCAGGCTCAACGCGCCCATGAGGCCCTGCTGACTCACAGCCGCGGCCTGGCCACCGGCCAATTGCTGTGCATCAGCCTCGCGACGGGTACCTGCGAACTGGTCAACGCCGGGCATCCCCGGCCGCTGCGCCTGCGCAAAGGCGCCACCGAGGTCGAAGAGGTCCAGCTCGCGGCCAACTTCCCTTCGGCGTGGCAGCCCCCCTCCTACCGTGTCCAGCAACTCCAGCTTCTCCCCGGCGACCGTCTGGTCCTGCTCACTGACGGCATGCAGGAACGGGGTGCAGGAGCCGTCGACCTGGCATCCCTCATGTGGGACACCCGCGCCTCACACCCCAGGGAGGCCGTGCGCAGCCTGACCACCGCGGTGCTGGATGCCTGTCGGGGAAACCTCAGGGACGACGCCACCGTCCTCATCCTGGACTGGCATGGTCCGCAGCGCGAAGACGGGTAGAGCGCCGACGCCCGGCACGTTCCCCCGCAGCCGAGGTTCACGCCTTGCCCGCCAAACAATGGCCGCTGTGAGGGGATCAGGCCCAGTAGGGGAGGACGACACCGCGCCTGACGCCCGTGTTCTGCAAACCGCCATGGCCCTGGAGGGGGACGGCACCTGCATCGCCCAGGCTCGCCACCTGGCCGCAGGTTTTCTCGTCCACGCCCGGAGCGGGCAAGGCATACCGGTCTCGCAGCGTGCCGTGGACCTCACCCAGCTGGTGGTCGGCGAACTGGTCACCAACGCCCGCACGTGCGCGCCCGGACCCGTACTGATGGAACTGCAGATCACGGGCGAAGTGGTGGAGGTCGTCGTGTGGGACTCCAACCCGGTGCTGCCGGTGGCGCGGGCCTCGGACGCCGGCCGCGTCGGACATCACGGCCTGGAGATCGTAATGGCCGTCGCACAGGGCGTGGAAGCCCGGCGCGGGCCGGTCGGCAAACGCATCACCGCCCGCGTTGCCCTCGCTGACGTCCCCGGCCTGGCCGCCACCCGCGACAAACCCTAGGAATGATGTCGGCTACCGCGGCCTCGCCGGCGTTCACCATCACGACCGTCCCGGCTGCCACCGCTCGCTCCCTGCAGCAGCCTGGTGCAGGGCGTACTGCTGTGCGAGCGTGAAACCACTGCAATACGTGCGCCAGCAGGTCCTTGCGAGCGGCGGCACGGCGGAAGCACGCGGCATACAGTCGGAGGGTCCCCAAGGGATGCCGGTCCGCATGCGGACGAAGATCCCATTGATGACCTGCCGGTGCTCCATCCACCGGCCGCCTCGACCGGCACGGTGAGCCTGCTCGCCTTTGACAACGGGGGAAGGGCGCATGGACGTTACACCTGTCCGGCCTGGACCAGCAGCGCCGACCAGCTCATGGAGACCTCTCCAGGTGTGCCCGTCCTCCAACGGCACCCGAACTCAGAATCCGGATCCAGACCGGGTGAGCAGTGGCCACGTCGGTCGATCATGAGCAATCGGGCCCGCTTCGAGCGCAGGCGAAAGTCGATTGGGCCGATTCCGATCGGTGCCGTACAGTTCACCGTACCGACGCGGGGTGGAGCAGCTCGGTAGCTCGCTGGGCTCATAACCCAGAGGTCGCAGGTTCAAATCCTGTCCCCGCTACTCAAATGTGAAGGCCCGGTATCCACCGGGCCTTCACTGCGTGTGTGCCGGTTAGGACCTGGCTCTCGGCGAACAGGGAACCGCGGTCGCAATAGGCGTCAACGCACTGGGCTGCACCGACGCCGTACGCCGCCTCAGCCACCGTGCTCACGGAATCGCGGATCTGACACGAGGAGTCAATCCGTTTACACGGCGCAGCCTGCAGTCCTGCCGGCAGGTGCATCGACGGATCAGACCATGCCCACCATGGACAGACAGCAGGGCCATGGGCATGGCTGGTTCCCTGGCTGGTTTTCGGTCGACCCGATCAGTGCTGCGATCCCAGCACCTGGCCGCCTCGCGCCGGTGCGGTGCCCGCGCTCAGTAGCGGAGGACGGCAAGGGCGCCGTCAATAGTTGGTGAGGCGGAAGGAACAGCCGACGGCCTCGATGCGGTGCCAGACGGTCACGAGCACGGTGATGCCCAGAAGGAGTGCGCCTCGTGTCGGCGGGCATCTCGCTCACAGCTGTGCTTCGCCGTCGGGGCGGGGTGCGGGAACGGCCAGGACGGCGGTGGCGTCGTCCATCCCGGTGCCGAAGGCGTCGAGGGGGCTGGCAGCGCACTCACCCAGCACGTGCCGGCACTGTCGAACTCCCGGCGGATGACTTTCGCGGGATCTGCCGGTCACCCGGCAGACACAGATGGTTCACCGGGCAGGCATGGATAACCCGACAGATGGCTCCCACAGGCTGCGCAGAGCACCGGTCGGCGGCGGTCCAGAGCCACCCTCTGGATCACCATGGGAGACAACCCCGAGCGGCTGAACACCGAGGCATCCTTTGCTGCCCTTTGCGGAGTCAGCCCCGTCGAGTATTCGTCGGGCCGGCGGAGCACGCGTCGGCTCAACTACGGCGGTGACCGCCAGGCGAACGCGGCCCTGCACCGCATCGTGTTCACCCGCCTGCGCCACGACCCGCGCACCCTGGCGTACTACGAACGCCGCACTCAGGAGGGCAAGACCCGTCGTGAGATCATCCGATGCCTCAAGCGATATGTCGCCCGCGAGGTCTTCAACCTGGTCAGGGCGGTATCCACCGATCCCCCGTTATAGGGGCGTCTGTGACAGCGCCTGTGAGAGAGGCGTTCGACGGCGAGCCCCTGCAGACGCGGCCGGAGGGCACTTCCGCTGTAGCTCCGGCGGTGGCACCGCACCCCCGGGTTCTCCTCCAGCGAGCACTTGACGCGAGGGCGTAGTGATGACACACACCTGCGGTAGACGCGCCCCGGGGCCCTTGGCGACCAACAGGTCATAGCCTTCGCCTCTGCAAAGTCGAACGCCCTTGGAGGTGTCTGAGGTGATGCCTGCCCCCGCCAAGGAGCGCACGGGCTTCTCGTCTGCGGGCTGTTCATGGTCGCGCAAGCCTGCCAACACTCGCCCGCGAGTTCACCGCCTTCGTGCTGCGCGAACCGCACACCGCGCTGCGGCACTCCGACGCGCTGCTGCTCGACGACCAGCACTACGCCCTGATCTTCTCGCCGCGGCACGATCTGGACATCTACCGTCTGTGTCTCGATGTGCACACCAGGCTGCGCACGTTTCTCACTCGGTACGCCGAAGACCGCCCGTTGCTGGGGGATTCGCTCGAGAACTGGCTCTACCCGCTGGCGGCCATGTCCGCCTACACCCTCACACGGCTACGGCAGCCGTCGCCGCGGGACCTTCTCAATATCGATCTCGACCATCTCAGCGACGACTTGATGTTCCGCATGACAGGAACTCTGGACCAGAACTTCAAGAGCGTCCTGCGCCGTAACAAGGCCGGCGGCGTGGACCGGATCGCCCGTACAGTCGACTTCACCACCAAGATCCGCCAAGCCGTCGTGTCTCAGAGCCGCTATCACATCGAGGGCTGAGCGTTCCGGCGATCCCCCCGCCCGCCGGTCTTGATCCGAGCCTCGCGCATCTCGCACCTGTGCCCCCGTTGGCGGCCAAACCGGCCGCTGGCCTTCCTCGGGGCGGCCACTTCAACAGGGGCCCGGAAGGAGTGAGAACGGCTGACTCGGTTGAGCCCTGCGGTCGTCGGGACACAGTGGAAATGGAAGAAGGAGCGTTCACATTTCGCTCGAACTCCCCCGAGCTGTCATCAGCGCGCCTATCCTGCTGTCCCACCAAGGCATCACCATCCGGGGGGATCGTGTCCGACACGTTCAGGCCCAAGCCCGCGCTCAAGCGCTGTGCGGTATGCCGCCTGCCGGTGGCCAGGAAGAAGCTCGTCTTCGCCGCGGACGGACAGCCGGTGCACCGCGCCTGCCAGTCGGCCACGGACCGCTCGCCGACCCGTTCGGCGGCTCCGCCCGGTCTCACCCGGGCGCCGAAAGACATCAGCCGCGCCGAACTCCTCAAAAAGATCGAAGCGTTGCGGAAGCGCGACGCGAAAATGAAGCCGGGGGCCGCGAAGGTGCAGTCCGCCGACCGCCCCAAGCAGCCGACAGCGCCACACCGCGGCAAGCGGCCGGTCCCCCCGCCCCAGCCGTTCTACGGTGTGGAGATGAAGTTCATCAACGGCCGGTGGGTGCAGATGCACCCTGATTCCGAATAGTGGCTGCTCGTCATGTCGGGCCGGTCCGAGGCACGGCCTGGGTCCGGGTGTCACGCGCGAACGTAAGCGTTTGAGACCAGCCATTCGTGCAGGTGGCCTGTCGGGTTTGCCCCCCGGAGAAGCCCGCCGCGTTGTGACGCTCCAGCACCTCGCTGGCCGCCCCGAACACCGCCAGAGCGCTCTGACCTTTACTTTTTCCTCTCTCCGTGCCTCCTGACGTGTTTTCGATGACGCATCACGTGGAGTGCGTGGCGATTCTGGAGCCTGCGGACAAGGGCGCCTGACCTCGGGTTCGTGAGCCAGGCGCTTGTAACAATCAGGCGGCGACGAGCTCCTGCTCACGGTCCGGCGTCTTGACCTCGGGCTTCTTGTTCGGCAGCGAGAGCCGGAAGACCTTGCGCCACGCGGAGAACACCTGTTTGGGCAGCGGTCCGGTGACGTACTCCAGCTCGTACTTCTCGAACAGCGCGCGCACCTTCACCGCGACCTCGGCGTACCGGTTGCTCGGCAGGTCCGGGAACAGGTGGTGCTCGATCTGATGCGACAGGTTGCCGGTCATGAAGTGCATGGCCCTGCTGCCGCTGATGTTCGCCGAGCCCATCATCTGGCGCAGGTACCACTGGCCGCGCGTCTCTCCCTTGATCGACCGGCGCTCGAAGACCTGCACGCCCTCAGGGAAGTGCCCGCACATGATCACCGAGTGGGACCAGAGGTTGCGGACCAGGTTCGCGGTGAACGTGGCGGCGAGCGTGGGGAGGAACGACGGGCCCGACAGCAGCGGGTGGATCACGTAGTCCTTGAGCACCTGCTTGCGGATCTTGCGGCCCACGTCCTTGGCCCGCGCGCGGAACTCCGGGTTCCTGCGGCGCCGCTTGTCCAGGTTCTTGCCGAGCTCCAGGTCGTACGCTGCGATGCCGTACTCGAAGAAGCAGGCGTTGATGAAGTTCCACAGCGGCTGACCGAGGTGGAACGGGTGCCACTTCTGGTCCTCGTCGACGCGCATGATGCCGTAGCCGAGGTCGTTGTCCTTGCCGATCACGTTGGTGTACGTGTGATGCAGCTCGTTGTGCGAGTGCTTCCACTGCTCGGACGGCGAGACGTGATCCCACTCCCAAGTGGTGGAGTGGATCTTCGGGTCCCGCATCCAGTCCCACTGGCCGTGCAGGACGTTGTGGCCGATCTCCATGTTGTCCATGATCTTCGCCACGGACAGACCGGCGGTGCCGAGCAGCCATGCCGGCGGGAAGATCGAGAACAGCAGCACACTCCTGCTGACCAACTCGAGCTTGCGCTGCGCCGAGATGACCCTACGGATGTAGGCGGCGTCTTTCTCCCCGCGGCCGGCGATCACCTCGTCGCGGATCGCGTCCAGCTCGCGGCCTAGCTCCTCGATCTGCTCCGCCGTCAGGTGGGCGGTGGGGTCAATGGCGGTCAAAGTGCTCCTACCGTTCGATGTCGCAAGGGCCCGCCGCGGCGGACACACAGGTCTGGATGAGGACGCCCGGCTCGGCCTCGGTGATCTCGCCGGTGCGCAGGTCGCGGACGGCGCCCGCCTTGAGCGGCGTGACGCAGCCGAAGCAGATGCCCATACGGCACCCGGACGGCATGAGCACGCCGGCCTCCTCGCCGATGTCCAGCAACGGCGTAGCGCCGTCCGCGTCGACGGTCTTGCCGGTGGCGCTGAACGTGACCTCGCCGCCGCCGCCGTCGCCGTCGCCGTCGCCGGCGACGACGATGCCGGGGCGGAAGCGTTCGGTGTGCAGGCGCTCTTGGACGCCGTGCCCGCTCCAGTGCTCTTCGGCGGCGTCGAGCAGGCCCGCGGGTCCGCACGCCCAGGTCTCGCGCTCGGCCCAGTCGGGCACGAGTTCGTCGAGACGGGCGATGTCGAGCATGCCGTCCGTGTCGGTGTGCACCTCGGTGAGCCGAAGCTTCTTGGCCGCGACCAGGTCGTGCAGTTCGTTGCGGAAGATCACGTCCTGCGGCTGTGGCGCGCAGTGGACCATGACGACGTCGTCGAACTCGGTGTCGCGCAGCATGCCCATCACGGGCGTGATGCCGCTGCCGGCCGTCAGGTAGAGCACCTTGGCGGGCTTGGCCTGCGGCAGCACGAAGTCACCGGTCGCCTGGTCGAGCTGGATCAGCGTGCCCGGTTTCGCCCTGCGGACCAGGTGGTTGCTGACCTTGCCGTCCGGGATCGCCTTCACGGTGATCGTGACGCGGCCGTCCTGGCGGTTCGTCGGCGAGGTGATGGAGTAGGCACGCCACAGGCGTACGCCGTCGACGTCGACCCCGATCCGCACGTACTGACCGGCTGTGTGGCCGCGCCAGCCCCGTCCCGGCCTGATCACGACAGTCGCGGCGTCATCCGTCTCGGGGTGCACGGCCTCGATGCGCCCCCGCAGGTCGGCGCCCGCACGCAGTGGGCTGACCAGGTCGAGGTAGTCCGACGGCAGCAGCGGCGTCGTGACCATCTCCAGCAGTTTCCACGCCCTGCTGCGAAGGGCTGCACTCGTCATGACTCCAGCTTGCTGCGTCTCAGGGCGTAAAGTCCTGACCGTAGGACGTGAATCTGGTGGGTGGAATTGTTCGCAGGAAATAAAAACGTGAGTCGTGTAACCCAGAGGGCCAGCGAACTGGCCCTGGATGAGACGACGATCACCGCACTTCGGGCCGCGCTGAAGACCACCGCCGACGAGGTCGTCCAGGCGATCATCGACGAGGTTCCTCCCTACGCCAACGCACTGACGGGCCACATGGGCGCCACCATCCGCCGAGCCGTCCGCACCGCCCTGGGGCACTACCTGGACCTCGCGAGCGGGAACGCCACAGGCGGCGACGGCGGTGACGCGGCCTACGAGCTGGGCCGCGGCGAGGTGCGCGACGGCCGTTCGATGGACGCCCTGCTCAGCGCCTACCGCGTCGGCGCCCGCGTGGCCTGGCGATGCCTGGCAGCGGGCGCCGTGTCCACAGGTCTGCCCGCCGCCGAGGTCGCCAAGTTCGCCGAGCTGACCTTCGCCTACATCGACGAGCTCTCCGCCGCGAGCGCCGCGGGCCACGCCGACGAACTGGCCGCCCGGGGCAGGGCCCACGAGCGCCACCTGGAACACCTGGCCCGCGACCTCCTCGCCGGCGCGAGCCCGGACGTGCTGCTGGCCTCTGCTCAACGGGCCGGATGGCAGCCTCCGGTTACGCTGACGGCGGTCCTGCTGCCCGCCGCCCAGGCTCGGCCCGCCTACCGCACACTCGACCCGAGCACCCTCGTCCTCGACGATCTGCCGGACGCCACCGGTGTGCTGCTCGTCCCCGATTCCGACCGATCACATCTCTTGCGGCAGCTGACCGACCGCACCGCCGTGGTCGGCCCGGCCCGGCCATGGACTCGTGCGTCATCCTCGTACGCACGAGCCGCACGCGCGCGCTCCCTCTCCTCTGATATCCGCGACACCGAGGACCACCTGCCCGAGCTGGTGCTGAGCGCCGACGTGGACGCGTTCGCAGACCTGCGTGCCCGAGCCCTCGCACCGTTGCACACCTTGCCTGTCGCGACCGCACGGCGGCTGGAGGAGACGCTGCGGGCGTGGCTGCTGCACCAGGGCAGGCGGGACGAGGTGGCGGCAGCGTTGTACGTCCATCCCCAGACAGTCCGGTACCGGATGTCGCAGCTGCGGGAGCTGTTTCCGGATCTCGCATCGCCACACCGGGTCCTTGAACTGACGCTGGCGGTCGGTCTTCGGGCCAGTTGACGCGTACTTCGACCGTCCACGAACTCCCGGCGGATCCCGGCATCGTGCTCGGTGTCTACCTGAACGTCCTTGCAGCCGGGACGGTTCGGGTGAGCGACGCGATCAAGGTGCAGCAGGTCGGCTGACAGGCAGCGTTCCACCACGAGTCGCCCACCTGCCGATCCGTCAGGCCCGCGTCTCGCACGACCAGCCACACCCGGTCGCGATTGAGCGGGAGTTGGCCGAGGAGGACGCCGGTCGCGTCGAGCACGGTGTTGGCGAAGGCTGGAGCGACCGGGTTGAAAGGGCGGACTGTCGGCCGTGACGCCCCGTTTGACTCCCTG
The DNA here is from genome assembly GCF_053592455.1 of Streptomyces sp. NPDC002676. Classification (NCBI taxonomy): domain Bacteria; kingdom Bacillati; phylum Actinomycetota; class Actinomycetes; order Kitasatosporales; family Streptomycetaceae; genus Streptomyces; species Streptomyces sp. NPDC002676. The sequence continues at coordinate 139,854 of NZ_JBSFVT010000005.1, read as the reverse complement.
GGCACCCACATGCATGGCGATGGGCCAGGAAATGGGATCTGACCTCGGGTTTTCCGAAGATCGCTCAGGTGGACATCTTTCCGATGACCCACCAGGTCGGTGTGCCGCGATTGAACCGGTCGCGAAGAGCCCCTGAACTGCGGTTGTGGGCGCACAATGTGCGGTGCGGGCGTTCAGTAGGTGGGACCGTAAGGGCTCCAGTGCCCGAGGAAGGGTTTCAGGTCGTCGGCTTGTGGCTTGGGAATGTCGGGCAGCCGGGGCGGTGTGTTCAATGGGTCAAGGCGTTCAACGGTGGCCGCTGCCCAGCTGATCCATTCCTCGGCTTCGGTTCTGGCCTGGCCCGGAGGCATGTCCTCGACTCGCGTGCGTACGGTGCTCACGTATTGGGTCAGTCGGGTGGCGTGTCGCCATGCCGCTTCCTGGGCTTCGAGGTGCCGGACGCGGTATGCCTCCGCGTACCGGATGCAGGCTTGTTCCATGGCGGCTTCCCAGCGGATGCGCTTCTGACGTGCCGCTTCGGCCTCGTCCTGACGTCTGCGTTCGGCGGCTTGGCCGCGCAGCGTGACCTCCTGCGCGATCTCGGCGAGCTGCTGTTCGAGGGCGCGGCCGGGAGCGTCGGCCCATTCGCTCGCCCGGTGTGGCTGGCCGCCGCTGAGGACGATGCGGAGGCGTTCGGATGGGGTGTAGTCGAAGCGGGGGATTCTGACCCAGGAGTGCTTCTTGGCGTCGGCGAGTTCCTTCTCGGTGGCGACGTGCTCGGCCCGGTCCTGCTCCTGGAGGACGACAAACCCCACTGTCTGGCCCTGTGCGGTGATGGTGAAGTGGGGATTTGCCCTGCGGCGGCGATGAGGTGGGGGTGCGAAGCCGGTCTGCCCGGCCGAGCAGGTGTGTCCGTCGGCCTCGGCGGCGGTGATCAGTGCCTGGATGAGCCGGAGAGCGCGTCCTTGGACGGGCTTGGTCAGGCCCAGCGGCTGGCGTTCGTTCTGCATGGCCCGCACCACGGTGTGTGGCCGAGTGAGCCGCGAGGGCACGGGGACGGGGTCGAGGACGGCAAGGCGCCAGGCGGGGATGTCGACGAGCTTGATCTCGTACCCGTCGCGGCACCAGTTTCCGTACAGCTCCTTCGTCTCCGGAACCCTTCCGGACCTGCGTGCGGCGGCGACGCGGGACGGCCACTTCTCCAAGTCGGGACCGCTGCCGCTCTTGACGATCTTGCCGCCGGCCTCCGCGAGCTCCTGTAACAGCTGCTCCGTGAGCGTCACATGAGGATGTGAGGGAGGGCTTGGCTTCCGCTCGGTGGCCGGAGTTTCCTGCGCTCTGGTGGACTTAGGTCGTGGACCGGCGGCCTGGGTCTTCCGCGGGCGTGATCCGCGGGGAGGGTACGTGCCGTGCGCCAGGTAGTGCCGACCGGCGCTTGTCAGGGCGACGCTCCACTGCCCGGCCTTCCGGGAGACCGTCACCAGGCCACGGTTGTGGAGTGCCTGGCAGGTGGTCTTGTAGGAGCTTGTGTTCCATACGCCTGCAGGGCACCCGGCTCCCACCCACTGCAACACCGACAGCTGCCGCTCATTGACCCGCCGTTCCAATGGTCCGCCTTCGACTCGAAGTGACGCGAGACGGCGGTATGGTGCCAGTTCCGGTGGTAGGCGACCGGTGCTTCGAGTCAATTCGCTCGAACGAGCGGGCTGACGTGGCTGGAAGCCGGTTGGGCCGAGAACCGTAGGTGGGCGCCTGTCCTACGGCGGGGTTTGACTCCTGAGATCTCTGACCGAGGTGTCCTGATCACACTGTGTCGACCGCCGGCCAGGGGACTGCGCACTGCTGGTCTCGGGCTGATGGACGTGTCTCGATAGGGGCTTGCCGGAAAGGCGTCATCACGATTCTGACCGTCCGCACGGCCCGCTGCCGGCTACGGGACAAGCCGTTGGGCCTGAAAGGGAACGAGTATGACCGGCACGTCCACCGCTTCGCGTCCTCGTCGGCGTCGGCCGGCGAGGGAGGTGGTCCTGGGAGTGGACACGCACCGGGATGCCCATGTGGCCGCCGTGCTCTCCCTGGTGGGGGAAGTGATCGGCACCCAGGAGTTCCCGGCCAGCGCGGCCGGCTACCGCAACCTGCTGGGGTGGGCCAGGGCGTCGGGTACGGTGCGGCGGGCCGGAGTGGAAGGGACCGGTTCCTTCGGGGCGGCCCTGTCCCGCTACCTGCTGGCCCAGGGCGTGGACGTCTTCGATGTGAACCGGTTCGACCGGGCCGACCGACGACGGCGAGGCAAGTCCGACCCACTCGATGCCGAGAACGCGGCCCGGGCGGTGCTGAGCGGGCGGGCGCGCGCCCAGGCCAAGACGGGCGACGGGCCGGTGGAGATCGCCCGGATGTACAAGCTGGCCAAGGACTCGGCGGTCAAGGCCCGCACCCAGGCGATCAACCAGCTCAAAGCCGTCCTCATCCGTGCCGATCCCCAGCTGAGAGAGCAACTGGCCGGGCTGGGCAATGCAGAGCTTTTCCGCACGTGCGCAGGGCTCGTCGACGACAGCCTGAACCATGAGGCCGGCGAGGGATCGGTGCTCCACGCCACCCACGCGACCCTGGGACTTCTGGCCCGGCGCATCGGGCAGCTCAGCGAAGATGTCCGGGAACTGGAAGGCCGCCTGACCCGGCTGGTGGAGCGCCACGCTCCGCAGCTGCTCGAGGTGGTGGGCATCGGTCCGGACACAGCCGTCACTTTGCTGATCACGGTGGGGGACAACCCGGAACGCCTGGGCAGTGAGGCGTCCTTCGCGGCGCTGTGCGGGGTCAGCCCGGTCGAGCGTTCTTCGGGCAGCCGGCAGTACCGTCGCCTCAACCGCGGCGGCGACCGGCAAGCGAACGCGGCCCTGCACCGGATCGTGCAGACTCGCCTGCGCGTCGACCCACGTACCCAGGAGTACTACGAACGTCGCAGCAAGGAGGGCAAGACGCGGCGCGAGATAGTCCGAACCCTCAAGCGCTACGCGGCCCGGGAGGTCTTCCACCTGGTCAGACCTGTGCAGTCCTAACCCTCGTTATAGGGGCAGTCGTGAGACGTGAGAGGGTCTGGGGCGTGAGTGAGACACCCCCGAACACCCTGCAATACCGCTTTGACGGGCCAGAAGACGCTCCGGTCCTGATCTTGGGTCCCTCACTGGGTACCACATGGCACATGTGGGACCGTCAGGTGCCGGAGCTGGCCAAGCAGTGGCGGATCTTCCGGTTCGACCTGCCCGGTCACGGCGGCGCCCCCGCCCGTCCGGCCGACTCGGTCGCCGAGCTGGCGTCCCGGCTGCTGGCCACGCTGGACGCGCTCGGCGTGCAGCGGTTCGGCTACGCGGGCTGCGCGCTGGGCGGCGCCGTCGGTGTCGAGCTGGCGCTGCGCCACCCGGAGCGGCTCGCCTCGCTCGCGCTGGTCGCGGCCTCGCCCCGGTTCGGCACCGCCGACGAGTTCCGCCAGCGCGGGGTGGTCGTCCGGACCAACGGGCTCGACCCGATCGCCCGGACCTCGCCCGAGCGCTGGTTCACCGGCGGGTTCGCCGCCGCGCAGCCCGCGATCACCGACTGGGCCGTGCAGATGGTGCGCACCACCGACCCGGGCTGCTACATCGCCGCCTGCGAGGCCCTCGCCGGTTTCGACACCCGCTCCGAGCTGGGCCGGGTCGCCGCGCCGACACTCGTGCTGGTCGGCTCCGAGGACCAGGTCACCGGGCCGGCCGAGGCCCGCACCCTGGTCGCGGGCATAAGGGACGCGCGGCTCGCGGTGGTACCCGGCGCCTCCCACCTGGTGCCGGTGGAACAGCCCGCCGCGGTCACCGACCTCCTCACCCACCACTTCAGCACCGCCTGGCAGCAGCCCTACGACACCGGCCAGACAGCCCTTCCGGCCGTGCCCGTGCCGGCGCAGGTCGTGCCCGTCGCCGAGCTCGCCCCCGCCGTCGTACCGGAGCGGTCCCTGGGGCTGCCGGACCGCTACGAGGCCGGACTCAAGATCCGCCGCGAGGTGCTGGGCGACGCCCACGTGGACCACACGCTGGCGCAGACCGACGAATTCTCCGAGGACTTCCAGGACTTCCTCACCCGGTACGCCTGGGGCGAGATCTGGGACCGGCCCGGCCTCGACCGGCGCACCCGCAGCTGCATCACCCTCACCGCGCTGATCGCGGGCGGCCACCTGGAGGAGCTGGGCTTCCACACCCGGGCGGCCCTGCGCAACGGCCTGACCCCGAACGAGATCAAGGAAGTGCTGATCCAGGCGGCCGTCTACTGCGGCATGCCGGCGGCCAACAGCGCGTTCAAGGTGGCCCAGCAGGTCATCCGTGAGGAGACCACCCCCGCCGAGTGAGCCCGGAGCGAGCCGGGGCGAGGGCGCGGGTGAGGATCACGCGGCAGGATGGGGAGCCATGAAGCTCACCAAGAAGTCCCACGCCTGCGTCCGCCTCGAAAAGGGCGGGCGGACGCTCGTCATCGACCCCGGCGGGTTCAGCGAGCAGGACGCCGCGGTCGGCGCGGACGCCGTCCTGGTCACGCACGAGCACCCGGACCACTTCGACGAGAGCCGGCTGCGGGCCGCTCTGGAGGCCAACCCGGCCGCCGAGATCTGGACCCTGCGCTCGGTCGCCGAGCAGCTCTCGGCGGCCTTCCCGGGCCGCGTGCACACCGTCGGTCACGGCGACACCTTCACCGCCGCGGGCTTCGACGTGCAGGTCCACGGCGAGCTGCATGCGGTCATCCACCCGGACATCCCGCGCATCACGAACGTCGGCTACCTGATCGACGGCGGCAAGGTCTTCCACCCCGGCGACGCCCTCACGGTCCCCGACCAGCCGGTGGAGACCCTGATGCTCCCGGTGATGGCCCCCTGGAACAAGATCGCCGAGGTCATCGACTACATGCGCGAGCTGAAGCCGGTGCGCGCCTACGACGTGCACGACGCCCTGCTCACCGACCTCGCCCGCCCGATCTACGACCGCCAGATCGGCGCCCTGGCCGGAGCCGAGCACCTGCGGCTGGCCCCGGGCGGCTCCGCCGAGCTGTGAGCTGACCAGTGAGCCGGGGGCGGGCCGGTTGTCACACCCGCCAGGTAGTTTGTGAGGCATGCGCATCGCTACCTGGAACGTGAACTCGATCACCGCCCGCCTCCCGCGGCTGCTGGCCTGGCTGGAGAGCAGCGGCACCGACGTGCTCTGCCTCCAGGAGGCCAAGCTCGCCGAGGAGCAGTTCCCGTTCGAACAGCTGCGCGAGCTGGGCTACGAGGCGGCGGTCCACGCCACCGGCCGGTGGAACGGCGTGGCGGTGCTCTCCCGCGTCGGCCTGGAGGACGTCGTCAAGGGCCTGCCCGGCGACCCCGGCTACGACGGCGCGACCGAGCCGCGCGCCCTCTCGGCGACCTGCGGCCCGGTCCGCGTCTGGTCGGTGTACGTGCCCAACGGCCGCGAGGTGGACCACCCGCACTACGCCTACAAGCTCCAGTGGTTCGAGGCGCTGAAGGCCGCAGTCGCCGGCGACGCGGGCGGCAGCCGCCCGTTCGCGGTGCTGGGCGACTACAACGTGGCGCCGACCGATGACGACGTCTACGACGTGGCCGTCTTCGAGGGCCTCACCCACGTCACCCCCGCCGAGCGCGCCGCCCTCGCCGCCCTGCGCGAGACCGGCCTGAACGACGTCGTCCCGCGCCCCCTGAAGTACGACCACCCGTACACGTACTGGGACTACCGCCAGCTCTGCTTCCCCAAGAACCGCGGCATGCGCATCGACCTGGTGTACGGCAACAAGCCCTTCGCCAAGGCCGTGAAGGACGCCTATGTCGACCGCGAGGAGCGCAAGGGCAAGGGCGCGTCCGATCACGCGCCGGTGGTGGTCGACCTCGACGTGTGATGTCAGGCTGGGTCCATGAACCTGTCGTTCCCGGGCCATCGGCACAAGAAGGACGGCGAGGCGGTGATCCCCGCCGACCCCGAGGGGGTCGCCGCCCTCCTGTCCGAATGCGAACTGCTCCGCTCCCAGGCCGGCCTGGCAGGCGTCCGGCTCGACGACACGCCGGGCTCCCTGGAGGCCCTGGACCAGTTGCTGCCGCGCTGGCGCGACGACCCGGAGATCCTGCCCTGGCTGGGCAACGACGCCGGGCTGTACCTGGGCACCGTCGTGGTGCGCACCGTACCCGGCGCCGCCTGGGAGCTCCGCCCCGACGCCGAGCCCGTCGTACGGCTCGCCACCGGCCGCGAGGTCGAGGTCGTCGCGGCCGGGCGGGAGTGGGCGGCGAGCGGCGTCCCCGAGCTGTCCCAGTGGTACGCGGAGGTCTCCGAGACCTGACCCCGCGCACCCCAGCCCCTTAAATACGGCTTATGTCCGAAAAGTGCGTGTCGCTCGTCAACTCCCCTGGCCTCTGGATAGTTTGCGGCAGCCAGGACACGGCTGAGAGCGGGGGTAGAGCTGCGTACCGGGAATCTCATCACATCGAACCTCGACTACGATGGGCCGTTCATCCCTCCTTCAGCGAGGGGACGCTGCCGCCGGGGGGTGGCAGTTCACACGGGCCAGGCTCGTCCGGCGGCAGCCGGAGATCACTGCTCGCGCAGCGGGACCGACACGTATGACGGGTCGTCCGCCGGCGAGGAGAAGGTCAGCTGCGCGCCGGACGGGTTGTGCTCGATGTAGAGCGGGTCGACGGTGTCGACCACCAGCGCGAGCCGGTGCCCGGCGGGCACGTCGTACGCCGTCGAGAACAGGTCCAGATCCACGCCGAACGGCTCGCCCGGCGTCCGCCCGTGCCAGGTACAGGGGGCGTGGGTCACCAGCTTGCCGAAACCGAGCGGGCCCACGTCGTACAGGTAGGCGACGAGGGTCCCGCTCTCCGCGGTCGGGGTGAGTGTCGTGTGCAACCGCGCGGTCCCGCGCACCTGTTGCCCGTCCGCGTACCGCTCCGACTGCCACACGGCGGCCCAACGGCGCGGCAGCAGCGGCAGCGAGGCGATCGGCGGCAGCTGCGCCACCTGGTCCAGGATGCTGGAGAGGAACACGACCCCGCCGTCCGCGCCCGAATCGACGTTCGCGTGGATGGTCGTCGAGCCTGCGAGGTCGAACTTCCGCCGGGTGGCCCCGACCGACTTCCAGTCCGGGTAGCCCTCGTAGCCGCCGCCGCTGCGGGACTTGAGCCGCACGGGCTGCTCGTGGTCGACGCCGTTGTCCGCGCCCTTGAGATAGTGGTCGAACCAGCGCTCGGTGTCCGTCCACACGTCGTTGGGCAGCCCGAACAGGCCGGTCAGTTCGGCGGTGGCGTGGTCGCCGGGGCGCAGCTCCAGCCGCTTGGGCACCGTCAGCTTCTCGTAGAAGTCGGCGTACTGGTTCGCCGGGAAGACGGTGTCGCCCCAGGCGTTGGCGAGCATGACTGCGGCGCCGTTCCGGTTGAGCTGGTCGACGTAGGCGGCGGCCGAGCGCTTGCGCCCCCAGTCGATCATCTCCTGTTCCTTCGACAGGTTGGAGGAGTACAGGTCGTCGAAGACCTGCCGGAGTTCGGGGCTCTCGCGGCCGGTGAGCGTGGCCGCTCCGTCCAGCACGGCCATCGCCTGGACGTGCTGCGTGCGGCCGGAGTAGATCGAGCCGACCAGGTCCGCCCAGCCGCTGAGCGCGGCGACCGCCTTGATCCGCTTGTCGTGGGCGGCGGCGAGCAGGCTGATCCCGGCGCCGTAGGAGACGCCCGCCATGCCGATGTGCCGTGGATCGGCAGGGGTGTTCGCGAGGGCCCAGTCGATGACCTTGGAGGCGTCCGCGACGTCCGGCGGACCCGCCACTTCTATCTCGCCGCCGGACTGCCAGAAGCCGCGCACGTTGTAGGTGAGCACCACATAGCCGGAGTCGGCGAGTTGCTGCGCCTGGGCGAGATACTCCACCTGGGGCAGGCCCCAGCTCGTGGGCAGCACGATGAGCGGGTACGCGTGCGAGCCGTCGGCGCCCGCGGGTGTGACGACGTTCGCCTTCAGTGCGGTGCCGCCGTCACCGGCGATGTCCACGAAGCGGACGCTCGGCGCGGCCTGCGCGGTGGGCGCCAGGCCGACGACGGTGCCGGCGATCAGCGCCGCCGAGACGGCTCCGACGGCTGCGGTGCGCATGGTGCGACGGGTGCGGCCGGGTCCCATGGGTCACTCCTCACTCGTGTCAGTGCAAAGTGACCCGACGGTAACCGCGGATGCTACCGAAGGTAACCCGTCGGTAAGTTACGCGCTGGTAAAGGTTTCTACGACTGCGCGGTCTCAGGCTCCGGCAGCGGCGTCCGCGCCGCCCGCGTCACGTCGGCGACCAGCTCCACCACATCCGGCCCGTACGCCTGGGAGTTGACCACCTTCAGCAGCAGTACGAACGAACCGCCGCCGTACTTCCGGCTCAGCCGCTCGTGGTTGCGCGCGAGGTAGCGGGTGGCGGCCTGGTTGGTGATGGCGCGCTGCCCGCAGAAGAGGAACACCGGCCGGGCGTCGCGGCCCCCGCCGACGGTGAGCCGGGCGAGCAGCACGTACTCGATCCGGCCGCCCTCCATGCGGTACTCCTCGCCACCGATGCCGAACGCCCCCATCTCCGGGCCGGATTCGGCGTCGACGTTCACGCGCACCCCCGGCAGCAGGGACGACAGGTGCGCGGCCATCCGCCGGTTCGAGACCGGCCCGCCCAGACAGAACTCCGTGCGCTCGCCGAAGCCCTGCTGCGCCGCGTCGTGCGCGACGACCTGCGCGTGTGCGTGGCAGTCCTTGATCAGCGCGGACAGCTCCAGCAGCGCGAACACGTCGTGCCGATGGACCGCCAGCTCCGGACCGCCCGCGTTGCGACTCACCACCAGAAGCGACTCGGAGTGGTCCGGCAGCCCGAAGAACGCCTGCTGCCGACGGAGCCTGCGCCGCCACAGATACGTACGGGCGCCCCAGCCCAGCACGGCACTGACACCGGCGGCTATCACGCCCAGGACGATGTTGCGCACGTCGTCGTTCATGACCGCGCATGCTAGCGGGCCGCCGCACAAGGGTCTTCGACGCGGGTATGAGCGGTGGCGGCGAGGGCATGCACAGGGAAAGAATTGTGAAGGTTCTCGACCGGAGGTGCGGATGCGTCGTCGGGCAGCACGAAGACTCGCGGTGGTGGCGGTCTCGGCCGCGGTGGTGTCGGTGGGAGCCGCGGCGCCGCCCGCCGCGACCGGTGAGCAGATCACCAAGGTTCCGGTCGCCGTCGGTTACGGCGGAGCGGTCGCAAGCGTCGACGCGGACGCCTCCGCGGCCGGCATCGACGTGCTCAGGAAGGGCGGCAACGCGGTCGACGCGGCCGTCGCCACGGCCGCCGCGCTCGGCGTCACCGAGCCCTACTCCTCCGGCATCGGCGGAGGCGGCTACTTCGTCTATTACGACGCCAAGTCCCGTACGGTGCACACCATCGACGGCCGCGAGAGAGCCCCGCTGACCGCCGACTCCCACCTGTTCCAGGAGAACGGCAAGCCGCTCGCCTTCGCCGACGCCGTCAGCAGCGGCCTGAGCGTCGGCACCCCGGGCACGCCCGCCACCTGGCAGACGGCACTGGACGAGTGGGGCAGCAGGAGCCTCGCCACGGTCCTCAGGCCCGCCGAGCGGATCGCCCGCGACGGATTCACCGTGGACGACACCTTCCGCGCGCAGACCGCGGCCAACGAGACCCGCTTCCGCTATTTCCCCGACACCGCCGAGCTGTTCCTGCCGGGCGGGCAGCTCCCCGCCGTCGGCTCCACCTTCAAGAACCCCGATCTGGCCCGCACATACCAGGAACTGGGCCGCGAGGGCACCGACGCGCTCTACGACGGCGACCTCGGCGAGGACATCGTCGACACGGTCGACAAGCCGCCTGTGGACCCGGACTCGGGCTGGAACGCCCGCCCCGGCAAGCTGTCCGAGGACGACCTCGCCGCCTACCGGGCCAAGCTGCAGATCCCCACCCGCACGACGTACCGCGGCCTGAGCGTGTACTCCATCGCCCCCTCCTCCTCCGGCGGCACCACGGTCGGCGAAGCGCTCAACATCCTGGAGAACACGGACCTTTCGAAGGCGAGCGAGGTGCAGTACCTGCACCACTTCATCGAGGCGAGCCGAATCGCCTTCGCCGACCGGGGCCGCTGGCTCGGCGACCCCGCCTTCGAGGACGTACCGACGAAGCAGCTGCTGTCGCAGGGTTACGCCGACTCGCGCGCATGCCTGATCAAGGACGACGCGGTCCTCACCAGCCCGCTCGCCCCGGGCGACCCACGCCACCCGGCGGCCTGCGGCGAGGGCGGAACCGCGGCGCCGACGACGTACGAGGGTGAGAACACCACGCACCTGACCGTCGCCGACAAGTGGGGCAACGTCGTCTCCTACACGCTCACCATCGAGCAGACCGGCGGCAGCGGCATCACCGTCCCCGGCCGGGGCTTCCTGCTCAACAACGAGCTGACCGACTTCTCCTTCGCCCCGGCGAACCCCGCCGTGCACGACCCGAACCTGCCCGGCCCGGGCAAGCGTCCGCGCTCGTCCATCTCGCCGACGATCGTCCTGGACCGGGACGGCAGGCCGGTCGTGGCGCTCGGCTCGCCCGGCGGCGCGACCATCATCACCACCGTGCTGCAGACCCTCACCGAGTTCCTCGACCGGCACCTGCCGCTCGTCGACGCCATCGCCGCACCGCGGGCAAGCCAGCGCAACGCGGCCCAGACCGAACTCGAACCCGCCCTCTACAACAGCGACTTGAAGGACCAGCTGGCGGCCATCGGGCACAGCTTCAAGCTCAACCCCGAGATCGGCGCGGCCACCGGCGTCCAACGACTGCCGGACGGCCGGTGGCTGGCCGCCGCCGAGAAGGTACGGCGCGGCGGCGGCTCGGCGATGGTGGTGGACCCGGCGCCGTAACACTCACAACTCCGCAGCAGGCGGCCCCTCTTCGGGGCCGTCTGTGACGTCGGTGCCGTCCGTCGGCTGGGCTGCCGGCGTGCCGCCCTGCGCCCGGAAGTCCAACCGCCCCTCCACCGCGTCCACCGTGACCCGGCCGCCCTCCCTGATCGTGCCGTTCAGCAGCAGCCGGGAGAGCTGGTTGTCCACCTCCCGCTGGATGGTGCGGCGCAGCGGGCGGGCGCCGTACTCCGGCTGGTAGCCGCGCTCGGCGATCCAGTCGACGGCCGCGTCCGTGAACTCGACGCTCACGTTCTGCCCCTCCAGCAGCCGGCGGGTGCGCTCCAGCAACAGATCGGTGATCTGCCGCAGTTGCTCGCCCGTCAGCTGGCGGAAGACGACGATCTCGTCGATGCGGTTGAGGAACTCCGGCCGGAAGTGCTCGCGCAGCGGGCGCAGGATCCGCTCGCGCCGTGCCTCCTCGTCGGCCTCCGCGCTGCCCGCCCCGAAGCCGACCCCGGCACCGCGCCGCGTGATCGCCTCGGAACCGAGGTTGCTGGTCATCACGATGACCGTGTTGGCGAAGTCCACCGTCCGGCCCTGCGAGTCGGTGAGGCGTCCGTCGTCCAGCACCTGGAGCAGGATGTTGAAGACGTCCGGATGGGCCTTCTCCACCTCGTCCAGCAACAGCAGCGAGTAGGGGAACCGGCGCACCACCTCGGTGAGCTGGCCCGCCTCCTCGTAGCCGACGTACCCGGGCGGGGCGCCGACCAGGCGGGAGACGGTGTGCCGCTCCTGGTACTCGCTCATGTCGAGGCGGACCATGCGGTCCTCGCTGCCGAACAGCGCCTCGGCGAGCGCGCGGGCCAGCTCGGTCTTGCCGACGCCGGTCGGGCCGAGGAAGAGGAAGCTGCCGATCGGCCGGTCCGGGCTCGCGAGCCCCGCCCGGGAGCGCAGCACGGCCTCGGCCACCACGGCGACGGCCTCCTCCTGGCCGACCACCCGCTTGTGCAGGTGATCCTCCAGGCCGAGCAGCCGCTCCTTCTCCTCCTGGGTGAGGCGGCTGACCGGGATGCCGGTCTGCCGGGACACCACCTCGGCGATGGCCTCCGTCGTCACCTCCAGGTCCTGGCCCTCGTCGGCCTGGTCCTCGCCGCTCGCCTCGGTGATCCGCTGCTTCAGCACGCCGATCCGGTCGCGCAACTGCATGGCCTGCTCGTACTGCTCGTCGGAGACCGCCTGGTCCTTGTCCCGGACGAGCTGTTCGAGCTCGCGCTCCATCGCGCGTACGTCCGTGCCCTTGGTGCGGGCACCGAGCCGTACCCGGGCGCCCGCCTGGTCGATCAGGTCGATCGCCTTGTCCGGCAGCCGGCGGTCGGCGAGATAGCGGTCGGACAGCTCCACGGCCGCCATCAGCGCCTCGTCGGTGTAGCGGACCTGGTGGTGGGCCTCGTACCGGTCGCGCAGGCCGCGCAGGATCTCGATCGTGTCCTCGACGGTCGGCTCGGGCACCATGACCGGCTGGAACCGGCGGGCCAGCGCCGCGTCCTTCTCGATCCGCCGGAACTCCTCCAACGTGGTCGCGCCGACGATGTGCAGCTCGCCGCGCGCGAGCGGGGGCTTGAGGATGTTCCCCGCGTCCATCGCGCCGCCCTCGCCGCCGCCACCGGCGCCGACGACGGTGTGCAGCTCGTCGATGAAGACGATCAGCTTGTCGGAGTGGGAGCGGATCTCCTCCACGATGTTGTTCAGGCGCTCCTCGAAATCGCCCCGGTAGCGGGTGCCCGCGACGACCCCGGTCAGGTCCAGCGCGAACACGCGCCGCCCGGCCAGCACGTCCGGTACGTCCCCGTCGGCGATGCGCTGCGCGAGCCCCTCGACGATGGCCGTCTTGCCGACACCGGCGTCACCGATCAGCACCGGGTTGTTCTTCCCGCGCCGGGACAGCACCTCGATGGTCTGCTCGATCTCCGTTTCGCGGCCGATCACCGGGTCGATACGGCCCTGCCGGGCCTGTTCGGTCAGGTCGCGGCCGTACTTGTCCAGGGTGGGCGTGCCGGTGGCCCGCTGCCGCTCCGGGCGGGCCTGGGCGGTCTCCGGGGCCTCGGCCGGCAGGGTACCGGCCGAGAACCGGGCCGCGTGCAGGATGTGCCCGGCGGCCGAGTCCGGGTTCGCGGCCAGCGCGCTCAGCACGTGCTCCGGGCCGATGTACCCGGCCCCGGTCGACCGCGCCAGGTCGTGCGCGTCCAGCAGGGCCCGCTTGACGGCCGGGGTCAGCGACAGCGAGGTCGGCGGCGGCCCCTCGCCCGGGGCGTGCTGCACCGGACCCGCCCGGTGGTCGATCTCCGTCGCGAGCGAGTCCGGGTCCGCGCCGGACCGGCTCAGCAGGCTCCGGGTGGGCTCGGTCGACAGGGCCGCGCGCAGCAGGTGCTGGGTGTCCAGGTCCCGGCTGCCGTGCTCGACGGCGTACAGCGCGGCCCCTCTGACCAGCTCCCGGGCGGGCTGGCTGAGGAGTCGGCCGATGTCGATGTGGCGGGGCCGGGCAGCTCCGCCGGGGGCTCCGCCGGTTCCGCCGAAGAAGCGGGCGAAGAACTCTCCGAAGGGGTCGCCCTCCGGGCCTGGGTAGCCGCTGGTCATGGTTTCGCATCCTTCGCAGCAGACGACTGGCTCCGCGTGTGGCTCCGCCGGATCACCGGTGAGCCCCTACCCCCGCTTCATGCCACGATGTCATGAAGTGGGGGTGGGGGCATGTTCGCCTACGGGGGTGCGGCTTGCTGCCCGGTCGGCCCTGGGTCCTGTCGTCAAATTCCCGTCGTCCGCCCGGAGGGCGGGCCGCGCGGCGGTGCGATGGGGGTGCCCCCGCGCGAGCGTGTTCGAGCGTGGGGGAGGAGTCACGTGGGCGCTCCGGCAACGCGGCTGGGGGTCCCCCCACGCCCTTGAGGCAGTGGGGGAGTGCGTGCCAGGCGTCGCGGGGCAGGCGGGAATTTGACGACAGGGCCTAGGGAGCTGTCCTTGCCGTGAGAATCCTGGGACCGTCCTCTGTAATCGCCACCGTGTGCTCTACGTGGGCTGCCCGGGAGGTGTCGCTCGTGCGGAGCGTCCAGCCGTCGGCCGCCTCGTAGTACTCGTCCTTGCCGCTCGCGATCAGCATCGGCTCGATCGCGAGGACCATGCCGTGGCGCAGGGGGAGGCCGCGGCCGGGGCGGCCCTCGTTGGGGACCTCCGGGTCCTCGTGCATACGGCGGCCCACCCCGTGCCCGCCGAAGCCCTGCGGGATGCCGTAGCCGGCTGTACGGCACACCCGGCCGACGGCGTGCGCGATGTCGCCGATGCGGTTGCCGACGACGGCCGCCTCGATGCCGGCCCGCAGCGCCCGCTCGGCGGTGTCGATCAGGCGGAGGTCGGCGGTGCGCGGGCGGCCCACCACGAAGCTGATCGCCGAGTCACCCACCCAGCCGTCCAGCTCGGCGCCGCAGTCGATGGAGACCAGGTCGCCGTCGCGCAGGCGGTAGGGGTCCGGGACGCCGTGCACGATCGCGTCGTTGACCGAGGCGCAGATCACCGCCGGGAACGGGGTCGGGGCGAACGAGGGGCGGTAGCCGAGGAAGGGTGAGGAGGCCCCGGCCTCGCGCAGCACCTCCCGTGCCACCTCGTCCAGCTCCAGCAGGCTGACGCCGACGTCCGCGGCCTGCCGTACGGCCGTCAGGGCCCGCCCGACGACCTGGCCCGCCGCGTGCATCGCGTCGACAGAAGTGTCCGTCTTCAGTTCCACCATGCCAATTACTATACCGGTATTTTAATTGGGGGGCAGGGTGGGGCGGTATTAGAATGGGCGGCATGGTGCGCACCCCCCTCACCCCCGAAGAGCGTGAACGCGGCGAGCGGCTCGGGCAGTTGCTGCGCGAGGCGCGCGGCGCACGCAGCATGACCGAGATCGCGGCCGAGGCGGGCCTCTCCGCCGAGACCCTGCGCAAGATCGAGACAGGACGGGCCCCGACTCCGGCCTTCTTCACGGTGGCCGCGCTGGCCGGCGTGCTCGGGCTGTCCATGGACGACCTGGTCGCCCGCTGCGCCCTGCTGGCCGTCTGACCCTGCCCCGCCCGTCGGTGCGCGCAGCGGCCGAGGGCAAGTGATGAGCTGACGGCACTCTCCTGGAAAACTCTGCGTAGCGCAGTCGTAACACAGCTCGTGTTGCCTACCACTCGAGTGCTGGCAGGCGGGCGGGAGTCGGACGATGGCTGTGGATCAACTCCCCGGGCAGATGCGGGAGTTCGCGAGCTACCTGAACGGCCTCCTGGCGCGCCTGGACCCGGGCGGCGGCTGGTCCGGGGTCTTCTGGCAACGCGATCCGGAGGGCATGCGGGCCTGCCGTGACGGGCGGGAGGTGCCGCCGTGGGACGTCGTGGAGGCCCTGCTGCAGGACCTCGCCGCGGAACACGGCCCCGCTGCGGCGACGGCCGAGAAGGAGAGGGCGCGCACCCTGCACGCCGCGGCGCTCAGCGCGTACGACGCCCGGCCCGGCGCCCGTGACTCCCTCGGCGACCGCCTCGACGTCATGCTCCGCGAGCAGCGGTACGCCGCCGAGCGCCAGGCGGAACTCGGCCGCCTCATTGTCGCCGCGGCCACCCGCGAGGAGGCCCAGTCCCTCCACCTCGACCTCGCCTGGGCCCGCGACGACCACGAACGGGCGACCGCCCGCTGCGCCGAACTCCGGTCACGCATGGCCAGGTTGGAGAAGACCGACCGGGGCGGGGCAGACGCGCCGGCAGGGGGAGACTCGTCCGCCGCCGGCACCCTCGCCCGGACGCTCCGAACCGCCGAGGACTCGACGGCTCAGACGGCACAGATGGCTCAGAGGGCTCAGCGGACTCAGTCGGCACAGCTCGCTCAGCATGCTCAGCCCGCACAGCGCACCCAGCCCACTGTGCCCGCCCAGGCCCCCGCGCCCGCCGCGTCCATCGCGTCCGAGGCGTCCGGCAAAGTCCGCAAGCGGCGCCGCGGCAGCGCCCGGTTCGCCGGAGCGGCCGAGGACGGCGGCGCGCCCGGCGCCCTACCCCAGACACCGGATCCGGCCGCGCCCGAGGCCTCCGCCCGCCGGCGTGCCCCCCGAGGGGCCCGGTTCGCCTGGGCGGGGGGATCGGCCGAGCGGGCCGAGCCCCGCGTGGAGGAGGCCGACGGCGAAGGGCAGGCGGCCGTGGCCGAGGTCGTCGAGCGGCTGGTGCGGCTCAGGGCGGAGGAACGTACCGGGGAAGCGCATGTCCTGCTGGTCGAGGCCACGCAGTGGCCCGCCGCCCGCTTCCCGCTGCTCGCGGACGCCCTGCGGCGCGCCGGGCTCGGCGCCGACTGGGCCACGCTGCTGTGGGAGGCCGCCTCGCTGCCCGCCGAGCGGCTCGTCGCCGCCGCCGACGCACTGGAGGCGGCCGGCCGGGCCGGTGACGGGCAGCAGATCCTGCGGCAGGGCGTCGCGCGGCCGGCCGCGGAGGTAGGCGCCGCCGTGCTCGGGCTGGACACGGCGGGCCGGGACCGCGAGGTAGGGGCCCTGCTGGACGCCTACGTGCGCGCCCGCACCCCCGAGGAGGCCGCCCGCAGCGTCGCCGCCGACCCCCACCGGCTGGTGCCGTTGCTGCTGAAGGCCGCTCAGGGTGTCTCGCAGGAGCGCTACTGGGATCTGGTGCACGCTTTACGCGTCGCGGGGTTCGCCGCCTGACCGGCCCGCACGCCGTCTGCCCGGCCCGCACGCCGTCTGCCCGGCCCGCACGCCGTCTGCCCGGCCCGCACGCCGTCTGCCCGGCCCGCACGCCGTCTGCCCCGCCCGCACGCCGTCTGCCCGGCCCGCTCGGCATCGAGCGGGCCGGTTGCGTAGGGCGGCGAGGAGAAAACCGCGCACGCCCGGTTCTCGCGGTGGCTCGAAAGCGGTTCACTCGATCGAGTGGGCGGGCGTCCTTCCCAGCGGGGAATTTGCCCTCTACCGTCGGCGTACACGCGCGTAGACGCTCGGACCTCGCGTCGAAGGAGCAGCTCATGGCCAACGTCGTACGTGCCGCACTGGTCCAGGCCACCTGGACCGGCGACACCGAGTCCATGGTGGCGAAACACGAGGAGCACGCCCGCGAGGCGGCCCGCCGGGGTGCGAAGATCATCGGCTTTCAGGAGGTCTTCAACGCGCCCTACTTCTGCCAGGTCCAGGAGCCGGAGCACTACCGCTGGGCCGAGCCGGTGCCCGACGGGCCGACCGTCCGCCGGATGCGGGACCTCGCCCGCGAGACCGGCATGGTGATCGTCGCACCGGTCTTCGAGGTCGAGCAGTCCGGCTTCTACTACAACACCGCCGCCGTGATCGACGCCGACGGCAGCTACCTCGGCAAGTACAGGAAGCACCACATCCCGCAGGTCAAGGGCTTCTGGGAGAAGTACTACTTCCGCCCCGGCAACCTCGGCTGGCCCGTCTTCGACACCGCCGTGGGCAAGGTCGGCGTCTACATCTGCTACGACCGCCACTTCCCGGAAGGCTGGCGGCAACTGGGCCTCAACGGCGCCCAGTTGGTCTACAACCCGTCCGCCACCCACCGCGGCCTGTCCGCCCACCTCTGGCAGCTGGAGCAGCCCGCGGCGGCCGTGGCCAACGAGTACTTCGTCGCCGCCATCAACCGGGTCGGCCAGGAGGAGTACGGCGACAACGACTTCTACGGCACGAGTTACTTCGTCGACCCGCGCGGCCGGATGGTCGGCGAGAGGGCCAATGACAAGTCGGAGGAACTCCTCGTCCGCGACCTGGACTTCGGCGTCATCGAGGAAGTCCGGCAGCAGTGGGCGTTCTACCGCGACCGCCGCCCCGACGCCTACGAAGGACTGGTGCAGCCGTGAACGACCTCTACAGCCGCCACCGTCAGGTCATGCCCGACTGGCTCGCCCTCTACTACGACGAGCCGCTGGAGATCACCCATGGCGAGGGCCGCCACGTCTGGGACTCGGCCGGCAACAAGTACCTGGACTTCTTCGGCGGCATCCTCACCACGATGACCGCGCACGCGCTGCCCGAGGTGACCAAGGCGGTCAGTGAGCAGGCCGGCCGCATCCTGCACTCCTCGACCCTCTACCTCAACCGGCCGATGGTCGAACTTGCCGAGCGCATCGCCAAGTTGAGCGGCATCCCGGACGCCCGGGTGTTCTTCACCACCTCCGGCACCGAGGCCAACGACACCGCCCTGCTGCTCGCCACCGCCTACCGCGGCAGCAACACCGTCCTGGCCATGCGCAACAGCTACCACGGCCGCTCGTTCAGCACGGTCGGCATCACAGGCAACCGCGGCTGGTCCCCGACCTCCCTGTCCCCGCTGCAGACGCTGTACGTCCACGGAGGCGTCCGCAGCCGGGGCCCGTTCGCCGAGCTGGACGACCGTGCCTTCATCGACGCCTGTGTCGCGGACCTGAAGGACGTCCTCGGGCAGGCCCGGCCGCCCGCCGCGCTGATCGCCGAGCCCATCCAGGGCGTCGGCGGCTTCACGTCCCCGCCCGACGGGCTGTATGCGGCATTCCGTGACGTGCTGAACGCACACGGGATCCTGTGGATCGCCGACGAGGTGCAGACCGGCTGGGGCCGCACCGGCGACCACTTCTGGGGCTGGCAGGCCCATGCCCAGAGCGGCCCGCCGGACCTCGTCACCTTCGCCAAGGGCATCGGCAACGGCATGTCCGTCGGCGGTGTGATCGCCCGCGGCGAGATCATGAACTGCCTGGACGCCAACAGCATCTCGACCTTCGGCGGCACCCAGATCACCATGGCCGCCGGCCTCGCCAACCTCGCCTACCTCGTCGAGCACGACCTCCAGGGCAATGCGCGCCGGGTCGGCGGGCTGCTCATCGAGCGGCTGCGCGCAGTCGCGGCCCAGCTGCCCGGCGTCCGCGAGGTGCGCGGGCGCGGCCTGATGATCGGCATCGAGCTGGTCAAGCCCGGCACGGACGAGGCCGATCCACAGGGAGCCGCCGCCGTGCTGGAGGCGGCCCGCGCGGGCGGACTGCTCATCGGCAAGGGCGGCGGCCACAACACCAGCGCCCTGCGCATCGCCCCGCCGCTCACGCTGACCGTCGCGGAGGCCGAGGAGGGCGCGGCGATCCTCGAACAGGCGCTGAGGAGCACGTACTAGCACCGCCCGAGCAAGGGATACGGCCATGACCATCATCTCGGAGTCCCCGCATTCCGCCCTCTCGGTCCGCCAGGTCCTCACCCTGGAGCGGGTGCTCGCCGGGGAGCCCGAGGTGGTGGCCGGTGCCGGTCAGCTCGACCGGCCGGTGCGCTGGGTGCACGTCGCCGAGGCCGCCGATGTCGGGGTGATGCTCAGCGGCGGCGAGATGGTGCTCACCACCGGCGTGCTGCTCGCCGGTGACGAGAGCAAACAGGCCGAGTACATCCAGTCGTTGTACCGGGCCGAGGCCGCCGCGGTCGTCCTCGGCCTCGGCCGTGCCTTCCCCTCGCCCCCGGACGCGATGCGCCGCGCGGCGGACCGCTGCGGTCTGCCCATGGTGGTTCTCCACCGCCCCTTTCCCTTCGCCGAGTTGACGGAGGAGGTCCAGTCCCGTCTGGTGCGGCAGAAGTTCGCCGCCGTCAGCCTTTCGGAATCGGTCCGTACCGCGCTCACCGGCCTCATCACGGCCGGCGCCCCCCTCCAACGGCTCCTCGGCGAAGTCGCCGTGCACAGCGGCTGCCCGGTCGTCGTCACCAACCTCGCGCACCGCGTCCTCGCCACGGCGGGGGAGCGGTCGGCGGTGGACGACGTGCTGCGGGACTGGGAGCGGATCGCCCGGCAGGCCGGCGGCAGCGCGGGCGACGGCTGGATCCGCGCCGAGCTGGGCGGGCGCGGCGAGCGCTGGGGCCGGATCCTGCTGTGCGGGTACCGCGGTGATCCGGCCGCCGGGCGGCTGCTCGCCGACCGGGCCGCCGAGGCGTTGGTCCTGCACCGCATGCTCGGCGGCGGCTCCGCGCGGACCTGGGAGGAACAGTCCGCGCAGAGCCTGCTGACCGACCTCGTCTCCGGTGCCGTACCGGCCCGGCAGCTGCTGCCACGGGCGCGCGCGGCCGGGCTGCCGGTCAACCGGCGGACCTTCGTGCCGCTCGTCGTACCCGACGGGGATCTCGGTCAACTCGACCGGGTGCTACGGCTGTTGGGTCTGTCCGGGCTCGTCGCCGAGCTGGCCGACGGGGCCACGGCCGTGCTGCTCAGCCTCGCCCGCGACCAGCACGCCGAGGCGCTGACCGCGCACTTCGCGGCCCGGCTGCGCACTGAGACCGGGCGGCTTGCCGCCGTGGTCGCCGCCGCCGATCCGCGCACCGCCTGGGACGAGGTGCCCGCCGGGCTGCGCGAGGCCCGGCATGTCGCCGACGCCGTCGCCGGTTCCGCCGCGGCCCTCGACCTGCCGGCCGTCGTCCGCCTGAAGGATGTCCATCTGCGCGGGCTGATCCGGCTGTTGCGCGACGACCCGCAGGTGCAGTCCTTCGCCGAACGGGAGCTGGCCGGACTGTTGCGCGGCGCCGAGCCGGAGCTGCTGAACGTGCTGCGCACCTACCTGGCGACCGGCCGCAACAAGTCCCGCACCGCGCAGCTCCACCACGTCTCCCGGCCCGCGCTCTACCGCCGCCTGGAGGCCATACAGGCCCGCCTCGGCGTCGACCTGGACGACTTCGAACAGGCGGCCTCCGTGCACATCGCGCTCCTCGCGCACGACGCGCAACAGGGGTGAAACATGCAACGACCTGGGAAAACGGCGGTGAAACTTGGGACCGTACGCGCGTGACACGGTGGCACGCCGACCACCCGCAGACGTGACACGCTGCAACTCAAACCGGCCATCCGGGCTTTCTAGGCTCGCCGTACACCGAGCGACCGGAGGTCCCGATGAGCCGAGTGATCCGTGCCGCCCTCTTCCAGACCGCCTGGACCGGCGACAAGGAGTCGATGATCCGGGTGCACGAGCAGGCGGCCCGCGACGCCGCCGCGCAGGGCGCCCAAGTCCTCTGCTTCCAGGAGCTGTTCTACGGCCCCTACTTCTGCCAGGTGCAGGACAAGGCCTTCTACGAGTACGCCGAGCGGATCCCGGACGGCCCGACCGTCCAGCGCTTCCAGGCGCTCGCGCGGGAACTGGGCATCGTCCTGGTCCTGCCCATGTACGAGGAGGAGCAGCCGGGCGTCCTGTACAACACCGCCGCGGTGATCGACGCGGACGGCACCTACCTCGGCAAGTACCGCAAGACCCACATTCCCCAAGTCCAGGGATTCTGGGAGAAGTTCTACTTCCGCCCCGGCAACAGCGGCTGGCCCGTCTTCGACACGGCCGTCGGCCGGATCGGTGTGTACATCTGCTACGACCGCCACTTCCCGGAGGGCTGGCGGGCGTTGGGCCTCGCCGGTGCCGAGCTCGTCTTCAACCCGTCGGCGACCTCGCGCGGCCTGTCCCGCTACCTGTGGCAGCTGGAGCAGCCGGCGGCGGCCGTCGCCAACGAGTACTTCGTCGGCGCGATCAACCGGGTCGGCGTGGAGGACCTCGGCGACAACGACTTCTACGGCACCACCTACTTCGTGGATCCGGAGGCCCAGTTCGTCGGCGAGGTCGCGAGCGACAAGGAGACCGAACTCGTCGTCCGCGACCTCGACCTGGCCAAGCTCCGCGAGGTCCGCGACCGCTGGCAGTTCTACCGCGACCGGGCGCCGGGGGCGTACACGCCGCTGACCGCACCCTGACCGCACCGCCGACCGAGGGAGCAGCATGAGCAGCCGTACCGTCATCCGCGGGGGCCTCGTCATCACCGCGTCCGACGAGATCCACGCCGACGTCCTGATCGAGGACGGCCGCATCGCCGCCCTCGCCGCCTCCGGCACCCCCGCCGCCGAGGCGTTCACCGCCGACCGGATCATCGACGCCACC
Source organism: Streptomyces sp. NPDC002676 (assembly GCF_053592455.1). Classification (NCBI taxonomy): domain Bacteria; kingdom Bacillati; phylum Actinomycetota; class Actinomycetes; order Kitasatosporales; family Streptomycetaceae; genus Streptomyces; species Streptomyces sp. NPDC002676. The sequence goes on along the minus strand of NZ_JBSFVT010000005.1, from coordinate 118,063 downwards.
GGGAAGTACGTCATCCCGGGCGGCGTCGACGCCCACACCCACATGGAGCTGCCGTTCGGCGGCACCTTCGCCTCCGACACCTTCGAGACCGGCACCCGCGCCGCCGCCTGGGGCGGCACGACGACCATCGTCGACTTCGCGGTGCAGAGCGTCGGCCACACCCTGCGCGAGGGCCTGGACACCTGGCACGCCAAGGCCGAGGGCAACTGCGCGATCGACTACGCCTTCCACATGATCGTCTCCGATGTGAACGACGAGACGCTCAAGGAGATGGACCTGCTGATCGAGGAGGGCGTGACCTCGTTCAAGCAGTTCATGGCCTACCCGGGGGTGTTCTACTCCGACGACGGCCAGATCCTGCGGGCCATGCAGCGCTCCGCCGACAACGGCGGCCTGATCATGATGCACGCCGAGAACGGCATCGCGATCGACGTGCTCGTCGAACAGGCCCTCGCCCGCGGCGAGACCGACCCCCGCTACCACGGCGAGGTCCGCAAGGCCCTGCTGGAGGCCGAGGCCACCCACCGCGCCATCCGGCTCGCCCAGGTCGCCGGGGCGCCCCTGTACGTCGTGCACGTCTCCGCCATGGAGGCGGTGGCGGAGCTGGCGCGGGCGCGCGACGAAGGGCTGAACGTCTTCGGCGAGACCTGCCCGCAGTACCTGTTCCTGTCCACCGACAACCTCGCCGAACCGGACTTCGAGGGCGCCAAGTACGTGTGCAGCACGCCGCTCAGGCCCAAAGAGCACCAGGCCAAGCTCTGGCAGGGGCTCAGGACCAACGACCTCCAGGTCGTCTCCACCGACCACTGCCCGTTCTGCTTCACCGGTCAGAAGGAGCTGGGCCGCGGCGACTTCTCCAAGATCCCCAACGGGCTGCCCGGCGTGGAGAACCGCATGGACCTGCTCCACCAGGCCGTGGTCGACGGGCACATCTCCCGCCGCCGCTGGATCGAGATCGCCTGCGCCGCCCCGGCCAGGATGTTCGGCCTCTACCCGGCGAAGGGCACCATCGCGCCCGGCGCGGACGCCGACGTCGTCATCTACGATCCGCACGCCGAGCAGGTCATGTCCGCCGAGACGCACCACATGAACGTCGACTACTCGGCGTACGAGGGCAGGCGGACGACCGGCCGGGTCGAGACCGTGCTCTCGCGCGGCGAACCCGTCATCACCGAGCGGGAGTACACCGGACGCGCCGGCCACGGCGTCTTCACCCCCCGCTCCACCTGTCAGTACCTCAACTAGGAGTGGTGCCCATGGACTTCGGACTCGTCCTGCAGACCGACCCGCCGGCCTCCCGCGTCATCAGCCTGATGAAGCGGGCCGAGCGCAACGGCTTCACCTACGGCTGGACCTTCGACTCCGCCGTGCTGTGGCAGGAACCCTTCGTGATCTACAGTCAGATCCTTGCCCAGACCACGAAGTTGAAGATCGGCCCGATGGTCACCAACCCGGGCACCCGCACCTGGGAGGTCACCGCCTCCACCTTCGCCACCCTCAACGACATGTTCGGCAACCGCACCGTCTGCGGCATCGGCCGCGGCGACTCCGCGATGCGCGTCGCCGGCCGCAAGCCCAACACCCTCGCGCGTATCAGCGAGGCCATGAAGGTCATCCGGGCCCTCGGCAGCGGGGACGAGGCCGACCTCGGGGGGACGGTCGTCAGGTTCCCGTGGATCAAGCCGGGCGCCGAACTCCCCGTGTGGATGGCGGCGTACGGTCCCAAGGCGTTGAAGATGGCCGGTGAGGAGGCCGACGGGTTCATCCTCCAGCTGTCCGACCTGTACCTGACGGAGTACATGGTGAAGGCCGTCAAGGACGCGGCCGTGGCCGCGGGCCGCGACCCGTCCGAGATCACCGTCTGCGTCGCCGCCCCCGCCTACGTCACCGCGGACGACTCGCCCGAGGCGCTCGCCCACGCGCGTGACCAGTGCCGGTGGTTCGGCGGCATGGTCGGCAACCACGTGGCCGACCTGGTCGCCAAGTACGGCGAGCACTCCGGCCAGGTCCCCGACGCACTCACCGACTACATCAAGGCCCGCGAGGGCTACGACTACTCCCACCACGGACGCGCCGACAACCCCGACACCGCGTTCGTCCCCGACGAGATCGTCGACCGTTTCTGCGTCATCGGCCCGGCCGAGAAGCACATCGGGAAACTGCACGCGCTGCGCGAGCTGGGCGTCGACCAGTTCGCGGTGTACGACATGCACGACGCGCAGGAGGCGACCATCGACGCCTACGGCGCGACGGTGATCCCCGCCGTCAACGCCTGACACCCCCGTCCCTCTGCCCCTCCGCACCCCCCCACCTCCTGGTCACCCCTTCCCGCCGTCCCGGGGAGGGGCTGGTGCCCGCACGGCCTTTCCCGTCCCTCCCCTCGTTGATTGGCCTGCCCATGACCGACACCGCTCCCACGGCGATACCGCCGACCGCTCAAGTCACCCTGGCCGACGGCCGGGTGGAGATCGCCCCCGGTGCGCCGCAGCCCAGCGGCCCCTACGCCAACGCGGACCTGCTTCCCGTCCCCGTGGCGGGGCGCACTTGGACGACGTACAACTTCTCCGCGCTGTGGGTCGGCATGGCCCACAACACGGCCTCCTGGACACTGGCGTCCGGGCTGATCGCGGTGGGCATGGACTGGAAGCAGGCCGTGTTCACCATCGCCCTCGCCAATCTGATCGTGCTCGTCCCGATGCTGCTCACCGGGCACGCGGGCCCGAAGTACGGCATCCCCTTCCCGGTCTTCGCCCGCGCTTCCTTCGGCGTACGCGGCGCCAACCTGCCCGCTGTCGTACGGGCGTTGGTGGCGTGCGGCTGGTTCGGCATCCAGACCTGGATCGGCGGCGAGGCGATCTACTTCCTCGCGGGCAAGCTGATCGGGGACAGCTGGGCGAACGCCTCGCACATCGGCGGCCACGCCTGGACCATGTGGCTGTCGTTCGCGGTCTTCTGGGCGATCCAGGTCGCGATCATCTACCGGGGCATGGAGACCATCCGCCGCTTCGAGAACTGGGCCGCGCCGTTCGTGCTCGTCGGCGCCTTCGTGATGCTGTGGTGGATGAGCAGCAAGGCCGGCGGTGTCGGCCCGCTCTTCGACCAGCCCTCCAGGCTCGGTTGGGGCGGCAGCTTCTGGAAGCTGTTCTGGCCCTCACTGATGGGAATGATCGGCTTCTGGTCCACCCTGAGCCTGAACATCCCCGACTTCACGCGTTACGGAAAGAGCCAGAAGGCCCAGACCTGGGGCCAGGCCCTCGGCCTGCCCACGACCATGACCCTCTTCGCCTTCCTCTCCGTGCTGGTGACCTCCGGCTCCCAGGCGGTGTACGGCAAGCCGGTCTGGGACCCGGTCCAGCTGGCGGCGAAGACGGACAACGTGGCCGGGCTGCTCTACGCCCTGGTCACCGTCCTCGTGGCCACCCTGTCCGTGAACATCGCGGCCAACCTGGTCTCCCCGGCCTTCGACTTCTCCAACGTGGCGCCCAGGAAGGTGAGTTTCCGCACCGGGGCCCTCATCACGTCCGTCCTCGCCGTACTGATCTTCCCGTGGAAGCTGTACTCCGACCCGCAGGGCTACATCTTCACCTGGCTCGGCCTGGTCGGCGGACTGCTCGGCACGGTCGCGGGCATCCTCGTCGCCGACTACTGGATCCTGCGCCGCACCCGCCTCGACCTCGCCGACCTGTACCGCACGGGAGGCCGCTACTGGTACACGGCCGGCTGGAACTGGCGGGCCGTCGTGTCCTTCCTGGCGGGCGGCGTCCTCGCGATCGGCGGCGCGGACTTCCACCCGCTGATCGACGGCCGCCCGATCCCGGCCCTCAAGCCCCTCGCCGACTACGGCTGGGCCGTGGGCCTCGGCACCGCTGTGGTGCTGTACCTGGGGCTGACGCTGGCGACCGGCCGGCGGACCGGGGGCGCGCAGCCGTCGTAGGCGCCTACGGAAACTGCGGGGCGGTCAGCCGGACTGGCCGCCCCGCAGCGCCGCCACCGCGCTCCGGGCCGCCTTGATGGCCCCGGTGTTGATCTCCTTCGTGTCCGGCGCCTTCTTCGTCTCGAAGTCGCTGCCGTTGTAGGTGACGATCACCAGGGCGTTGCCGACGCGCACCATGACGACGCCCTCGCGGGTCTGCTGCTTGTCCTCCGTGGTCAGGTTCACGACGGAGTACGCGCTGTCGCCGAGCCCGGGTACGGTCCCGCCGCCGCTCTTCTCGGCGACCCGCTGCTGGTACTCCGTCGTCGCCTCCTGGTCGGACGAGGCCAGCTCGAAGGAGACGTCGAGCCACCGGTAGTCGTAGCCCTTGAGTGCGTTCCAGGAGCAGGTGCGGCGCAGCGAGGGATCCGTCGACGGGATCTCCTTGCCCGCCGTCTTCGCCCCGGGCACGAGGCCGGTGACCGTGCCCACGGGCACGCTCGCGCAGGGGGCGGGCGCGGTGGAGTACGTCTTGGACTTCGCGGTCGACGACGGGGCGGGGGCCGACCCGGTGGACGTCTGCGGGGCCGGCCGCTGCCCGGCGGCGTGCGGTGCGGCCGGGCTCGACGACAGCGCCCAGCCGGCGCAGGCGAGCACGGCGACCGGCGTCAGACGCGCGGTGAGGGCGAGCGGCAGAGGAAGGGAACGCACGGCTCACTTCTCGTAGGGGAGGGGGTACGGAAGGGTCCGCAAGGTGGACGGAAACGACAGTCTCACACGACTGCCAGTGGGGCGGAAGGGAAAACTCGCTGCGTGCCTGCGCGGTGACACAGGCCGCCGATTGACGCCCGTTGTGCCCGGTTATGTTCCGGGCGGGCGCTGTTCCAGCGGGTCGGCATCATGTTCCGGCGGTGTGCTCCTGGAGCCAGCGGCGGGCGCCGGCTTCGCTGGGGTATTCGCGGACGGTGAGTGAGGCGAGGAACCAGCCGACGCCCCAGGCGGAGAAGGCCGGCAGTACGGGGGCCGCGAGGAGCAGGAGGATGCGGCCCGCGGACGCCAGGCCCGCCGCGCGGCTGGTCTCCCTGCGCTTGCGGGTCCGGAACTCTCCGGGGGCGGGCGGATCCAGGAGGCCCGCACGGATGTCCCGCCGCCCTTTCGCCCAGCCCCACACCAGGGCCGCGCAGGACGCGGCCACCTGCACCGCGTCCCACACCGTCCGCGCGCCGGAGGGAAGCTCGTCGCGGAACCCCGCGTAGAGGGAGAGCGCGATGAAGCAGCAGAAGGCCAGTACGGTGAGCAGGAAGACGGCGTTCACCGTGCGGCGCAGCCAGTAGCGCGGGCCGCGCCGGTACCAGGTGGTGCCGAGGCCCGGCAGGGACGGAATCCCGGCGGGTGTCCCGGTGGACGTCACGTTCCGGACCGGCGTTCCTCGAGCCAGCGGCGGGCGCCGGCCTCGGCGGCGGACTCGCGCACGGTCAAGGCAGCGACGAACTCGCCGATGGCGTAGGCGAACACCGACGGCATGACGGGCATCACGATCAGCCATACGATGCGCCCGGCCGCGACCAGCCCGAGGTTGCGGCGAGTCCGCGCGCGGCGCGCCGCACGGGCTTCATCGGGAGTGGGCGGGTCCAGCAGCGCCTTCGCGTGCCGTCGGCGCGCCACGACCCATCCCCACACCACGGCCGCGCAGGACGCGGCAGCCTGAACGCAGTCCCACACCAGGCGCAGGGTGGGCGACAGTTCGACACGGAACGACGCGTAGAGCCGGACCACCAGGTAGCTGATGAACGCCAGGAGCAGCAGCCACAGACCGCTCGTGACGACTCGGCGCAGCCAGTACGCCGCACCCCGCGCGTACCAGGTCCTGCCGAGGCCGGGCAGCTTCGGGACCTGGGCGGGGGCGCCGGCCGCGAATGCCTCAGAAGATGCTTTTGATGCCATGCCAGACGTCGTCCTTGAGTCGTACCACGTCGTCCCCGGTTTCCGAGAGGACGTTGCCCGTTCCGTGCAGCAGACCGCCGACCACACCGTGGTCGTGGATGTCCTCGCTCCAGTGCTCGTGGAAGGCGTGGTCGAGGACGTCGCTCGCGAGTATCGCCGACCCCACGCCGACCGCGGCCACCGCGACGGCGCCTTCCACGGGCGCGGCGGCCGTGACGGCCGCGCCGATGGCCAGGCCGCCCAGGGCGGCGCCGCCGTCGACGACGACGGCGTGCTGCCAGGACCAGCCCTCGTCGTGATCGCCCTTCGCCTCCAGCAGCCCGTAGGCGCTGGCGGCGGCGATGTCCAGGACGGGGATCTCCCTGAGGAACTGCGGCAGCCGCTCCAGGCTCCGGCCCAGGCGCAGGGCGTCCGCGGCGTCGGCCAGTTTGACGTTCAGCTGGCGGTCGTAGGGCAGTCTGGTGCTGCCGTGGTCGGCGCGGGCGATGTCGCCCTCCAGGGACTCGACCTTGGACATCGCGTCACGGTAGGCGGTCTTGGCGGGCAGGTCCTTCGGCAGCGCCTTGCCCGCCTTCTGGTACGCCCTGCGCTCCGCGCGCAGCTCCTTCTTGGCGAGCCGCGCCTCGTCCTTGGCCGTGTCGAGGTGCCCCCGGGCCTCGATCCCGCCGGCGCGGGCGTCCTCGGCGTCGTAGGCGTACAGACCGCGCAGCGCGTCGGCCAGCGTGATCTTGTCTCCGTCCGGCACCGAGTCGTCCTTCGACGTCACCTGCTGGTACAGCCCCCGCAGCTTGTCCGCCGCCGCGAGGCGCGCGTGCTGCGCGGTGTGCAGGATCTCGTTGCGGGCCGTCTCGTAGTCGCTCAGGGCGTGGGCGTGCTGGGCGTCGGAGGTGACGGTCGGCGCGGGGACGCCCTTGCCACCCGTCACCACACCGCCTCGGGCGGCGACGTGCTCTGCGTTCTGCAGGGCGGTCTCGCAGGTGCTCAGGGCGTCGGCGAGGTCGCCGAGGATGGTGCCCGCGGAGTGCACGAGGACGGCGAAGGCGCCTGCCGTGATCGAATCCTTGGTCCAGGCGCCGCGGAAGGTGTCGGCCGCCTCGCCCTTCCAACTCGCGTCGGTCGCCAGCTGGTCCACGACCCGGGTGAGCGGTTTGACGACGCCGTCCAGCTTGTCCTTGGCGTTCTTGTACGTCTCGGCCATCGTGCGCAGTCCGCCGATGTCGCCCCCGACCCAGCTGTCGCCCATCAGCTCTCCTCCAGCTTCAGGTCCTCGAACACGCCGTGGATGTCGACGTCGTGGCGGTGGAAGGAGTCCCGCGCGTACGCGACCTTGTCCCCGTGGTCGTCCAGCTTGTCCGCGAGGCCGATGTGCAGGCCGATGAGCAGCTCGGAGACCTGCTTGATCGCGTGGTCCAGCCCGGGGTCGCCGCCGCTGACCACGGCCGGCGCCACGTCACCGTGCAGCTTGCGCCAGTCGGTGGCCTGGTCGTGGAACGTCTTCGCCATGGTGGCGAGGTCGTCGTAGATCACCTTGAAGTCGGCCGTCACCGGCGCACCTCCTGCGCGTAGGCGGCCAGGTCGGCCGGCTGCCAGTTGTGCCCTCCGGGCGCGACCCGCGGGTCCAGGACGACGGTCATGCCCCGCTCGCGCACGTTCTCGGCCAGCGGTCCGATCGGGGTGGCCACCCAGGGCTGTGCCTCGCCGAGCGCCTGCGCCAGCTTCCGTGGCGTGGTGAAGGCGAGGGCCACGGTGCCGTCCGCCGGGTGCTCGAACAGTTCGTAGACGACGAAGGGCACGCGCACCGGGTGCCCCTGCGCGTCCGACGCCGCGACGGACCTCGGATGCGCAGGGACGAAGACCGGCGTGTCGTACGCGGGCACGCCCGGCTTGGGGGCGGGACGGTCGTCGCCCTCGGGCCGTGGGGGCGGTGCCGCGTCGACCAGGTCCAGCAGGTGCGAGCGGCGTGGCTGCGGGGCCTGTCCGGTCGCAGCGGCCGTGGCGGGCCCTTTGGGCGGCTCCGGCTCGACGAGATCGAGCAGGCGTGAACGTATCGGCGCGCCCATCGCCGTCACCTCTTCCCCGTGGTCTTGCGTGGCCGAATGGGCGCGACCACGGTAGCCATCGGACGGGAACGCAAATCCGGCTATGTCGGTGTGCTGACCTGGGCACATGCGGAACTCATACGCTTGCTTGGCCGGGGACTGGCCATCTCTTGACCCTTTGCTGAACCCGCCGTGGACCCTTTGCTCGACCGCGCCGCGGCACGCGCAGATCCCGCCGCGCGGTGTTCCCGGGCGCGGGCCGCGTCCGTACGATCGCAAAGTGTCGCAGCTGATCAGGCGGAACTCCCGCGACCGATCAGGCCGTCGGGAGGCCGTCGAGCAAAGGAGGGCACCTTGTTCACCACCCGGCCCACGCTCCAGGGCACCTTCGGCATGGTCTCCTCCACGCACTGGCTGGCCTCCCAGTCGGCGATGGCCGTCCTGGAGGACGGCGGCAACGCCTTCGACGCCGCCGTGGCCGGTGCGTTCGTGCTGCATGTGGTGGAGCCGCACCTCAACGGCCCGGCCGGCGAGGTCCCGATCCTGCTCGCCCCGGCGGGCGGTGAGGTGCTCGTGCTGTGCGGACAGGGCGTGGCCCCGGCGGGCGCCACGATCGCGCACTACAGGGGACTCGGTCTGGATCTCGTACCCGGTACGGGACCCCTCGCCGCCGCCGTGCCCGGTGCCTTCGACGCCTGGCTGCTGCTCCTGCGCGACCACGGGACGAAGACCCTGGACGACGTCCTCAAGTACGCCATCGGATACGCCGAACACGGGCACGCGCCCGTGGAGAACGTCGGCGCGACCGTGGAGAGCGTGCGCGAGCTGTTCGAGACCGAATGGACCTCGTCCGCCGAGGTGTACCTGCCCGGCGGGAAGGCGCCACGGCCCGGTGCGCTGCTGCGCAATCCCGCCCTCGCCGCCACCTGGAAGCGGCTGCTCGCCGAGACCGCCCGCGCGGGCGGCCGCGAGGCCCGGATCGACGCCGCGCGTGCGGTGTGGCGCTCCGGGTTCATCGCCGAGGCCCTGGTCCGGCAGTCCCGGCGGCCCACCCTGGACACCAGCGGCGAACGGCACACCGGCACGCTCACCGAGGCCGACCTCGCGCTCTGGTCGGCGGCCTACGAGACACCGGTGACGTACGACTGGAACGGCTGGACCGTGTGCAAGGCCGGCCCCTGGAGCCAGGGCCCAGCCTTCCTCCAGCAGCTCGCCCTGCTCCCGCCCGAGCTGCCCGCATACGGCTGCGCCGACTACGTCCACCTGCTGATCGAGGGCTGCAAGCTCGCCATGGCGGACCGCGAGGCCTGGTACGGCGACGCCGCCGAGGTGCCCCTGGCCGAGCTGCTGTCGGGCGGCTACAACGCCGGGCGGCGGGCGCTCGTCGGCGCCAGAGCCTCCTACGACCTGCGCCCCGGCAGCCCCGTCGGACGCGCCCCACGGCTGCCCGCGCAGGCCCACGCGCGCACGGGCATGCCGTACGAGCCCGGCCTCAACTCCATGGGGGTGGGGGAGCCAACCGTCAGGGGGGCGTCCGACGAGGTGTACGTGGCCGCCGACGGCAGCACCCGCGGCGACACCTGCCACCTCGACGTGGCCGACCGCTGGGGCAACATGATCGCCGCCACTCCCAGCGGCGGCTGGCTCCAGTCCAACCCGGTCGTGCCCGAACTGGGCTTCCCGCTCGGCACCCGGCTGCAGATGGCCTGGCTGGAGGAGGGCCTGCCGAACTCCCTCACGCCCGGCCGCCGCCCCCGCACCACCCTCACCCCGTCCCTCGCGGTGCGCGACGGCGTACCGGTCATGGCGTTCGGCACGCCCGGCGGCGATCAGCAGGACCAGTGGCAGCTGCACTTCTTCCTCGCCGCCGCGCTGCGCGCCCCCGTCCGCGGCGGCCTCGACCTCCAGGGCGCCATCGACGCCCCGAACTGGCACAACGACGCATTTCCCAGCTCCTTCCATCCGCGCGGGCACCGTCCCGGCAGCGTGACCGTGGAGTCCCGGATGCCGGCGGCGGTGGTCGGGGAGCTGCGGCGGCGCGGCCATGACGTCACCGTCGCTCCGGCCTGGTCGGAGGGGCGCCTGTGCGCGGTGGCCCGGGACCCGGAGACGGGCCTGCTGTCGGCCGCGGCGAACCCGCGCGGGATGCAGGGATACGCGGTGGGCCGCTGACCTCGTAGCCCTGCGCCGCGCCCGGCCCCCGTTCTTCATCCCGATTCCACCTGGTGTACACCCCACAGGAGGGGATTGTCAGAGGCGCGTGGTCTTATGGGGGGCATGATCGAAGCAATGACGGAAACCATCGACGAGTTTCTCGCACGTCACTCGGCCGACGTGGAGGAGGCGGTCCGCGAGGCCGCCGCGGCCGAGATCCTGCCCCGCTTCCGCCGCCTGGCCGCGCACGAGGTCGACCAGAAGAGCGGACCGCACGACCTGGTGACGGACGCCGACCGCCTCGCCGAGCGGCGGCTCACCGAGGTCCTCGGCACCCTGCTGCCCGGCTCGGTGGTGGTCGGCGAGGAGGCCGTGCACGCGAACCCGCAGACGTACGAGGCGCTCCAGGGCGACGCCCCGGTGTGGATCATCGACCCGGTCGACGGCACCCGGCAGTTCGTGCACGGCGAGGAGGGTTTCTGCACCCTCGTCGCGTTGGCCCGGCGGGGTGTCCTGCTCGCTTCCTGGACCTACGTCCCGGCGCGTGACCAGCTCGCCACGGCCGTGCGCGGCCAGGGCGCCTTCCTCGACGGCGAGCGGCTGTTCGCCGGGCCGCCCGCGCCCGGCAAGGACCTCGTCATAGCCACCTCGCACCCGGACTTCACCACCGCCGAGGAGAAGCGCGCGCTGCAGGCCCTGTGGACCGACGGGATCGCCCCGCGTCCGTGCGGCTCGGCCGGCCTGGAGTATCTCGCCATCGCCCGGGGCGAGTTGGACGCCGTGGCGTTCTCCTGGGAGGCCGCCTGGGACCACGCGGCCGGGCTGCTGCTCGTCGAGGAGGCGGGCGGCGTCCACCTCACCGGCACGGGTGAGCCGTTCCGGGTGACGGGCGGCAACGCACTGCCGTTCACCGCCGCCCGCGACGCCGCCACTGCCCGCCGGGTGGCCGAGCTGCTGCGCACCGGGGCCTGAGCCCCGGCCCGCTCCTCGCGCCCCCCGGTCGGCCCCCGGTCCCGGGGATTGTCAGTGCCCCGGCATATCCTGAACCCGAGTGGCCATCGGCTGACGAGGGGGTCCGAAGGTGCCGTCGATGCTCGATGCGGTTGTGGTGGGTGCGGGACCGAACGGACTGACCGCTGCCGTGGAGCTGGCCCGTCGCGGCTGCTCCGTCGCCCTGTTCGAGGCGCAGTCCACGGTCGGCGGCGGCGCCCGCACCGAGGAGCTGACCCTCCCCGGCTTCCGGCACGACCCGTGCTCGGCCGCCCACCCCCTCGGCATCAACTCACCCGCGTTCCGCGCGCTGCCCCTGGAGCGCTACGGCCTGGAATGGCTGCACGCCGAGCTGCCGATGGCGCACCCCTTCCTCGACGGAACCGCGGCCGTGCTGGCCCGGTCCGTCGCCCAGACGGCCGCCTCCTTCGGCCCGCGGGACGCGGGCACGTACCGCAGGCTGGTCGAGCCGTTCCTCCCCAAGTGGGACACCCTCGCCCGGGACTTCATGTCCCTGCCGCTCACCGCGCTGCCGCGCGACCCGGTCACCCTGGCCCGCTTCGGCCTGGCCGGGCTGCCGCCGTCCAGCTGGCTGATGCACCGCTTCCGCGACGAGCGCTTCAAGACCCTCTTCGCCGGCCTCGTCGCCCATGTGATCGCCCCGCTGGACGGCCTCGCCACCGGCGCGGTCGGGCTGGTCTTCGCCCTGGCCGCGCACGCCCGCGGCTGGCCCGTGGCCCGCGGCGGCTCCCAGTCGATCTCCGACGCCCTCGCCGCCTACCTCAAGGACCTCGGCGGCGCCGTGCACACCGACTACGAGATCAAGCGGCTCGACGACCTGCCGCCCGCGCGGGCGTACGTCTTCGACACCTCACCCACCGCGCTCGCCCGCATCGCGGGCTTCGGCAGCCACTACGCGAACTACCGCTACGGGCCCAGCGTCTTCAAGATCGACTACGCGCTGGACGGGCCGGTTCCCTGGACCGCCCCCGAGGCCCGCGTCGCCGGCACCGTGCACATCGGTGCCGGCCGGGCCGAGATCGACGCCGCGCTGCGTGCCGCCTCCCGCGAGGGCCGCGCCCCCGACCGGCCGTTCCTGATCACCGTGCAGCCCAGCGTCGCCGATCCCACCCGCGCCCCCGAGGGCAAGCACGTCTTCTGGGCGTACGGCCATGTGCCGGGCGGCTGGCAGGGCGACCTCACGGACGCGATGGAGCGCCAGCTGGAGCGCTTCGCGCCCGGTTTCCGCGACCGCGTCCTGGCCCGCGCCGTCGCCGGACCACCGGAGTTGGCCGCCCGCAACGCCAACTACGTGGGCGGCGACATCGCCTGCGGCGCGGCGTCCGGACTCCAGCTCCTGCTGCGCCCCAGACTGTCCCTGTTCCCCTACAACACCCCGCACCCCGCCGTCTTCATCTGCTCCTCGGCCACCCCGCCGGGACCCGGCGTGCACGGCATGTCGGGGCACAACGCGGCCAAGGCGGTCTGGAGGAGACTGAGGCAGGCATGAGCACCACCATCACGCTCGTCCAGGGCGACATCACCCAGGAGAGCGCCGACGCGATCGTCAACGCGGCCAACTCCTCGCTGCTGGGCGGCGGCGGCGTGGACGGCGCCATCCACCGGCGCGGCGGCCCCGCGATCCTGGAGGACTGCCGGCGGCTGCGCGCCTCGCGGTACGGCAAGGGACTGCCCACCGGCCAGGCGGTCGCCACCACGGCCGGCGAACTGGACGCCCGCTGGGTGATCCACACGGTGGGCCCGGTCTACTCCGCCTCCGAGGACCGCTCCGGCCTGCTCGCCTCCTGCTACCGCGAATCCCTGCGCGTCGCCGACGAACTGGGCGCCCGTACGGTCGCGTTCCCGGCGATCTCCACCGGCGTCTACCGGTGGCCGATGGAGGACGCGGCCCGGATCGCGCTGGAGACGGTACGCAACACGCCGACGGCGGTCGAAGAGGTGCGCTTCGTCCTCTTCGACAGCGCCGCGTACGAGACCTTCGCCCGACAGGCCGGCTGAGAGCCTGTCGTCAAACTCCCGCCCGAGCGGCTACGCCCAGGGCGTGGGGGGACCCCCAGCCGCGTTGCCGAACCACCCACGTGACACCTCCCCCACGCATGTCCAGGTGCAGGCCCTTGGTGTCGTCCGGCCAGGCGCACCCGGGTTCATCCGCATGATGGCCCGCGGCCCGTCCACGAGGGCGTACGGGTCGGTTATATACGACAATTCCTGTGACGGTAGTTCCTGCGATCGTTTCAGGAGTACGCATGACCAGCCAACCCGAGCCGATCAGCGAGGCTGCTCGTCGGGCACTCGAAAAGGAACTGGCCGACCTGCACGTCGAACGCGAGACGGTCGCGGCAACCCTGCGGGACAGCGACGACACCGTCGGCACGCTCGCCGACAGCGCCGACGAACTGCAGCGCGCCGCCGAGCTGAACCGCCTCGACGACCGTATCGAGGAGATCCGCACCCGGCTGCGGCAGGCGGCCGACGCGGGCCCGCCCTCCAGCGACGTGGTCGGGCTCGGCACCACGGTCACCCTGCGCTTCGCGGACGGCACCGAGGACACCGTCCAGATCGGCGGGACGGCCGCCGTACTGGACCAGACCCTCGTCACCGCCGACAGCCCGCTCGGGCGCGCCCTCCTCGGCCGCCGGGCCGGCGACTCGGTGCGGTACGTCGCGCCCCACGGACCGGCGACCGTGGTGGTGGTGTCCCTGGGCGGTACGCCCTGAGCCTCCGGCCCGTTCAGCCCTCGTCGGCGTCCGGCTTGCGGACCGTGCAGTGCAGCGAGTCCTTCACGATGTCGGCGACGATCGTGTCCCCGGGCTCCGCCTCACCGCTGAGCAGCAACGAGGCGATGCGGTTGTCGAGTTCGGCCTGGATCGTGCGGCGCAGCGGGCGAGCGCCGAACTCCGGCTGGTGGCCGTGGGCGATGAGCAGCTTCTTGGCGGCCTCCGTGACCTCCAGCCGCATGCCCTGAGCGTGCACCCGGCGCTTGCTCTGGTCCAGCAGATGGTCCACGATCTCCGCCAGGTCGGACTCGGTGAGGCCGTGGAAGATGATGATGTCGTCGATGCGGTTGAGGAACTCCGGCCGGAACAGCGTGCGCAGGTCGTCCATCAACACGTCCTTGAGCTCGGACACATCGCCCTTGTGGTCGAGGATGCGATGGGCGCCGATGTTGGACGTCATGATGATGACGCAGTGCCGGAAGTCGACGGTGCGGCCCTGGGCGTCCGTGAGGCGGCCGTCGTCCAGGATCTGGAGCAGCGTGTTGAAGACGTCGGGGTGCGCCTTCTCCACCTCGTCGAACAGGACCACGCTGTACGGCTGCCGGCGCACCTTCTCGGTGAGCTGGCCCGCCTCCTCATAGCCGACGTATCCGGGAGGGGCACCGACGAGCCGGGCGACCGTGTGCTTCTCCTGGAACTCGCTCATGTCGAAGCGGATCATGCGGTCCTCTTCGCCGAACAGCAACTCGGCGAGGGTCTTGGCGAGTTCGGTCTTGCCGACGCCGGTGGGACCGAGGAAGAGGAAGGAGCCCACGGGACGGTTCGGGTCGCCCATGCCCGCCCGGCTGCGCCGCACGGCCTGCGAGACGGCGGTGACCGCCTCCTCCTGGCCGACGATCCGGGCGTGCATCTGCTCCTCCAGCTTCAGCAGCTTCTCCTTCTCGCTGGCGGTGAGCTGGGAGACCGGGATCCCCGTGCGCCGCGAGACGACGTCGGCAATGTCGTGGGCGGTGACGGACACGACCCCCGCGCGCCGCTCCTCGATGCCCGCGCGTTCGCCCTCCACCTCGGCGATCTGCTGCTTGAGCTGCGCAGCCTTCTCGAAGTCCTCGGCGGCGACGGCCTGGTCCTGTTCCCGCCGCAGCTTGGCGATACGGTCCTCGTGGCTGATGACCTCGGTGGACCGGCCGGCGGTGCGCAGCCGCACCCGGGCGCCCGCCTGGTCCATCACGTCGATCGCCTTGTCGGGCAGGAACCGGTCGGTGATATAGCGGTCGGACAGCTCCGCGGCGGCGGCCAACGCCTCGTCCGTGTAACGGACCTGGTGGTGTGCCTCGTACGCGTCGCGCAGTCCCTCCAGGATCTGCACCGTCTCCTCGACCGTCGGCTCGGGAACGATCACCGGCTGGAAGCGCCGCTCGAGCGCGGCGTCCTTCTCGACGTACTTGCGGTACTCGTCGATGGTCGTCGCGCCCACCACGTGCAACTCGCCGCGGGCCAGGGCGGGTTTGAGGATGTTCCCCGCGTCCATCGAGCCCTCGCCGGTGGCGCCGGCGCCGACGACCGTGTGCACTTCGTCGATGAAGAGGATGATGTTGCCGCCCGCGGCCTGTACGTCCTCGATGACCTTCTTCAGCCGTTCCTCGAACTGCCCCCGGTACTGCGCCCCCGCCACCAGCCCGGACATGTCGAGGGCGACCACCCGCTTGCCCTTCAGGGCCTCGGGGACCTCGTCGGCCACGATGCGCTGCGCCAGCCCCTCCACGATCGCGGTCTTGCCGACCCCCGGCTCGCCGATGAGCACCGGGTTGTTCTTGGAACGCCGCGAGAGGATCTCGATGGTCTGCTCGATCTCCTCGGCCCGCCCGACCACCGGGTCGAGCCTGCCGGCCCTGGCCTCGTCGGTGAGGTCGCGGCCGTACTCGTCCAGGGTCGTCGCGGGCTTCTTCTCCTTGGCCGGCTGCCCCTCCGTGCGGGCCGCCTGCTCGGTCAGCCCCGCCAGCTTCCGCACGTCCTCGCCCTCGGCGCGCAGGAACCGGGTGGCTCCGGAGTCGGGGTCGTCCAGCAGGGCGCCGAGGATGTGTTCGGGGCCGATGTACGACGTCCCCGTCGCCTGCGAACGGGCGTACGCCGTGGCGAGGGTGCGTTTGGCCGCCGGGGTGAGCCCCGGTTCCGCGGACGGCTCGCCGGACTCATGGGGAAGGATCTTGGCGATCTCGGCCGCGAGCGTGTCGGGGTCGACGCCCGCCTGGGCGAGGAGCGCACGCGCGGGGTCCACCTTCGTCGCCGCCCACAGCAGGTGCTCGGTGTCGAGATCGGACGTCCCGTCCTCCACCGCCCGTCTGGCCGCCAGGTTGAGCAGCTCCTGCGAGGACTCGGTGAGCAGCCGTCCGATCGGCACCCGCTGCACCGCCGGCGGGGAGGACGCGGGCGACATGCCGAAGAATCGATTCAGCAGTTCACTGAAGGGATCCGACGGGCCAAAACCGAACGACGACATCGACATGGTGCGCTCCTGGTGCGGTGATGAGCCCCTCTCAACCCAAGCGCGATGCCGACGGCTCCGCAAGCGGAGCAAAGACCGGGGTCAGCGGCTGACGAGGTTCACGACGAGGTTGATGGCGGTGGCGAGAATGCTGGTCCCGAAGACGTACGACAGCAGGGTGTGCCGCAGCACGATCGCGCGGATCGTCGTACTCGACACGTCCGTGTCGGACACCTGGTACGTCATGCCGAGGTTGTAGCTGAAGTAGAAGAAGTCCCGGTACGTGGGCGGCTCCTGGGAGTTGAAGTCGATCCCGTCGCCGTCGGTGTAGTACACGTAGGCGTAACGGGCTGCGTAGACCAGGTGGACGGCCGCCCAGGCCATGAACACCCCGAGCAGCGCGGTCGCGGCGCCGGCGTTGCCGGTGCGGGAGCGGCCGAGCAGAAGCAGCACCACGATGGTCACCAGCCCGCACAGGGCGGCGCTCACGACCGCGAGTTCCTCGGCGCCGGGCCGGAAGTCCTCCCGGCCTGCGTTGTCCTGAGTGGCCTTCGCATCCATGGGCCACAGCACCACCCAGCCCGACACGACGAAGGCCAGCTCCGTCGCCGCGATCCCGGCCAGCACCCCCAGCGGGGCCTGGACCGTCAGGCCGACGGCCGCGCCGACCGCCGCGCCGAGAACCACCGAACCCACCAGGCGGGGCGTCGCCTCCAGCAGCGACCAGGTGCTCATGCGCCACCACGGTAGTGCCGCCGGCGCCGGGCGGCCCGTCGGAGTACGCCCTCCGGGGCGGCCCGGGGCCCCGCGTCGCCGCGCGTCCGGGAGAGGGGCGAGGTATACACCAGACATGCCGAACCCGCGCCGACCCTTCCCTTCCGTGCCCCGGCACGGGCGGCGGAATCCGGTCGCCGGGGCGGGGCGGGCGCTCTCCCCGCGCGGCGCGCTGACTCTGCACGACGTGGACGGAGCGGTCCTGTTCGCCCTGCGGGCGGCCCTGGCCATGGGGCTGGTCGCCGTACCGCTGGTGGCGGCCGGGCAGCCGGACCTCGCGGTCTACGCCATGCTCGGATCCCTCACCACCACCTTCGGCCGCAATCTGCCCTACGCCCGCCGCGCCCGCGTCCTCGCGGCGGCGGGCGTGGCCATGACCGCGTGCGTGGGCGGCGGCGCGGCGCTCGCGGTGGCGGCCCGGCCGGGGCAGAGCACGGCCGGCGCCGCCGTGGTGGTCGTGGCGACGGCCCTGGTGGCGGGCGCGGCGAAGTACGTCTGCGACACCGCGCGGCTTGGCGGGCTCGGCGTCGTCCTGCTGCTGTCCTCGTTCGCGGTGGCGGCCAACGGCTCGTCCACCTGGGCCGACGTGCTCCCCGGCGTGGCGCTCGCGGCGGCGGGCGCCGCCTGCGCCTGGCTGCTCGGGATCCTGGGCCGCTTCGTCCACCCCGACCGGCCGCAGCGCCTGGCGGTGGCCACGGCCCTGCGCCGACTCGCCGACCTGCTGGAGACGTCGGCGGCGGGAGCCGCCCCGCACCGGACCCGGCACGGGGCGACCGTCGCCGTACTGCACGCGTACCGATGCCTCGGACATCCGCCACCGGCCCGGGGCAGGCGCGCCGAGTCCGACCGCGACACCGTCTTCCTGCGCCTGACCGACCTGTCCTGGACCCTCCTGGTCGGCTCCGCACGACGACCCCCGGACGAACGGGCCACGACGGCCGCACACCTCCGCCGCCAGGCCACCCTCCTCACCGAACGCCGCCGCCGAACTCCCGCGGTGCTCCGCGAGCTGGCGTTCATCCCGGCGGCGCCGCCGCGGGGGACACCGGACGGGGGGACGGAGAGAGGGGCGGGGAGTGCGGGCGGGACCGGACCGCCGGAGGGTTCGGGTGGGGCCAGGGGCGACCTCGTCGCGCTGAGGGCCACGGAGTTGCTCCTCGGGCGGCCGGGCGGGCCCCATCATCATGCCGTCGTGGCTGTCCCCGCGCTGCGGATGACCCTGGGTACGGGGGTGGCGGGCGGGCTGGCCCTCCTGCTGCATCTGGAGCACGGGTACTGGGCGGCGATCTCGGCCGCCGCCGTCCTGCACTCGGTCAACGTGCGCACCACTGCCCAGCGGGCCGTGCAGCGCACGCTCGGTACGGTCCTCGGGCTGCTCATCGCGTTCGGTGTGCTGGCCACGCAGCCGCCTCCCATGACGCTCGCGCTGGTGATCGTGGCCCTGGAGTTCCTGCTGGAATACGTGGTGGCCCGCAACTACGGCCTCGGCGTCGTCTTCCTGACCCCGCTGGCGTTGCTGCTGAGCGACCTGGCGGCGCCCGCACCCGCCGGCGAACTGGTCCTCGACCGGGTGCTGGGCAGCGTCGTCGGCATCGTCACGGGCCTGCTGTGCGCGCTGCTCGTCGTCCACGACCGGGCCGCCGTACGGGTCGACCGCGCCCTCGCCGCCTGCGTGGCCGCCGCCGACCGGGCCGAACGCGCCCTGGACCCTGCCGCCGGGCCGCCGCCCGCCCTCGTCCAGGTGCGGCTGGCGCTGGCGGTGGTGGAACTGCGCGACGCCGACGACGCGGCGGCCGGTGAGCTGTGGCCCGCCGGCATCGACCCCGCCGAACTCGCCGCCGCCGAACGGCGCGCCTACGCCCTGCTGGACCGCCTGCACCACGGCGGTTGACGCGGGCGGGCTCAGTGCGGGAGCTGGGCCAGGAAGTCCTGGGGCGTGATCGCCGGGCCGCCGTCGATCTGTACGACGGGGACGACCTCCTTGTCGTACCAGACGACCGGGGTTCCCACGACACCGAACGAGTCGAAACTGCCGACCGCTTCTCCCGCCCAGGTCAGATACGTCTCGCCCGAGACCTTGCGGTCGAAGTCGGGAGAGCGCAGCCCCTCGACCCGGCCCGCCAGATCCAGCAGCACCGCCGTGTCGGCGAAGCGGTCGTACCCGGGCGCGGACGGCTGCTCGGCGAAGAGCACCGCCAGGTACTCGATGAACTGCCGCTGCCCCGCGTCGCCCGCCGCGCCGAGCGCGCTCAGGCCGCGCTGCGAACCGCTGCCGCCGACCGTGTCGTCGATCAGCGCCGCAAAATGGAACTTGACGACGAACCTGCCCTCGTCGGCGGCCTGCCGGAACGTGCCCAGCAGATTCTCCGCCATCCGCCGGCTCGCCCGGTCCCGCAGTTCGAGGAAGACCTGGAGCTCATGAGGGCTGTCCAGGTCTCCGTAGTACACCGTGGCGTCGTCCGCACCGGTCGTGTTTGCCGGGGTGGTCATGGTTCGAGCCTGCCATAAGCGGACAAACGGCACGACCGGAGTGTCAGGCCAGTTCACGCAGGGCCGCGCCGAGCAGCTCCACCCCTTCGGCGATGACCCCCGGCGCCGTGGCCGCGTAGCCGAGAACGAGGCCGGGAGGGCCGGGCAACCGGCGGTGCCACGACAGGGGTTGGACCTTCACACCGCGTGCGAGCGCCGCCGCGGCGAGCGCGGTGTCGGGGACGTCCGAGGCGTACGTGACCGTCAGATGCAGACCGGCCGCCGCGCCGTGCACGGTCCCGCCCGGCAGGTGCGCGGCGATGGCGGCGATCATCGCGTCGCGCCGTCTGCGATGGCGCCCGCGCAGCAGCCGCAGATGCCGCTCCAGTTCACCGGACTCCATCAGCCGGGCCAGCACCAGCTGCGGCAGCACCGCGTTGCCCAGGTCGTTGAAGCGTTTCGCCTCGACCAGCGCCGCCCGGTAGCGGGGCGGCGGCACCAGCCAGCCGATGCGCAGCGCGGGCGCGAGCAGCTTCGACACGCTGCCCATGTAGCACACCCGGTCGGCCAGCATCCCGCGCAGCGCCGGGACCGGCGGGCGGTCGTAGCGGTGCTCCGCGTCGTAGTCGTCCTCCAGGATCAGCCCGCCGTCCCGCGCCCAGCCCAGCAGTTCGCGCCGGCGTCCGCCGCTCGTCACCACGCCCGTCGGGAACTGGTGCGCGGGAGTGAGCAGCACCGCGCGGGCGCCGCTCGCCCGCAGCGCGTCCGCCCGCACCCCGTCCTCGTCGACCGGCACCGGCGGGGTGGCCAGCCCCCCGTTGCGCAAGTGCTGGCGGGCGCCGAGCGAGCCGGGATCCTCCACGGCGACCGCGTCGACACCGTCGGCCCGCAGCACCGGGTGCAGCAAGGTCAGCGCCTGCGCCGTACCCGCGACGATCAGCACCTCGTCCGGATCCACCCGCACACCCCGGCTGTGCGCCAGCCAGCCCGCGACGGCCCGGCGCAGCCGGGGAGCGCCGCGCGGGTCGCCGTAGCCGAGGCTCTCGGCGGCCGGCTCGGCGAGGACACCCCGCTCCGCCCGCAGCCAGGCCGCCCGCGGGAAGACGGCGAGATCGGGGCGGCCGGGAGTGAAGTCGACGGCGGCGGGGGCGGCACGCAGCGCGTCGAAGATCTCCGGGCCGGGTTCCGGGCTGAAGAGTGCGCCGGCCGTGGTGGCCGGGTTCGGGCCCGCCGCCGGCTCCCAGGGCGCGGCCGGCGACGCCGTGAACGGCGCCGCCACGACGACCGTGCCGCCCCTCCGCCGCCCCGCCACCTGACCGTCCTCGGCCAGCCGCCGGTACGCCTCGGTGACCACCCCGCGCGAGACGCGCAGCTCGGCGGCGAGGACACGGGTGGGCGGCAGCCTCCCGCCCACCCCCAACCGACCGTCGGCTATCGCCGCGCGCAACCGGCCGGCCAGCCACTCGGCCTTCCCGCCGGCCGGCACCTCACCGACCGCCAGCTGAAGGAAGTCGGAGCCGCGAGAAGGGAAGTCCGGGCCACGGGACGGGAGTTCACTCGCGTTCACCCCGCTCATGCTGTCATGTGCCGTCAGCGGCCGAAGCCGAAGTACGCAGTGGACGGCGTGAGGACGGCCGACCGCGTGTCGGCGGGCCAGTGGGCCGTCAGCTCCTCGGCGAGGGTCTTCAGCAGCTCGGGCACCACGTCCGCGCCGCCGTCGTGCAGGGCCTCCGTCACCACGAGGATCCGGGTGGTGTCCTCGCCGACCGCCGAGTGGCCGCTCTGCCGGTGCGTCCAGCGCCGGGCGTGCGCCCGCCCGGCGGAGTCCACGAAGGTCACCTCGCCGGGCGCGGGCTGCTCGACGCCGCCGCCGAAGGCCGTGTACGTCTCGTCACCGCGGGCGTGCCGCACCTCCAGCAGGGGGCCGGTGATGCGGTCGGCGTCGAGGACCGCCACCGGGACCGCGTACGCCGCCGAGACCGCGTTGCACAGGTCCACGAGCGGATGAATGCGGGGCAGCGAGCCCTCCTTCCGCAGCCGCCGCAGCAGCGACTCCGCCGCGCACCGGTACTGCGTCGGCCGGAGCCCCATCCGGGAGAACGCCCGCCGCCAGGCCAGCACCTCGGGGAACTCGCCCTCCGTGGCACCGGCCAGCCGGGCCAGGGCGCGGGCGGTGTACTCGGCGGCGCGCGGCCCGGTGTCGGCGGGGGCGCCGACCCCGGTGGCATGAAGAGCGCCGGCGGCGAGTTCGGGGAAGGCGGACCAGACGGCGTCCGCGTGCCGGAATCGCATGGTGAAACAGACCTCCGGTCGGATCGGGGTCTCCCACCCTGCCGGGGCTGTGGTCCGCCTGCCAGGGCCAAAGACGGCGCGAACGACAGGTCCATATTCGGCTCCCTGTTCCAGCCGCCGCCCAGGGGGGCGCACACACTGCCCGCCCCTGGCCCGGGCCGGACCCGGCCCGCGTGGCATCATCGGCCGGGATCGGGCCCGCCGCCGCACACCCCCGGCACGGTGCCCCACCAGCGCACGAACCGCGCGCCACCAGCGCGCACGCCCTCGCACAAGGAGCACGATGACCCCCGCTCTCACTGCCGCGCCCGCGGTGGGCACCGCACTGCTGGACGACTTCTCCCTGGAGATGACCGGCAAGGACGTGCCCGCGCTGGAGGAGGCGGCCGGTGGCATCCCGCAGGGCACCCGGATCAACATCACCTTCCTCGCGGGCGAGGACCTCGACATGCGGCTGGCCGCCGCCCGCGCGGTCAAGCGGCTCGGTTTCGTCCCCGTGCCGCACATCTCCGCCCGGCGGCTGGCCTCCCGGGCCCACCTGGAGGAGTTCCTGGCCGGGCTGGAGGCGGACGGCACCGCAGAGAACGTGTTCGTGGTCGGCGGCGACCCGGCCCGCCCCGAGGGCCCCTACGAGGACGCCCTCGCACTCATCCGCACCGGGCTGCTCCAGCACCACGGCGTCCGCCACATCGGCATCAGCGGCTACCCGGAGGGCCACCCCGCGATAGCCGACCGCGCGCTGTGGTCGGCGCTCACCGACAAGACGGCGGCCCTCGGCGCCGGACAGCTCTCCGGCGACGTCATCACCCAGTTCGGCTTCGACGTCGACCCGGTCCTGGCCTGGCTGGAGGCGGCCCGCGCGCGGGGCGTCCACCTGCCCGTCCGCATCGGCGTTCCCGGCCCGGCGGGCGTACGCCGGCTGCTCGGCTACGCCACCCGCTTCGGCGTCGGCGCCGGCGCCTCCGTGGCCCGCAAGTACGGTTTCTCGCTGACCAACCTCATGGGTACGGCCGGCCCGGACCGCTTCCTGCACGCCCTGGCCCGGCAGTACGACCCCGCCCGCCACGGCGCGGTGAAGGTGCACTTCTACACGTTCGGCGGGCTGCGGGCCACGTCGGAGTGGATCGCCGGGTTCCGGCAGGGAGACGTGCCGGGCTGAGGCGACTGCCGGGGCCCGAGTGCCGCCGCCGTCTGCGATGGCCGTATTCGATCGGCCGGCATACGCCGTCGCGCCGCCGACCTGGTCGAAACCGCCCCGGATGTCCAGCTCGTAGCTCTTGCGCTGCTCATGGCACGACCTCTATAACGTCTCCAGCAGGTATCGGCGGGGATGGCCGGAAATGGCAGTTGCCGCCGACCAGGGGGATCCTCGACTCCGCCGCGATCGGCATCACCGCCCGCAGACCGACGGAGACCTCAGCCATGACCGACGACGCCTACCGTGCTGCCATGATCCGGCTGGCCGCCGACCCCGCCTTCAGAGCCGAACTCGACGGCGACAGCGCCGAGGTGGCCCGAAGACTCGGCCTGACGCCCGCCCAGGTCGACGCACTTCGCTCCCTGCGCGTCGAGTCCGCGGCCGGTGGGGGACCGGCCGCACTCGACCCGCGACTGTCCAAGTCCTCCTTGTTCTTCGGCAGTGCGGCACACGCGCTGGCCCACCACGACGTTCCGGCGCACACCGAGGCGGCGCCTGCGCACTCCGACGTGCCCGTGGACACCGGCGTTCAGGAGGGCTTCGGCGGCGTCGACGCGTCCTCGACCGGCGCCCACAGCCTGCTGGGCGGCGAGCTGTTCGAGCACTCCCCGGGCGAAGTGGGCGGCGGCGCGGCCGAGTTCGGCGGATCCACCGGTGAGTTCGGTGACTTCGGCGGTTTCGGGGGCACCGAGGGAGACTTCGGCGGGTTCGGCGACGGGAGCGACGGCGGCTTCGGCCACGGCGGTTTCGGTGACGGCGGTTTCGGTGGCGCCGACGTTGGTTTCGGTGAGGGTGGTTTCGGCGGGGCTGACGGCGGTTTCGGCGGTTTCGGTGACGGCGGTGCCGGATCCGGTGACTTCGGAGGCCATGGCGACTTCGGCGGCCACGGTGGCTTCGGCGGGGCCGGTGGCGAAGGCGGTGGCGACGCCGGTCACTTCGGGCACGATGGCATCTACGACCGCGGCGAGGGCGACGGCGGCGGCGACAGCGGTGGCGGTGGCGAGGGCGGCGGCGGTGAGGGCGCCGGCGAGAACGGCAATCGTCCCAGTGGCGGTGGTGAGCCCGGCGGTGGCGGTGGCGGTGAAGGCGGCGGTGAGGGCGGCGCGGATCCGATGGAGAACGGCCGGCGGCCCAGCGGTGGTGGTGAGCCCGGCGGTGGCGGTGGCGGTGGCGGTGAGGGCGGCGGTGACGGTGGCGCGGATCCGATGGAGAACGGCCGGCGTCCGAGCGGTGGTGGTGAGCCCGGCGGTGGCGGCGGTGAGGGCGGCGCGGATCCGATGGAGAACGGCCGTCGTCCGAGCGGTGGTGGTGAGCCCGGCGGTGGCGGTGGCGGTGAAGGCGGCGGTGACGGTGGCGCGGATCCGATGGAGAACGGCCGGCGGCCCAGCGGCGGTGGCGGTGGCGGTGAAGGTGGCGGCGACGACGGCGTAGGCGGTTCGGAGAACGGCCGACGCTTCGGCAGCGGCGGCGGTGGCCGCGAAGGCTCCCTCGGCGGTGCCGAGACGCCCGTGCGCGGCGGCATCGACCTGCCCGGCGTCGGCGGCGCGGCCACCCGCATGACGCCCTCCGCGCCCGAGGCGGACGGCGGCTTCAACGGCGGAACCTTCCTCAGCGGTTCCGGCGGAGGCTGAACCACCCCATGCTCTGCCATGTCTGCCGCGTCCACACGCGGCGCGACTTCCCGTACTGCCTGCGCTGCGGCACCCTGCGCCGCGGCGCGGCCCCCACGGCGTACGCCGCGCCCCAGCTGCGCGGCCTCGACGACCCCGCCCTGCTGGTCCCGCTGACCGGCCCGGTCACCACACTGGGCCGCGGCGCGGACAACGACGTGGTCCTCGCCGACGGCAGCGTCTCGCGCCGCCACGCCCGTATCGTCCGTAGCCCCGAGGGCTTCCGGATCGAGGACCTGGACTCCTTCAACGGCACGGCGGTCGCGGGCGTCGAGCTGCACGGCGGAGCGGCAGGCCTCGCCGACGGCACCGAACTGTCCGTGGGCGACGTACGCCTGGTCTTCGAGCAGCCGCGCGACGCGCGGATCGGCTCGCGCACGATGGTCGTCGGCACCCAGCTGACCCAACTCCCCACCCCCGCACAGGAGGAGGCCCCGGAGGCGACCGGCCCGCTCACCGCACGGCCCCGCCGCCGCTCCGGCTGGGCGCTGAAGCAGGTGCCCAGCGGCGGCGGCGAGCCCCGCTGGGTGCTCAGCAGCACCCGCACCGGGCGCTACCTGGAGCTGGACGAACGCCAGGTCTTCCTGTGGCACGCGGTCGACGGCGAGAACACCGTACGGGACCTGCTGTTCGCGTACGCCGAGCGCTACGGCGAACTCGCCCTGCCCCGCATCGAGTCCTCGCTGGCCGCCTTCGCGGACGCCGGGCTGCTGCGCGGCCTGCCGGGCCGCCCGGAGGCGGAGCAGCCGAAGGGCCTGCGTCGCGCGGCGCGCGCCGCCTACCGCGCCCTGCTGAAACTGGAGGTGTCCGTACCCGGCCTCGACCGGCTGGTGACCCGCCTCTACCAGGCCTTCGGCTGGCGGCTGTTCACCCGCACCGGGATGGCGCTGGCCTGGCTGTCCGTCGTGGGCGGCCTCGTCGCGTTCCTCGCCGCGCAGGGACACCACCGCCTGCTGGACTTCGGCGGAGCGGGCGCGTGGGGCCCCGTGCTGCTCATCGCCGGGTACGTGACGGCGCTGCTCGTCCACGAACTGACCCACGCGCTCGCCGTGAAGTCGTACGGCCGCACGGTGCGGCGCGGCGGCTTCCTGCTGATGATGGGCATGCCGTTCGCGTTCGTGGACACCAGCGACATGTGGTTCGGCTCCCGCTGGTCACGCGTCGTGGTGGCCCTCTCCGGGCCGCTGTCCACGGCGGCCCTGGCCGGCTGGTGCGCGACGGGCGCGGCCCTGCTGCCCGCAGGACCGGCCTCCGCCGTCCTCTACCACCTGGCCTTCGGCCTCTACCTGAACACCCTCTACAACTTCAACCCCCTGATGCCGCTGGACGGTTACCAGGCACTGACCGACGCACTGCGCGTGCCGCGGCTGCGCGAGGAGGCGAGCGCGTACTTCCGTACCGGCCTGTGGCGGGACCTGCGCGCGGGCAACCGGCCGGGCCCGCGCCAGGCGGGCATGGCCGCGTACGGCCTGGCCGTCGTCGCCGGCACCTACGGCTTCCTCGCCCTGGCCGTGCTGGCCTGGCGCTCCCGGATCGGTGACCTGCTGGACGGCAGGCTGGCCGCACCGTGGACCACCGTGATCGAGACCGCCGTGGTCGCGCTCGTGACCTTCCCGGTGTGGTCCGCGCCCGTACGCGCGCTGACCCGCCTGATCCGGCGCCGCCGCCAGGCGCGCGGCGCAGCGCTCCCCGGCACGGCCTCCGGCGCTCCGGTGGAGGGAACGGCATGACACAGCCACCGGACGGGACCGGCTGGGCCGTGCCCGGCTACGAGCCGCTGCGCACCCTCGGCGAGGGAGCGGGCGGCCGGGTCGTACTGGCCCGGCACACCGCGACCGGCGCCCCCGTCGCGATCAAGTACCTCAGCAGGCGCCTGTACGGCGACCGGGAGTTCCTCGCCCGCTTCCGCGCCGAGGGCCGGCTGCTCGGCGAGCTGCGGCACCCTTGCGTGGTCCGGCTCTACGAGTACGTCGAGGCGCGCGCCGGTGCTGCGATCGTCATGGAGGCGGTCGACGGGGTCAGTCTCCGCCGGCTGCTGCACCGGCACGGCACGACCGGACCCGAGGCGGCGCTCGTCCTGCTCAAGGGCTCCCTGCTGGGGCTCGGCGCGGCACACACCGCCGGAGTCGTGCACCGCGACTACAAGCCGGAGAACGTGCTGGTCCGCGCCGACGGCAGCAGCGCGCTCGCCGACTTCGGCATCGCCGTGCGCAGCGGCCGGGAGACCGAGGCCGCGGGCACGCCCGCCTATATGGCGCCCGAGCAGTGGCAGGGCCAGGCCGCCGGACCGGCCGCCGACGTGTACGCGGCATCGGTGGTGTTCTTCGAATGCCTCACCGGACGGCGGCCGTTCGCCGCCGCCGACATCACCGCACTGAGCCTCCAGCACCTGCGCGCCCCCGTCCCGCTGGACGACGTACCCGAGCCGGTGCGCGCACTGCTGCGCGCCGGTCTGGCGAAAGACCCGGCCGAGAGGCCCGGCGTCGAGGCCTTCCTCGCCGACCTCGAACGGTGCGCCACCGAGGGCTACGGCGCGGGCTGGGAGGAGCGGGGCCGACGGCGGCTGGCCGAACTGGCCGCGCTGCTGGCCCTGTTGTTCCCGCTGACCACGACCGCGACCCTCGACGGCTCGGCCCGCGCCCTGACCCTGCTGGGCCGCCTGGGGCGCGGCGGCTGGAAGGCGGCGACCGGGGCGACGGCCGCGCTCGTGATCGTCGCGGGCGGGGCAGCGACGTACGCGAAGGACCGCCCGCACGAGGCGGCGACGACCGTGGCGGTGACGACCCCGTCTCCCCTCGACTCGCCGACGCTGCCCGGCACTTCACCCTCGTCTTCGCCGGCGTCCGCCTCGCCGACGGCCGACGCGTCGCCCTCCGGCACACCCTCGGACAGCCCGTTGTCGTCCCCGTCCTCGGCGTCGCCCTCGCCGTCGTCCCTGCCGCCCACACCGTCCACGGGCACGACCGCGCCGACGGTGACGCCGAGCAGCGCCTCGCCCAGCGAGGCCACCGCCGGTACGGTCACGATCACCGTCGGCTCCTGGCAGCGCGGGCAGCGGCCGGGCACGGTCGTCGCGGCGGTGACGGTCGAGACCACGGGCACCGGGCCGCTGACCGTCACGGCGAACTACTACGTCGACACACCCGCCGAGCCCTACGGCTCGCAGACGCAGCCGCTGTCCGGCAGTACGCGGTACACCGTGACCTTCGAGGCCGACTTCTCCAACCACCCGTGCCGGGGCACCTGGGACGTCACCCTCACCAGCGACCCGCCGTCCGTGAACGGCCCCCAGACCGCGTCCCTGGACGCACCGCCGTGCTGAGCACCGCCCCGCCGCCCCTCAGCCACGACGAGATCGGATCGAGATGACGACAGCCACCACGGTGGCCGGCCTGCCCCTGTCCGCCTGGACCCGGGACGCGCGCCACGGCACCTGGCACGCCCTGCTCCCGGCACAGCCCGGCGAACCGGTGCGCGGCGCGCTGCGCGTCGACCGCGCCCTGCTCACGCCCGAGGGCACGCGCGAGCGCCTGGCCGCGGCGGTGCTCGCCACCGCGAAGCTCCGGCTGCCCGGACTGCTCGGCACGGTCGACCTCGTCGCCGAGGCGGGCGAGGTCTGGCTGATCACGGCCCGGCCGCCGGCGCCCGTCCTCGCGGACGTGCTCGCGGCCGACGGCCCCCGACAGGACGCGGGCAGCGCGGCGAGCGTCCTCAACGAGACCGCGCAGACCCTGCTCGCCCTGCACGCGGCAGGCCTCGCCCACGGCTCGCTCGGCCCCCGCACCGTGGTCCTCGCACCGGACGGCGTCGCCCTGCTGGCCGAGGCGGCACTGACCACAGCGCTGGGCGACACACCGGCCGCGGACCTCTCCACGGCCGACACCGAGGCCGCCGACACCCGGGCCTGGGCCGCGCTGGCCCGGGCCCTCGGCGCCGCCTGGGCCACCGCGGGCACCCCAGCGGCCGACCTCTTCACCCGCTGCGCCACCACCGCCGAAACCGAGGGCCTCGCGGCGGCCCGCACCGCCTTGGTGTCCGGCCGTGCCTGCCTCCCGTCGGACTTCCTGCGCCGCACAGCACTGCGCACGGCGGCAACCAGGACGAGCCCGGACTTCGCTCCGCTCGCCACGCTTGCGCATCAGACGCGATCGCCGGCCGACGGCGCCGCCGACTCGACCGCGCCGCCCAGCGACGCGGCGGCGGGCGCTCCCGCCGCCGTCCCGGCCGCCCCGCCCCCTGTCACTGATCGTCCCGTTGGCCCGGCTCTGCCCGACGAGCAGGCCACGGTCCTCGGTCGTGCCCGCCGTCCCTCGGCGCCCGCCAGGCACGACACCGGCCCGGACGAGCAGGCCACCACGCTGGGTCGGCGCAACCGTGGCGGTGCTGCGGCGGACCCCGTCGCAGAGGACGGCGGTGAGATCGTTCTCCGGTTCGGACCCGGCGTGCCCCTCGACGCCGCGCACGTCCCGTCCGGCCCGGCGTCCGCCGTGCCCCCGGCCCCCGCGCGCCGCCCCCGGCGCAGACGCCGTGCCTGGGCCGGCCTCGTGGCTCTCGCAGCGATCGTGGCCGTCCTGCTCTGGCTGTTCCTGCGCCCCACGCCCGCCCCGGCCGTCCTCGCCGTACGGGTCCACGCCCCCGTCGAGGAGCTGCGCTGCGATCAGACGGCCGATCTCGTCGGTGTCGTCACCACCGACGGCACGGGCGGCCCCGTCACCTACCACTGGCTCCGCAGTGACGGGCACGACTCGGGGGAACTGGTCAGCACCGCTCGCGGCGGCGAGCGTACGCTCCGCCTGCATCTGCGCTGGACGGTCCGCGGCCCCGGCCGCTTCCGCGGCACCGCGCGCCTGCGGATCGCGCACCGGCCACGCCCGCTGGAGGCGACGGCGACCTTCAGCTACGCCTGCTCCTGAACCAAAACCGCCGCAGCCCTGGCCACGGCCACGTACGTGTCGGATTCCCGCCAGCGCACGGGTGCCGCGGTGCTCGATCCTGGACGCATGCAGACAGGGATGCACCTCGACCGGGAGCACTGCGTACGCGCCGTGCAGTCCAAGGACGCACGGTTCGACGGGTGGTTCTTCACGGCCGTCCTGACCACCCGCATCTACTGCCGGCCCAGCTGCCCGGTGGTCCCGCCCAAGCCCGAGAACATGACGTTCCACCCGAGCGCCGCCGCCTGCCAGCAGGCCGGTTTCCGGGCCTGCAAGCGCTGCCGGCCGGACGCCAGCCCGGGCTCCCCGGAGTGGAACCGGCGCGCCGACCTGGTGGCCCGGGCCATGCGGCTGATCGCCGACGGAGTCGTGGACCGCGAGGGCGTGCCCGGACTCGCCGCCCGGCTCGGCTACAGCACCCGGCAGGTGGAGCGGCAGCTCCTCGCCGAGCTGGGGGCCGGACCCCTCGCACTGGCCCGCGCCCAGCGCGCCCAGACCGCGCGACTGCTCATCGAGACGACCCCGCTGCCCATGTCGGAGATCGCCTTCGCGGCCGGTTTCTCCTCCATCCGCACCTTCAACGACACCGTGCGTGAGGTCTTCGCCCTCGCCCCGGGTGAACTGCGCGCCAGGGTGCCGAAGAACACCGCGGTGACGACCACCCCGGGCACCCTCTCCCTACGGCTCCCGTTCCGCGCCCCGCTCAACCCCGACAACCTCTTCGGCCACCTCGCCGCCACTGCCGTACCCGGCGTGGAGGAGTGGCGGGACGGCGCCTACCGCCGCACGCTGCGGCTGCCGTACGGGCACGGCATCGCCGCGCTCGCCCCTCGCCCCGACCACATCGCCTGCCGCCTGACCCTGAGCGACCTGCGCGACCTCACCGTGGCCATCAGCCGCTGCCGCCGCCTGCTCGACCTGGACGCGGACCCGGTCGCCGTCGACGACCAGCTGCGTACGGATCCGTTCCTCGCGCCCCTGGTCGACAAGGCCCCGGGCCGCCGGGTGCCGCGCACGGTCGACGAGGCCGAGTTCGCCGTCCGCGCGGTGCTCGGGCAGCAGGTCTCCACCGCTGCCGCCCGCACCCATGCGGCCCGCCTGGTCACCGCGCACGGCACACCGCTGGACGACCCCGAGGGTGGCCTCACGCACCTCTTCCCGTCCCCCGAGGCGCTGGCCGCCGTCGACCCCGAGACCCTCGCCATGCCCCGCACCCGGCGTACCACCTTCACCACCCTGGTCGGTCAACTGGCCGACGGCACCCTTCACTTGGGAGTCGAGTCCGACTGGCCCGAGGCCCGCGCCCGCCTGCTCGCCCTGCCCGGCTTCGGCCCCTGGACGGTCGACGTCATCGCGATGCGCGCCCTCGGCGACCCCGACGCCTTCCTCCCCACCGACCTGGGCATCCGGCGCGCCGCACAGGAGCTGGGCCTGCCGTCCACCCCGGCGGCGCTCACCACCCGCGCGGCGACCTGGCGGCCCTGGCGGGCCTACGCCGTCCAGTACCTGTGGGCGACGGACAGCCACCCGATCAACTTTCTTCCGGTGTAAGGACGTTGGAGATGAAGCAGCACACCGTCATCGAGAGCCCCTACGGCCCGCTCACCCTCGTCGCCGACGACGGCATCCTGTGCGGCCTCTACATGGCCGGCCAGCGTCACCGTCCCCAGGAGGAGACCTTCGGCCCGCGCGACGACACCCTCTTCGCCGAGGCCGAGGAACAACTGACGGCCTACTTCGCAGGTGAGTTGAAGGACTTCTCCCTCGAACTCCGCCTGCACGGCACCCCGTTCCAGCGCAGCGTCTGGGACCAGCTGACCCGCATCCCGTACGGCGAGACCCGCTCATACGGTGAACTCGCCGACGCCCTCGGCAACCCAGGCGCGTCCCGCGCGGTCGGCCTCGCCAACGGCAAGAACCCGATCGGCATCATCGTGCCCTGCCACCGCGTCATCGGCGCGTCCGGCGACCTCACCGGCTACGGCGGCGGCCTGGACCGCAAACGCCGCCTGCTCGACTTCGAGCGGGGAGCCGCGCTGTTCTAGGCCCTGTCGTCACATTCCCGCCTGCCCCGGCCTACTCGCTCCCGCTGCTCAGCCGGAGCAGCAGCTCGGGCAGGGCGACGCCGATGGGTTCACGGATGATCTCGTCGGCGCGGTCGTCGTACGGTGTCGGCTCGGCGTTGACGATGATCAACCGGGCACCGTGATCGGCGGCGAGCCCGGCGAGTCCCGCGGCGGGCTGCACCTGGAGGCTGGTCCCGACGGCGATGAACACCTGGCAGGCCTTGGTGATGGCGACGGCCTCGCCGAGGACGACCGGGTCGAGGCGCTCGCCGAACATCACCGTCGCCGACTTGAGGATGCCGCCGCACTTCAGGCACGGCGGATCGTCCTCGCCGGCCTCGACCCGGGCGAGCGCGTCCTCCATGGGACCGCGCGCATGACACTTCGTGCACACGACACTGCGGGCGGTGCCGTGCAGTTCGAGCACCTTGCGGGCGGGCATCCCGGCGAGCTGGTGCAGCCCGTCCACGTTCTGCGTGATCACCCGCACGGGCACACCGGACCGCTCCAGCTCGGCCACGGCCCGGTGCGCGGCGTTCGGCTCGGCCTTGAGCGCGCGGTTCTTCTGCCGCAACTGCCACGAGCGCCGCCGGATCTCCGGATCGCTCATGTAGTACTCGTACGTCACGAGCTTCTCGGCGTCCGGATCCCGCCGCCACAGTCCGCTCGGCCCGCGGTAGTCCGGGATCCCGGAATCGGTGGAGACACCGGCGCCACTGAGGATGGCGACGAGGGGCTTGTTCATGGCCCGAGGGTAGGACGCCGGTCCGCGGGAGGCGAGCGGAATTCGGGTGCGTCCGTCTGTCGCAAACGTGCCACAAACCAGCTGCCACCAGGCCTGCTGACACCTCGGCCCGAGCTGCGCGCATAGGGTCTTGGGAATTCCCTTACCCTTTCCCAGGAGGTCACATGGAGCTCAACTCGCGTACGTCCCCCACCCGTCGAGGACTCCTGCGCACCGGCGCGGGCGCGGGTCTCGCCGCGCTCGGTCTCGGATTGGGCGCCCAGAGCGCGTCCGCGTCGGTGGCCGCGACCAAGCGTTTCGACCTGTCCAAGCCCTCCTACGACCTCTTCCGCAGCAAGCAGTTGCACAGCAACCGCGTCCAGCAGAGCTTCGCCTTCGACTCCGTCAACAAGCGCCTGTTCGTCGCCGCCAAGCGGAGCGGCAGCCCGGAGTCGGCCGGTGACCTGTGCATCAGCCACCTCGACCTGCACGGCAACTACGTCTCGTACATGCACCTCAACGGGTTCGGCCACGGCGTCGCCTTCGGTGTCCGCTCGAGCGGCAGTGACAGCTACCTGTGGATCGAGTGCGAGGCCAACGGGAACGGCTACGGCACCAAGCTCGCCGTGATCAAGTACCGCGCGGGCACCACCCTCGACGCGTCGTCCCGGACCTTCGGCCGGTGGCAGCCGATCTCCGGCGCCTCGGAGTACACCTGCTCCATCGACCCGGTGTACAAGCGCATGATCGTCCGGTACCACAAGGACGGCGCCAAGCACATCGCCGTCTACAACCTCTCCGACACCGACCGCGGCGACTTCAGCAGGCCGGTCGCCAAGTTCACCCCGCCGTCGATCCCCGGCACGGCCCAGGGCTACACGCTCTACGGTTCGTACATGTACTTCCAGACGGGCGACCACTACTCGGCCTCCAACCCGGTCCCCGGAAACACCTACCTGACCAGCATCAACGTGAACACCGGCAGGATCGCCCAGGGCCCGGTCTTCACCAAGGCCGGCTCCACGCTGCACTGGCGGGAACCCGAGGGCCTCGCCATCTACCGCACCGACTCGGGCGAGTCCCGCCTCTTCCTCGGCTTCGCCACCGGCGACGAGGGCGACCGCCGCTCCAGCATCTTCTACAAGAAGGACTTGGTCTAAAGGGAACTGACAGAGCGTCAGGGTCGAGCGATGCCGGCCCCGGCGGTGCTAGCTTGCCCGTATGGCCAAGGTGAGTGTCTCGCTCGATGCCCAGCTCGTCGTTGAGGTCATGGTGCTCGCGGGGGTGAACAATCCGCAGGACGCGGTCGAACTCGTCGTGCGCGACTACATCGAGCGCGGGCACCGCACGGAGGCGCGAATCGCCGCCCGGGAGGAGGCCCTCCGGGAGGTGGACGCCAAGCCGCGGGATCCGGAAGGCTGAGCGGCACCGGGGGCCGGCGGCGTCAGGGGCGCGTCCTCAGGCCGAGTTCCGCGAGGCGGGACAGGACAGGGACGGCCGCTGCCAGCGCCTCGCGTTCCTCGCGAGTCAACCCGTCGAGCAGCGGGCGGAGTTGGCGTGTCCGGTCGTCGTGCCGGGACCGGCCGATCCGCCTGCCCTCCTCCGTGATGTGGACCAGGACGGCGCGCCCGTCCGTCGGGTCGCGCCGGCGTTCCACGAGCCCGTCGCGCTCCAGGCGGGTGACCAGCTGGGTGATCCCGGGCTGGCTGATCTGCTCCGTCCTGGCCAGTTCCGTCGTCCGCAGCGGACCGCGGAGGGCCAGCGTGTCCAGCACCGACAGCGTCGTGAACGCCAGCTGCTGCACGGTGGGCAGCCGGATGTAGAAGCGGTTGAAGTTCTCGATGGCCGTGGTGAGTTCGTCGACATCCAGGTCGGTGTCCCGGCCGGTCCTCTGAGGTTCGTTCACCCTGGAAATGTATCGCACGCTTATATAAGCTCGTGATGCAACACGGCACCCGTGTCTCGGCGCAACGGCGCGTCGTCCCACCTCCGAAAGGGACACAACCATGACTGTGCGCATCGGCATCAACGGATTCGGACGCATCGGCCGCAACGTCTTCCGCGCGGTCGCCGCCCGCGACTCGGAGCTGGAGATCGTCGCCGTCAACGACCTCGGCGACGTGCCCACGATGGCCCATCTGCTCGCCCACGACTCGGTCCTCGGCCGGTTCCCGCAGGAGGTCGCCGCGGAGCCGGACGCCATCCGGGTGGGCAGCCGTACGGTCAGGGTGCTCGCCGAGCGCGACCCGGGCGCGCTGCCCTGGGGCGACCTCGGCGTGGACATCGTGATCGAGTCCACCGGCGTCTTCACCGACGCCGCCCGCGCCCGCGCGCACCTCGACGGCGGTGCGAAGAAGGTCGTCATCGCGGCCCCGGCCAGCGGCGAGGACATCACGGTCGTGCTCGGCGTGAACGAGGACGCCTACGACCCCGAGCGCCACGCCATCGTCTCCAACGCCTCCTGCACCACCAACTGCCTTGCCGTGCTGGCCAAGGTGCTGCACGAGAGCGTGGGCATCGAGGCGGGCATGATGACCACCGTCCACGCCTACACCCAGGACCAGAACCTCCAGGACGCGCCCCACAAGGACCTGCGCCGGGCGCGCGCCGCGGGCCTCAACATCGTGCCGACCTCCAGCGGCGCCGCCAAGGCCATCGGCCTGGTGCTGCCCGAACTGGCGGGCAGGCTGGACGCGTTCGCGCTGCGCGTGCCCGTGCCCACCGGCTCCGTCACCGACCTCACCGTCACCCCGAGCCGGCGCACCAGCGTCGAGGAGGTGAAGGAGGCGTACGCCGAGGCCGCCGCCGGCGCCTACAAGGGCCTGCTGTCCTACACCGAGGCCCCGCTCGTCAGCACCGACATCGTCGGCGACCCCGCCTCCTGCGTCTTCGACGCCCAGCTCACCCGCGTCACCGACGGCCAGGTCAAGGTCGTCGGCTGGTACGACAACGAGTGGGGCTACTCCAACCGCCTCGTCGACCTCGCCCTGCTGATCGGCGCCACTGTCTGAACACCGACCTGGCCGGCCGCTCAGGCCACCCGGTGGCCGTTCTCCAGCTCCGCCGTGCCCGAGCCCTCCGCCAGGACGTCCAGCGCGGCGAGGACACGGCTGCCGAGGGCGCCGGGGAGGTGGTCGGTGATCTCCTCGCGGGGGACCAGGCGCCAGGACAGCAGCTCCTCCTCCTGCAGGCGGATGGCCTTGAGGTCGGCGTCCGCGAGGACACCGCCGTCGTACACGTACGCCACCAGCGGCGGCCGGCCCTGGCCGAGCACCCAGTCCACGGCCAGCAGCCGGCCCGGTTCCCGGTCGAGGCCGATCTCCTCCAGCGTCTCGCGGCGCGCCCCCTGGCGGGGCGTCTCGCCGTCGTCCGACTCGATCGTGCCGCCCGGAAGCGCCCAGCCCTCACGGTAGTTGGGCTCGACGAGCAGCACGCGCCCCTCGGCGTCGCGGAAGAGGGCGGCGGCACCGGCGAGGACGCGGGGGAGGCCGGCGATGTACGAGGCGAAGTCCTGGGTCGTGGTCATTGAGGAAGGGTAACCAGACGGCGCGGCGCTACGGCGCGTCCGTCGCGAGGCGCACCGTGCGTTCGGCCAGCGCACTGATACGTACCCCGTCGAAACCGAACACCGCGCTGCGGACCGTGTCCTCCAGCGGGTCCTGCCACTGGGCCGGGACGGCCGCCGCGCCGGTGCGCACCCCGGCCACCGAGCCCGCCGTCGCCCCGTTGGAGTCGGTGTCCAGGCCGCCGCGCACGGTCAGGGCGAGGGTGCGGGTGAAGTCGTCGTCGCCGTAAAGCAGCCCCGCGGTGAGGACGGCCGCGTTCGGCACGGTGTGGATCCAGCCGAGCCCGGCGGTCTCCGCGGACACCGTGGCCAGGGTCTCCTCCCAGGGCAGGCGGGTCTGGTGCAGCGTCATCACCCGGCGCACGGTCCGCGCCAGGCGGCTGCTTGCCGGGATCACCCCGAGCGCGCTCTCCAGCGCGTCGCGCACGGTCGGGGCGGTGAACGCCGCCGAGATCAGCGCGGCGGCCCACATCGCGCCGTAGACGCCGTTGCCGGTGTGCGACAGCACCGCGTCCCGGCGGGCCTGCCCGGCCGCGCCCAGCGGGTCGCCGGGGCGGGTCCAGCCGTGCACGTCGGCGCGGATCAGGGCGCCGATCCACTCCTGGTACGGGTTGTCGTACGTCGCCGTCAGCGGCGGCTTCAGCCCGTTCACGAGATTGCGGTACGCCGCCCGCTCCGCGGTGAAGGTCTGCAGGTACGGCAGCCGCAGCAGCCACAGGTCGCCGACCTGCTCGGTGCTGAAGCCGAAGCCATGGGTCTCCAGCAGGTCCAGGCCGAGGATCGCGTAGTCGACGTCGTCGTCCCGGCAGCTGCCGTGGATACTGCCGCGCACACACTCGCGCCACTCGGGGCGCAGCACGGCCCGGTCGGCCGGGTCGCCGGGCTCCGGCAGGTAGTCGGTGAGCGGCAGGGCGGCGGCCTGCCGCAGATAGCGGTCGATGCGCTCGCGGGTCCACACCTCCCCCTGCTCGACCGGCTTGCCGAGCATGTTGCCCGCGATCCGGCCGAGCCATCCGCCGTGGACGCGGTCGGCGAGCTCCGGCCCGGTGAGATGCCGCCCGGCGAGAACCGGCTCGGCGTGCTGGGTGCTCATGGCTGGGGTCTACCCGTTTTCCCGGCCGGCGCGCAGGGGCTGACCAGCCTGCGGTCGGTGCATGACGGCGGGGGCGTCCTCCGGTTATGGTCGCAGCGGCGCGACTGGCCCTGACGTGCGCGGGGCCCGGAGAGCAAGGGGAAAGCAAGGTGGCGGACGCTGCAGTGAACGAGACCCGTCGGGTGCTCATCGCCGCGGACAAGTTCAAGGGCTCGCTGACGGCCGTACAGGTCGCCGAGCGGGTGACGGCCGGGCTGCGCCGGGTCGTGCCGGGCGTCGAGGTCGAGGCCCTGCCGGTCGCCGACGGTGGCGACGGCACGGTCGACGCGGCCGTCGCGGCCGGGTTCGAACGCCGGGAGCTCCGGGTCGCCGGGCCGCTCGGGCAGGAGGTCACGGCCGCGTTCGCGCTGCGCGGCGACACGGCGGTCGTGGAGATGGCGGAGGCGAGCGGCCTGCAGCGGCTGCCGGCCGGTGTCTTCGCGCCGCTCACGGCCTCGACGTACGGCTCCGGTCAGCTGCTGCGGGCCGCGCTGGACGCGGGCGCGCGGACGATCGTGTTCGGGGTGGGCGGCAGCGCCACGACCGACGGCGGCGCCGGGATGCTGGCCGCGCTGGGCGCGCGCTTCCTGGACGACAAGGGCGAGCCGGTGCCGCCGGGCGGCGGCGGTCTCGCCGCTCTGGCGAGCGCCGACCTTTCGGGCCTGGACCCCCGCCTGTCCTCCGTCGAGCTGATCCTCGCCAGCGACGTCGACAACCCGCTGACCGGCCCCAAGGGCGCGCCCGCGATCTACGGCCCGCAGAAGGGGGCCTCCCCGGACGACGTGGACACCCTGGACGCGGCCCTCGCGCACTTCGCCGAGGTCCTGGAGGCGGCCGTGGGGCCGCGTGCCGCCGAGTACGCGGCGGCACCGGGCGCGGGCGCGGCGGGCGGCATCGGCTACGGCGCCCTCCTGCTGGGCGCCCGTTTCCGCCCGGGCATCGAGGTCATGCTGGACGTCCTGGGCTTCGCACCGGCGCTGGACCGGGCCGACCTGGTGATCACCGGCGAGGGCTCCCTGGACGAGCAGACCCTGCACGGCAAGGCCCCGGCGGGGGTCGCCGCCGCCGCCCGGGCCGCGGGCAAGGAGGTCGTCGCCGTGTGCGGGCGGCTGGCGCTGGAGCCCGCGGCACTGGAGCGGGCCGGGATCCTGCGGGCGTACCCGCTGACGGAGGTCGAACCGGACGTGGCGAAGTGCATCGCGGACGCCGGACCGATCCTGGAGCGGGTCGCCGCCAGGGTCGCCGAGGACCACCTGGGCTGAGGGGGAGGGCGGGGGCGCTCGGCGGACCGGGCGCCCCCGCCCCCACCGGCCGGGTCCGGCTAGTCCAGGGGCGTCAGGTCGCCGTCGATGTCCCTGAAGTAGCTGCCGGACGTGAGGCCCTCCACCTTGCGGTTCTTGAGCCACTGCTTCGACATGTCGTGCAGGGGCTTGGACATGCGTTCCCAGACCATGCTGTGCCCGGCGCCCGCGTAGCGGAACATGAGCTTCTGGACTCCCGGGACGGCCTCGTAGAGGTCCGGTACGGAGAAGTGCAGAACCGGGGGCAGCGTGGCCGGGGTGTTCGCCTGCGTGTCCTGGTCCCCGTAGATGATGAGCACGGGCACCGCCTCGCCGAGTACGGGCGTGCCGCTCGCGTCCTTGATCGGCACGGTCTGGGTGTTCCAGCCCCACCAGTAGGTGTTCCGGTAGCGCAGCACGCCCTCGTGCGTGCCGTCCGGCAACGGGGGTCCCCATTTGGCGCCCTCGGGGTCGTTGGCCATGAAAGCCGCCCACACCCGGTCCACCATCCCGTCCTCGCGCTGCTCCGGGCTGCCCTGCTCGGCGTCCCACGCGGTCTTGAACCCGGTCTTGCTGCCGACGTTCATCGGGAAGCCGAACGTGACCGCAGGCGTGGACACGGGCATCGTCTGGGCGTCGGGCGGGCGCCCGAACGGCTTCGAGGCGTTCTTGGACCAGCGGCCGTTCGGCGGGAAGATCGGGGCCAGCAGGAGCAGTGACCCGACGTTGCCGGGGTGCTGGAGGACGTAGGGCCCCATGACGAAGGCCCCCGCGGACCAGCCGATGAAGTCGATCGGCTTGTTCCTGCCGGGCAGCGACTGGATGAACTTGACCACGGTGTCCAGCTCCGCCCACTCGCTGTCGGAGTTGCCCAGCTGGTGCGCGTACGGAGGCGGCCCAGGGCACGGCTTCGCCAGCGGGAAGGGGACCAGGACCGTGGCCTGCTGGGCGGGGTTGGCGTTGCAGGGGTCGTCCATCGTCGGCCGCGGTGACAGTCCGCTGCCCTGCAGGTCCATGAGGAAGACGTCGAAGCCGTCCCGCGCCAGCTCCTGTGCCCAGCTGTACCGGATGTCGGGGCCCTGGGGGGCGTCGGGGCTGTCGGGGCCGGTGCCGGGCGGGATCACGAGGTCGTATCCCGCGACCGCCGGTGAGCTCCGGCCGTGGAGCATCAGCACCGGCTTGGGGTCCTGGTTCCCGTGGGTGCCGTTGTACTCCCGCACGAAGAGGTCCACCCATTCGCCGGAGTTCGCCGGAATAGTGGACTTATGGCGAACGCGGTAGTCCGCGCTGGAATATGAGGACATGGTTCCACCGTCCTCCCCCTCCCCAAGTGCTGCAAATCGGTATGAAACAGAGGTAGTTGACCCGTCAAGAGGGAGTCGATCGGTACGCTTGAACGCGAAACGGGTGTGGCCCGAGCCGTGAAGACTCGGGCCACACCCGTCGGTGCCGGTGCTGAGGCTAGGGCAGCTGGGCCGCCCGCGCCTCCCGGCGGTTGTCGCGGAAGTTGTTCACCCGGCGAGCCGTGGCGAACAGCGGGATCACCGCGCCCATGACCAGCTGCAGCGCACAGCCGGTCTGGAGGAGCAGCTGACCGCTCGGGGCGTCCAGGGCCCAGGCGGCCAGCAGGCCCATGGACAGGACGATCCAGGCGAGCATCGCCCCGGCGAGGCGCCCCCTCGGCTTCGGGTACTCGACCCGGCTCACCATCAGCCAGGCCGTGCCCACGATCGCCAGCAGCGTCGCCACGAAGGGCAGCTCCAGCAGCACGATGGAGACGACCGTCAGCGCGCCGAACGGCGAGGGCATGCCCTGGAACATGCCGTTCGTCGGCGTCACGCAGGAGAAACGCGCCAGGCGCAGGACGACGGCCAGGAGCACCACGATTGCCCCGAGCGCCGCCATTCTCTGGTGAGCGTCGTCCGCGACCATGCCGTAGACGAGAACGAAGTACGCCGGCGCCAGGCCGAAGCTGATCAGGTCCGAGAGGTTGTCCAGCTCCGCGCCCATCGGCGACGAGCGCAGCTTGCGGGCCACCAGGCCGTCGAACAGGTCGAACACGGCCGCGCAGAGCATCAGGATGACCGCGGTGGCCGCGCTGTGCCGGGCCATGCCCGTCTCCTGGTCGCCCGTGAGGTGCGGGATCAGGATGCCGGTGGTGGTGAAGTACACCGCCATGAAGCCGCACGTGGCGTTGCCGAGCGTGAGGGTGTCCGCTATCGAGAGACGGAGAGAGAGCGGCATCTCCTCCTCTTCGTCGACCTCGTCGGCCTCGGGCACCCAGCCCGCCTGTGTCTCCGGATCAGTCACGGTCAATGCGAGTCACCCCAGCCACGGTCTTCTGCCCGACCTCGACCGCGACCTCCACGCCCTCGGGCAGGTAGATGTCGACGCGCGAGCCGAAGCGGATCAGACCGATGCGGTCACCCTGCTCGACCTTGGTGCCCTGGGGCACGTACGGCACGATGCGACGGGCCACCGCGCCGGCGATCTGGATCATCTCGATGTCGCCGAGTTCGGTATCGAAATGCCAGACTACGCGCTCGTTGTTCTCGCTCTCCTTGTTGAAAGCCGGAACAAAGCCGCCGGGGATGTGCTCGACCGACGTCACCGTGCCCGCGAGGGGCGCGCGGTTGACGTGGACATTGAGCGGGCTCATGAAGATCGCGACGCGGGTGCGGCCGTCCTTCCACGGCATGATGCTCTGCACCACACCGTCGGCGGGCGAGATGACCCGGCCCTGGGCGATCTCGCGCTCGGGGTCGCGGAAGAACCACAGCATGCCCGCGGCGAGCGCGGTGGCGGGCACGGCGACGGCCTTGGCGGCGCCGGAGCGGCGGGCCCGGGCCAGGCTGAGGGCTGCGGTGGCGACGGTCGGGAGAAGCCACGGCGATGCTCCGCGCGCGAGGCGTACGCCGGCCAGGCTGTCGCGAGGTGCAGAGGTTTGGCTGTGGGGCATGGATGACCTTCGTAGCGGACGATGCCGCGCTTCGATGGGGGACGGCGGCTTTCCCGGGATCGTACCGGTCGCGGGCCACAACTGGGCAAGCCAGGAAGCCGAGTCGGCGGCTGAAGAGTGCCTACGGGGTGTGATCTTCTTCTCGAAGAAAACACCCCGTTTCCGGACAATCAGCCCTGGAGCCGATACTCTTCGAGCAGCCTGCGCCCGATGATCATTTTCTGGATCTCGGCGGTACCTTCACCGATGAGCAGCATCGGAGCCTCGCGGTAGAGGCGCTCGATCTCGTACTCCTTGGAGAAGCCGTAGCCGCCGTGGATCCGGAAGGCATCCTCCACGACCTCCTTGCAGTACTCGGAGGCGAGGTACTTCGCCATCCCAGCCTCAAGGTCGTTTCGTTCCCCGGAGTCCTTTTTGCGTGCTGCGTTGACCATCATGGCATGCGCGGCCTCGACCTTGGTGGCCATTTCCGCCAGCTTGAACTGAATGGCCTGGTGCTGGGCGATCGGCTTGCCGAAGGTGTGCCGCTGCTGGGCATACTGTACGCCCAGTTCGAAGGCACGCTGAGCGACTCCGCAGCCACGCGCGGCCACGTTGACGCGGCCGACCTCGACGCCGTCCATCATTTGGTAAAAACCCCGGCCGGTGACGCCGCCGAGCACCCGGTCGGCCGGAATGCGCAGGCCATCCATGATCAGCTCGGTGGTGTCGACGCCCTTGTAGCCCATC
Organism: Streptomyces sp. NPDC002676; assembly: GCF_053592455.1. Taxonomy (NCBI): domain Bacteria; kingdom Bacillati; phylum Actinomycetota; class Actinomycetes; order Kitasatosporales; family Streptomycetaceae; genus Streptomyces; species Streptomyces sp. NPDC002676. The sequence goes on along the minus strand of NZ_JBSFVT010000005.1, from coordinate 76,008 downwards.
TTGTCGATCTTGCCCGGGATGGTGAGGCCGGGGCGGACCTCGCCGAAGCCGGGCTCCTTCTCGACCAGGAAGGTCGTCATCGACTTGTGCGGGGCCGTGCCCTCGGGGTGTCCTTCGTCACTTCGGACCAGCACGGCCACCAGGGACGACGTACCACCGTTCGTCAGCCACATCTTCTGACCGGTCAGGACGTACTCGTCGCCGTCCTTGACCGCCTTCGACGTGATCGCCGACACATCGGAGCCCAGCGCCGGCTCCGACATCGAGAAGGCGCCCCGGATGTCACCGGCCGCCATCCTCGGAAGGAAGTGGTCCTTCTGCTCCTGCGTCCCGTGCTGCTTGAGCATGTACGCGACGATGAAGTGGGTGTTGATGATGCCGGACACCGACATCCAGCCGCGGGCGATCTCCTCCACGCACAGCGCGTAGGTGAGCAGCGACTCGCCCAGGCCCCCGTACTCCTCGGGGATCATCAGACCGAACAGGCCGAGTTCCTTCAGGCCGTCCACGATCTGCTGCGGGTACTCGTCACGGTGTTCCAGCTCCGTCGCGACAGGAATGATCTCCTTGTCGACAAAGTCCCGGACGGTGGAGAGGATCTCCTGCTGGACGTCGGTCAGACCGGCGGTCTGGGCGAGACGGGCCATTACTTCTCCTGCTGCTTCAGCTCCGGGCGGCCGGGCTGCTCGCCGCCGCGCTCCTTGATGTACGTCTCGGTGGGCACCATGACCTTGCGGCGGAAGACGCACACCAGGGTGCCGTCCTGCTTGTAGCCCTTGGTCTCGACGTAGACGATGCCGCGGTCGTTCTTCGACTTCGACGGCCACTTGTCGAGCACGGTCGTCTCGCCGTAGATCGTGTCGCCGTGGAAGGTCGGCGCCACGTGCTTGAGCGACTCGATCTCCAGGTTGGCGATCGCCTTGCCGGAGATGTCCGGCACGGACATGCCGAGGAGCAGCGAGTAGATGTAGTTCCCGACGACGACGTTCTTCCCGAAGTCCGTCGTCTTCTCCGCATAGTTGGTGTCCATGTGGAGCGGGTGGTGGTTCATGGTGAGGAGACAGAACAGGTGGTCGTCGTACTCGGTGACCGTCTTGCCCGGCCAGTGCTTGTACGTCGCCCCGACCTCGAACTCCTCGTAGGTGCGTCCGAACTGCATCGCGCTCAGGGCTCCTTAGTTGGCGGGGATCTCGAACTTGCTGGTGCGCTGCATGCCGGCGGCGCGGCCCTTGCCGGAGATGACCAGGGCCATCTTGCGGCTGGCCTCGTCGATCATCTCGTCGCCGAGCATCGCGGAGCCCTTCTTGCCGCCCGCCTCGGACGTGTAGTAGTCGTACGCGTCCAGGATCAGCTCGGCGTGGTCGAAGTCCTCCTGCGAGGGCGAGAAGATCTCGTTCGCGGCGGCGACCTGGTCCGGGTGGAGCACCCACTTGCCGTCGAAGCCGAGGGCCGCGGCGCGCTGCGCGACCGCGCGGTAGCCCTCCTGGTTGCGGATCTGCAGGTAGGGGCCGTCGATCGCCTGGAGGTTGTTGGCGCGGGCGGCCATCAGGATCTTCATCAGGATGTAGTGGTAGGCGTCCGCCGGGTAGCCGGGCGGCTGCTCGCCCACGACCAGCGACTTCATGTTGATGGAGGCCATGAAGTCGGCCGGGCCGAAGATGATCGTCTCGACGCGCGGGGAGGCCTGCGCGATCGCGTTGACGTTGTTGAGGCCCTGCGCGTTCTCGATCTGCGCCTCGATGCCGATCTTGCCGACCTCGAAGCCCATGGTCTTCTCGATCTGCGTCAGCAGCAGGTCCAGGGCGACGATCTGCTCGGCGGTCTGCACCTTCGGCAGCATGATGCAGTCGAGGTTCTGGCCGGCGCCCTCGACGACCGTGACGACATCGCGGTACGTCCACTCGGTCGTCCAGTCGTTGACGCGCACGACGCGCGTCTTGCCCGTCCAGTCGCCCTCGTTGAGGAACTTGACGATGGTGTGCCGCGCCTCGGGCTTGGCGAGCGGGGCGCACGCGTCCTCCAGGTCGAGGAAGACCTGGTCCGCCGGCAGGCCCTGCGCCTTCTCGAGGAAGCGCGGGTTCGAGCCCGGTACAGCCAGGCAGGAGCGCCGCGGGCGAAGGCGGTTGACGGTCGTCATGCGGGGACCTCCAGGGGGTCGAGCTTGTTCGCTTTCCGGATCTCGTCGACGATGCGGCCGATGATTCCGGTGATGTCGAAGTCCTTCGGTGTGAAGACCGCGGCCACTCCGGCGGCTCGCAGCTCTTCGGCGTCACCATTCGGGATGATGCCACCGGCGATCACCGGTATATCTGTGGCACCGGCCACACGGAGGCGTTCCAGCACGTCCGGAACGAGCTGGGCGTGCGAGCCGGACAGGATCGACAGGCCCACCGCGTGGACGTCCTCGGCCAGGGCCGCGTCCACGATCTGCTCCGGGGTGAGCCGGATGCCCTGGTAGACCACCTCGAAGCCGGCGTCACGCGCGCGGACGGCGATCTGCTCGGCGCCGTTGGAGTGCCCGTCCAGGCCCGGCTTGCCGACCAGGAAGCGCAGCTTGCCGGCGCCCAGGTCGCGGGCGGTGGCGTCCACCTTGGCGCGGACCTCGGCCAGCGGCGAGCCCGCTTCGGCGGGGACGGCCACCGGCGCGGAGGAGACCCCGGTGGGCGCCCGGTACTCGCCGAACACCTCGCGCAGGGCGCCTGCCCACTCGCCGGTGGTGACCCCGGCGCGGGCGCACTCCAGCGTGGCCTCCATGAGGTTGCCGGTGCCCTTGGCGGCCTCCTTCAGCCGCTCCAGCGCCTTGCAGGGGCGCGGGTGGTTGAAGGGCGGCTGGTAGCGGGTGTCGCGCCAGTTCTGCAACGCGCCGATGACGCGGGCCTCGACAGCGGGGTCGACCGTCTGGATCGCGGTGTCCAGGTCGGCCGTGAGCGGGTTCGGCTCGGTCGTCTCGAAGATGTTGACGCCGATGATCTTCTCCTGGCCGGACTCGATCCTCGCCCGCCGCTCGGCGTGCGAGGAGACGAGCTGCGCCTTGAGGTAGCCGGACTCGACGGCGGCCATCGCGCCGCCCATCTCCTGGATCCGGTCGATCTCCGCGAGGGACTCCTCGACGAGCGCCGACACCTTCTTCTCGATGACGTGCGAGCCGTCGAAGATGTCCTCGTACTCCAGCAGGTCGCTCTCGTGCGCGAGGACCTGCTGGATGCGCAGCGACCACTGCTGGTCCCAGGGCCGGGGCAGGCCGAGGGCCTCGTTCCAGGCGGGCAGCTGGACGGCACGCGCGCGGGCGTCCTTGGAGAGGGTCACCGCCAGCATCTCCAGCACGATCCGCTGGACGTTGTTCTCCGGCTGCGCCTCGGTCAGGCCGAGCGAGTTGACCTGGACGCCGTAGCGGAAACGGCGCTGCTTCGGGTCCTCGATGCCGTACCGCTCACGGGTGACCTTGTCCCAGATGCGGCCGAACGCCCGCATCTTGCACATCTCCTCGATGAAGCGGACGCCCGCGTTAACGAAGAAGGAGATACGGGCCACCACGTCGCCCATGCGCTCCTGGGGCACCTGGCCGCTGTCGCGCACGGCGTCGAGGACGGCGATCGCGGTGGACATCGCGTACGCGATCTCCTGCACCGGCGTGGCCCCGGCCTCCTGCAGGTGGTAGCTGCAGATGTTGATCGGGTTCCACTTCGGCATGTGGGAGACCGTGTACGCGATCATGTCCGTCGTCAGGCGGAGCGAGGGCCCCGGCGGGAAGACGTGCGTCCCGCGGGACAGGTACTCCTTGACGATGTCGTTCTGGGTCGTGCCCTGGAGCTTGGTGATGTCCGCGCCCTGCTCCTCGGCGACGACCTGGTAGAGCGCCAGCAGCCACATGGCGGTGGCGTTGATCGTCATCGAGGTGTTCATCTGCTCCAGGGGGATGTCCTGGAACAGCCGGCGCATGTCACCGAGGTGCGCCACCGGCACGCCGACCCGGCCGACCTCGCCACGGGCGAGGATGTGGTCGGAGTCGTAGCCGGTCTGCGTCGGCAGGTCGAACGCGACCGACAGGCCGGTCTGGCCCTTGGCGAGATTGCGCCGGTACAGCTCGTTGGACGCCTCGGCCGTGGAGTGACCGGCGTACGTGCGCATGAGCCACGGCCGGTCCTTCTGACGCTCAGTCATCTATGACCTCGGGTGTCCTCAGATGTTGCGGAAACGGTTGATGGCGTCGATGTGCTTGGCGCGCATCTCCTCGTCGCGCACGCCCAGGCCCTCCTCGGGCGCCAGGCACAGCACGCCGACCTTGCCCTGGTGGAGGTTGCGGTGCACGTCGTAGGCGGCCTGGCCGGTCTCCTCCAGGGAGTAGACCTTCGACAGGGTCGGGTGGATCTTGCCCTTCGCGATGAGCCGGTTGGCCTCCCAGGCCTCGCGGTAGTTGGCGAAGTGCGAGCCGATGATCCGCTTCAGGGACATCCACAGGTAGCGGTTGTCGTACTCGTGGTTGTAGCCCGACGTCGAGGCGCAGGTGACGATGGTGCCGCCCTTGCGGGTGACGTAGACCGAGGCGCCGAAGGTCTCGCGGCCCGGGTGCTCGAAGACGATGTCGACGTCCTCGCCGCCGGTGAGCTCACGGATGCGCTTGCCGAAGCGCTTCCACTCCTTCGGGTCCTGGGTGTGCTCGTCCTTCCAGAACTTGTAGCCCTCGGCGTTGCGGTCGATGATCGCCTCGGCGCCCATGGACCGGCAGATGTCCGCCTTCTGGTCGCTGGAGACGACACAGATCGGGTTGGCGCCGCCCGCGAGCGCGAACTGCGTGGCGTAACTGCCGAGTCCGCCGCTCGCGCCCCAGATCAGGACGTTGTCGCCCTGCTTCATGCCGGCGCCGTTGCGGGAGACCAGCTGGCGGTAGGCGGTGGAGTTGACCAGGCCCGGGGCCGCGGCCTCCTCCCAGCTCAGGTGCTTGGGCTTGGGCATCAGCTGGTTGGACTTGACGAGCGCGATCTCGGCGAGGCCGCCGAAGTTGGTCTCGAAGCCCCAGATGCGCTGCTCGGGGTCGAGCATCGTGTCGTTGTGGCCGTCCGAGGACTCCAGCTCGACGGACAGGCAGTGCGCGACGACCTCGTCACCGGGGTTCCAGGCGTTGACGCCGGGACCGGTGCGCAGGACGACGCCCGCGAGGTCGGAGCCGATGATGTGGTACGGCAGGTCGTGGCGCTTGGTCAGCTCCGAGAGCCTGCCGTAGCGCTCCAGGAAGCCGAAGGTCGACAGCGGCTCGAAGATCGAGGTCCACACGGAGTTGTAGTTGACCGAGGAGGCCATGACGGCCACCAGGGCCTCGCCCGGGCCCAGCTCGGGCACCGGAACCTCGTCCAGGTGGATCGACTTGCGAGGGTCCTTGTCGCGGGTCTCGAGGCCCGCGAACATCTCCGTCTCGTCCTTGTGCACGGTGATCGCGCGGTACGACTCGGGGAGCGGCAAAGCGGCGAAGTCGGCGGACGTGGCGTCCTTCGACTGGATCGCGTCCAGGATGTCCTTCACGGTCACGGTGTTGCCTCCGGCGGTGAGCGCCCTGAGGGAGGGGCGCTGGGGATTCGTCGGTGCTGCTGGAAATGCTGCTGCTGAGGGTTTTGTGAAAGGGGTGCCGTCGGTTCGGCGGGTGGAGCTTCGGCAGCGCTTTGTGGCGCGGGAGGTTGCCTGTGACGCAGGCGTCCGGACGGGCAGGCCATTGGCTTGCTGGGACAGCCGACGCGCGATCGGTCTCTGCGCGCCGGCCGCCCGGACAACATCAAGGTATGACACCGCGTGTCAGGCCGCAAGGCACTGAGTGCCAGCAATTGGGCTCAGATGAAATCTTTACTTGACAGATGAGCGATGATCGATCGAACGGCCTCTTAAATGTGCCTGAAAAGGGCCTCTGACATGCCAAAACGGCCACCCGGTCGGGTGGCCGTCGTCACAGCGCTCGCGAGGTCCGCGAGCCGCTCAGCGGTCCTTCAGAGCCTCCTCGATGGTGCGCATGACCTCGTCCAGGGGGGCATCGGTGCGGGCGACCGTCACCAGGACCTCGCCCTGCGCGGAGACCGTCGCCGGGGACGTGGCGGCGGGTCCCGCGGCCGGGCCGCGGCCGGCCCCGATCCCGGTGCCGAAGGTCTTGCGGACGATGGCGAAGGCGTGGTCGAGCTGGGCCTCGACATCGCCCTGGCCGCCCGCGCGCAGCCAGCGCCTGAGGACGTGGTTGTGCGCGGTGACCACCGCGGAGGCGGCGACCTCGGCCAGCAGCGGGTCGTCGTTGGCGTCGTCGGCGTGTGCGTGCTCGTCGAAGTGGCCGAGCAGATAGCGGGTGAAGAGGCGCTCGTAGCGGGCGACCGAGGCGATCTCGGCCTCGCGCAGGGTGGGTACCTCGCGCGTGAGCTTGTAGCGGGCGACCGAGATCTCCGGCCGGGCCGCGTACATCTTCATGACTTCCTTGATGCCGCGGCACACGGTGTCGAGCGGGTGCTCGTGCGCCGGGGCGGCGTTCAGGACCGCCTCGGCACGGATCAGGGTGTCGTCGTGGTCCGGGAAGATCGCCTCTTCCTTGGAGCGGAAGTGGCGGAAGAAGGTGCGGCGGGCGACCCCGGCGGCGGCTGCGATCTCGTCGACGGTCGTCGCCTCGTACCCCTTGTTCGCGAACAGCTCCATGGCTGCCGCCGCCAGCTCTCGGCGCATTTTCAGCCGCTGGGCGGCGGCGCGGCTGCCTGCGGCACTTTCCGGCGCGTCGGGCGTGGCTGGTGTACGTGCGGACTTGGCGGGCTGGGACATGACCCGAACGTACTGCATGTGCGCAGCTCGATGCGCAGGTCCGGGGTTTCCCCCGCCCTCACGGGGCGGGGGAGTGCCCGGCCGCGCGGGCGGGGGAAACGCGCCGGGTTCGAGCAGCCCGCCCCAGTCCGCCTCCGACCGGAACCAGTCGCCGACGCCGTCAGCGGCGGGCATACTCGCGGAAGCCGCGGCCGGTCTTGCGGCCGAGGCAGCCCGCGGCCACCAGGTGCTCCAGCAGCGGGGCCGGCGCCAGGCCCGGGTCGCGGAACTCGCGGTGCAGCACCTGCTCGATGGCCAGCGAGACATCCAGGCCGACCACGTCCAGCAGCTCGAACGGGCCCATCGGGTAGCCGCCGCCGAGCCGCATCGCCGCGTCGATGTCGTCCAGCGTGGCGTAGTGCTCCTGGACCATCTTGATCGCGTTGTTGAGGTACGGGAACAGCAGCGCGTTCACGATGAAACCGGCCCGGTCGCCGCAGTCCACCGCGTGCTTGCGGATCTTCTGGCAGACCTCACGGACCGTCGCGTGCACGTCGTCCGCCGTCAGGACGGTGCGGACCACCTCGACCAGCTTCATGGCCGGGGCCGGGTTGAAGAAGTGCATGCCGATCACGTCCTGCGGACGCGAGGTGGCACGGGCACAGGCGACCACGGGCAGCGAGGAGGTCGTTGTGGCCAGGACCGCGCCCGGCTTGCACACCTTGTCCAGCGCCGCGAACAGCTGCTGCTTGACCGTCAGGTCCTCGGCGACCGCCTCGACCGCGAGGTCGACGTCGGCGAACGCGTCGTAGGAGCCCGCCGGGGTGATCAGGTCCAGGGTCTGGGCGGCGGCCTCGGCGGTCATCCGGCCCTTGTCGACAGAGCGCGAGAGCGACTTGCCGATACGGGCCTTGGCGGCCTCGGCCTTCTCCTGGCTGCGGGCGGCGAGGACGACCTCGTACCCGGCCTTGGCGAACACCTCGGCGATGCCGGAGGCCATGGTGCCCGAGCCGGCGACGCCGACGCAGCGGACGGCACGGCCGGCGGTCTCGGTGCCGCCGGCGGCCGGGGTCAGGGCGTCCGGCACGACCGTGGCACTGCCCGGCGCCTCGTACGTGTAGAAACCACGGCCCGCCTTGCGGCCGGTCAGCCCGGCCTCGCTGAGCTGCCCCAGGATCGGCGCGGGGGCGTGCAGCCGGTCACCGGACTCGGAGTACATGGCCTCCAGGACCCTGCGCGCGGTGTCGATGCCGATCAGGTCCAGCAGCGCGAGGGGGCCCATCGGCAGGCCGCAGCCGAGCCGCATCGCCGCGTCGATGTCCTCGCGGGAGGCGTACCGGGCCTCGTACATCGCGGCGGCCTGGTTGAGGTAGCCGAACAGCAGCCCGTCCGCGACGAACCCGGGGCGGTCGCCGACCGCGACCGGCTCCTTGCCCAGCTCGATCGCCAGACCCGTGACCGCGGCGACGGCCTGCGGCGCGGTCAGCACGCAGGAGACGACCTCGACCAGCTTCATGGCCGGCGCAGGGTTGAAGAAGTGCAGGCCGAGCACCCGCTCCGGGTGGGCCGCGTCGGCGGCCAGGCGGGTCACGGAAAGGGCGTTCGTGCCGGTCGCGAGGATCGTGTCGCGGCGGACGATGCCGTCCAGTTCGCGGAAGATCTGCTGCTTGATCTCGTACGACTCCGGGGCCACCTCGATGACGAGGTCGGCGTCGGCCGCCGCCTGCAGGTCGGTGGAGGTGCGCACCCGGGCCAGGGCGTCGGCGCGCTCCTGCTCGGTCAGCCGGCCGCGCTCGACGGCGCGGGCGGTGGAGGCCTCCAGCGCGGCGAGCGACTTCGCGGCCTGGGCCTCGCTGATGTCGATGCCGATCACATCGCGGCCGGCCTTCGCGAGGACCTCGGTGATGCCGGTGCCCATGGTGCCGAGGCCGACGACGGCAACGGTCTTGAGCGGGGACAGGGTGGTGTCGGACAGGGGAGTGGCCATCGCGGGACTCCAGGGAATGAGGGTGACGACTAGGAGCGCGCCGGGTGCGCCGAAAGAGCACCACGGGCGTGAAGAAATGCGGGTGTTGCCGGGCTGCAAGCGCACACGCCCGGTGCCGGCACCGCGGGCGTGCACACGCCCGGGAGCGGCTCGAACCGACCGGCCCTGTCCCGGAGCCGGGTCGTACTGCGGTACCGATGTACCGAACCGACTGAGGCTCACGACGGCTGCGTCACCAAACCGTCGTCAGCGGAAGTGCGAGAGGGTTACTCGCTCGAATGAGCTTAACCCGCCAGTAACGAGCGCGCCAGACCTGAGTTCCACTCGAGTCTGTGACGTAGCTCCCTCAAGCGGCGCCCCCCGCCTACGCTGGGAGCGTGGACGAAGAGTTGCGATCGCTCACGGAGCGCTTACGGCAGGAGTCGCGCGGCACGGCGGCGTTCGACCGCCTGCTGGCGACCGAGGACCACGACACCCTCGCGGACCTGCTCACCGCGCCCGGACAGCCACTGTGGGCCAGGGAGTTGGCCGCGTTCCGGCTCGGCGTCGCCGGCGACCGGCGCGCCTTCGAGGCGCTGGTGCTGCTGCTCAACCACCGCGACCCGCCCCGCTGCGCCGCCGCCGCCCACGCCCTGGCCCGCCTCGGCGATCCGCGCACGGCCCGAGCCGCCGCCGCCCTCGCCACCAACGAACTGCGCGTGGCCTACGCCCTGCACCCGGTACGGCTCCTGGTCGCACTGCGTGCCCCGGAGTCCGTGCCCGCGCTGATCACCACCCTGGAACGGCGGCTGCACCCGCACGACCCGTACCGCCGGGTGGCCCTCGCCTGTGTGGACGGCCTCGGCGCGCTCGGCGACGAACGCGCCCGGCGCGTGCTCAACGAGGCCCTCGCCCACCCGGCACTCGCCGAGGCCGCGGTGCACGCGCTGGCCCGGATCCCGGAGCAGAAGCGCGGCTGACCCCGGCCGGGTCAGCCGCGCAGCGCCCTGGCGTACCGCACCTCGGGCACGGGCACCCCGTCCGTCTCGAAGGCCTCCTCGGCGCCGTCCGGGCGGAATCCGGCGTGCTCGTAGAAGCGTCGCGCGGGCGCGTTCTCCTTCAGGACCCACAGCAGCATGCGCGGATACGCCGAGCACCCCGCGACCGACTCGGTGAGCAGCGCCCGCCCGATCCCGCCGCCGAGGTGCGCCGGGTCCACGTAGATCGCGTACAACTCCGCGTCGCCGGTGAGCACTTCACCGTCCCGGTACGGCCCGTACGCCGCCCAGCCGAGGACCTCGCCGCCCCGCTCGGCCACCAGGTTCACCACGCTGCCGTCGTTCTCCTGGAAGCGTGCCCGCCGTCGCTCGGCGTCCTGCTCGACACTGAGCGTGTCCAGGTACGACTGCGGCACCATCCCCCGGTAGGCGCTCTGCCAGCCACGGATACGGATCTCGGAGACCCGGTCGCAGTCGGCCAGGGTCATGGCCCGGACCCGGACCGCCGGGGAGGTCATGCGGCCACCACGGCGATCGCCTCGACCTCCATGAGGAACTCCGGTGCCACCAGCCCGGCCACCTGCACGGCGGAGGCGGCCGGGAGGCGGTCGTCGGGTATGTGCGCGGCGCGGGCCGCGCGGATCGCCGGCATGCACGCCATGTCCGTGACGAAGTAGGTCAGTTTGACGACGTCGGTGAAGCCGGCGCCCGCCGCGGCCAGGCAGCGCCGCAGGTTCTCGAAGACCTGGTGGGCCTGGGCCGCCGGATCGCCCTCCCCGACCAGCTTGCCGTGCTCGTCCAGGGCGAGCTGGCCGGAGACGGCGACGAAACGGCCGGTCGCGGTGACCACATGGCTGTACTGGGCCGCGGGGGCGACGCCGTCGGGGGCGGGGATCCGTGTCGGTTCGGTCATGGATCCATGGTGGACCATGGCACTGACAATGCCTCAGCGGCGGAAGCCGAGCAGGCCGTGCAGGGTCGAGCCGCGCGACGTCGTCGACGCCGCCTTCTTCGCGATCGGCCTCGGGTCGGGCGACTTCGGGCAGACCGCGTCGGCCTCGCCGTTGCCGTGCGGGAGCGTCCCGTCGGACAGGTAGGCCGACAGGTACCCGTCGAGGCAGGCGTTGCCGCTCAGCGTGATGCCGTGGTTGCCGCCGCCGTCCTCGACCACCAGGCTGGAGCCGGCCAGCAGCCGATGGGTCGTCACCCCGCCCAGGAACGGGGTGGCCGCGTCGTCGGTCGCCTGGAACAGCAGGGCCGGCGGCAGCTTGCCGTTGGCGATGTTCACGGGCTTCAGCGAGCCGGTCGGCCAGAACGCGCACGGCGCGTTGTACCAGGCGTTGTTCCAGGCCATGAAGGGCGCCTTCGCGTACACCCGCCAGGTGTCCGTGCGCCACCGGTTCCAGTCCCGGTGCCAGGCGGTGTCCCGGCACTGCACCGCCGCGTACACGCTGTAGCCGTTGTCGCCGGAGCCGTCCACGGCGGCGAAGTTCTCGTACGCCTCCACCAGCGGCTTGGGGTCCTTGTCGTTGACGTAGGCCGCGAACGCGTCGGCGAGGTAGGGCCAGTAGCCGTTGAAGTAGCCGCCCGGGATGAAGGTGTCCTCCAGCTCGGAGGCGCCGACCTTGCCGCCGGCCGGCCGCTTCGCCAGGGCCGCCCGCATCGCGTACCACTTGGCCTCGATCTTCTCGGGATCCTTGCCGAGCCGGAACTTCGTGTCGTACTTGGCGATCCACGCCATGAGCGCACGGTGGCGGTCGTTGAAGGCGTAGTCCTGGCCGACGTTGTCGCCGTACCAGACGCCGGTCGGGTCCACGACCGAGTCCAGCACCAGGCGGTGCACGCGCTCGGGGTACAGCTTCGCGTAGACCGCGCCGAGGTAGGTGCCGTAGGAGTAGCCGAAGTAGCTGATGCGCGGGGCGCCGAGGGCCTGGCGGACGGCGTCCATGTCCCGGACCGCGCTGACGGTGTCCATGAACGGCAGGACGTCCGCGTACTTCTTGCCGCAGGCGACGGCGAAGGACTGGGCGCGCTTCAGGTTGGCCTGCTCCAGGGCGGGCGTGACGGGCACGGTGTCGGGGCGGACGGGCTTGAAATGGCCCGTGGAGCAGTTGAGGGCGGGGGAGCTCCTGCCGACCCCGCGCGGATCGAAGCCGATGACGTCGTAGCGGGTTGCCACCTTCTTGGGCAGGGTCGAGGCGACGAAGCCGGCGAGCGTGAGCCCGCTGCCGCCGGGGCCGCCGGGGTTGACCAGCAGCGGACCCAGGGAGTTCTGCGCGGTGTGCGGGACGCGCGACACGGCGAGGGTGATCCGACGGCCGTCCGGGTGCGCGTGGTTCAGCGGCACCGAGAGGGACGCGCACTGGAGGGTCGGGTAGTCGATGGTGCCGCACTTCTTCCAGCCGAGCTTCGGTGCCGTGGCGGTGGCCGTCGCCCCCGCCGGGACGGCCGTGACCGAGCCCGCCAGCACCGCGGCGGCAGCGCACAGCAGGGCTGCGCGTGTTCTCATGCGTTCTCCCGGGACGGAGGGTGGAGCGAACCGCGAGGGCCGCGGTTCTGGCCGCATCGTCCCGGGATCGGGGCCCTGAAGAACCCGATACGTCAATACTTGACCCGATTGCTTGACACAATGGGGTCGAGGGGATGCCCGACCTCCTCGGTAGCACTGCCGCACAGGCTGGAACGTCTGTTCCCGTGATCGTGCGACCGGCGTACGACCCGCGTGCGAACCCGGTACGACCTTCGTGCGACCTTTGTACGACCCCGATTTGGGTGGCCGGGTGCCGGGGTGGTTGGCTTTGTACAACCCCGAGCAATCAGGTCCTGGAGGAACTAATGGCGCAGGTCGAGGCCAGTACAGAGCGGGTCGTCGCGGCGGACGCGGAGAAGGTGTTCGACGCCCTCGCCGACTACACCGGCACGCGCGGCAAGGTGCTGCCCGAGCAGTTCAGCGAGTACGAGGTGCGCGAGGGCGGCGACGGCGAGGGCACCCTCGTCCACTGGAAGCTCCAGGCCACCAGCAAGCGGGTGCGCGACTGCCTCCTGGAGGTCACCGAGCCCACCGACGGCGAGCTGGTCGAGAAGGACCGCAACTCCTCCATGGTCACCACCTGGCGCGTCACCCCGGCCGGCGAGGGCAGGTCCCGGGTCACCGTCACCACCACCTGGAAGGGTGCCGGCGGCATCGGCGGCTTCTTCGAGAGGACCTTCGCGCCCAAGGGCCTCGCCCGGATCTACGACGCCGTTCTCGCCAAGCTCGCCGCCGAGGTCGAGAAGTAGGCCCAAGGGCCGCCCGGTGAGGGGGCGTTGGTCCCCTTCACCGGTTCGAGTGGATCTCCCGCCCGCCCCCGGCCATGCCGTAACTCGCCGTACTTGTTCGCAGTTGTCGTCTTACGCGGGAATTGTGCAACAGGCGCGACGAGGGGAGCGGTACGTGGGCGGGACGACTCTGGTGGAGGACACGCCGGTCGTGACACCGGCGACGGCGCAGGAGACCGCCGTACCACCGCCGCCAACCCCCGCCCCGGCCGCCGGACTCGGCCCGCGCCGGGTGCGGCTGGTCTTCTTCGGGCTCATGCTCGCGCTGCTCCTCGCGGCACTGGACCAGATGATCGTCGCCACCGCGCTGCCGAAGATCGTCGGCGAGTTGCACGGCCTGGACAAAATGTCCTGGGCGATCACCGCCTACCTGCTCACCTCCACCATCGGCCTGCCCGTCTACGGCAAACTCGGCGACCTCGTCGGCCGCAAGGGCGTCTTCCAGTTCGCGATCCTGGTCTTCGTCATCGGCTCCGCGCTCGCCGGCCGGGCCCAGAGCATGGACCAGATGATCGCCTTCCGCGCCCTCCAGGGCGTCGGCGCGGGCGGCCTCATGATCGGTGTGCAGGCCATCATCGCCGACATCGTGCCGCCCCGGGAGCGCGGCCGGTACATGGGCCTGATCGGCGCCGCCTTCGGCCTCGCCTCCGTCGCGGGCCCTTTGCTCGGCGGCTACTTCACCGACCACCTCTCCTGGCGCGCGTGCTTCTACGTCAACGTGCCCCTGGGCCTGGTCACCCTGGCCGTCGTCACCGTCGTCCTCAAACTGCCCAAGAAGCGGGCCCGCGCCCGCCTCGACGTGCTCGGCGCGCTGCTGCTGGCCGCCGCGTCCACCTGCCTGGTACTGCTGACCAGCTGGGGCGGCACCGACTACGCCTGGGGCTCCGAGCAGATCCTCGGGCTCGGCGCGGGCGCCCTCGCCGCCACCGTCCTCTTCCTCGTCGTCGAACGCTTCGCCGCCGAACCCCTCATCCCGCTCAGGCTGTTCAGGGACTCCGTCTTCAACATCACCGGCCTGGTCGGCCTGGTGATCGGCGTCGCCCTGTTCGGCGCCGCCAGCTATCTGCCGACCTTCCTGCAGATGGTCGACGGGGCCAGCGCCACCGGCTCCGGACTGCTGATGCTGCCCATGATGGCCGGCATCGTCGGCGCCTCGGTCCTGTGCGGACAGCTCATCAGCCACACCGGCCGCTACAAGATCTTCCCGGTGCTCGGCTGCGCCGTCGCCACCGTCGGCATGTGGCTGCTGTCCCGGCTCGAAGCCGACACGTCCCGCCTCCAGTACAGCATCTGGATGGCCGTCCTCGGCGCCGGCATCGGCATGGTGATGCCCGTCCTGGTCCTCGCCGTGCAGAACTCCGTCCGCCCCGCCGACCTCGGCACCGCCACCAGCGCCAACAACTACTTCCGCCAGATCGGCGGCAGCGTCGGCGCCGCCGTCTTCGGCACCCTCTTCTCGGGCCGCCTCACCGACGCCCTGCACCGGCAACTGCCCGCGCGCGCGGGCAGCGGGCTGCCCGACGCGGACTCCCTCACCCCGCAGCTCGTCCACGCCCTGCCCCCGGCGCTGCGCGACGCCTACATCCGCGCCTACGCCGACGCGATGCCCCGGATCTTCCTCTACTTCGTCCCGGTGCTCGTCCTCGGCCTGCTCATCGCCTTCTTCCTCAAGGAGAAACCGCTGGTGTCCCACAACGCCCCCGCCACCGACCCGGAGACCAAGCAGCAGCCGGTGAACGCCTCCGTCCCGCAGGCCCGTTCGCCGTACGCCGGCGAAATCCCCGTCTGCGGCACGGTGCAGCACCCCGACGGAACCGTGGTGCCCCGCGCGGCGCTCACCCTCATCGACGTCGCCGGACAGCAGATCGGCCGGGGCGCGAGCGGCGACGACGGACGGTACGCGCTCACCGCCCCCGGCTCCGGCTCGTACGTCCTGATCGCCGCCGCCGGCGGCCACCAGCCGCAGGCCGTCTCCGTCACCGTCGGCGAACGGCCCGTCGAACTCGACGTCGTCCTCGGCGGCGCCGGACGCCTCGCCGGCACCGTGCTCACCGCCGACGGCACGCCCGTACGGGACGCCACCGTCACCCTCACCAACGTCCACGGCGAGGTCGTCGCCGCCACCCGCAGCGGCCGTGAGGGCGGCTACGTCATCTCCGAACTGGTCGCCGGCGAGTACACCCTCGCCGCCAGCGCTCCCGCCTTCCGGCCCGCCGCCCTCCCCGTCAGCGTCCAGGCCTCCCGTGAGACCCGCCAGGACGTCGAACTCGCGGGCGGCGCCGTGCTCAAGGGAACCGTCCGCGCCGGCGGGGGACGCCCCGTGGAGGACGCGCGCGTGACCCTGCTCGACGCCGCCGGGAACGTCGTAAACACCCTCACCACCGGAGCCGACGGAACGTTCCGGTTCGTGGACCTCTCCTCCGGCGAGTACACCGTCATCGCCGCCGGCTACCCGCCGGTCGCCACCGTCCTCCAGGTCGCGGGCGGCGGACGCACCGAACGGGACCTCCAACTCGGGCACGAGGACTGACCGTCCCGCCCGGGGGCACCCGTCCGGTACCGGGCCGCGCGCCGGTGCGATCACGTGACACAAATTCAGGATTGCCCCACATCGCCACCGTCCGCCGCCGTACCGTAGTGGCGGGCGGCACAGATCGTTTGCGAACAGCTGTGGGGAGAGAGGGCCTGGCCATGGACGGTGGCAGCGAGCGGGACACCCTTCCCGGCCGCGGCGCCGGCGAGGCCGAGGCCGGCCGCATTCCGCTGGCCGTGGTCGTCGTCGACCGCGACGGCCAGGTCTCCCACTGGAGCAGCGGCGCCGGGCGGCTGTTCGGCGTGAGCCGCCAGGACGCCGTCGGGCGGCCCGCCGTGGACCTCCTGCCCGTCTCCGGTGCGCTCCCCGACGACACTGCGCAGCACGCCCACGCTGCCTACGACGGGCTCGGGCCCGACCTGGAGGACTCGCTCGGCGGCCACACCGCCTACCCGACGGCGGGCCGCGCCCGCCTCTTCCCGCACCCGGACGAGCAGCCGCACCCGGACACGGACCCGGGCCCCGCGGGCGAGGCCGCCCGCCTCGACGTGCTCTGGTGGGCGTACCCGCTCGTCGGCCCCGGACCCGCCCGGCTCCTGGTGCTCGCCGCCGACGCCGCCCGGCTGCGCGATGAGCGAGGCTACGACGACGAGGCCGCCGAACGCATCTCGCCCGGCTTCGCCCGCCACACCGAACTGCCCGCCGCCGACGAACTCGAACGGCGGCTGCCCGAGATCCTCCCCAACATGGGCCCGGGACTCAGTGGCCGCATCGTCTCCCAGGTCCTCGAACTCGGTTACCCCGTCCTGGAGTTCAGCCAGCGCGACCGGGTGCCCGTCACCCCGTACTGGGGCGTGCCCCGCCGCGCCGGACGCGGCCGTACCGAAGCCGTCGTACCCCGCGACCGGGCCGCCGCCGTGGTGATCCCTGCCGGTGCCGAACAGGACCTGGAGTACGCGGCCGTCCGCGAACGACTGGAGTTCCTCAACGAGGTCAGCTCCGGCATCGGCACCTCGCTCGACCTCGGCGAGACCATCCGCGAGGTCACCAGCGCCGCCGTCCCCCGCTTCGCGGACTTCGCCGGCACCCACCTGCGCGCCGCCGTCCTCGCCGGCGAGGGCTTCCCGGACGGCCCGCCGGACGCCCGCACCGTCATGCACCGCGTCTGGGTCGAGCACAACGACGAACCCGGCCGCTGGGACGACACCGTGCCCGTCGGCGAGGCCTTCGCCTTCCCCGAACACACCCCGTTCTACCAGTGCATGGTCACCGGCGAACCCGTCCTCATCCCGAGGATCAGCGACGAACTGGGCGACCGCATCTCCGGCGAGTTCGAGAAGCGCGACCTCAGGCCGCTCATCAACGGCCGCTCCCTGCTGATCGTCCCGCTCAAGGCCCGCAACGTCGTCCTCGGCTTCATGGTGCTGCTGCGCCGCCCGGACCGCGCGCCCTTCGACGACATGGACCGCACCACCGGCGCCGAACTCGCCGCCCGCGCGGGGCTCGTCCTCGACAACGCCCGCATGTACACCTACCAGGAGAACGTCGCCGACACCCTCCAGGACAGCATGCTGCCGCAGGTCAGCCCGCGCATGGCCGGCTGCGACATCGCCACCCGCTATCTGCCCGGCACCCGACTCGGCAGGATCGGCGGCGACTGGTTCGACACCATCAAACTGCCCGGCTCCCGCACCGCCCTCGTCGTCGGCGACGTCATGGGCCACGGCCTCAACTCGGCAGCGATGATGGGCCAGTTGCGCACCGCCGTCCAGACCATGGCCGCCATGGAGACCCCGCCCGCCCAACTGCTGCGCAACCTGGACGACCTGGCCCGCCGGCTCGGCGAGAACTACCTCGCCACCTGCCTGTACGCGGTCTACGACCCGATCCGCGGCGAACTCCTCCTCGCCAACGCCGGACACATCCCGCCCGTCCTCGTCCGCGCCGAGGACGGCCGCAGCGAACTCCTCGACCTGCCCACCGGCGCCCCCATCGGCGTCGGCGGCGTCCCCTTCGAGGTCACCCGTGTCCGCGTCGCGCCCGGCGACCGGCTCGTGCTGTGCACCGACGGCCTGGTCGAGGTGCGCGGCTGCGACATCGGCGAGGGCCTCGCCGCGCTCTGCGAGTCCGCCGCACACCCCGCCGCCTCCATGGACGACGCCTGCGACACCATCATCCGCGCCCTCAACACGCGCGGCGGCCGTAAGGACGACGTCGCCCTGCTCATGGCCCGGCTGGGCGGCATCCCCGACGACCACGTCGCCGAATGGCGGCTGGAGGCCGACCCGCGCGAGGTCGCACACGCCCGCCGCCTGGTCCGCGACCGGCTGCTCCAGTGGAGCCTGCCGCAGACCGTGGAGACCGCCGAGCTGCTGGTCAGCGAGGTCGTCACCAACGCCGTCCGGCACGCGGGCGGCGAACCGGTCGGCCTGCGCGTGGTCCGCACCGACGCCCTGCTGTTCGAGGTCACCGACGCCGAACCCGCCCTGCCCGCCATGCTCGGCGCCGGCCCCTACGACGAGTCGGGGCGCGGCCTGCGCGTGGTCAGCCGACTGGCCCGCGAATGGGGCGCCAGTGCGAGCGGACACCGTAAGACGGTCTGGTTCGAACAGGCCGTCAGATGACCGTGCCCTCCTACCCCGCAGCCCTTGCCGATCCACCGACCGCCGCGATATCCCGATCACGGAACCGACGCGGGGAGATCGCATGAACGTCTCGGACAACTACCGTAATGCGTGGGAGAGTTACTGGAGCGAGACCTCCGACGCCCCCGGAGAGGCGATCTGGGACTCCGACCCCTCACTGACCGCCGTGCCGCACAGCGAGCTGCTGCTGCCGTACGCGGACACCACGCGCACCATCGTCGACCTCGGCTGCGGCAACGGCACCCAGACCCGCTACCTGGCCACCCGGTTCGCCCGCGCCGTCGGCGTCGACCTCACGCACGCGGCCGTCGAGCACGCCCGCCGGGCCACCCCGGACGGCACCACCGTCGAGTTCCGCCAGCTCGACCTGACCGACACGGAAGCCGTACGGGCGCTGCGCGAGCGCCTCGGCGACAGCAACGTGTACATGCGTGCCGTCATCCACCAGAGCGAACCCGCCGCACGCCCCCTGGTCGCCGCCGCCGTCGCCGAGGTGATCGGCACCGAGGGGCGGGCGTTCGTCGTCGAACTCACCTCCGGCTCCCGCGAGGTGCTCCAGCGCGCCGCGTCCGGCCCGGGCGGGCCCCCGCCCAAGCTGCGCCGCGTCCTCCACCACGGCCTCAGGCCCGCCGACGCCCCGGACGAGGAGATCCCGCAACTGCTCGCCGAGGCCGGACTGAAGATCCTCGCCACCGGCGACACGACACTCCCGCAGACCGAGTACATGGCCGACGGCACCCGCATCGACCTTCCGGCCCGCTGGTTCGTCCTCGCGCGCGAGTGACACCCGGCGGGCCGACGGCATGTTCCGGTCGTAGCCCAGCTCCCCGATGGCGCGTAACGTGACGGAGCATGAAGATCCTCATCAGTGCGGACATGGAGGGTGCCACGGGGGTCACCTGGCCGGCCGACGTGCTGCCGGGGACGCCCCAGTGGGAGCGGTGCCGGTCGATGTTCACCTCCGACGTGAACGCCGCCGCCCGGGGCTTCTTCGACGGCGGCGCCGACCAGGTCCTCGTCAACGAGGCCCACTGGAACATGCGGAACCTGCTCCTGGAGCGGCTCGACGAACGCGTGGAGATGCTCACCGGACGGCACAAGGAGCTGTCCATGGTGGAGGGCGTCCAGCACGGCGACGTGGACGGCATCGCGTTCGTCGGCTTCCACGCGGGCGCCGGCATGGAGGGCGTCCTCGCCCACACCTATCTCGCCAACCAGATCACCGGGGTGTGGCTGAACGACGTCCGCGCGAGCGAGGGGCTGCTGAACGCGCACGTCGTCGCCGAGTACGGCGTCCCGGTCGTCCTCGTCACCGGCGACGACGTGGCCTGCGAGGACGCACTCGGCTACGCGCCCGAGGCGCTGAAGGTCGCCGTCAAGGACCATGTGTCGCGCTACGCGGCCGTCTGCCGCACCCCGGCCCGCACCGCCGTCGACATCCGAGCCGCGGCCAAGGAGGCGGCACAGCTGGCGGTCCGTCACGAACCCGCGCAGGCCGGACCGTTCACGATCGCCGTCGAGTTCGATGCCGAGCACCTGGCGCAGGCCGCGACCGTCGTGCCCGGCCTCGCGCGGATCGGGGAGCGCAAGGTGGCGTACACCAGTGCCACCATGTACGAGGGAATCCGGACGTTCAAGGCGGTCACCACGATCGTCTCGGCCGCGGTGGAGGAGCAGTATGGCTGACCGTCAGGCCCTGGAGGAGGTCGTGGAGTTCACCTCCGGCCTGATCCGGATCGACACCACCAACCGGGGCGGCGGGGACTGCCGGGAGCGGCCCGCCGCCGAGTACGCCGCCGAGCGGCTCGCCGAGGCCGGGCTGGAACCGCTGCTGCTGGAGCGGACGCCGGGCCGCACGAACGTCGTCGCCCGGATCGGCGGCAGCGACCCGTCCGCCGATGCGCTGCTGGTCCACGGCCACCTCGACGTGGTGCCCGCCGAGGCCGCCGACTGGAGCGTGCACCCCTTCTCGGGCGAGGTCCAGGGCGGTGTGGTGTGGGGGCGGGGCGCCGTCGACATGAAGAACATGGACGCGATGATCCTCGCCGTCGTCCGGTCCTGGGCCCGCCAGGAGCTCAGGCCCCGCCGCGACCTGGTCATCGCGTTCACCGCCGACGAGGAGGCGAGCGCCGAGGACGGCGCCGGATTCCTCGCCGGCCGGCATCCCGAACTGTTCGAGGGCTGCACCGAGGCCATCGGCGAGTCCGGCGCCTTCACCTTCCACGACGGCTTTGGCCGGGAGCTCTACCCCATCGCCGCCGGGGAGCGGGGCACCGCCTGGCTCAAGCTCACCGCGCGCGGCCGGGCCGGGCACGGCTCCAAGGTCAACCGGGAGAACGCGGTGACCCGGCTGGCCGCCGCGATCACCCGCATCGGCGAGTACGAGTGGCCGTACCGGCTCACCCCGACCGTGGAGGCCGCGCTCACCGAACTCGCCGCCCTGTACCGCGTCGACGCCGACTTCACCGACGTGGGCCGGCTGCTGAAGAACCTCGGCCCGGCCGCCCGGCTGGTCGAGTCGACCGTCCGCAACAGCGCCAACCCGACCATGCTGAACGCCGGTTACAAGGTCAACGTCATCCCGGGCGAGGCGGTCGCCTTCGTGGACGGGCGCTATCTGCCGGGCGGCCAGGAGGAGTTCACCACCACCCTGGACCGGCTCACCGGACCGGACGTGGACTGGGAGTTCGCCCACCGCGAGGTCGCCCTCCAGGCCCCCCTGGACTCGCCCGTCTACGCCGCGATGCGGGCCGCCGTCGAGGAGTTCGCGCCCGAGGGGCACGTCGTGCCGTACTGCATGTCGGGCGGCACGGACGCCAAGCACTTCTCCCGGCTCGGCATCACCGGCTACGGCTTCGCCCCGCTGAAACTGCCCGAGGACCTCGACTACCAGGCGCTGTTCCACGGCGTGGACGAGCGCGTACCCGTCGAGGCGCTGCACTTCGGCGTCCGCGTCCTCGACCGCTTCCTGCGGACCGTCTAGGAAAGGGGGAGAGGTGCGGACGTCGGCATACGGTTCGTGGCCCTCGCCCATCGACGCGGCGCTCGCCGCCGCGCACGACGGGCAGCCCGAATGGCCGGCCTTCGTCGGCGACGAGGTCTGGTGGACCGAGCCCCGCCCCGCCGAGGGCGGCCGGCGCGCGCTGGTACGGCGGCGCGTGGACGGCAGCGAGGAGCCGGTCCTGCCCGCGCCGTGGAACGTGCGCAACCGGGTGATCGAGTACGGCGGCCGGCCCTGGACCGGGGTGATGCGGGACACCGGACCCCTGGTGGTGTTCACGCACTACGCCGACCAGCGGCTGTACCGCTACGAGCCGGGCGGCGAGCCGCGGCCCCTGACCTCCGTGTCGGCGCTGGGCGGCGGACTGCGCTGGGCGGAGCCGCGGATCGACCTGGCGCGCGGCGAGGTGTGGTGCGTGCTGGAGGAGTTCACCGGCGAGGGCCCCGGCGACGTGCGGCGGGTCCTGGCGGCCGTACCGCTCGACGGCTCGGCCGCCGACGACCGCAGCGCCGTGCGGGAACTCACCGACGACCGGCACCGGTTCCTCACCGGCGCCCGCCTCTCGCCCGACGGCCGGCGCGCCGCCTGGCTGGCCTGGGACCATCCGCGGATGCCGTGGGACGGCACGGAACTGCTGGTCGCGGAGGTCGGGGACGACGGGGCGCTCGGCATACCGCATACAGTCGCCGGTGGACCGGATGAGGCCATCGCGCAGGTCGACTGGTCGGCGGACGGCAGGATCCTGTATACCAGCGACCGCAGCGGCTGGTGGAACCTGTACCGCGACGGCACCCCCCTGTGCCCCCGCGAGGAGGAGTTCGGCGGGCCGCTGTGGAAACTCGGGCTGTCGTGGTTCGCGCCGCTGGACAACGGTCTGATCGCGGTCGTACACGGTCGCGGGTCGACCGCACTCGGAATACTGGATACAGAATCCGGCGAGCTGGTCGACGCCGCCGGCCCCTGGACCGAGTTCGCACCCACGCTCGCCGCCCACCGCGCCCCGAGCGAGAACGGGACCGGCGCGGTCGGCGGCTCCGGCCGGGTCGTCGCCGTCGCCGCCAGCCCGCGCACCGCCTACGAAGTCGTGGAACTCGACACCGCGAGCGGCCGGGCCCGCACCATCGGCGCCCGCCACCGGGATCCGGTCGGCCCGGCCTGCTACCCCGAACCGCAGATCCGCATCTTCACGGGCCCGGCCGGCCGCGAGGTGCACGCCCACGTCTACCCGCCGCACAACCCCGACCGCGCCGCCCCCGACGGCGAACTGCCGCCGTACGTCGTCTGGGCGCACGGCGGCCCCACCGGCCGGGCAGCGCTCGTACTGGACCTCGCCATCGCGTACTTCACCTCGCGCGGCATCGGTGTCGCCGAGGTCAACTACGGCGGCTCCACCGGCTACGGGCGCGCCTACCGCGAGCGGCTGTGCGAGCAGTGGGGCGTGGTCGACGTCGAGGACTGCGCCGCCGTCGCCCGTGCCCTCGCCGACGAGGGCACCGCCGACCGCGCACGGCTCGCCATCCGCGGCGGCAGCGCGGGAGGCTGGACCACCGCGGCCTCCCTGACCACCACAGACGTCTACGCCTGCGGCACCATCAGCTACCCCGTCCTCGACCTCGCGACCTGGGGGCCGGGGGAGACCCACGACTTCGAGTCGCACTACCTGGAGTCGCTGATCGGGCCCCGCGCCGATGGCCGTACCTCCCACGCCCTTGAGGCAGTGGGGCAGCCCGCCCGGTACGCCGAGCGCTCGCCCGCCGAGCATGCCGACCGGCTCACCGTGCCCTTCCTTCTGCTCCAGGGCCTGGACGACGTCATCTGCCCGCCCGCCCAGTGCGAACGGTTCCTCGCGCGGATCCAGGGCCGGGGCGTGCCGCACGCCTACCTCACCTTCGAGGGGGAAGGGCACGGATTCCGGCGTGCCTCGACCCTGGTGCGCGCACTGGAGGCCGAACTCTCCCTGTACGCTCAGGTGTTCGATCTCGATGTGTCCGGTGTTCCTGAGGTGGAGTTGCGCAGATGAGAGAACTGGTGAGGCCGACCCGGCTGGCCCCCGGGGCGCGCGTGGCCGTGGTGGCCACCAGCGGGCCGGTGCCCGAGGAACGGCTGCAGGCGGGGCTCGACGTGCTGCGCGGCTGGGACCTCGACCCGGTGGTCGCACCCCATGTGCTGGACCGGCGCGGGGACCTCCCCTACCTCGCGGGCACGGACGCCGACCGCGCCGCCGACTTCCAGCAGGCCTGGTGCGACCCGGCGGTGGACGCGGTCCTGTGTGCACGCGGAGGCTACGGCGTCCAGCGGATGATCGACCTGCTCGACTGGGAGGCGATGCGCGCGGCCGGCCCGAAGGTGTTCGTCGGCTTCAGCGACCTCACCGTGCTGCACGAGGCCTTCGCCACCCGCCTGGGACTCGCCACCCTGTACGGGCCGATGGCAGCGGGCATCGACTTCATCAAGAACGAGCGGGCACAGGGGCACCTGAAGGCCACGCTCTTCGCCCCGGAGACCGTCCGCACCATCGCCTCCGGCGGCAGCGCCCTCGTCCCGGGACGGGCACGCGGTGTCACTGTCGGCGGCGACCTGTGCCTGCTCGCCGCCGAACGCGGCGTCCCCGGTGCCCGGCCCTCGGCGCGCGGCGGGCTGCTGTGCCTGGAGGACGTGGGCGAGGTGACGTACCGGCTGGACCGCTACCTCACCCAACTCCTGCGCTCCGGCTGGCTCGAGGGGGTGCACGGGGTGCTGCTCGGCTCCTGGGCGGAGTGCGACCCGTACGAGCAGGTGCGGCCCATGCTCGTCGACCGTCTCGGCACGCTCGGCGTCCCGGTCGTCGAGGAGTTCGGGTTCGGGCACTGCGAGGGCGCGCTGACCATTCCCTTCGGTGTCATGGCCGAACTCGACGCGGATGCGGGCACGTTGATACTCGACGAGCCCGCGCTGCGCTGAGGTCCAGGCGGCGGCCGACGCGCCCTGCTGGATCTTCGTCAAGAAACCGCACGCAGCCCATTGATCGTGGACTGACACCTGTCACAGCATGGCCCCGGCCGATACCTACCGGCCGGCATCCGTATTGCCCCGGTTTCGTCGTCGCCGCGAGCGACGGCGCGTACTTCGGGAATCAGGGCACCAAGCCGGTCACCCGGAGGGCGCCGCCGCGGTGCGGAACGGCGCCCTCTGCCTCACCCTGATCGCATGAGCCCCAAGACCAAGGAGGGCATCGCAGCCGACGACAGCACGGCCGGGCCGTCGAGCCGGGCCCGCATACCCGTGCCGGCCCTCGCCCTCCTCGCCCTGGTCCTCGTGTTCCAGAACACCGGCCCCACCCGCATCCGGCTGATCGGCCCCGAGATCACCATGCCGCTGTGGACGGCCCTGCTCGCCACCGGCCTCATCGGCGCCGTGTGCGGGGCGTACGCCGTGAAGCGGCGCGGCCGGTGACCCGCCGGTGGCGCGTACGATGATCGGATGACGCACGCCGCATCCGGCTACCTCGCCGAGGGCCCCCGCGTGGGCATCCGCCCCTTCACCCGCGAGGACGGTGCCGAGTTCACCGCCAGGGCCCGCGAGAGCCAGGGCCTGCACCACCCCTGGCTGTTCCCGCCGGAGACCGAGGAGGCCTACGCCACCTACGCCGACGGGCTGATCGACAATCCTGCCAGGGCCGGATTCCTGGTGTGCGAGAAGGACAGTGGGGCCATCGCCGGCTTCATCAACATCAACAACATCGTCCGGGGCGGCTTCCAGTGCGGCGCCCTCGGCTACGGCGCCTTCGCCCACGCGGCCGGCCGGGGCCTGATGCGCGAGGCCCTCGACCTGGTCATCGGGTACGCGTTCGGACCCCTCGGACTGCACCGGCTGGAGATCAACGCCCAGCCCGGCAACACCGCGTCCCTCGCCCTCGCCCGCGGCGCCGGCTTCCGCCGGGAAGGCTTCTCGCCCGCCATGATCTACATCGGCGGGGCGTGGCGGGACCACGAACGCTGGGCGCTCACCGCCGAGATGCGCGCCTGAAAACCGCCGGGTTGCGGGCATGGACGCACCCGGCCGGGGGTCCGGCTTCCGCGGCTTTTGCGTAATCCTGACCGACAGCTCCCCTGGCCGACCCGCGCCCCGGCGGGTTCCATGGTCACCGTGACGAGGATCCGACGCGAGGTACTGACGCTGCCCGCCGCCGAGTTGGGACCGGACAACCCGCTGCCCCCGCTCCGGCTGCTCGACGAGGTTCACCGTATCGACGACCGCGACCGCGACGCGATGCCCCGGTCCATGGCCCGCCAACTCGACTACGAGCCGCTGCGCAGCCTGCTGCCGGTGCCCCTCCGTGACGGATACGGAAGAACCCGCACCCCACGCCCCCTCGACGCCCTGGTGATCGAGAACGACCGGCTGCGCGCCACCGTCCTGCCCGGCCTCGGCGGCCGTGTCGCCTCCCTCGTCCACCTGCCCACCGGATGCGAACTCCTCTACCGCAACCCGGTGTTCCAGCCCGCCAACTTCGCCCTCAACGGCGCCTGGTACTCCGGCGGCATCGAATGGAACATCGGCGCCACCGGCCACACCACCCTGTCCTGCGCCCCCCTGCACGCCGCCCGCGTCCCCGCCCCCGACGGCGGCGCCATGCTGCGCCTGTGGGAGTGGGAACGGCTGCGCGACCTGCCCTTCCAGGTCGACCTGTGGCTCCCGGACGGCTCCGACTTCCTCTACGTCGGCGTCCGCAATCCGCACGAGCGCCCGATGCCCGCCTACTGGTGGTCCAACACAGCCGTACCCGAGGACCGGCAGATCCTCGCCCCCGCCGACGAGGCCTGGCTCCCCCACTGCCTCAAGGGCGTGGGAGGTACCCCCATCGGCTACCGACGCCGCCTGCGCCGCGTCCCCGTCCCCATCCACGACGGCATCGACCGCACCTACCCCCTCAACAGCCCTTACGCCGCCGACTACTTCTACGAACTGCCCGACGGCCACCGCCCCTGGATCGCCGCCGTCGACGCCGACGGGCACGGGCTCGTACAGACCTCCACCGACGTACTGCACGGCCGGAAACTGTTCGTGTGGGGCAGCGGACCCGGCGGACGGCGCTGGCAGGAGTGGCTGACCGAGCCCGGCACCGGCGGCTACTGCGAGATCCAGGCAGGACTCGCCCGCACCCAGCTGGAACACGTCCGCCTCGACGCGGAGAGCGAGGTCTCCTGGCTGGAGGCGTACGGCCCCCTCGAGACGCCCCTCGACACTCCCCTCGACACACCCAGCGACGACGGCCGGCGGCCCTGGCCCGAGCTCGTCCGGGCGGCGGAGGAACGCCTGGAGTCCCTACTGCCCCGCGCCCGCGTCGAGGCGGCGTACCGGGCGTGGCAGCCGCACGCCGACACCGAACCCGGCGAGATCCTGGCCACCGGCTCCGGCTGGGGCGCGCTCGAAGTGCTGCGCACAGGCTGGAAGTTGCCCGGCACCCCGTTCCCCGAGACCACCCTCGGCGAGGCCCAAACCCCCTGGCTGGAGCTGCTGCGCACCGGCTCCCTGCCGGAGCCCCGCCGGGTACGGCCCCCGGGCGCGACCCTGGTCGCCCCGCACTGGCGGGACATGCTGGAGACCGCACCCGCCACCCCCCACACCGAATACCACCTCGGCATCGCCCAGTGGCACGCCGGCGACCGCGCCCAGGCCGTCCGCAGCTGGGAGCGCGCCCTCCAACTGGCGCCGTCCCTCTGGCCGTTGCTGCGCTGCCTCGCCGTCGCCGACCAGGAGTGCGGCCACCACGAGCGGGCCGCGGAGCGGTACGCCGAGGCCTTCGACGACCTGTGCCGCGAGCGGCGCGACGACGGCGAGACCTGGAGGGCCGCCCTGGCCGCGCTCGGCCGCGAAACCCTCGAAGCCCTCCTCGCGGCGCGGCGGACGGCCACCGCGCGGGCCGTATGGGAACGGCTCCTGCCCGCCGTCCGCAGCCGCGGCCGGTTCCGGCTGCTGGAGGCCGAACTGCTGCTCGCGGAGGGCCGGACCGCCGACGCCCGGGCCGTCTTCGACGCGGGCTTCGAGCTCGCGGACCTGAGGGAGGGCGCGGACGTGATCGGCCGGCTCTGGGCCCGCCTCACCGACGAGCCCCTGCCCGCCCACCACGACTTCCGGATGCGACCCGACACGCCCTGAGCGCGGGCCGTGGCGCCCTGAGCGGTGGCCTGCGCGCCGGTCAGCCCCCCGTCAGCCCTGGTGGTCGACGTACTCGAACACCGACCCGTCCGGATGCACGGCGATCAGATTCCGGCCCACCGGCGTCGCCACCGGCCCCGCGATGATCCGTGCGCCGAGCTCCGTGAGCACCCGGCGGGCCTCGTCCACGTCCTTCACCGCGATCGTCGCGGCCACCTTCCGCAGGATCTCCAGCTCCGCCTCCGGGCCGCTCATCAACAGGAAGGAGCCCACCGCGGCGACCTGGACACCACCACGCTCGAAGCGGAGCGCTCTGCCGCCCGCCAGACGCTCGTAGAACGGGATCGCGGCTTCGAGGTCTTCGACGCAGATGCGCAGCGAGGCGCCCAGAATCTCCATACGTACGAGCCTAGTTGGGGCACCCGGTCCGGCGCATGCCCCCGTCGCCCCCGTCCGGCGCACCGCCCGGCGGCCTCGGTGCGCTGTGCCCCGCCGCGGGGCCGCGCCCTGCCCTGGGGCAGCGGCATCCGGGTGACCCGGCGGGCGTTTGGGTGCTCCGCACCCGGTTACGCGGAAGACCTCGGAGGAGCCGCACAACAAGATCCACGTCCCGCCGCCGAAGGAGACCCATGAACACCGCCGAACTCATCGAACTCGGCCAGCAGTTGCGCGTGGACAGCGTGCGCGCCGCCGCCGCGGCCGGCTCCGGTCACCCGACGTCCTCGATGTCCGCCGCCGACCTGATGGCTGTCCTGCTCGCCCACCACCTGCGCTACGACTTCGAACGCCCCGAACACCCCGCCAACGACCGCTTCGTCCTCTCCAAGGGCCACGCCACACCGCTGCTGTACGCCGCCTACAAGGCGGCCGGCGCCATCGAGGACGGCGAACTGCTCACCTTCCGCAAGCTGGGCAGCCGCCTCGAAGGCCACCCCACACCCCGCCGGCTGCCCTGGGTGGAGACGGCCACCGGCTCGCTCGGCCAGGGCCTGCCCGTCGCCGTCGGCATCGCCCTGGCCGGACAACGCCTTGACCGCAGCCACGCCCGGGTGTGGGTGCTGTGCGGGGACAGCGAACTGGCCGAGGGCTCGGTGTGGGAGGCCGCCGAACACGCCGCCTACGAGCACCTGGACAACCTGACCGC
This sequence comes from Streptomyces sp. NPDC002676, assembly GCF_053592455.1. Taxonomy (NCBI): domain Bacteria; kingdom Bacillati; phylum Actinomycetota; class Actinomycetes; order Kitasatosporales; family Streptomycetaceae; genus Streptomyces; species Streptomyces sp. NPDC002676. The sequence continues at coordinate 47,506 of NZ_JBSFVT010000005.1, read as the reverse complement.
GATCGTCGACGTCAACCGGCTCGGCCAGCGCGGCCCCACCCGGCACGGCCACGACCTGGACGCCTACGCCCGCCGCTTCCAGGCGTTCGGCTGGCACACCATCGAGGTCGACGGGCACGACGTCGACGCCGTCGACCAGGCCCTCGGCCAGGCGCGGTCCGTCACCGGGCGGCCCGCCGTGATCCTCGCCCGCACCCTCAAGGGCAAGGGCGTCGCCGCCGTCCAGGACCGCGAGGGCCTGCACGGCAAGCCGCTGCCCGAACCCGAGGAGGCCATCGCCGAACTCGGCGGGCCCCGTAACCTGCGCGTCTGCGTCAGCGAACCGCCTGCCGCCGCCGTGCTGCACGACACCACCATCGACGTCCTCCAACTCCCGCGCTACGAACGCGGCGAGGAGGCCGCCACCCGGGACGCCTTCGGCAAGGCCCTCGCCGCGCTCGGCACCGCACGCGGCGACGTCGTCGTCCTGGACGGCGAGGTCGGCGACTCCACCCGCACCGAGATCTTCGCCAAGGAACACCCCGAGCGCTTCTTCGAGTGCTACATCGCCGAACAGCAGCTCGTCGCCACCGCCGTCGGCATGGCCACCCGCGGCTGGCTGCCGTACGCCGCCACGTTCGCCGCGTTCCTCACCCGCGCCCACGATTTCGTCCGCATGGCCTCCATCAGCGGTTCCGGCATCAACCTGGTCGGCTCCCACGCGGGCGTCGCCATCGGCCAGGACGGGCCCTCGCAGATGGGCCTGGAGGACCTCGCCATGTTCCGCGCCGTCCACGGCTCGACCGTCCTCTACCCGTGCGACGCCAACCAGACCGCCAGGCTGGTCGCCGCCATGGCCGGCTGCGACGGCATCCGCTATCTGCGCACCTCGCGCGGCAAGACCCCCGTCCTCTACGGCCCCGAGGAGGAGTTCGAGGTGGGCGGCAGCAAGACGCTGCGCTCCAGCACCGAGGACCGGCTGACCGTCGTCGCCGCCGGAGTGACCGTGCCCGAAGCGCTGGCCGCCGCCGACCGGCTCGCCGAGGACGGCATCGCGGTACGGGTGATCGACCTGTACTCGGTCAAGCCCGTCGACGCGGACACCCTGCGCCGCGCCGCCGCCGAGACCGGCTGCCTGCTCACCGTCGAGGACCACCACCCGGAGGGCGGCCTCGCCGACGCCGTCGCGGAGGCGCTCGCGGACGGCGGGCCCATGCCCCGCCTGGCCCGGCTCGCGGTCCGCACCATGCCCGGCTCGGCCGCCCCCGACGAACAGCTGCACGCGGCCGGCATCGACGTCATCGCGATCGCCGCCGCCGCCCGGCAGCTGGCCCAGGACCCGGCCGCGGACGCGGCGGCAGGCGGCTCGACCTGACGTACGCCGCCCGTGGCAGCACCCTGTAGGGAGGGAAGAACCTGGCAGGGCGTCGACGGGTGGGAGCCCGGCCCGGAGGGAGGCCCGATGACCCCACGGACCGGACTGCGCTACGTGTACGCCGTGTGCCACCCGTTCGAAGCGGCACTCCAGTGCCAGCTGTGCGGAGTGGGCGGCGCCCCGCCCGCCCTGCTCAGACACCGCGACCTGGTCGCGGTGATCAGCATCGTCCCGGAGGAGGACTTCTCCGAGGCGCGGCTGCGCGCCCATCTGGCGGACCTGGACTGGCGGACGCGGACCGCCCGCGCCCACGAGCGCGTGATCGACGCGCTCGCCACGGTCACCACCCCGCTGCCGCTCCGGCTCGCCACCGTCCTGCGCGACGACAGCGCCGTACGCACCATGCTGGAGGCGCGCGAGAGCGACTTCCTGCGCATCCTGGAGCGGCTGCACGGCCGGGTGGAGTGGGGCGTACAGATCTACCTGGAGCCCCGGGAATCCGCGGGACCCCCTGTATCCCGGGAGGACGACGCCGAGCGGGTCGCGCGCGACGTGCACGGGAGCCTTGCCCGGCACGCCGACGACTTCCGCTTGTACGCCCCGCACAGCCCCGCACTTCCCGGAGCGCCGGGCCGGAACGTGCTGAACGCCTCCTACCTCGTGTCGCGCACGGACTCCGAGGAATTCGTGGAACTGGTCGACCGTACGAAGGGCGAGCGCACCGGAATGCGGGTGGAACTGGCCGGCCCCCGGGCGCCGTACTCGTTCACGGGCGAAAGCGCTTGATCAGGCCTTCTTGATCAGGCCTTCTTACGGCACAGAATCTCCCCGTTCAGGACCGTGAACCAGCCGTCCTCCCGCCGGCCCCACTCCCGCCAGGCCTCGGCCACGGCCTCCAGCTCCCCGGTGGTCGCATGGCCACCCTGCGTGGCCTGCCCGGCGTAGGCCGAGGCCAGGGTGCGGTCCGCCCACATCCCGCTCCACCAGGCCCGCTCCTCGGGCGCGGCGAACGTCCAGGTGCCGGAGGTGGCGGTGATGTCCGTGAGCCCCGCCGCCAGCGCCCAGGACTTCAGCCGGCGCCCGGCATCCGGCTCACCGCCGTTCGCGCGGGCGACCCGCTCGTACAGGTCCAGCCAGTCGTCCAGGCCCGGCAGCGCCGGATACCAGGTCATCGCCGCGTAGTCCGCGTCACGTACGGCGATGTACCCGCCCGGCTTCGTCACCCTGTGCATCTCACGCAGCGCCCGCACCGGGTCCCCCACGTGCTGGAGCACCTGGTGGGCGTGGACCACGCAGAACGTGTCGTCCGGGTAGTCCAGGGCGTGGACGTCGGCGACCGCGAAGTCGACGTTGGCCAGATTGCGGGCGGCGGCGGTGGACCGGGCCTGCTCCAGGATGCCCCGCGCCCGGTCGACACCGGTGACATGGCCGTCCGGGACCAGTTCCGCCAGGTCCGCCGTGATGGTGCCCGGACCGCAGCCGATGTCCAGGATCTTCATGTGGGGCTTGAGCGAACCGAGCAGATAGGCCGCGGAGTTGGCGGCGGTCCGCCAGGTGTGCGAACGCAGCACCGACTCGTGGTGCCCGTGCGTGTAGACGGCGGTCTCCCGCGCTTCCGGCATGGCTGTGCCCCCTTGTCGTTCTTCTCGTCATACCGGCCACGGGGTCCTGCGAGCCCGTCCCGGCGTACGGATCACGGTACGCATGAATGCCGAATGATGAGACCCGGGTTTTGGCATATGGACTGATGCAACGTCAGGTCGACATCGCGGCCACGGCGTCCGGTTACGCTGAAGTGCCCGCCGCTCAAGGAGACCTCCGGATGCGTCTGCTCCTCGTCCGCCACGCTCAGACCCCCTCCAACGTGGACCAGCTGCTGGACACCGCCGTACCCGGCCCCGGACTCACCCCGCTCGGCCAGGCACAGGCCGCCGCGCTGCCCGAGGCCCTCGCCGGCGAGGACATCGAGGCCCTCTACGTCTCCACCCTGCTGCGCACCCGGCTCACCGCCGCCCCGCTCGCAGCCGCCCGCGGCCTGGACATGATCGTCCGCGCCGGCATCCGCGAGCTGTCCGCCGGCGACCTGGAAATGCTGCCCGGCGACTCCCCGCTCGGCCGGACCTACCTGCGCACGGTGTTCGCCTGGGCCGCCGGCGACACCGCGCTGCGCATCCCCGGCGGGGAGAGCGGCGAGGAGGCCCTGGCCCGGTACGACGCCGTGGTCGCCGAGGCCGCGGCGAGCGGCGCCCGGACCGTCGCCATGGTCAGCCACGGCGCCGCCATCCGCGTGTGGACCGCCGCCCGCGCCGGCAACGTGGACGTGGCCTTCGCCGCCGCCCGCTCCCTCGCGAACACCGGCGTCGTGATCCTGGACGGCTCCCCGTCCGACGGCTGGAAGGCCCTGTCCTGGGCCGGCGCCACCGTGGAGCCCGCCGGGGAGGGCGGCCCGGCGGGCGAGCCACTGGACGCCGGCACCGTGGAATAGCGGCCCCGGGGCGCCGCCAGGCGGACCCGCGTGTGGCGCAGCGCATATCGGTTTGCCGCGGCCCTCGCCCGGACCGCAGAATGCCTCCTCATGGGACACCTCGAAGCCGCGCACCTGGAGTACCACCTGCCCGACGGGAGGGCCCTGCTCGGCGACGTGTCCTTCAGGGTCGGCGAAGGCGCCGCCGTCGCCCTGGTCGGCCCCAACGGCGCCGGCAAGACGACCCTGCTCCGGCTGATCTCCGGCGAGCTGAAACCGCACGGCGGCACCGTCACCGTCAGCGGCGGCCTCGGAGTGATGCGCCAGTTCGTCGGCTCCGTACGCGACGAGACGACCGTGCGCGACCTGCTCGTCTCCGTCGCCCCGCCCGGCATCCGCGAGGCCGCCCGGGCCGTCGACGCCGCCGAGCACGCCATCATGACCGTCGACGACGAGGCCGCCCAGCTCCGCTACGCGCAGGCCCTCGCCGACTGGGCCGAAGTACGCGGCTACGAGGCCGAGACCCTCTGGGACATGTGCACGACGGCCGCGCTCGGCGTGCCCTACGAGCGTGCCCAGTGGCGGCAGGTGCGCACCCTCTCCGGCGGCGAGCAGAAGCGCCTCGTCCTGGAGGCCCTGCTGCGCGGCACCGACGAGGTCCTGCTGCTGGACGAGCCCGACAACTACCTCGACGTGCCCGGCAAGCGATGGCTGGAGGAGCAGCTCAGGGAGACCCGCAAGACGGTCCTGTTCGTCTCCCACGACCGCGAACTCCTCTCCCGCTCAGCCGAGAAGATCGTCTCCGTCGAACCGGGACCGGCCGGCGCCGACGCCTGGGTGCACGGCGGCGGCTTCGCCACCTACCACGAGGCCCGCCGCGAACGCTTCGCCCGCTTCGAGGAGTTGCGCCGCCGCTGGGACGAGAAGCACGCCCAGCTGAAGAAGCTCGTCCTGAACCTCCGTCAGGCAGCCGCAGTCAGCCACGAGTTGGCCTCCCGCTACGCCGCCGCCCAGACGCGTCTGCGCAAGTTCGAGGAGGCCGGGCCGCCGCCCGAGCCGCCGCGCGAACAGGACATCACCATGCGCCTGAAGGGCGGCCGTACAGGCGTAAGGGCCGTCACCTGCAAGGGACTTGAGCTGACCGGCCTGATGCAGCCCTTCGACCTGGAGGTCTTCTACGGCGAACGGGTCGCCGTCCTCGGCTCCAACGGCTCCGGCAAGTCACACTTTCTGAGGCTGCTCGCAGGGGAGGACGTGGCGCACACCGGCGAGTGGAAGCTCGGCGCCCGGGTCGTGCCCGGCCACTTCGCGCAGACCCACGCCCACCCCGAACTCCAGGGGCGCACCCTCCTCGACATCCTGTGGAAGGAGCACTCCCAGGACCGGGGTGCGGCCATGTCCCGGCTGCGCCGCTACGAACTGACCGCACAGGCGGAACAGTCCTTCGACCGGCTCTCCGGCGGCCAGCAGGCCCGCTTCCAGATCCTGCTGCTGGAACTGGCCGGTGCCACCGCCCTGCTGCTGGACGAGCCCACCGACAACCTCGACCTGGAGTCCGCCGAGGCTCTCCAGGAAGGCCTGGAAGCCTTCGAGGGCACGGTCCTCGCGGTCACCCACGACCGCTGGTTCGCCCGCTCCTTCGACCGCTTCCTGGTCTTCGGCAGCGACGGCCGCGTCCGCGAGACCTCCGAACCGGTCTGGGACGAACGCAGGGTCGAGCGGGCACGGTAGACCCACCGCGGGTCACGGGCGTGGACCCGCCGTGGCCCCGGGTTTCGGGCGAGGGGTGGCTGCGCAGGCCCGGGGCCCCGGATGTTCGTACAGTGGAGTGGATGCAGGAACGCGAGCTGCACGGCTCCCTCCCGGGAACCGCTCGGGAGCTGTGTACGCCGGGCGGGCACCCGGACCGGACGACCGACACGACGAGCGGGGCACCACCATGACCGGAGTCGACCCCAGCAAGCTGGACGACCAGCAGCTCATGAAGGAGCTGGAGACCATCCACCGCACGCGTCACGACACCCTCCTGTACGGCTCGAACGACGCCCTGCGGACCCACAACGAGCGCATGGCGCAGCTGGAGGGCGAGTACCTGCGCCGCAACCCGCGCCGCACGGTCAGCGCGGGCCGCACCCGTGAGGGCGCCCGCGAACGCAGCTGCGGCGAGTCGGCGACTCCGGACCTGTCCGGCAGCTGAGGCGGCCCTTACTCCGGCTCCGGCAGGTCCATCGAGGCGAGCCTGGCCGGGTCGGTCTCGATGGCGATGCCGGTGATCCGCCCGTCGACGACGGTGAACGCCATGACCGAGAGCAGCGTGCCGTCCGCACGCCAAGACACCAGCCCGGCAAGCCCGTTGACGAGCACCGAACGCCCCCGCGCGGCTGCGGCGGCGGACAGTCGCGCGCCCGCGGCGACCTCGGTGGCGCCGAGAGTGACGACCACACCGCCCGGGGTGTCCACGGTCAGCCGTACCCCCGGATCCAGCACCCGCAGCAACCCCTCGAAGTCGCCGCCCCGAGCCGCCGCCAGGAACGCCCGGACCACCTCCCGCTGCTCCGGCCCGGCGGCGGCCGGCCGCTCGGTCGCCTGCACCTTCCTGCGGGCCCGGCTCGCGAGCATCTTGGTGGCGGCGGTGGACTTGCCGAGGATCTGGCCGATCTCGGCGAACGGCACCGCGAACAGGTCGTGCAGCACGAACGCCAGCCGCTCACTCGGCCCCAGCGACTCGAGGACGACGAGAAGCGCGAGCCCGACCGAGTCGGCGAGCGCCACGTCCTCCTCCGGCGCGGGCGCGGACGCGTCGTCGAGCGTCACGACGAACTCGGGCAGCCGGTCGCCGTAGGACGCCTCGGGGCGGGCCTGGCGCGAACGCAGCACGTCGAGGCTGATCCGGCCGACCACCGTGGTCAGCCAGCCGGCCAGGTTGTGGATGCCCGCCGTGTCCTGGCGGGACAGCCGCAGCCAGGCCTCCTGCACCACGTCCTCGGCATCCGCGTGCGATCCGAGCATGCGGTGGGCGACCGCACGCAGGCGGTCGCGCTGGGCCTCGAACGCCTCGGCCACAGGGTCCGTCGAGCTGCTGTCGAACATGGGGTCACCTTCCTCGGATCCGCTCCGTCATGGGGGATGACGGGCCCGGCCGGGCTCGGGTAACCGATGAAGGAGCAAGACCAACTGTCCGCGTTCATCCTGAACATCGCCCTGATCAACTTCTACAACCGCATCAACCGCACGACCCGGGAGCGGGCCGGCAAGACCTGGTGAGCCGGGTGGGATCCGGTGGGCGGGCCCGGGGCGGGGTCACCCGTTAGGCCGTTCGCGTCCCGCGAATGGGGCCCGGCCGCGCGCGCTCCGGCGCCCGACGGGCTGTGATGGCAGCGAGGGCACGCCCCCTCGCCCGCCGCCCCACCGCCGCCGCTTTGCCGAGGAGCCCGCCCCATGCGCAGCACCGCCCGCGCCCTGTCCGCCGCCGTCGTCGCCGGTGCCGCGCTCACCCTGGCCGGCCCCGCCGCGCAGGCCGCCCCCGCCCCCGCCCCCGCCCCCGCCCCCGTCATCGCGTCCGGGTCCGGGTCCGCGTCATGCGGGGACGTCACCGGGGCCATACCGGACCCCCTCGACGCCACCTCGCAGGGCCTCACGGGCGGCACCGGGAACACCGTGCGGCTGAGCCGGATCCCCGGCAGCGGCGGCTCGGCCGACGGCGCCTGCCCGGACGCCCCGGGCACACCCGAGAATCCGTCCAACGGCACCAAGACCGCCCCCCGCACCGAAGACGGCACTCCGTGCGCCGCACCACAGCAGTGCGGTGGCGATGGCGGCAACGGTGGCAATGGCGGCACCGGCGGCGACGGACGCCAGCCCCCGCCCGGCGTGGAACATGGAGTGGAGGCCGGGGGAGGAGGCTCCTTCAACGACTCGGTACCGGCCCTGGTGGCCGGCGGCGCACTCATCGCCGCCGCCTGCGCGGGCGCCGTCCACCGGGTGTACGGCAGCAGACGTTCCGCAGGCTGCTGACGCTGGGCACCGACAGCCGACAGCCGACAGTCGACATGCGACGACCAACAGCCGACTGCATACAACACACCGGACACGCCCCGAACGGGAACAGCACACGGCACCACCGACTGCGCGGAGGCGGACATGCGGCGGACGGACCCCGAGGGCCACGGCCCCGTCCGCTACGGGCCGCCCCTGCCCGACGACGGCCTGCCCGTGCTGCCCGAACTCGCCGCCCACCTCGCCGCCGCCGCGACCCGCGCCGACGCACAGCCCGTGGGCGGCGCCCCCGCGCTGCTGGAGGCGGCCTGCGGATATTGGACGCGGCGCGGACTGCCCTGCGTCCCCGACCGGGTCGTCGCCGGCCCCGGCGCGCCCGCCCTGCTGCTCGCCCTGACCGCCGCGATCGCCGGGGACGGCGGTGACGTCCTCGTGCCCCGCCCCTGCGCCGCCTGGTGGGCGCCGTACGCGCGGCTGCTCGGCCGGCCCGTCTTCCACGTGCCCACGCCTGCCGAGAGCGGCGGCGTCCCCGACCCGTACGCCCTCCTGGAGACCGCCCGGCGGGTCCGCGCGGAGGGCGGCGACCCGCGTCTGCTCGTGCTGTCCGTCGCCGACGATCCCACCGCCACCGTCGCCCCGCCCGAACTGCTGCACGAGACCGTCGAGGCCGCCGCGGCCGAGGGCCTGCACCTGGTCAGCGACGAGACCTGGCGCGACACCGTGCACGACCCCCACCAGACCGTGCTGCTCAGCCCCGCCGAGATGCTGCCCGACCGGGTCACGGTCGTCAGTGACCTGGCCGGCGGCCTGCTGCCCCCCGGCTGGCCCGCGGCCATCGCGCGCTTCCCCGCCGGCGAGCTGGGCCGGCAGCTCCACGCGCGCGTGCTCGACGTGCTCACCGCGCTCGGCGCGCGGATCGCCGGACCGCTCGCCGTGACCGCCGGATACGCGCTCGACGAACCCCCGCCCGTCACCGACCGCCGCGAGGCCGCCGTACGCCTGCACGCGCACGTGGCCGCCGCCGCGCACGGCGTGGTCGTCGCCGCCGGCGCGCTCGCCCGGCCGCCGCAGGCCGGCCGCCACCTGTACGCCGACCTCGGCCCGCTGCGCGAGGCACTCGGCGAACACGGCGTCGGCGACGCACAGGACCTGGAGGACTACCTCAGCGCCCGGCTCGGCATGCCCGCGCCCGGCGGCCACCGCTTCGGCGACGACCTCCAGGCGCTGCGCGTACGGCTCGCCACGGGGCCCCTGCTCGGCGGCACGGACGCGGAACGCGCGGAATGCCTCACGTCACCCACACCGTTGGAACTGCCACACCTGCAACGCGCGTTGACCTCTTTGGGGTCGGTCTTCGACGATCTCCGCGACGACGCTCAGCGACGGGAGCCCCCTCGATGAGGCAGCAGACGCAGCAGTCCGGTACGCCCACCACGCCCAGCCCTCTCACGCCCCCGTTCCCGCCGCTGGCCGAGCCCCGCCCGCTGGGCGAACACCGCGTGTGGCCACGCACGTTCCACGACCGGCTCACCGCCCCGCTCCCCGGTCTGAAGGCCCTCGCCCGCTTCGCCCGCGAAGGCGCCCTACGCCCCGGCGTCGACGGCCTCACCGGCAACTCCCGACTGCCCTGCGCACCGGCCCCGTTGCCCCGCGCCGGCGCCCGCACCCTCGCCGTCTCCTGGGCGGGACACGCCAGTTGGGTGGTGCAGATCGGCGGGCTGACCGTCCTCACCGACCCTGTCTGGTCCCGCCGCATCCTCGGCACCCCCGCCCGCCTCACCCCCGTCGGCATCCCCTGGGACACCCTGCCGCCCGTCGACGCGGTCGTCATCAGCCACAACCACTACGACCACCTGGACGCCCCCACCGTGCGCCGACTCCCGCGCGACACACCGGTGTTCGCGCCCGCCGGACTCGCCCGCTGGTTCCGGCGCCGCCGGTTCACCCGCGTCACCGAGCTGGACTGGTGGGAGGGCGCCGAACTCGCCGGCGTCCGCTTCGACTTCGTGCCCGCCCACCACTGGTCCAAGCGCACCCTCACCGACACCTGCCACAGCCTGTGGGGCGGCTGGGTCCTCACCGCATCCGACGGCCTGCGCCTCTACTTCGCCGGCGACACCGGCTACGGCCACTGGTTCGACCGCATCGGCCGCCGCTACCCCGGCATCGACCTCGCCCTGATGCCCATAGGCGCCTACGACCCGCGCTGGTGGCTCGGCGACGTCCACTGCGACCCCGAGGAGGCGGTCCAGGCCACCCTCGACCTCGGCGCCCGCCGCATGGCACCGATGCACTGGGGCACCTTCGTCCTCTCGGCGGAACCCGTCCTCGAACCCCTCACCCGCGCACGAGCCGCCTGGGAGAAGGCGGGCCTGGAACGGGAGGACCTGTGGGACCTGCCGGTAGGCGGATCGAGAGTGCTGGAGTGAGGCCGCGTGAAAGGGGGGAGCGGTGCGACGCTAGCCCGCTTCCCCGCGCACGCGGCGCATCACGCCCGGCGCCACACCGATCACCACCGTCAGCGCGACCGCCGCCACCACACCCTCCCACGGCTTCGGGAACAGCGAACCGCCGAGGATCCCGATCAACTGGTACGTCACCGCCCACGCCAGACACGCCGGCAGGTTCCCCCGGCTGAACCGGTTGAGCGGCCAGTCGGCCAGCAGGCAGGCGAGCATCACCGGGATGCGGCCCGCCGGCAACAGCCGCGACAGCACCAGCACCGCCACCCCGTGCTCGGCCAGCTTCCCCTGCGCCCGCTCCAGCCGGTCCTGCGGCGCCCGGGCACGTATCGCCTCCAGCCACCGCGAGCCGCCGCGCGACCGCATCCCGCGCCGCCCCAGCCAGTACAGCGCCGCGTCCCCGAGGAACGCCGCCAGGGACGCCGTCACGAACACCAGCGCCAGTGCGAGCGGCGCCGTCTGATGGAACGCCACCACCGCCGCCGAACTCACCAGCGCCCCCGTCGGCACCACCGGCACCAGCGCACCGATCAGCACCAGCAGGAACAGCGACGGATACCCGAGCGCCTGCTGCGTCGACTCCGGCGGCACCGTCGACGTGGACGCCGCGGCCAGCGTCGCTGCCGAGGACAGCCGTATCACCGTACGACCCCCAGCCGCACCCGCTCCCCGTGCCCGAGCCGGTGCACCTCCACCTGGGGCGCCGCGACGGCCGCCAGGCGCACGAACTCGTCGCCCGGCGCATGGAATTCGTGCGGGCGCACCGCGTCCATGCCGATCGGCCAGTACGTCCCGTAGTGCACCGGCACCGCCACGCGCGGCGCCAGCAGGGCGAGCGCCCGCGCCGCCCGCCCCGCGTCCAGGTGCCCCGCACCGAGATACGGCCCCCAGCCGCCCACCGGCAGCAGCGCCACGTCCACCGGCCCGACCTCCTCGGCCATGGTGTCGAACGGGCCCGTGTCCCCGGCGAAGTAGGTCCGTGCCCCGCCCTCGACGACGTAGCCGAGCGCGGGGGAGCGATGCGGGCCCACCGGCAGCCGCCGCCCGTCGTGCCGCGCGGACACCGCCCGCACCAGCACGCCCCCGACCCGCACCTCGTCCCCCGGCACCACCTCGGTGATCAGCAGCCCCCGCAGCCGGCGCAGACCCGGCACCGCCCGGGGCGCACCCCGGGGCACGAGCAGGTGCGCGCCCGGCGCGAGCGCGGCCAGCGACGGCAGATGCAGGTGGTCGGCGTGCAGATGGGAGACGAGCACCACGTCCGCGCGGTGCGCCTCGGCGGGCGGCACGGCGCCCCGGCGGCGGCGCAGATGCGCAAGCCGGCGGGCGAACAGAGGATCGGTCAGCACCCGTGTGTCCGCATCCTCCACCGTGCAGGTGGCGTGACCCCACCAGGTGATCTCCACCGGCACTCTCTTCGCCTCCTTCACGCGACTCCCCGAAGCCTACGGGCAGGAGTAGGGTCGGCGGCGAAACCCGGAGGTGAGGGGGGTGCCATGGGACAACTGCGGGGTGCCTGCGGCGGGCTGGGACCGGTGCGGGTCACCGCCATCGCGAGCCTGACACCCCTCCAGGAACTGGAAGCCGACCCCTTCCTGGTCGACTCCCGCACCCAGTACGCCATGTGCGCCCGCTGGGCCGCCGAACGCGGCTACGTCATCGCCCGCGAACTCCTCCTCGGCGGCCTGCGGTTCGACCACAGCGCCCTGTGGGACGGCACCCGGCCCGGAGTCGACGTGTTCGTCGCCCCCAGCCGGCGCGTGCTGGAACGCGCCCTGTCCTCGGTGGAGGAGTTCACCGCCGAGTGCGCACGCCGCGGAGTACGCGTGGAGACGGTGGGCCGCGCCGAACCGGCGTACGACGCCCAGATGAAGGCCCGCGTACACCGCCGCCTGTCGATGCCGACCGCCGGATACGACGGCCGCTGACTCGCAGCCGCCGCCTGCCCGCAGCTGCAACACCCCGCGCGGGCACACCCCGTGTGACAAGGTGGAGCGAGGCCCGGGCGCCGAGCGGGCCGGGACGTGAGGTGGGCGGGCGTGCGGGGCGTACGGTGGCGGCGGGTGGCCAGTCAGATCGGACGGAGCGTCACGGTGTGGGCGGTCTCCACGCTCACCATGCTGGTGCTCGCCGGTGTCCTGCCCGACTTCCGGCTCCAGTCCGCCGACGGCGACAGCGCCACCCGCATCGCCGTCACCGCCGCCTGCGGCGCCGGCGCCTTCGGTGTGCTCTCGGCCCTCGTCTGGCCCCTCCTCGTACGGCTGCTGCTGCTCGTCCCCGCCTTCGTGCTCGGCCTGCTGGTGTTCTTCCTCAACGGCTCCCTGCTGCTGCTCGCCCTGCGCCTCAATCCCTCCGGCCGGGGCGACGCCGCGCCCGACACCGCCGTCATCGTGGCCGCCGTCATGTCCGCCGTGGCCTCGGCCGCCGGCGCCGCCCTCGCCGTACGCGACGACGAGGCCTACCGCCGCCGCCTGCACCGGCTCGCCGCCCGCCGCCGCAGAACCGATCCGCCCTGCCCGGACACACCCGCCCTGGTCTTCCTCCAACTCGACGGCGTCGGCCACGACGTCCTCACCGCCGCGGTCCGCAAGGGCCTGATGCCGACCGTCGCCCGCTGGCTGTCGACCGGCGACGGTATACAGCCCAACCGCCGGCCCACCCACCGGCTCACCCGCTGGCGCACCGACTGGTCCAGCCAGACCGGCGCCAGCCAGCTCGGCATCCTGCACGGCAGCACCTTCGACGTCCCCGCCTTCCGCTGGTACGAGAAGGACCGGGGCGAGGTGATGGTGTGCAATCGACCGACGAGCGCCGCCGAACTGCAACGCCGCGCCATATTGCATACAGGCGACAGCGGACTGCTCACCGTCGACGGCGCCAGCCGCGGCAACCTGTTCAGCGGCGGCGCCGGCGAACAGGCCCTCGTCCTGTCCATCGCCACCCGCCGCCGCGGCCGGGAGAACCGTTCCCGCGCCGGCTACTTCGCCTACTTCTCCGACCCCGCCAACGCCGTCCGCACCGCCCTCTCCTTCATCGCCGAGGTCGCCCGCGAGCTCGGCCAGTCCACCCACGCCCGCATCCGCAGACAGCGCCCGCGGGTCTCACGCGGCGGCCTCTACCCCTTCGTCCGCGCCTTCGCCACCGTCGTCGAACGCGACGTCGTCGTCGCCGCCGTCATGGGCGACATGCTCGCCGGCCGCACCGCCGTCTACGCCGACCTCGTCGCCTACGACGAGGTCGCCCACCACTCCGGCCCGCACAGCCGCGACGCCGAGAAGGTCCTGCAACGCCTCGACCGCTGCCTCGCGCTCATCGAGAAGGTCGCCGAACACGCCCCCCGCCCCTACCGCCTCGTCGTCCTCTCCGACCACGGCCAGAGCCCCGGCGAAACCTTCCGCGCCCGCTACGGCCTCACCCTCGCCGACCTCGTCCGGGCCGGCTGCGGACTCCCCGTGCCCCGCCGGGCCATGGGGGTCCCCCCAGGCGTTCGGCACTGGCGGAGCACCCGAAGCGGCACCGAGGCCCGCGCCGCCGTACGCGCGGCACTGCACCGCCCGGTCGAGGAGCGCGGCGAACACCATCGCCCCTCCCGCCGTACCGAACCCCTCGTACTGGCCTCCGGCAACCTCGGCCTCGTCTCCTTCCCGGACGTGCCGCACCGCATGACCAAGGAGGAGATCGACGCCCGCCACCCCGCCCTGCTCAGCACCCTCGCCAACCACCCCGGCATCGGCTTCCTGCTGGTACGCAGCGCGGAACACGACGGCGTCGTCCTCGGCCCCCACGGCACCGAGATCCCCCTGGCCGCCCTGCACGACGAGCCCGGCCCGCTGGCCCGCTTCGGGCCCGGCGCCGCCGACGCCGTACGCCGCACCCACAGCTTCCCGCACGCCGCCGACATCATGGTGAACTCCGTCCACGACCCCGCCCACGGCGAAGTCCTCGCCTTCGAGGAACAGATCGGCTCCCACGGCGGCCTCGGCGGCGCCCAGTCCCACCCGTTCCTGCTCTCCCCGCTCACCCTGACCCCGCCGGCCGAGGCGGACGAGGAACCCGCCGGCGCCGAACACGTGCACCGCGTACTGCGCCGCTGGCTGCGCGAGCTGAACGGACCCCAGGTACCGCTCACCACCGCCGCAAAGTATCCGGACGAGGCGCAGGACACGGAAGAAGAACGGGCCGCCTGAACCGCCCCGGCCCGCGCCACCTCCCGTTCACCGCTCGTGGACCGGTCTTCCGGGTGCGCCGCGCCCGAATGTGATCGGATGGCCCCGGACCCCGGACCGGACCCCGGCCCCGGAAACTCGGACCCACGTGAAAGGAACAGCCGTGGCAACCACGCGCACCGCACACACCGTCTGGGAAGGCAACCTGCTGGACGGCAGCGGCGTCGTCACCTTCGACACCTCCGGCATCGGCTCGCAGCCGGTGTCGTGGCCCTCGCGCGCCGAGCAGGCCAACGGCAAGACCAGCCCCGAGGAGCTGATCGCCGCAGCCCACTCCAGCTGCTTCTCCATGGCCCTCTCGCACGGCCTGGCCGGCGCCGGCACCCCGCCCACCCGCCTGGAGACCAAGGCCGACGTCACCTTCCAGCCCGGCGAGGGCATCACCGGCATCCACCTCACCGTCCGCGGCGAGGTCCCCGGCCTGGACGCCGACGGCTTCGCCTCGGCCGCCGAGGACGCCAAGAAGAACTGCCCGGTCAGCCAGGCCCTGACCGGTACGACGATCACCCTCACCGCCGAGCTCGCCTGAACCCCGTACGTCTGCCGATGCCGCGTTCCCGCCCAGGGAGCGCGGCATCGCCGCACCCGCGGGTCGGCCGCCCGGGACCGGGGTACCCGGCGCATTGACAACGCCGCACGCACGTCTTGTGCTGGAAGGGCGGCGGGCGCCCTGGCGGAAGGGGACGGACGATGGCACGTGCGGTCGGTATCGATCTCGGGACGACGAACTCGGTGGTGGCCGTCCTGGAGGGCGGCGAACCCACCGTCGTCACCAACGCGGAGGGCGCCCGGACCACGCCCTCGGTGGTGGCGTTCGCGAAGAACGGCGAGGTACTGGTCGGCGAGGTCGCCAAGCGGCAGGCGGTCACGAACGTAGAGCGCACCGCACGCTCCGTGAAACGCCACATGGGCGACGGCGGCTGGCGCTTCCCCGAGCAGGGCAGCATCGACGGCACCCGGCTGCGCGCCCAGGAGCTGTCGGCCCGGGTGCTGCAGAAACTGAAGCGGGACGCGGAGGCCTACCTCGGCGAGGACGTCACGGACGCGGTGATCACCGTCCCCGCCTACTTCGACGACGCCCAGCGGCAGGCCACCAAGGAAGCCGGGGAGATCGCCGGCCTGAAGGTGCTCAGGATCATCAACGAGCCCACCGCCGCCGCCCTCGCCTACGGCCTCGACCGCGGCGAGGAACAGACCGTCCTCGTGTTCGACCTGGGCGGCGGCACCTTCGACGTGTCCCTGCTGGAGATCGGCGAAGGCGTCATCGAGGTCAAGGCCACCAACGGCGACACCCACCTCGGCGGCGACGACTGGGACCAGCGGATCGTCGAACACCTGGTCAAGCGGTTCAAGGGCCAGTACGGCATCGATCTCGCGGCCGACAAGATGGCGGTCCAGCGCCTGCGGGAGGCCGCCGAGCGAGCCAAGATCGAACTGTCCTCGTCGTCCGAGACCGGCATCAACCTGCCCTACATCACCGCCTCCGCCGAAGGCCCCCTCCACCTGGACGAGAAACTGACCCGCGCCCAGTTCCAGGAGCTGACCGCCGACTTGCTGGACCGCTGCAAGAAGCCCTTCCACCAGGCCGTCGAGGACGCCGGCATCCAGCTGTCCGCGATCGACCACGTCATCCTGGTCGGCGGCTCCACCCGGATGCCCGCCGTCACCGACCTGGTACGCGAACTCACCCACAAGGACCCGCACAAGGGCGTCAACCCCGACGAGGTCGTCGCCGTCGGCGCGACCCTCCAGGCGGGCGTCCTGCGCGGCGACGTCAAGGACGTCCTGCTCCTCGACGTCACCCCGCTGTCCCTCGGCATCGAGACCAAGGGCGGCATCATGACCAAGCTGATCGAACGCAACACCACGATCCCGACCCGCCGCTCCGAGATCTTCACCACCGCCACCGACAACCAGCCCTCCGTCGGCATCCAGGTCTACCAGGGCGAACGCGAGATCGCCGCCTACAACAAGAAGCTCGGCGTCTTCGACCTCACCGGCCTGCCGCCCGCCCCGCGCGGCGTCCCGCAGATCGAGGTCGCCTTCGACATCGACGCCAACGGGATCATGCACGTCTCCGCCAAGGACCTCGCCACCGGCCGGGAACAGAAGATGACCGTCACCGGCGGCTCCGCCCTCCCCAAGGAGGACATCGACCGCATGATGCGGGAGGCCGAACAGTACGCCGAAGAGGACCGCAACCGCCGCGAGGCCGCCGAGACCCGCAACCAGGCCGAACAACTCGTCTACCAGACCGAGAAGTTCATCCGCGACAACGGGGACCGGGTACCCGAGGGCACCCGCGGCGAGGTGGAGGAGGCGGTCAGGGAACTGAAGGACCTGCTGGAGCGCAACGCCGAGACGCCGGCCCTGCGCACCGGGGTCGAGAAACTCGCCTCCGTCAGCCAGAAGATGGGGCAGGCCATGTACGAGTCGGCATCGGCGTCCGCCGCCTCCGGCGGCCCGTCCGGCCCGTCCGGCCGGCAGGGCACGCCCGAGGACGAAGGGGTGGTCGACGCCGAGATCGTCGACGAGGAGAGGGACGAGAAGGGCGGGGCGGCCTGACGCTCAACCGCCCAGCCGCTCCCAGCCCCGCCGCTGCGGACGCGGACCCAGCTGCCGGGGATCCCGTGTGCGGTATACGACATACGGCCGGAACAGATACTGCACCGGTGCGCTGAACATGTGCACCAGCCGGCTGCACGGCACGAACGCGATCAGCTCCTCGCAGCCATGCCGAGGGCGATCGCCCCGAACAGCAGCACGTACATCGCCTTGTCGTCGACCGTCGGAACAGGCCCACCAGATGGCCGGCGAGCACGAACAGGATGGCGTAGTGGAACACCGTTGAGGCGATGTTCAGCAGCCGCGACTCGTACACCTGGGACGAGCGGGTGGTCCAGCCGTACGTGTCGTAGCGGTAGCGCCACACGAGGCCGGCGACCAGCAGTGCGAAGGCGACGTAGGGCAGGGCGCCCCACAGGACTGTGGTCATGGGCGCACTCCGGTCCCTCCGGTGTGTACGGTCGGCAGTGCGGCGCACACCGCGTCCAGGACGCCGGCATACGGTGTGCCGTACTCGGTCAGCCGGGAACGCAGCTGTTCCAGGCCGTCGCGGTATTCGGTCAGCAGATCCGTGTCGCCTGTCCGGGCGGTGAACTCCAGCACCGCCGGCAGGAAATCGGGCAGTTCCTCCCCGCTGAACTCCAGCCCGTGCGCACGGTAGACGTCCTCGAAACGGACCAGGGACATGCCGCGCCGCCGGGTGTCGCCGTCGTGCCACCAGCTCAGATACAGGCTGTGGCGGTTCTTGAAGTCGAAGACCTGCACATAGTGCGCGGCCAGCTCCTGCGGCGGGGTGACAGCCGCGTGGTCGGCGAACACCCGCAGCTGCGGGGCGGCTTCGCGCAGCAGCGGCAGCCGGGCGAAGAAGTCCTCGTCCGGGTAGGTGAGGCAGAGCGCCGCCGCCTGGTACAGCACAGCGTCCGAGGGCATCAGGGCTCCCTCACGTCGTCGGGGGCGTCGGAGGTCTGCCGCTTGCGCAGCACAGGGAAGTTCTCCACGGACACCACAGGCAGGTGCCTGCGGCCCGAGTCCCGGCCGAAGGGGCCGTCGCCGCCCATGCCCGGCCCGCCCTCGTAGCCGAGACTGCACCCCCGGGGCAGGGCCGACTCCTCCAGGCGGCGGGCGTCACCGACGGCGGCGGTCGGGATGACGTACCGGTCCTCGTACTTGGCGATGGCCAGCAGCCGGTACATCTCCTCGATCTCCACCGGCTGCATGCCGACGGCGCAGGCGATCGCCGCGTCCGGCACCTCGCCGAGATTGATCGCCCGCATATGGGAGCGCATCGCGGCCAGCTTCTCCAGCGAGGCCCGCACGGGCCCGGTGTCGCCGGCCGTGAACAACTCGGCCAGGTACTCCAGCGGGATGCGCAGGATGTCGATCGCGCCGAACAGGTTGTGCGCGTCCTCCCCGTCGTGCCCGGTCTCGGCCAGCGCGTCCACCACCGCAGCGTCGACGACGTCTGCCGGAAGTCCAGCGACAGCAGCAGGTCGAGCTTCCCCTCCGGCGCCTCCTCGCGCCACCGCACATCGCGCGGACGCTCGCCCGGCTCCGCCTGCGCCGCCCGCAGCGAGGACTGCGTACCCAGCAGATGCCGCGTGAAGTACTCGGCGCCCTTCGCCGACGACCCCAGCAGATCGGCCCGCCACAGCGTCAGCACCCGCGGCCAGTTCTCCGGCGCGTGCGGATCCTCGCACGCGAACTTCAAGGTCCCCGCCCGCAGTTCGGCCACCGCCCTCGCCACCGGGTCGCCGAACGCCTCGCCCAGCTCGAGCGGATTGCGGTCGAACGTCGGATACGACGGCATCCACCCCGAACGGGCCGACAGAGCCAGGCAGTCCGCCCCCGTCATCCCCGCGAACCGGCCCTCGCCCAGCGGCGAGGCCAGCACATCGGCGTCGAAACGGTCGTAACGCCACTGGCCGGAGTCGAGGAACCAGTACGCCGTGCCGATCATCTGCCGCGGGGGCCGCACCCAGCCGGAAGCGGCGGCCGGCGTCGCCCAGCCGGTCACCGGACGGCATCGGTTTTTCGCCTCCCGGTACAGCTCCAGCAGCACACGCCGGACGTACGGGTAGCGGACCCGGGTGGGGGAGTAGGTGTACCAGGAGAACGCGGCACCGCGCGGACAGCCGCGCGGCACGTACTCGGGCCCGGTAGAACGCGTCCGCCGCCCACCCGCCCGTCAGCGTCACGCTGTGCAGGTCGGACGCCGGGGTGCCCGGCCGGAAGAAGCGCCCGGCACTCAGCAGCACGGCGCCCGGCTCCGTGGGTGGTGTCTGCGTGTCGGTCACGTGCGCTCCCTCGGCTCACCCCGTGATTTCGAACCTAGGGGCGAGTACGAGAGCGCACCCGTTCAGGCCGCCCGTACGGGTCAGGGCTCAGTGCAGCGGACGCGCAGCAGGGAAGGAGGTCACAGGTTCGCGCGGTGCTCCCGCAGGAGCTTCCTCGTGCGCTGCGCGGAGGCGGCCTGCGCCGTCATACGGTCCAGCACCTCCAGATGCGTGGCGACCTCCCGGCGGGAGTCCAGATACAGCGCTCCGGTCAGATACTCGGTGAACACCATGTCCGGCAGCTCGGGCTCGACGAAGCGGAACAGTGTGAACGGCGCGTACGTCCCCGGATGCGGGCCCGTCGCGAACTCGGCCAGCTGCAAAGTGACCCGGTCCCGGTCCGCGTACTCCAGCAGCCGGTCCAGCTGCTCGCGCATCACCTCGGGACGCACGCTCACCGGACGCCGCAGCACCGTCTCGTCCATGATCACCCACAGGTGCGGAGGATCGTCCCGCTCCAGCAGCCGCTGCCGCTCCATCCGCAGCGACACATGCCGCTCGATCGTGTCCGCACCCGTGTGCCCGATCGTCCCGGCCTCCAGCACCGCCCGCGCGTAGTCCTCCGTCTGCAACAGACCGGGTATGAAGTGCGGCTCGTACGAGCGTACGATCCGGGCGGCGCCCTCCAGGCTCACATACAGGCTGAACCAGTCCGGCAGCACATCGTGGAACCGCTGCCACCACCCCGGCTCGTTCGCCTCCTCGGCCAGCCGCACGAACGCCGCCGCCTCCTCGACGGGCACCCCGTACGCGTCCAGCAGCACCTGCACATACGGGATCTTCAGCGCGACCTCGGCCATCTCCATCCGCCGTACGGTCGCCGACGCCACCCGCAGGATGCCCGCGGCCTCCTCACGGCTCAGGCCGGCCGCCTCCCGCAGCTCCTGCAAACGCTTGCCGAGCACCACCTGGCCCACCGTGGGCGCGGGTCGCCGCTCACTCAACGCCACGCCCTCCCCTACGCGCCGACGTACGCGGGCAGTCTGTCATGTGACGCCGTTTCGCACACGCGGCCGACGTCGACTCGTGGGGAGGAAGAGATCAACCGACCAGTGTGTGCAGGTATTTGGTGGTCGCCGGATCCGCGGGCAGGAACGTCTCGATGGCCAGTTCGGCGACCGTGACGTCCATGGGGGTGTTGAATGTGGAGATCGACGACACGAACGACAGCACCCGGCCGTCGTGCTCGATCTGCAGCGGCAGCGCGAAGTACGGCACGGGCTCCGCCGGTTCGTCGCCCGGCGCGTCCTCGGGCACCGGATAGCCGGCGACCTCCTCGTACAGGGCGCGCAACGCGTCCGAGCGGTACAGGGCGATCTCCCGCTCCATCTGGGCCAGCAGATGCCCGCGCCACTCGCGCAGATTGCGGATGCGCGGCGCCAGACCCTCGGGATGCAGTGTCAGCCGCATCGCGTTCGGCGCCGGCGTCATCAGCTTCTCCGGCACGCCTTCGAGGAGCATCGCGATGCCCCGGTTGGCGGCGACCACCGTGTACCCGGCGTCGACCACCAGCGCCGGATAGGGCTCGTAGCCGCGGATGAGGCGCTCCATGCCGTCGCGCAGCGCATCCAGCGCCGGATCGTCCAGTGGCGTCTCCGGGTAGTGCGGAGCGTAACCGGCAGCCAGGAGCAGGGCGTTGCGCTCCCGCACGGGCACGTCCAGATGCTCGGCCAGCCGCAGCACCATGTCCTCGCTCGGCCGGGAGCGGCCCGTCTCGATGAAACTGATGTGCCGGGCCGAGGAGTCCGCGCGCAGCGCCAACTCCAGCTGGGAGAGCCGACGCCGCTCCCGCCAGGCGCGCAGCAGCGGGCCGACGCCCTTGTCCGTAGGGGCAGTTGCGGTTGCGGAGGGGGAAGGGCCGGTCGCGACAATGCTCATACGGTCGACCGTAGTCCAACAGCACGGCCGGACGACGAGAACGACGACCACGGCCGAGGGGCGGGCGGTTGGGCGCCCGGCGCACAGGGCATGGCGCATACAGCATGCGACAGCTCGTGCACGGTACGCGGTATGCGGTATACAGCAGACCGGCGACACCGAGAGCCGACCGCGGCAGGCCGTCGGCCCTCCCGCCGTGACAGGCTGAGCAGGGACCCGACCGCCACGAAGGGAGACAGGCCATGGCCGTCGAACCACTGTCGCAGAAGGAGATCGAGGACCGGCTGGCCGAGCTGCCCGGCTGGTCGGTGGAGGGCGACCGGCTCACCCGCGGCTACCGGCTCGGCTCGCACGTCGCTGCCGCGGCCCTGGTCGCACACATCGCCGCCATCCAGGACGAGCTGGACCACCACTCCGACCTCACCCTCGGCTACAACACCGTCTCCTTCAGCGTGAACACACACTGCGCAGGGGGCGTCCTCACCGAGAAGGACTTCGCGCTCGCCCGCAGGGTGGAGGACATCGCCCCAGGTCACGGGGCACACTGACGGGCGTGCTGGACTACGACGAAGAAGCCGAGGCGTACGACGCCTCCCGTGGCGGCGAGCCCCGTGCCCAGGCGGCGGCCGAGGCCGTCCTCGGCCTGCTGCCCGACCGGGCTGGCGACGGGCCGGGCCGACTCCTCGACGTCGCCTGCGGCACCGGGATCGTCACCCGGCGGCTCAGAGCGGCAAGGCCGGAGCTGCGAGTCGCGGGCGCGGACCTCGCCCCCGCCATGACCCGGATGGCCGCGGCCCGCCTGCCCGGCGCGATCCTCAGAGCCGACAGCCGCCGGCTGCCGTTCGCCGACGCCACCTTCGACGTGGTCACCAGCGTCTGGCTGCTGCACCTGCTGGAGGACGGCGCCGACGTCCGCGCCGTCATCGCCGAGTGCGCCCGCGTGCTGCGGCCCGGCGGGGTGTACGTCACCACCGTCGACAAGGCCGACGCGCACGACGTCGGCAGCGACATCGACGCCGTCCTCGCCCCGCGCCCGCGCCGCGCCGCCCAGGACGCCGGCGACACCGTCACCGGGTACGCCGCCGAGCACGGACTGACCCCCGCGGGACAGGCCGTCTTCCCCGGCGTCGGACAGGGCCGCAGCCCCCGCTCCGCCATCGCCGACCTGCGCCGGGGCTGGTTCACCCTCCTGCCGCCCGGTGATCCGCGCACCGAGGAGTTCGCCGCGCTCCTGGCCCGCCTCCCGGACCAGGACCGCCCCCGCCCGGACCCCCGGTTCACCATGCGCTCGTTCCGGAAGCCGCCCGCCCGGTGACGGGGTCGTGCACGCGGAGCGTCAGCGGGGACCATGCGAGAAGCTCCGCTTACGAGCCCACGGCCGGCGCGATGCCCGCCTGCGCCCCTTCAGCCGCCGGGGACGGTCTGGACCAACGCTGACGTATGACGCAGCCAAGTCCGGCGCACAGCCGCACTCGCTGTTCCCCGCCGAGCTTGCCGTTCCCTCACCTCCGCCGGCCCGTTTTTGCCGTACCGGCAACAGAGCTGGCCCGCACCCGGTGTGCCGTCGCACCCTGACCGCATCCGGAAGAGAGGCTGAGCACCATGGAGCACGACCACCACCCGCACACGCCGGGCCACGCGAACGAACACCAGCACCAGCTCGGGCACGGCCATGCGCACGCAGACGCGGACGTCGACTGGAACGAACTGGGCCCCCTGCTGGAGACGCAGGCCGAACTGTTCACCCCCGTCTACGAGCGGGCCATGGCCTGGCTCGCGCAGGAGGTGACCGAGCCCGGGCTGATCGTGGACGCGGGCAGCGGCCCCGGCGTCGTCGCCTGCCTGTTCGCCGAGACCTTCCCCGGCGCCAGGGTCGTCGCCGTGGACAGCACTGCGCCCCTGCTGGAGCGCGCCCGCGCCCGCGCCGCCCAGCACGGCGTGGCCGACCGCTTCGACACACTCGCCGGTGAACTCCCAGCTGTCCTCGGCGAGTTGGACTACCCGGCCGACTTGCTGTGGGCCAGCCGCAGCCTGCACCACCTCGGCGACCAGCAGGCCGCGCTCACCGCCTTCGCCGCCCACCTGGCCCCCGGCGGCACCCTCGCCCTCCTCGAAGGCGGCCTGCCCACCCGCTGCCTGCCGAGGGACATCGGCATCGGCCGCCCCGGACTCCAGGCCCGGCTCGACGCGCTGGAGGAGGACTGGTTCGCCCGGATGCGGGCCGGCCTGCCCGACTCCGTCCCGGTCACCGAGGACTGGGCGGCACTGCTGACCTCCGCCGGCCTCAAGCACACCCGCACCCGCACCTTCCTCCTGGACCTGTCGGCCCCCGCGACGGACCGCGCCCGCGCCTACGTCGCCGCCTGCCTCGGCCGTCTGCGCGAGGCCTTCCAGGACGAGCTGGACACCGAGGACCGCGCGACCCTCGACCGCCTGCTCGACCCGGCCGACCCGGCGAGCGTGCACCGCAGGCCGGACGTGTTCGTGCTGGGCGCGTACACGGTGCACACAGCGGTACGGCCGCTCTAGCGAGGCCGGAGAGGCAGGCGCACGTGCTCCAGGGGGCCATCCAGCCGAGGCAGCGTGTGCCGCGCCATGTCGTACGTCACCGTCTCGTCCCGCGACCGAGTGCCGCCCCGCTCCCCACAGGGCGAGCGAGAACACGACAGGGACGAGGCCGAGGGTCACCGACGAGTCCCGGCGTCGGACCGTGGACAGGCAACCCCTGCCGGGCTCACCGATCAATCGCCGTACGGGCGTTGTTAGCGTGGAGGGCGTTCACAGTCGATGGGGGAGGCGTTGCATGGGGCGCCGGGAGAAGCCGCTCGATCCGGGGGCGGGAGCGGTGCAGCGGTTCGCGCACGCGCTGCGCACGCTGCGCGACGAGGCGGGCACCCCGACCTACCGCGCCATGGCGGCACGGGCCGGCTACTCCGGCCCCACCCTGTCCGCCGCGGCAGCCGGCGAACGGCTGCCCACCCTGCCCGTGCTCCGCGCCTACGTGACTGCTTGCGGCGGCGACACCGAGGAATGGGAACGCCGCTGGCACACGGCCGCCGCCGAAGCCGTCGCCACCCCCGTCCCCGACGACGAGACCGACAGCCCCTATCCGGGGCTCGCCCGGTTCGACACCGCGGACCGGGAGCACTTCCACGGCCGCGACGACCTTGTCGCCGAACTCGCCGCCCACACCAGCCGCAACCGCGTCTGCGCGGTCGTCGGAGCCTCCGGCAGCGGCAAGTCGTCCCTGCTGCGCGCCGGACTGATTCCCGAACTGAGCAGGAGGACCGGCCTCGTGGAGCCGCCGGCCGCGATCCGCGTCCTCACTCCCGGCCCCCACCCGGCCCGTACCCACCAGGCTCTGTTCACCCCGCACGACGGTCCCGGCGACACGATCCTCATCGTCGACCAGTTCGAGGAGGTCTTCGCACTCTGCACGGACCCGGCCGAACGCGCGCTGTTTCTCGCCCGGTTGCTCACGGCACTCGACCCCGCGTCCCGGCTCCGCGTCGTCCTGGCCGTGCGCGCCGACTTCTACGGCCGCTGCGCCGACCACCCCGAACTGGCCCACGCATTGCGCGGCTCCACGCTCCTGCTCGGACCGATGACCGAGCAGCAACTGCGCGAGGCGGTCGTACGGCCCGCCGCCGCACACCGGCTCGTCGTCGAACGCGCACTGAGCGCCCGGATCGTCGCGGACGTCGCCGGCGAGCCGGGCGGACTGCCGCTGATGGCCCACGCCCTGCGCGAGGTCTGGCGCCGCCGCACCGCCAAAACCCTCACCCTCACCGCCTACGAAGCCGTCGGCGGGGTCCACGGCGCCGTCGCCCACACCGCCGAGGACGTCTACTCCCGCTGCACCACGACCGAAGCCGCAGCCCTCCGCGCCCTGTTGCTGCGCCTGGTCACGCCCGGCGACGGCGCGCAGGACACCCGCCGCCCGGCCCTCCGCACCGAGCTCGACACGGACGACACCACCGCATGTGTCCTCGAACGCCTGGTCCGCGCCCGCCTGTTGACCGTCGACGGCAACACCGTCGACCTCGCCCACGAGGCCCTCCTCGAGGCCTGGCCCCGGCTGCGTGGCTGGATCGACGCCGACCGCGAACGCCTGCGCGCCCACCGCCGCCTCACCGAAGCCGCCTACGCCTGGGACGAGCTGAAGCGCGACCCGGGCGCGCTGTACCGCGGCGTGCGGCTCGCCGAAGCCCGTGAGTTGTTCCACGGCCCCGCCGGATCACCGGACTTGAACCACCTCGAACAGGACTTCATAGCGGCGAGCGTCGCGTCGTACGAACACGGTCGGCGCAGCGCGGCCCGGGCCGCGCGCCGGCTGCGCGGCCTGATCGCAGCGCTCGCCGTGCTGCTCTGCCTCGCCCTGGTCGCCGGCGCGGTCGCCTGGCGGCAGAGCGGGATCAGCGCCCGGCAGCGCGACGAGGCCGAGGCCCGCCGGGTCGCGGCCCTCGCCGGCACCCTGCGCGCCACCGAACCCCGCACCGCCCTGCGCCTCGCCCTCGCCGCCTGGCACACCGCCGACCTGCCCGAGACCCGCCAGGCGCTGCGCAGCGCCGCGGCGCAGAGCGAGCGGGACGTGTTCGCCGTGCCCGAGGAGGGAGGCCGAATGCTGAACGCGCCTTTCTGGCTCAGCTCCGACGGCCGGATCCTGACGACGTTGGCACACGACCGGGCGGTGCAGTGGGACGTGCGCACCCACCGGCGCATCCGTTCCGTACGGCGCGCCGGGCTGTCCGCGGGCGTGAACGGGATCAGCGCCGACGGCCGCCTGGTCGCCTACCGGGGCCCGAACGGTGCGGACCTCCTGATCGGCGACCTGACGGACGGCACCACCCACCGGCTCAGCACCGGCAACTGGACCGACACCGACGGCGCGCTCGGGCCGAGCGGCCGCACGTTCCTGGTACGGCGGCAGACGCGGGGTGAGCGCGCGACGCTGGAACTGTGGGACGTACGCAGGCAGCGCCCGCTGTTCCGCTACGACCGCGGGGACCGCGACGGCCCGCTGCCGGTGCTCAGCCCGGACGAGCGCCACCTCGCCTGGTGCACCGGCTACGGCGGTCGGCTGCGTGTCCTCGATGCCGGCCGACGGCGGCCGGTGGCCGCCCCGGTGCCCGCGGCGACCGAACGACTGCTGTGCCGGGGCGACGAGTTGACCTTCACCTCCGACAGCCGGGCCGTGGCGACCGTGGCTTCCGATGCCGTGGTGACCTGGGATTTCCACACCGGCCGTGAACGCCCCCGGCTTCCTCTCCCGGGCGGCACCACCGTGGAGTTCGCCGGGGACTACGCACTGACCTGGAGCGCGTACTCCTCCCTCGCCCTGTGGCGCACGGACCTGCCGGCCCCTGCCGACGACGGCCCGCGCGAACCGCTGCTCACCTTCCCCCTCGCCACGCCGTCGGTCACGGGTCTTCGTCTGGACCTCGCCGACGGCGTGCTGCGGTACCAGGAGCAGACGCGCACGAGTGCCGTGGGCACCCTCGCGCTGAACGGGCTCGTGGGCGGGGCGTGGCGTACGAAGGCGGCGACCCGGGCCGCGTTCGACCGGCAGGGCCGGCCCGTACGGCCCGCCGTCGCACCGTCCGCAGGGCGCCTGGCCGTCGATCCGTCCGGTCGTCTCGCGCTGACAGCGGAGGGCACGCTCGTCGACGCCGCCACGGGCAGGCGCAGCAAGCAGGCCCGGGGCGTGGCGGGGGAGGACATCCTGGTGTCCGGCGCGTTCAGCCCCGACGGGAGACATGCCGCCGTCACCGACTTCCGGGGCCGGGTCACGCTCTGGGACGCGCGCACCTGGAGGCGGACGGCCGTGCTGCGGGCGGTCGGCTCGACCACGCGGCGGACGGCCCTGGCCTTCTCCGCCGACGGCTCGCTGCTCGCGGCCGGGGCGCCGGACGGGTCCGTCGAGGTGTGGGAGACCGCGTCCCCCCGCCTGCCGGCGGCGAGACTGCCGGTCGGGGACGGGCCGGCCTTGGCCCTCGGCTTCTCACCGGACAGCGAAGACGTGCATGTCACGACCGCTCATCTGGCCGACCGTACCAGCCCGTTGGCACCGGCCCGGGCCGCGGCGACCTTGTGCGTGCGGGCCCGGAGGGGACTGACCGAGGCGGAGTGGCACCGCTACCTGACCGCGGTGCCCTACCGCCGTACCTGCAACGGCGCTTGACTTCGAGAGCGCTTCAAGTGAAGGACTTCCCGGCGTTCACCGGCACACAGGGGGCCGAACATGAACGACTGCGCGAGCCGGCCGGGGCCGACGTCAGCACCATGGCCGTGCGCCCGCCGGGTCAGCCCAACTGACGTACGTCCCGCCTCAGTTGTTAGCCAGGAACTGCCTGGCGAGCTGGTCCCCGAGCGTCACGGCCGCGCTGTGGCTCTCGATGGGGGAGGCCTTGGAGTTCTTGAACAGGAGGTACGTCACGCCCGAGTCGACGCCGCCGGTCGCCGGGTCGGGGTCGATGCCGAGGGCCTTGGCGGTGGCGTACGACGCCTCGCCGATGATCTTCGTGGGGCCGGTGTCGCCGACGACGGCGTACTCGACCTTGTTGTTGTAGATGACGGCGACGACACCGCCGCCCTTGATGCCGGCGCCCGCGTAGTTCCAGATGCTGCCGGCGCTGGGCACGACGACGTACGGGAGGGACTGCGCCGACAGCGGCTTGCCGTCGGACTGGTGGAAGGCGGTGTCGTTCTGGAACCAGGGGTCACGGCTCTCGTTGCAGTCGGTGGTGCGCCGGCCGTCGCAGTCGATGTCCATGTCGGCCTTCCAGAACACCGCGCCGTTCTTGCCGCACACGGGGATCGTGGCCGACGTCTCGTCGTCGGTCCTGTACTTGCCGTTCGATATCTGCGAGCAGGACTGCACCTTGGCGAGCAGGTCGGCCGCGCTGACCGAGCCCTCCTGGGCGGAGGCCGGAGTGGAGCCGTCGGAGGCGTTCGCGGGAAGGATGCCGGCGGCGAGCAGCGCGGCACCGGAGGCCGCGGCGAGGGTCAGTGTTCGAAGACGCACTGTGGGGGACCCTTCTGTTAGGAAAGTTTCCTTACCGGTTGCCGTACACCGTGGACCCGTCGCCGTGTGCCGTCAAGTCCTGGGTTGCGAACGGTTGAACCCCGTGCGCATTGCGGTGGTTTGTGACTGAGGCAAGACTGGAGACAGCGAACAGTCCGGGCATGTCGGCCGCTGTTGCCGGGCACGTCCGCGGCTCTCCACGGCGGCTGTCCCGGGAGGCGAGGCGTCATGTTCGTACGCGCGGTGTACTCGACCGGCGATCCGGCCCGGCTCGACACGGCCGTCCGGGCTCTGAACACCGAGGGGCGCGACCTGCTCGAAGAACGGCCCGGCTACCGGGGCGCGGGCGTCTTCGTCGATCGTGACCTCGGCAAACTGTTCGCCATGAGCTGGTGGGAATCGCAGGAGGCCCGGCACAACAGCGACGAGGTGATGCGCGAGCGCAGACCCGCGCTGCTGGAACCCTTCGCCGGGACCGTGGCGGTCGAGAACTACGAGGCCGTGGTCTTCCACGCGCTGGCGCGGCCCGCCGCCATCGGCGGCGGACTGAGCATCACCCGCGTGGAGTTCGACCCTGTGGACGCGGACCAGTTCGCCGACACCTTCAATGCCACGGTGGTGCCCCGGCTGGAGACGCTGCCCGGACTGTCCAGGACGGCCCTGCTCATCGACCGGCAGCGCGGGCGCGGCCTCGTGGGCGTGATCTTCACCGACCGGCCCTCCCTCGTGGCCTCCCGCGCCGGGCAGGCCGCGCTCCGGCGCGAGGGCGCGGCCAAGGGGCACGTCACCGTCGTCGGCCTGGAGGAGTTCGAGGTCGTGCACGCGGACGTGCGGGCCGACTGACCCCAGGGGGCCACGTCCGGCGGTCCGTCCCGCCGCGGGAACGGACTGCCGCGTGGCCTTCATCCCACGTCGAACGCGGCCGGGTCGGGACCCAGCCGGCGGTCCTCGTTCAGCGCGCTGATCGCCGCGAGGTCCTCGGTGTCCAGACTGAAGTCGAACACGTCGATGTTCTCCCTGATCCGGGACGGCGTCACGGACTTCGGGATCACGACGTTGCCCAGCTGGATGTGCCAGCGCAGCACGATCTGGGCCGGGGTGCGGTTGTGCTTCTGCGCGATGGCCACGATCGCCGGCACCTCCAGCAGCCCCTTGCCCTGGCCGAGCGGCGACCAGGCCTCGGTGCGGATGCCCTGGGCGGCGTGGAACTCGCGGAGCGCGTGCTGCTGCAGATGCGGGTGCAACTCGATCTGGTTGACCGCCGGGATGACCGACGTCTCGGCGATCAGCCGCTCCAGGTGCTCCGGAAGGAAGTTGGACACGCCGATCGCGCGGACACGGCCGTCGCTGTAGAGCTTCTCGAGCGCCTTGTACGAGTCGACGTAAGTGCCCCGGGACGGCAGCGGCCAGTGGATCAGGTACAGGTCGATGTACTGGAGCCCCAGCTTCTGCAGCGAAGTGTCGAAGGCGCGCAGCGTGGAGTCGTACCCCTGGTCGCTGTTCCAGAGCTTGGTGGTGACGAAGACGTCCTCGCGGGGCAGGCCGGAGGCGGCGATCGCCTTGCCGGTGCCCGCTTCGTTGCCGTAGATCGCCGCTGTGTCGACGCTGCGGTACCCGGCCTCCAGGGCCGTCGCGACGGCCTGCTCGGCCTCGTCGTCCGGCACCTGGAAGACGCCGTAGCCCAGCTGGGGCATCTCGACGCCGTTGTTCAGGATGATCGGGGGGACCTTGCTGCTCACGGGCCTCGTGATCCTTCGGTTGCCGACAGGTGATAGCACCATGGTCAACGATCACGCGCCGACGCGCATTCCTGGGCGCTCGGTCCGGGGCAGTCCCGGGGCCCGCGGGAGTCCGCGGGACTCCGTGGGAGTCCGACCGGTGGGCCCGCGGCCCGTCAGGCCCGGTAGAGGGCCTCCACCTCCGCCTCGTACGCCTTCTCGATCGCCTTCCGCTTCAGCTTCAGCGACGGGGTGAGCAGGCCGTGTTCCTCCGTGAACGGCTGGGCCAGTATCCGGAAGGTGCGGATCGACTCGGCCTGGGAGACAAGGGTGTTGGCGGCGACCACCGCCCGCCGGACCTCCGTCTCCAGGTCGGGGTCGCGCACCAGCTGACGCAGGGTCAGCTCCGGTTTGCCGCGCATCTGCAGCCAGTGTTCGACGGCATCCTGGTCGAGGGTGACCAGGGCGGCGATGTAGGGGCGGTCGTTGCCGACGACGATGCACTGGTTGACCAGCGGATGGTCGCGGACCCGCTCCTCCAGGACGCCCGGGGAGACGCTCTTGCCGCCGGAGGTCACGAGGATCTCCTTCTTGCGGCCGGTGATGGTCAGATAGCCGTCCTCGTCCAGGGTGCCGAGGTCGCCCGTGGCGAGCCAGCCCTCGTGCAGGGTCTCGTCGGTGGCCTTCTGGTTGTTGAGGTAGCCCTGGAAGACGTTGCCGCCGTGCAGCCAGATCTCCCCGTCGTCCGCGATGTGCACGGTCACACCCGGAATGGCCTGGCCGACCGTGCCGTAGCGGGTGCGCTCGGGCGGGTTCGCGGTCGCCGCGGCCGTCGACTCGGTCAGGCCGTAACCCTCGTAGATCTGCACGCCCGCGCCCGCGAAGAACAGTCCGAGCCGGCGGTCCATCGCCGAACCACCGGACATCGCATTCCGTATACGGCCACCCATCGCCTCGCGGACTTTTGCATACACGAGCTTGTCGAACAGCTGATGCTGCACGCGCAGCCCCGCCGACGGGCCGGGCCCGGTGCCCCAGGCCTTGGCCTCCACCGCCTCCGCGTACTTCACCGCGATGCCGACGGCCTTCTCGAACGGCCCCGACTTGCCGTCCTTCTCCGCCTTGCGCCGGGCCGCGTTGAACACCTTCTCGAAGATGTACGGCACCGCGAGGATGAACGTCGGCCGGAACGCGGCGAGGTCGGGCAGCAGCGCGGCGGCGTGCAGCTGCGGCTGGTGCCCGAAGCGGACCCGGCCGCGGATCGCGGCGACCTGCACCATCCGCCCGAAGACGTGCGCGAGCGGCAGGAACAGCAGGGTGGAGGCCTCGTCGCCCTTCTTGGAGTGGAACACCGGCTCCCAGCGGCGGATCACCGTGTCCGCCTCGAACATGAAGTTGCCGTGCGAGATCACACAGCCCTTGGGGCGGCCCGTCGTCCCCGAGGTGTAGATGATCGTGGCGACCGATTCCGGGGTGACCGCCTGCCGGTGCCGGTCCACCACCTCGTCGTCCAGGTGCGCCCCGGCGTCGTACAGCTCCTGCACACAGCCCGCGTCCAGCTGCCACAGCCGGTGCAGCTGGGGCAGCCGGCCGATGACCGTGGCGATGGTCATCGCGTGGTCCTCGTGCTCCACGACCGCCGCCGAGACCTCGGCGTCGTACAGCATCCAGAAGCACTGCTCGGCCGAGGACGTCGGATAGATGGGCACCACCTGGGCACCGATCGTCCACAGTGCGAAGTCGAAGAGCGTCCACTCGTACCGGGTGCGGGACATGATCGCGACGCGGTCGCCGAAGCGGATACCGCTCGCGAGGAGCCCCTTGGCGAGCGCGAGGACCTCGTCGCGGAACTCCGCCGAGGTCACGTCCCGCCACTGCCCGGACTCGTCCTTGCGGCCGAGGGCGACGTGCTGGGGGTCCGTCAGGGCATGGTCGAAGACGATGTCGGCCAGACCGCCCACCGGCGGCGCCGACGCCATCGGAGGGTTGGTGAACTCGCGCAAACCCCGCTCCCCGGTCCTCGCTCCTTGATCACGTACGTGACGCTCCCCACAGCGCGGTGAAAGCTACCCCACCTGGTCACTGTGCGGGAGGGGTGCGGAAACCCAGCAAACCTCACGTTCCTCCCGTCCGGTGCCCGGAAAATGCCCGCACATGGGGAAGGGCCGGACACAATACTGACGGGTCAGTAAGTTCCGGCGCCGTAATCTCCACCGAATCTGTACGCACCGATTACCGCCTTCGGCGCTGTTGCGGGGCAGCTGTTGCGGGGCATGTCGGGCCTTCACCGCAGGCCAAGAGGTGCGACGTGAGCTACGCCGCGAGGTGCTGTGTGAGGTACGCCACGTGGTGCCACGTGAGATACGTCGCGAGGTACGCCACGAGATGCCATGTGGGATGCGTCGCGAGGGCGGCCCGCCGGCGCCCGGGCCGCCCTCGCCGCACCGCCGCTCACCCGCGCCGCGCCCCCGCCTCCTCGCGCACCGCGCCGGTCACCGGCGCCGCCGTCTGCGCCGCCGGCCGGCCCGCGCGCAACAGCAGCAGCACCGCGGTGCCCGCCGCGAGGCCCGCGAGCCCGGCGACCACGAGCGCGCCGTTCAGACCCGAGGCGAACGCGACGCGCAGGGCGTGGTCGCCGATGCTGCCGCGCAGGGCCGCCGCGCCGCCGCCGGCCAGGACGTGGGCGGCCTCGTGGGGGAGCGAGCCGGTCATCCGGGAGGTGAGGACGGTGCCGAAGACGGCCACCCCGAGCGCGTACCCGAGCTGCCGGACCGTGTTCACCGCGCCGCCCGCCATCCCGGCCCGCTCCGCCGGCACCGCGGCCAGCGCCGCCCCGGCCGCCGTCGGCGCGACGAGCCCGGTGCCGAGGCCGACCAGCACGAACCCGGGCAGCAGCGCCGTCCAGTGGGAACCCGCGTCCAGCACCGCCTGGCCCAGCGTGCCCGCGCCGATCAGCAGCAGCCCGCCGCCGATCGTCAGCCAGGCCGGTACCCCGTGCAGCAGCCGCCCCACCAGCACCGCGACCACCATGGACACGGCCGTCATCGGCAGCAGCGTCAGCCCGCCGCGCACCGGCGTCATCCCGAGCAGCGTCTGCATCCAGATCGACAGATACGCCACCGAGCCGAACGCCACCCCGTTGAACGCGAACGACCCCAGCAGCACCCCGGCGAACGCGGGCCTGCGCAGCAGCGACAGATCCAGCAGCGGATGCGCCGCCCTCCGCTCCACCAGCGCGAACACCGCCAGCGCCAGCGCGGCCAGACCGAACGCCGCGAGCGTCACCGGGTCCGTCCACCCCTCGTCGCCGGCGCGCACCACCGCGTACGTCGTACCGCCCGCGAACGCCGCGAAGGCCGCCGTACCCGGCCAGTCGACCCGCGCCCACATACTCGACCGCGCGCCCGCCGGGCACACCCCCGTCCCGCGCGACTCGGGCACCGTCCGCAGCGTCAGCCACACCGCGACGACGCTCACCGGCAGGTTCACGAAGAAGATCCACCGCCAGCCCGGCCCCTCGGCGAGCAGCCCGCCGACCACCGGCCCGACCGCCGCTGCCGCGCTGCTGACCGCGCCCCACACGCCGAACGCCGCCGACCGCTGCCGCCCCTGGTAGGCCGAGCCCAGCAGCGGCAGCGTGGTGGCGAACATCGCCGCCGCGCCCACCCCCTGCACCGCCCGCGCCGCCACCAGCAGCCCCGGCCCCGACGCCAGCCCACACAGCAGGCTCGCGCCCGCGAACACCACCACGCCCGCCACGTTGACCCGGCGCCGCCCCAGCACGTCGGCCGCGGCCCCCACCCCCATCACCAGTGCGGCCAGCGCGAGCGCGTACGCGTCCACCACCCACTGCAGCTCACCCAGCGACGCGTGCAGCGCCCGCGCCATGTCCGGCAGCGCCACCACCACGATCGTCACGTCCAGCAGCAACATGAACGTGCCCAGGCACACGGCCGTGAGCGTCCCCCAGGTCCGCATGATTCCTCTCCCTGTCACGACGGCCGCGCATCCACGACGGCTGCACCTCGCCCCGCGTCGATCCGCGTCCGTCGGCATCGGTCCGTATCGGTGCGTATCGATCCGTATCGATTTGTACCGATCCGTATCGTTCGCGTTGCTCCGTACGATGGCCGTGTCACGACCGATCGGGGCCCAAGAACGCCCAGGGCCGGTGGAATCCGACAGGAGAGCCCGTGCTGGAGCTGAAATCCGACACCTTCGACCAACTGGACCTCCAGCTGCTGTCCGCACTGGAGATCGACGGCCGCGCCTCATTCCGCCGCATCGCCGCGGTGCTCGGCGTCTCCGACCAGACCATCGCCCGCCGCTACCGCCGGCTGTCCGCGCAGGGCGGCCTCCGGGTCGTCGCCCTGCGGGACGCCGAACCCCTCGGCCAGGACCAGTGGATGCTCCGCCTGCGCTGCGCGCCCGACAGCGCCACGGTCATCGCCGACGCGCTCGCCAAGCGACCCGACACGTACTGGATCGGGCTCGTCTCCGGCGGCACCGAGATCGCCTGCATGACCCGGCCGCGCAGCCCCTCCGAACACGACGACCTCCTCCTCGGCAAACTGCCCCGCACCCCGAGCGTCGTGGAAATACGCGCCCTGCAACTGCTGCACCGCTTCCACGGCGGCCCGGACGGCTGGCTGCGCAAGTTCCGGGCCCTGACCGACGAGCAGATCACCGCCCTGCGCCCGGCGCCGGCCGAGACCCCGGACGCCCCGGTACGGCTGGAACCCGAGGACGCGCCGCTGCTCGCCGCCCTGGAACGCGACGGCCGCGCCACCTACCCCGAGCTCGAACGCCTCACCGGCCGCTCCGAATCCGCCGTCAAACGCCGCCTGTCCACCCTGATCGCCTCCGGCGCCGTCTACACCGACGTCGAGTACCACACGGAGATCCTCGGCTACGGCACTGCAGCCATCCTGTGGATCACCACCGCGCCCGGCGCCCTGCATACAGTCGGCGAGACCCTTGCCGGCCACGAACAGGTCGCCTTCGCCTCCGCCACGGCGGGCCCCTCCCACATCGTCGTCACCGCCGTCGTCCGTGACACCGCGGAGCTGTACGCCTACCTGAGCGGCCCGCTCGGCACCCTGGAGGGCGTCCAGCACGTGGAGGCCACACCGTTCCTGCGCCAGGTCAAGCAGCTGACGTACCGCGCGGGGCGCTGAGCGGATGGGCGGATGGGGGATGCGCGGATGGGGATGCGCGGCTGAGGGGACGGCAGCAGCCGGGCTGCCGTCAGCCGGCCTGCCGCCGCAGCCGCTCGCCGCCCGCGAGGATCGCCGCGGCCAGGGCGTTCGCGGCGGCCTCCGCCGAGGCCCGGCGCCGGCCGTGCACGACAACGAAGTCGACCTTGCCCAGCTCGGGCAGGCCCGCCCGGTCCGGCAGCCGGAACAGGCCGGGCGGGATCAGCCGCCGGGAGTGGGCCATGACGCCGAGCCCGGCACGCGCCGCCGCGATCAGCCCGTTGAGGCTGCCGCTCGTGCAGACGATCCGCCACGGCCGGCCCTGCTCGTCCAGCGTCTCCAGCGCGCGGGCCCGGGTGATGCCGGGCGGGGGGTACACGATCAGCGGGACGGGCCGTTCGGCCTCCAGACGCAGCCGCTCCGCGCCGATCCACACCAGGTCGTCGCGCCACACCAGCTCGCCCCGGGGATCCTCCGGGCGCCGCTTGGCCAGCACCAGGTCGAGCTTTCCGGCGGCCAGTTGCTCGTGCAGCGTGCCGGACAGCTCCACCGTCAGCTCCAGGTCGACCTCGGGATGGTCGTGGCGGAAGCCCTCCAGGATCTCCGGCAGCCGGGTGAGGACGAAGTCCTCCGAGGCGCCGAAGCGCAGCCGGCCCCGCACCCGGGTGCCGGTGAAGAACACCGTCGCCTGCTCGTGCACCTCCAGGATCCGGCGCGCGAAACCGAGCATGGCCTCGCCGTCCTCGGTGAGCTCCACCGAGTGCGTGTCCCGAGAGAACAGCTGACGGCCGACCGCATCCTCCAGTCGGCGCACATGCTGGCTGACCGTCGACTGGCGCAGCCCGAGCCGCCGGGCGGCCTGCGTGAAGCTGAGCGTCTGGGCCACCGCGAGGAACGTGCGCAACTGGGCCGGGTCGTACACGAAATGCAGCATACGCGCTCATCGTGCATCGTGATGACAGTGAGAGTGGTGTACGGGATTTCCGATCGGCGAGCGAAGGAGGACGATGGACAGGGCCCTTGCAGGCACCGAACAGGAAAGACCCCGACAGACACGCACAGCACACCGGAGCACCGTGAAACGCCTGAGCTGGCCGAGCTGGATGCCGATCGACCCGTACATCGTGCTGCTGCTCGGCACGGTGGGCCTCGCCGCATTGCTCCCGGCCCGGGGCACCGGCGCCGACGTGGCCTCGGGCGCCTCGACGGCCGCGATCGCGTTCCTCTTCTTCCTCTACGGCGCCCGCCTGTCCACCCGCGAGGCACTGGACGGACTCCGGCACTGGCGGCTTCACGCCACCGTCCTCGCCTGCACGTTCGTCGTCTTTCCCGTGCTGGGGCTGGGCGCGCGCGCTCTCGTACCGGCGCTGCTGACCCATCCCCTGTACCAGGGCCTGCTGTTTCTGACCCTGGTGCCGTCGACGATCCAGTCGTCCATCGCCTTCACCTCGATCGCCCGCGGCAACGTGCCCGCCGCGATCTGCGCGGGCTCCTTCTCCTCCCTGGCCGGCATCGTCCTCACCCCGCTGCTCGCCGCGGCCCTCCTCGGCGGCAGCGGCGGCGGGTTCTCCGCCGACTCCCTGGTGAAGATCGTGCTCCAGCTGCTCGTGCCGTTCGTCGCCGGGCAGCTGGCGCGCCGCTGGATCGGCCCCTTCGTCAAGCGGCACAAGAAGGTCCTCGCCCTGGTCGACCGCGGCTCGATCCTGCTGGTCGTCTACACCGCGTTCAGCGAGGGCATGACCCAGGGCATGTGGCACCAGGTCAGCCC
Source organism: Streptomyces sp. NPDC002676 (assembly GCF_053592455.1). Taxonomy (NCBI): domain Bacteria; kingdom Bacillati; phylum Actinomycetota; class Actinomycetes; order Kitasatosporales; family Streptomycetaceae; genus Streptomyces; species Streptomyces sp. NPDC002676. The sequence continues at coordinate 10,523 of NZ_JBSFVT010000005.1, read as the reverse complement.
CGCGCGCCTCGCCGCGCTGCTCGCCGTCGAGGCCGTCCTGCTGGCCGTGATGCTCGCGCTGACCTGGTACGGAGGCAAGGCCCTCGGCTTCGGCCGGGCGGACCGGATCTCCATCCAGTTCGCCGGGTCGAAAAAGTCCCTCGCCTCCGGGCTGCCCATGGCGAGCGTCCTGTTCGGCGCCCACGCCTCCCTCGCCGTGCTGCCGCTGATGCTCTTCCACCAGATGCAGCTCATGGTGTGCGCGGTCATCGCCAAACGGCGCGCCCGCGACCCGGAGGAGGCCACGGACGCGTCAGTCACCCACCTCGTCCAGGGGCAGCCAGAACACAGTGTCGTGCGGTGAGCGCAGCGCCTTCGGGTCGGACAGCTCCTCGTCGCCGAGCGCCCGGTCCCAGAGATGTACGTCGTCGATCGCGCCGGTGAAGTAGGCCCGGCTGTCCATGCGCTGACCGATGTGCACGCCGAAGGGGGAGTTACGGCTGACCGACCCCGGTATATCGGCTACGGACCACTGCATACCGTCGACGAACAGCGCGAAACGGCCGCCGCCGCGGCGGAGCGCCAGGTGGTGCCAGCGGCCGTCGTTGTATGCGATATCCGATCGAACGGATACGGTCCGCGGCGGGGCGGCACCGTTGCGCACGGTGATGAGAGCCTGGACCCGGTTGTTCGCCGGCTCGCCGCGCACCCACACCTGCGGCTGGCTGGTGCCGATGCCGCCCATCCACAGCAGCGGCTGCTCCCCGCTCGCGGCCGTGTACCGGAACCACAGGCCGGCCGTGAAGTCCTCCGAGCCCAGCGGGAGTTCGTCGCGGTACGGCAGGCGCACGGCGTCGTCGGTGCCGTCGAACTCCAGCGCGCCGCCGAGGACGCCGTCCGTCTCCTCCGCGCCGCCGAGCACCGCGGCGGGGTGACCGTGCGGGGCGAGGTCGGCGGTGACCGGGTCCGGGCCGCGGCGCGGGGCGAGCCAGTCCTCGGTGAAGCGGACGAACCGGATCTCGTCGCGGGCGTCCACCGCGCCGCCCTCGTACAGCAGGCCCACGGTGTCCTCGTCGGCGCGGACCAGGTCGGAGTAGCCGGACCAGTCCCGGGTGACGACCGTGCCGCGGTCCACACTGTCCCAGGTGCGTCCGCCGTCGTAGGAGGAACGGATCATCATCGTGCGGCGCCGGTCCGGGTCGCCGGGGCAGGCCAGCAGGATGCGGTCGTCCAGCCGCAGCATCGAGCCCTGCACCTGCGGCGTGTACAGATCGGGCAGCGCACGGAAGGGCGCGCTGAAGCTGGAGCCGCCGTCACGGCTGAGCGTCTCGGTGCGGTGGCCGAGGTCGGTGCCGTCCTGCTCCCGGCCGCTGACCAGGACCGCACCGTCGTTGCGCTCGACGAGGGTCAGCTCGGAGGGCTTCTGCCGGAAGGTGCCGTCGGCGGCGATCGGCCAGGTGTCGGTGGCTCCGATCCGCCAGTGGCCGCCGTTGTCGTCGCTGATGACGAGCGCCGCGTGGTTGGCGGTGATCCGGCCGTCCCATGTCTCGGCGTTGACGCCGAAGACCAGCCGGCCGGCGTACTGGCCGTGGGTGAGCTGGATACCGTGTACGGGGCCGGTCGCGTACCAGGAGTTCCACTCGGCGGGCAGGATCTCGGGGCTGAGATCGCGCGGCTCGGACCAGGTCAGACCGTCGTCGTCGCTGTACTGCAGGTGCGGGGTGCGGTCACAGGGCGCAGAGCAACTGGCGCTGTCCTTACGGCCCGTGTTGTACGTCTGCGCGAGCCAGATCCGGCCGGTGCCGCGGTCCACGAGCGGTGCCGGATTGCCGTGGGTGTCGCCCGCGCCCTCGTTGACCACCCGCAGCGGACCCCAGGTGCGGCCACCGTCGGTGGAGCGCTTGACGACGATGTCGATGTCGGCCGCGTCCCCGCAGTTGAGGACCCGGCCCTCGGCGAACGCCAGCAGCGTCCCGTCGTTCGTCCGCACGATCGCCGGGATGCGGAAGCAGGCGTAGCCGGGATCCTGGGCGGACTTGAACAGGATCTGCTGCTCGAACGGCGGTGCTGCGGCGGCGGGTTGGGCCTCGGCCGGGTGCGGTGCGGCGAGCGGCACCAGCAGCAGTGCCGCGGCGGCGACCGCGGGGGCCAGGAGAGATCTGAGACGGGCGCGAAGACCTGACGGCATGGTGCGACCTGCCCTTCGTCGGCCGGGTATCTGGACATCCGGACATCCCACGTCCAACGTGCGCCCCATCGACGGTAGTTGGGGTACCTGAACCCGACAAGAAGCGTGCGGGCACTTACGGGCGAAGGACCACCTTGCCGAGGTTGGCCCGCGCCTCGATCACCGCGTGCGCCTTCGCCGCGTCCTCCAGCGCGAACTCCCCGTGCACGGCGGGCCTGAGGATCCCCTCGCCGTGCAACCGCCACAGCTCCTGCCGCCACTGCTCGTACAGCTCCGGCCGGCCGCGGGCGATCAACGCCATCTGGAAGCCGATCACCGACTTGGCGCCGACCAACAGGTCGTACGCCCGGATCGTGCCGCCGCCCGAGCTGTAGGCGACCAGACGGCCGTGCGGGGCGAGTGCGGCGAGGGCGGGGGTGAGCAGGTCACCGCCGACCGCATCCAGTACACAGTCGACGGGCTCTCCCCAACTGTCGTCCGCGTACTGTATGCAGTCGTCCGCACCCAGGGAGCGGACGAAGTCCGCCTTGGCCGGGCCGGAGACCGCACCGATCACCCGGCCCGCGCCCCGCGCCCGCGCCAGCTGCACCGCCAGGTGCCCGACCCCGCTCGCCGCCGCCGTCACCAGGACCGCCTCGCCCGGCGCGGGCCGCGCCGCCTCCAGTGCACCGAAGGCCACCAGGCCGCTGCGCACCAGCGCGACCGCGTCGACGGCACCGGCCCCCTCCGGTACGGGCGAGGCCATGACCTCGTGCAGCACGGCGAAGTCGGCGTACCCGTGACCGAAGCACAGCCCGGTGACCGGGTCGCCGGGGCCGAAGCGGGTCACGCCCTCGCCCACCGCCACCACGCGGCCGGCGATCTCGCCGCCCAGCGGGATCGGTTCGGCGGCCTCGGTGACCTTGCGGACCACCGGCAGTGTCACACCGACCGCCTCGCAGCGCACCAGCAGTTCGCCGGGACCGGGCTCGGGGACGGGGGCCTCTTCCAGGAACAGCGGGCCGCCCGTGGAGTCGTACCGGACACGGCGCATCGCAACCTCCAGTGGCCGGGCGGACCCGGCCCATCGATCGTTGGGAATCCCCATGAATTCGTGGGTGGTCCCAACGGTAATGGCGGTTCGTGGGGAAGTCCAACGATTCTTCGGTAGGCTGCCGGCATGGCCGAAGCACCCCTGTCCGCGATCCGCTCCCTGCCCAGCTGGCTACTCGGCCGGGCCGCCGCGCGCGGTCGCGGCCTGGTCGCCGACGCCCTCGCCGCCGAGGGCATGAAGTTGTGGCACCACGTGGTGCTCTCCGCCGTCCGTGACCTCGGTCCCGTCGCCCAGGCCGACCTCGGCCGCAGCGTGGGCCTGGACCCGAAGGACGTGGTCGGCGTCCTCAACGACCTGCAGTCCAACGGCCTCGCCGTCCGCTCCCCGGACCCGAGGGACCGCCGCAAGAACGCCGTCACCCTCACCGACGAGGGCGCGCGCCTGCTCACCCGCTGCGAGCAGGCGGCCCGCGCGGCCAACGACGAACTCCTCGCCCCGCTGTCCGCAGCCGAACGCGAGCAGTTCATGGGCCTGTTGATCCGGATTTCCGGCACGGACAGCTGACCACGGCTAACGTTCCGTCATGACCGCAGCTCCCGTGCTCGATCCGCAGCGCACCGCCCTCGTCCTCGTCGACCTGATGGAACGCATCGTCGCGCTGCCCCTGGAACCCCGCAAAGGCACCGAAGTGCTCAAGACGGCAGAGGAGTTGGCGGTGTACTTCCGCTCCGCCGGCGCGCTCGTCGTCCTCGTCCGCGTCGAACGGCCCGCGGTCGCCGAACAACCGCCCGGCAGCGGGCTGGTGCCCGGCCTGCTGCGGGAGGGCGACCTGGAGATCGTCAAGCGGACGATCGGCGGCTTCCAGGACACGGGTCTGCACGAGCGGCTGCGCGAACGCGGCGTCACCACCCTGGTGTTCGGCGGCATCACCACCAACCTCGGTGTCGAGTCCACCGCCCGCGCCGCCGCCGACCTCGGCTACCAGCTCGTCTTCGCCGAGGACGCCATGACCGCCTTCACCGCCGCCGAGCACGAGGCATCCACCCGGCTCGACTTCCCGAGGCTCGGCACGGTCGTGACGTCCGCTCAAGTACGCCTCACGGCCCACTGACCCCTGCCGTGGGGACGCCGGTCAGCCCTGGGCGGCCTCGGCCCGCAGGGCGACGCGGTCCTCGCCCGCGTACACGTTCATCGAGCTGCCCCGCAGGAAGCCCACCAGGGTCAGACCCGTCTCGGCGGCCAGGTCCACGGCCAGGGACGACGGCGCCGACACCGCCGCGAGCACCGGAATGCCCGCCATCACCGCCTTCTGCACCAGCTCGAACGAGGCCCGGCCCGACACCAGCAGGATGGTCCGCGACAGCGGCAGTTCCCCGTTCCGCAGGGCCCGCCCCACGAGCTTGTCGACCGCGTTGTGCCGGCCCACGTCCTCCCGTATGTCCAGCAGTTCCCCGTCCTCGGTGAACAGGGCCGCCGCGTGCAGGCCGCCCGTGCGGTCGAACACCCGCTGGGCCTCCCGCAGCCGGTCCGGCAGGCCGGCCAGCAGCTCCGGCGTGACCCGGACCGGGGGAGTGTCGGCGATGGGCCAGCGGGCCGTCGTGCGCACCGCGTCCAGGCTGGCCTTGCCGCACAGCCCGCAGGACGAGGAGGTGTAGACGTTCCGCTCCAACGTGAAGTCCGGCAGGACGACACCTGAGGCGGTCTTCACGTCGACCACGTTGTAGGTGTTCGAACCGTCTACCGTCGCCCCGGCACAGTAGACAATGTTCTGCACATCGGATGCAGCGGCCAGGACGCCTTCGCTCACCAGGAAACCCGCCGCCAGCGCGAAGTCGTCACCGGGCGTGCGCATGGTGATCGCGAGGGGCTTGCCGTCGAGCCGGATCTCCAGGGGCTCCTCGGCGACGAGGGTGTCCGGCCGGGTGGAGACCGCCCCGTCCCGGATGCGGAGGACCTTGCGTCGTTCCGTGACTCGTCCCATGTCCTGATCAGCCCCGGTTCTGTACGTGCTGGCAGCCGAAACGGCCCTTGATGCAGAGAGTGCCGAAGGTCACCGCACTGTCTTGCGCAGAGGTGACCTTCACGACCTATTGTCCTGCACATCGATGGAGAAACCGACCCGGCAGCGGCATGACCTGAGGGAAGCCGACAATCACAGCGTTCGATTCCTGTGGCTTCACCTGCCCTCGTACCCGTGAGTCACCGAACAGACTGGGGCGTCCCGCTACCCACGGCAACGAGGGAATACGCCCATGAACGGCTCGCGCATCACGGCGATCGGTCACTACCAGCCCGCCCGGGTGCTCACCAACGAGGACCTGGCCGGCATGGTGGACACCAGTGACGAGTGGATCCGCAGCCGGGTGGGCATCCGCACGCGGCACATCGCGGGCCCCGACGAACCCGTCGACGAACTCGCCGCGCACGCCGCCGCCAAGGCCCTTGCCGCCGCCGGGCTCACCGCGGACGACATCGACCTGGTGCTGGTCGCCACCTCCACCGCGATCGACCGCTCCCCGAACACCGCCGCCCGGGTCGCGGCCCGGCTCGGCATCCCGCAGCCCGCCGCCATGGACGTCAACGTCGTCTGCGCCGGGTTCACGCACGCCCTCGCCACCGCCGACCACACCGTCCGGGCCGGTGCGGCCACCCGGGCCCTCGTCATCGGCGCCGACAAGATGTCCGAGATCACCGACTGGAGCGACCGCACCACCTGCGTCCTGGTCGGCGACGGGGCCGGGGCCGCTGTCGTCGAGGCCTGCGCGCCGGGGGAGGAGCCCGGGATCGGGCCGGTGCTGTGGGGTTCGGTGCCGGAGATGGGGCACGCCGTGCGGATCGAGGGCACTCCGCCCCGGTTCGCGCAGGAGGGGCAGAGCGTCTACCGCTGGGCCACCACCCGGCTGCCGGCCATCGCCCGCCGCGCCTGCGAGAAGGCCGGCATCGAGCCCGCCGACCTCGCCGCGGTCGTACTGCACCAGGCCAACCTGCGCATCATCGAGCCCCTCGCCGATAGACTCGGCGCCGTCAACGCCGTGGTCGCGCGCGATGTCACCGAATCCGGTAACACCTCCGCCGCCAGCATCCCGCTCGCCCTGTCCAAGCTGATCGAGCGGGGCGCGGTGCGCTCCGGCGACTCGGCGCTGCTGTTCGGCTTCGGCGGGAACCTGTCGTACGCCGGACAGGTCGTCCGCTGCCCCTGAGATGCCCCTGAGATGCCCCTGGTGTGAGGCGCCCGAGCGCGGCGCTCGCCAGTACCGTGCGCCGTAGGTTGTGGACGAAAGACAATCCATGGGGGGCGGTCCACTGTGTACTGCATACCGTGCACGGTGTACGGCAGACCGCCCAGGAGGGGGACCGCGATGTTGTCGACCGGGCTGCCGCAGGGGTCCGTGCCCAAGCTGGAGCGCCCCGGCCCGCTGCGTGACCGTGTCTACGAGGCGCTGCTGGAACTCATCACCACCCACGCCCTGCAGCCCGGCCAGCATCTCGTGGAGAGCGAACTCGCCGCCCACCTCGGCGTCTCCCGGCAGCCGGTGCGTGAGGCGCTGCAGCGGCTGAACACCGAGGGCTGGGTCGAACTGCGGCCCGCCCAGGGCGCGTTCGTGCACGAGCCGACCGAGGAGGAGGCCGACCAGCTTCTGGCGGTCCGTACGCTGCTGGAGGCGGAGGCCGCCCGCCTGGCCGCCGCCAACGCCGACCGGGCCGGCATCGACGCGCTCCGGGACATCGTGGAGCAGGGGCGTGCGTGCGACGCCGCCGACGACGTCGCCCGGGCCGTGGCCCTCAACGCGGCCTTCCACGCCAAGATCATGGAACTGTCCGGCAACGCGGTCCTCGCCGGACTCGCCGCACAGGTCGACCGCAGGGTCCGCTGGTGCCACACCCCGGTGGCCGGCCTGCGCGGCGACACCTCGTGGACGGAGCACCAGGAGCTGATCGACGCGATCATCGACGGAGACGAGCAGCTCGCCTCCCGCCTGATGCGCGAACACACCGAGCGCACCCGCCACTCCTACCGTCAGCGCAGCAGGGTCTGACTCCCGGGTGCCTCAGGCCGGGGCCGGCTGCTCCGCGCCCGCCTGCGTCGAGTAATGGTGCGACTCCAGCGCCAGCATGACCACCAACACGGCCACCAGAAGCAGGAGTTCGGCGTAGGCCGGAAGCCGGACGGCGACAGGGGCGGTCGCGAGGGCGAGCGGGGCCGTGGCCGCGCGGTGGCGAACCGGCCGCAGCCCCATGACCGTTCGGAAGGCCGCGTCGCCCGCCAGGAACAGGGCCACCCCGCCCGCCAGCGCCAACGCCGGTCCCCAGTGCGGATGTTCGTCCAGGTGCCCCATCGTCTTCTTGACCCCTGTCGCCAGGTAGGCGATGCCCAGGAGCATCGGCAGGAACGCGTAGTAGTAGGCGTTCATCGCCAGCCGCCAGCGCTGTGGGGCAGGTGTCGCACGGAACGCGTCCTCCGCGGCCTCCTCGTCGCGAACGAAGTACGTCCACCACAGCGCGACCGCGAGGGCGAGCGCCAGGAACGCGCCGCCGAACAGGCCCGGCGTGAGCGGCAGATCACCGATGCCGACACCGATGGAGATCACGGACTCGCCGAACGCGATGATCAGCAGCAGTCCGTGGCGCTCCACGAAGTGCGCCGGGTCCAGGCTGCCCAGCTGCACCCGCATCGTCGCCGCGCTGCGCCCGTCCCGGCGGCCGGGCCCGTGCTCCGCGACGTACGGCGTCACGAACTGCAGAGCGAGCGCGAGCAGCCACAGGCCGTCGGCCGCAAGGCCGTGGACCAGGCCCGCACCGGTCACCGACAGGGCGGCCAGGCCGTTCGAGGCGCCGTACCAGACGGAGTCCCAGCCGTGGCTGCGCGTGTACAGCGCCGTGTGCACGACGACCACCAGGAGGAAGCCGAGGCCGAACACCACACCGGTGTCGTCGAAGACCCGCGGGATCGCCAGTGCGCACACCAGGAACGCGCCCATGCCGAGCATCAGCAGCAGCCGCCGGGACGGCCGGTCGGGTGGCACCTGATTGGTGAGGTAGGCGTAGGCGCCGTACATCCAGAACAGCACGACCAGGATCAGCGCCCCCCGGGCGGCCGTCGCGAACGACAGGTCGTGCGCGAGCAGCACCGTCAGCTGGGTGAGTGTGAAGACGAAGACCAGGTCGAAGAAGAGCTCGAGACTGGTGACCCGGCGCCCCGGCTCCTCGCCGTCCGGGTATGACGGTGTGGCGTCCATACGGTGTTCCCCCTCCGATGATCGGTGAGCAGATCGTAGAGAGAGGGGAGCCCCATGTGTATGCAGGATCCTGTCTTCAGGATGCGACCGTCCGGTCACTGTTCGTGCAGGCCGGCCACTGCCCTCGGCAGGCGGATACGCAGGTGAAACGCACTCCGAAAGCTTGGTATTGTTGTCCATGTCGCCGCGGGGAACAGCCCCGGTCAGGCGGCAGACACCTGGTCCGGGTGGCGGAATGGCAGACGCGCTAGCTTGAGGTGCTAGTGCCCTTTATCGGGCGTGGGGGTTCAAGTCCCCCCTCGGACACAACGATTGACGATACGGAGACGAGGGCCTCGACCTTACGGTCGCGGTCCTCGTTGCGTGTTCATAGGTGATTTCGATCCCGAGGGCTTCGTAGAGCGGGCCTTTCTTCTCGGTTTCGGCTGCATGGATGCGCTGTGCAATTCCTCCGAGGCTCTCAGTGATCTGTCGGATCTGTCGCGCGTCGGGTGGGGATTCCTTCTTGCGAGTGACGGTGGGGAGCGCGTCCAGCTTCTTCCGTGCCGCCTCTTTGTCCTGCTGTGCGTCGTTGATCCACTGGGTGACGACGGTGGGGTCGGCTCCGGCTTCGAGGGCTGCCTGGTAGCGGGCGAGCCGGCGCTCGCAGTCCTTGATCGTCTGGCGTGCTTGGGCCTGCTCGGGTGTCTGCGTCTCTTGGGTGGTTGCTGCGGCGTTTGCGTGGGTGAGGGCTTCGATGGTGGTGGTGAGCCGGTCGGGGGCGAAGGCCCGGGCGATCCACTGGTCGAGGGGCCGGCAGACGACGTCTTCCCGTAGGTAGACGGTGCGCGGGTGGGTGAGGTCGGGGTAGAGAGCCTGCTCTTGGTCCTTGAATTCGCAGCGGTAGTAGACGCTGTTGCGGATGGTGGCGGGCTGCATCTTGCGCCCGCACAGGCTGCACCGGACCCGTCCGCGCAAGACGTAGGGGCGTGCGCTTTGCTTTCCGGTGCGTTCCTGCCGGGTCTGGGTACGGGCTCGCTGTCTGCGGACGGTGTCGGCGGCCTCGAAGAGATCGGGGCTGATGATCGCTTCGTGGGCGGGTTCGTTGGAGCGGATCCACTCCGTGGCGGGATTGTGGGTCATGCTGGTGCGGTGGCCGAGGGTGACGTCGTCGACGTCGATGAGGCGTTCTTCCTTGCGTTGCTTGTTCCAGACCTCGTAGCCGGTATAGCGGGGGTTGATGAGGATCGCTCTCACCGCACCGGCCTGCCATGCGGTCTTCTTGCGGTGCGGATTGCGGGCGGCGTCGTGGGCGGAGGGGCACGGGATGAGCTCGCGGGTGAGCTGGGCGGCGATGGCCGCGTAGCTCATACCGTCGACGTACAGGGTGAAGATCCGCTGCACGACGGGCGCGGCAGCGGGGTCGGGCTCGAGTTTGTGGATGCGCCCTCCGACGGCGGCCTTGGAAGGATTGGGGTGGGGGCCGGCGTCGGTGATCCGGTAGCCGTAGGGCGGTCGCCCGCCCAGATAGCGGCCCTGGAGCTGGGCCTGGGAGCCCATCGCGGTCCGTACCCGGATCTTGATGCGGTTGCGTTCTCCCTTGCTCATGCCGCCGAAGACGGACATGACCAGATCGTGCGCCTCGTTGTCCGGGTCGATCGGGCCGCCGACCTCCGGCACCCACAGCGGGATGCGGAAGTGCACGAAAACGGGGAACGTGTTGCCGAACTGGTTGCCGTAGAAGGTGCGCTGTGGCTCCCCGATCACCACCGCGTCAAACCCCCGGGTTGGGCTGCGGAGGGCTTTAAGAGATCGTCTCAACTGGCTTGATTACTAGGGCCTGTCCGACGGGTCAGGCCCTGGTGCCTGTCCAAGAGGGTTTCGGGCTTGCGCTTTCCGTTGCGGCAACTTCTACGGTCATGTGTGTGGCCGGAGAGACCGGCCCGGCGAGGGAGGCACCGGCATGGCCTGGTCGATCGCGGAGGTGGCGCGGATGTCCAAGGTGACATCGCGGACGCTGCGGCACTACGACGAGATCGGCCTGCTGCCGCCCGCATGGATCGGGAGCAACGGGCACCGCTACTACGAGGAGGCCGATCTGCTGCGG